>DASUHA010000113.1:0-35821 GCA_036273735.1 Steroidobacteraceae bacterium | reverse complement strand
GGAGAGGTACAAGCTGCTGCGCCGCTCGTCACGGCGCTGCGAAGTCGGTATCCGCAAACGCCGGTGCTGGTGACCACGTTCACTCCGACCGGTGCCGCCCGCGCCCGCGCATTGTTCCGCGAGGTCGCTGACGTCCGTTATCTGCCATTCGATCTGCCGGGGTCGGTTCGCCGCTTTCTCGACCGCGCCCGCCCCAGGCTGGCGGTCATCATGGAGACCGAGCTCTGGCCGAATCTCTATCGGCAGTGCCGCCTTCGCCGCATCCCGCTGGTCATCGCCAGCGCACGCCTGTCACGCCGTTCCACCGATCGCTACCGGCATCTCGGCGCCTTGTTCAAGGAGACCGTCGCGGGAGGCGTCGTGGTCGCCGCTCAGGGGGAAGGAGATGCCGAGCGCTTCCGCGCTCTCGGCGCGCCGGCAGATCGCACGTACATCACGGGCAATCTCAAGTTCGATTTCACGTTGCCTCCCGACACCCTCGAGCGCGGTACGGCCCTGCGGGCGCAATATGCCGGCCATCGTACCGTGTGGGTGGCAGGCAGCACCCACGGCGGAGCGGAAGAGGAGGCGGTGCTCGAGGCCCACGGGCGCATCCGCGAAGTGCATGCCGGCACCCTGCTGGTGCTCGCCCCCCGCCATCCCGACCGCTTCGGTGAGGTGGCCGCCTCACTCGAGCGCCAAGGCATCCTTTTCATGAGGCGCTCGGAGTCGGGCTCGGAGCGCGCCCCGCAGAAAGAGGCCAGCGTGCTCCTGCTCGATACTCTGGGGGAGCTGCTCTATTTCTATGCCGCCGCGGACGTCGCCTTCGTAGGCGGCAGTCTCGCTCCCATTGGTGGCCACAATCTGTTGGAGCCGGCCGCCCTCGGACTCCCCGTCCTGACCGGACCCAACAATTCCAACGGCGAAGACGTCGCCAGGCTGCTGCTCGAGTGCGGCGCCGCCGAGATCGTGCGCGATGGCGTCGCGCTCGGCTCGCGAGTGACCGAGCTGCTGTCGAATCAGTCGTTGCGGGCGGAAATGGGCAAGCGCGGCCGCGCAGTCATCGATCGCAATCGCGGCGCGCTGGAGAAGCTCATGCTGCTCATCGACTCGCTCCTAGACAGCGAGTGGCAGCGTCCGAAAGCAAATGAGTGAGCGGCCCAGGGCCGCTCCCTGGGCCGCGCGGGGAATCCCTGTCAATGGGCTGGCCGCTAACAGCGCCGCAGGCGACTTTAGCCAATAAACAACTACCTCCGCAGAGTGTACTCGGCGCTGCAATAAGGGCATTTGGCCCAGCCGGTGTTCTCGATGGGCAGGTAGACCCGGGGATGGGAGTTCCACAGATACATCTGCGGCATCGGGCAGGCGAGCGGCAGATCCTCGGGCGTCACCTCGTACTGGTTCTGCGCGTTCGGCTGGATGAGTGCTTTGGGTTGCGCGGCCATCCCGTCATTATACCGAGTCCACCCGTGCCATCACCTCATCCCATACCGACTGGACCGCTGCGCGCTCGGCAACGAATTCTTCCGCAGCAACCAAGCCTGCCTCACCAGCGAGGGAAAGGTGATGCGTCCGCGTCCGATATGCACGGTAGGCTGCCGTGAGGACATCGACGGTCGCCTGCGGCACGAGATCACCCGAGGCGACGGACTCGAGCTGGCGAATGGTGTCGGAGAACATCGCCACCGGCGGGAAGTCCCGCGCCCATTCCAGCGCCCAGTATTGCGCCAGGAACTCGATATCGGCGATACCGCCGGCATCCTGCTTGAGATCGATCCTGCCGCCGCCGCCCTTGGAGAGCTCACGGCGCATGCGCTCGCGCATGGCTCGCACCTCATCGCGCAGAGTTTCGCGCCGCACTGCAGAGCGGAGCACGTCGAGTCGCGTACGCTCGAACTCGGCGCACAGCGCCGGTGCGCCGGCGACCGCGCGCGCATGCAGCAGAGCCTGGTGCTCCCAGGTCCAAGCCTCCCGCCGCTGATATTCGGCAAATGCGTCGATCTGCGTGACCAGGAATCCCCCCTTGCCGCTCGGCCGCAGCCGCACATCCACCTCATAGAGCCGGCCCGCCGCAGAGTGCATGGTGAGCAAGTGCACCAGCCGTTGCGCGAGCCGCACGAAGAAGACTGCGTTGTCGATGGGACGGGCGGCATCGGTCTCCTGACGCTCCCCGCGTGAGTCGTGCAGAAACACGAGGTCGAGGTCCGATGCGTAGCCGAGCTCGAGGCCACCGAGCTTGCCGTAACCTACCGCACAGATGCTCACCGCCCGGCGCTCGCCGCCCTCGCCGCAGCGCGGTATTCCGAATTGCGCGGTGATCTGCTGCCACGCGAGCTCGATCGCGCGCGCGATGATGAGCTCGGCGATCTCGGTGAGCCGGTCACTCACCCGCATGACCGGTAGCCGTCCCGTCAGGTCCGCAACCGCGATCCGGAAGACGGCCGCGCGTTGGAAGTGGCAGAGGGCCTCGACCTGATGCTCGGGATCCTCGTCGTCGCGCTGCAGCATGGCGGCCTGCAGCTCGCGGGCTAGCGCCTCACGCCCCGGAAGCGTCGACAGTAGCCGCTCATCGACCAGCTCATCGAGCAGCAGCGGGTAGGAGGCGATCTGTCGGACCAGAAACTCGCCGTGACGGCAGATCTCGATGAGCCGCGAGCGCGCGGCTTGACTCTCGCGCAGCAGCGCGAAATACGCCGAGCGCTTGCCCGTGGCTTCGAGGATGGAGACGATCCGGCGCAGCACGGCGAGCTGCTCGGCAGCCTCCAGGGGAGCCGTGCCAATGTCGGTGAGCAGCGGCGGCAGCAGCGCCTGCAGACGCTGCCTTCCCGGTTCATCGAGCTTGCGCACCAGGCTCGAGGCCCGCAGCGCCAACAACATCTGTGTCGCCTGAGTCGGGTCGGCGAAGCCGGCACGGCCGAGCGACTCCGCGATGGCCGCACCCTCCGCCTGGCTCTCCCAGAACCTCCCGAGATCGATGACCGCGGTGCCGCTCGGTCGCCCGCCCGCAGCGAAAACGAACCGCTCGAAATGACCACTCACTGAAGCCTGATGGCGACTGAGCTGCGCCAGCAGCGCCTCCCACCCCGGCGCACCCATCGCAAGCGCGATGCGCTCCTGCGAAGGCGCGTCGGCGGGGAGCTGGTGAATCTGACGATCGGCCAGCATCTGCAGGCAGTTCTCCAGCCGCCTCAGATACAGATACGCCGCGCGCAGCTCAGCGACTGCCTCACTCGGCATGAGCTGTAGCTCCCCGAATGTCGCCAGTGCCTGGAGCAGCGAAGTCGTCTGCAAGCGGCGCTCACGGCCACCGCGAATGAGCTGGTAGGCCTGAGCGATGAACTCGATCTCACGAATCCCGCCCGGACCGAGCTTGATGTGGCCCGCGAGCTCGCGCCGCTCGACCTCCCGCCCGATGAGCGCCTTCATCTCCCGCAGGCTCTCGAACACGCCGTAGTCGAGATAGCGGCGGTAGACGAACGGGCCGAGCGCCGAGGCGCGGATCTCGGCATACCGCTCCTGGGCGGTAACGGGCCGCGCCTTGACGTAGGCATAGCGCTCCCAGTCACGGCCATGCAGCGGCAGGTAGTCCTCCAGCGAGGCGAAGCTCGTGACCAGCGGGCCACTGTCACCGAAGGGGCGCAGCCGCATGTCGACCCGAAGCACAAAGCCGTCCGGGGTCGGTGTCTCCAACAGCCTGATCAGGCCCTGCCCGAGGCGCGTGAAGAACTCCTCATTGGCGATCGGGCGCGGGCCATCGGTCTCGCCGTGCTCGGGGAAGAGGAGCATCAGATCGACGTCAGAGGAGAAATTGAGCTCGCGGCCGCCGAGCTTGCCCATGGCAACGATCACCAGCGGCTGGGGCGCTCCCAACGCCGATCGGGGCTCACCGTAGCGGGCCACGAGAGCCTGCCGGGCTTGCTCCGCTGCCACCGCGATGGCTGCATCGGCGAAGTCGGAAAGGTCCGCGAGCGTCTCCTCGACTTCCGCCCAGCCGGCCAAGGCCCGCCATGCGATTCGCACCATCTCCCGTCGGCGCCAGAGTCTGAGGGCGGCGAGGACGTCGGAGGCGGAAGCGGCGCTTGCAGCGTGCGCACGAGCCGCATAGCCGCCCGGCTCCGAGCGCTGCGCCAGACCAAAACGCCCGATCAGGTCGGGCAGCAGGTCGCCGTCACGCGCGCAGGCCTGCGCGACGAAGTCACTGGCTGCGAAGACGCGCGGCAGCGACTCGCGAATGGGAGGCGGGAGCGAGTCCAGCCGGCCGGGGGAGGCGGACTCGAGCGCGTCCCGTTGCCTTTGTAGATGAGCGAGAAGCTCCGCGCTGGCAGCGAAGCCGTCAATCAATTGAGGAACCCGCCAATGCCTATAGCCAACTGTTGTTGCCGAGATCGTGGATCGCAGCCTGGCCCAGCCGGCGGGCAGCACCTCTGAAGGTGGATGCCTCCGCATAGATCTGTGCCGCACCGGCGGCATCTATCGATGCCTTCTGTCCCTCGATCTCGCTGTTCTCGATATGGACGCTGGCATTGTGCGCGTGTATCGCAATGCCGCGGGCGCTGATCCGGCTGTTGGTGATGTGGACCTCGCATCCATCCTCGGCGGTAATGGCATTGCCATCGAAGCGGATGTCTCTGTTGTCGATGTGCAGCACCCGCTGCCCCTGACAGACGATCGGATCATGCAGTGTTTCGAGCGGCGCGTCCGTGACCTTCGTGTTCCCCACCGCTGCCCTCGCCTCGGGCGACGTCGCTACGATGCTGTAGCCGGGCCCCTTGGCAAGGACGCGCCCGCGATCTTTAACCGGCGCGGGAGTCGCCGTCTGCCCGACCGCAAAGCCCGCCAGTCCGCCGCCCAGCCCCAGAGCGGCCAACGCCGCCACCGCCGTTACAGCACGCCTGGAAAGTACAGTCATGTGACGCTCCCACAGCCTAGCGCAGGCCCCTGATTATGCGCCCTCCCCCAGCAAGTCCCTAACCCGCCCAGAAGCACCCTGTCGCGCTGCCCCCCACCCCTTGCGCCGTGCGAAAGCACATGCGTGAGCGACCCAGGGCCGCTCCCTGGGCCGCGGGATGAATCCCTGTCACAGGGCTGGCCGCGCAAATCGCCGGGAGCGATTTGCGCCAATCTAAGAAGCCGCCGCAGGGACGCAGACAAAAAAAAAGGCCCGCTTTCGCAGGCCTTCAAGGATTGCGCGGAATAGGGGGTCTTGCTCCGCGTCTTTCAGGACAGCGCCCGCTTTGGGGTCGGGCGCCTTCCCTAACCAGTGCCGACAGGTTATCGGCTCATGTTTTCAGAATCGATACCTCTTTCGAGGGGGCGTTACATATCCATTCCGCCCATGCCGCCGCCCGGCGGCATCCCGTGGCTGTGCTCCTCATCCTTCGGAGCCTCGGCCACCATGACCTCCGTCGTCAGCAGCAGACCCGCCACCGAGGCGGCGTTCTGCAGCGCCAGACGCGTCACCTTGGTTGGATCGAGAATGCCCTGCTCGATCAGGTCACCAAACTCACCGGAGGCGGCGTTGTAGCCGTAGGTGCCTTTGCCTTCTTTGATCTTGTTGAGGACCACGGCGGCATCTTCACCGGCGTTGTCCACGATCTGGCGCAGCGGCTCCTCGATGGAGCGGGAGAGGATACGGATTCCGACCGTCTGGTCCTCGTTCGCACCCTCGAGCCTGTCGAGCGCCTTCTGAGCACGGATCAGAGCGACACCGCCGCCCGGAACGACGCCTTCCTCGACTGCCGCGCGGGTGGCATGCAGCGCATCCTCCACGCGTGCCTTCTTCTCCTTCATCTCGACCTCGGTGGCAGCGCCGACCTTGATCAGGGCGACACCGCCGGAGAGCTTCGCGACGCGCTCCTGCAGCTTCTCCTTGTCGTAGTCGGAGGTGGCTTCCTCGATCTGCTGACGGATCGACTCGATGCGGGCCTTGATGTCGGCCTGCTTGCCGGCGCCGTCGATGATCGTGGTGTTCTCCTTCTCCACCACGACCTTCTTCGCCTCGCCGAGGTCGTTGAGGGTCGCCTTCTCGAGCGACAGGCCGACCTCATCGGAGATCACGGTGCCGCCGGTGAGAATGGCGATGTCCTGCAGCATGGCCTTGCGGCGGTCGCCGAAGCCCGGGGCCTTGACGGCTGCCACCTTGAGGATGCCGCGGATATTGTTGACCACCAGCGTGGCGAGCGCCTCGCCCTCGACGTCCTCGGCCACGACCACGAGCGGCCGGCCGGACTTGGCGACACCCTCGAGCAGCGGCAGCAGCTCGCGGATGTTGGAGATCTTCTTGTCGACCAGCAGGATCACAGGCTTCTCGAGCTCCGTGGTCTGGCTCTGCTGATTGTTGATGAAGTACGGCGAGAGGTAGCCGCGGTCGAACTGCATGCCCTCGACCACCTCGAGCTCGTTCTCCAGGCCCGAGCCTTCCTCGACCGTGATCACGCCTTCCCGGCCGACCTTGTCCATCGCGTCCGCAATCGTCTTGCCGATCGACTCATCGCCGTTGGCGGAGATGGTGCCGACCTGGGCGATCGACTTCGAGTCCTTGGAGGGCTTGGAGAGCTTCTTCAGCTCCTCGACGGCGGTGATGACCGCCTTGTCGATGCCGCGCTTGATGTCCATCGGATTGCGCCCGGAGGAGACGGCCTTGAGGCCCTCGCGGATGATCGCCTGGGCGAGCACCGTCGCGGTCGTGGTGCCGTCACCGGCCTCGTCCGAGGTGTTGGACGCGACTTCCTTGACCATCTGCGCGCCCATGTTCTCGAACTTGTCCTTCAGCTCGATCTCTTTGGCGACAGAGACGCCATCCTTGGTGACGGTCGGGGCGCCGAAGCTCTTCTCGAGCACGGCATTGCGGCCCTTCGGGCCGAGAGTCGCCTTGACGGCGTTCGCGAGGACGTTCACGCCGCGGAACATGCGCGAGCGAGCGTCATCGCTGAATCTGACTTCTTTGGCTGCCATTTTCTTAGCTCCTCGCTTACTTGCTCTCGATCACGGCCATGACGTCCTCTTCGCGCATCACGACCAGCTCCTCGCCGTCGACTTTGACTTCCGTGCCGCTGTATTTGCCGAAAAGGATCTTGTCGCCGACCTTGATGTCGAGCGGACGGACTTTGCCGTCTTCGAGAATCTTGCCATTGCCGACCGCGACGATCTTTCCCTGGACCGGCTTCTCAGCCGCGGTGTCGGGAATGACGATACCGCCGGGGGAGGTACGCTCCTCCTCCAGACGTTTGACGATTACGCGGTCATGAAGAGGACGGATCTTCATGGTGGACGCTCCTGAAAGCTAGTTATGGGGAAATTGGGGCGTGGGAAGTGTATTAGCACTCTCCTCACGCGGCTGCTAATGATAGGCGGGGATGGTCGGATTTCAAGTCCACCGGCAGAGAATTTTTGTGCGGAGGGCTATCATTGGGGTGAGCCGGACCCCAGGCCGGAGGTCCCCCAATGGCACCCTCTCCCGAGCCGATCGTGATACTCACCACCTGCCCCGATGAGGCGGCTGCCTCGAGAATTGCGCGCAACCTCGTGGAATCGGGACTTGCCGCCTGCGTGAGCCGGGTAGGCCCGGTACACTCGACTTATCGCTGGCAGGGAGCCATTCAGGATGAACCGGAGGTGCTCCTGGTCATCAAAACCGTCAGCGCCCGGTATCCGGAGCTCGAAGTGCGGCTGAAATCGCTCCATCCCTATGACATTCCGGAGATCATTGCGCTGCCCCTGGCGGCCGGCTCCGCCGATTACCTGTCCTGGCTCCAGGAGGCCGTGCGATGAGGGCTGTCCTACGTGCTCTCGCGGGGGCCGGCGCGCTGCTGTTCCTATGCGCGGCAGCGGTCGCACAGCAGCCCAAGTTCCTGCCGCCGGATCAGGTCTTCCACGTGAGCGCAACCGCTGCCGGAGCCAATGCCGTACGGCTGGACTGGACCATCCGCGGCGGCTATTACCTCTATCGGGAAAGGATGAAGGTCACTGCCCCCGATGGGAGCACGCTCGGGGCGCTGCAGTTGCCCCAGGGCAAGATCAAGATGGATCCGTACTTTGGCCGGGAGGAGATCTACCGTAATGCCGTGAGTGGCGCGGTGGCCTTAAAGGGCGCGCCGGCGGCAGGCGCACGTAGCCTCCCCCTACGGGTCACTTACCAGGGGTGCGCGGACGCCGGTCTCTGCTATCCGCCGATCACGAAGACTCTCACCGTTGCCCTCCTGCCCGCGGGCACCGGCGGGGCCGCCCCGGCAAGCTCGGCCGGTGGCACCTCCAGCAGCGCTCAGCCGGATCAGCAGGGCTATACGGACCTTGCCCGCTCCGGGAGCCTCTGGGCCATGATCGCCGTGTTCTACGGCGCCGGGCTCCTTCTGGCCTTCACCGGCTGCGTTTATCCGACCATTCCGATCCTTTCCGCAATCATCGTCGGTCAGGGTGACAAGGTGACTACAGGGCGGGCCTTCGTGCTGTCCCTCACCTACGTTCTCGGCATGGCTCTTACATATACCGTCGCCGGCACGGCCTTCGCGGCATTGGGCGGACAGGCTCCTGCCGCGGCCTTCGAGCGACCCTGGATCGTCGCGTCCTTCGCTGCGCTCTTCGTCGCCATGGCGCTGTCGATGCTGGGCTTGTTCACCCTACAGATTCCTGCCGCCCTGCAGACCCGCATCGCCGGCCTCAGCAGCCGGCAGACCGCCGGAACGCTCGGCGGCGTTGCCATCATGGGTGCTCTCTCGGCCCTCCTCGTCACGACCTGTGTAGGCCCCGCGCTGGTAGCTGCCCTGGCCGTGATCAGCCAGACGGGCGAGCTGGCCCGGGGAGCCGCAGCATTGTTCGCCATGTCGATCGGCACGGGCACGCCGCTGCTGATCATCGGCACTTCGGCGGGCAAGCTCCTGCCCAAGTCCGGACCGTGGATGGATACCATCAAGCGGCTCTTCGCCGCCGTGATGCTGGGCGTGGCCGTCTGGATGCTCGGCCGCGTGCTGCCCGCACGGGTCACGCTAGCGCTCTGGGCGGTGCCGGCAGCGACCGCCGCCACGGTGCTGTTCATCGGTACGCGCGTTGTCCGCAGCTCGCGCTGGCCTTTGCGGGTGGGCGCGCTGGCCGCCGGGCTGTACGGCCTCTCGCTCGTCACCGGAGCCGCTCTGGGAGGCACCGATCCGCTGGCACCCATTCCCGGCTGGGCTGCCGTGCAGCAGCCGCTGGCCTTCTCCTCCATCCACAGCGTGGCCGACCTCGATCAGGCCGTAGCCAATGCCTCGCGGCAAGGCCGGCCCGTCATGGTCGACTTCTATGCGGATTGGTGTACGTCCTGCAAGGAGATGGAGGCGACCACGTTCCTCGACCCCGTCGTCAGGCAGGCGCTCTCGGGGTCGGTGCTGCTGCGCGCCGATGTGACCTCCAACGATGCGGACGACCAGGCCTTGCTCAAGCGTTTCGGAATATACGGGCCGCCGACCATCGCGTTCTACGGCAAGGATGGCCAGGAGCGCTCTCGCTACCGGGTCGTGGGCTACATGAAAGGTGCGCAATTCGCGGCAGCCGTGCAGGCGGCTTTCGGCTCGCAACCTGCATCCTGAGGCTCGATGCGGCTCTTCCTGACTCGGATGCTTCCGGCCGCAGCGGTCGTCATTGCGGCTGGGTTCGGCGGCTTCTCCGCATATGGGTACCTCGCCGGGCGCCGGACGCTCGTGACAGCTCCGTTGTCCAGCCCGGCTCAAATGGCCGGCACGGCCGCGATGAGCACCCACGCTCCGGATACTCCTGGTGCGGCAACGCCCGCCGATGTCGGGGCGGCACCGGAGATGATTCCGCAGACGCTGCCTGACATCGCCTTCGAGGACCGCGAGGGCGCGACGCGCCACCTCACGGATTGGCAGGGCCATCCGCTGCTGGTCAATTTCTGGGCGCCCTGGTGCGGCCCGTGCCGGGAAGAGACTCCGCTCCTGGAGCGCTTGAGTCGGGAGGGCGCGCATGATGGGCTTCAGGTTATCGGGGTTGCAGTGGACTCCCGTGCTGCCGTGCTCGACTACGCACGCCGCGCAGCCATTCAGTACCCTCTCCTCATCGGCCAGCAACCGGGATTGAAGGCGGTACGGGCGCTCGGATTGCAGGCCGTTTTCCCGTTCTCCGTCTTCGTCGATGCTCGTGGCCGCATCGTCACGCTCAAGATCGGAGTGTTGCGTGCAGATCAGGCCGCGCTCATCCTCGATCGCCTGGGCGACCTCGATCATGGACGAATCGACCTCTCCACCGCGCGCCGGGAGATCGCGGATGGTATGGCGACATTGGCCGTAACACGCGCCCAAGCGGCCACCGGCGCCAGGCTCTGAGGTCCACCAGGACGCATTTTTCCTCGGCATTCGCCACAAAAGCGCCCCTGTTTCATCGGAATTAGGGTAAATTCGCGCGTCGCTTGATCGAGCACGCGTACCTGCCGAATGAACCGTCTGCTGCTGCTGAACGGCCCCAACCTCAATCTGCTCGGAACCCGGGAGCCCGCGATCTATGGCGCGGAGACTCTGGAGGCGATCGAGCGGCGGGCCGTGCAGGTCGCCCGCGAGGAGGGCCGCGAGCTCGTCTGCTTTCAGAGCAATGCGGAGCACGAGCTCATCGCCCGCATTCAGCAGGCGGCAGCCGAGCAGATCGGCGCCCTGATCTTCAACCCCGGGGGCTACACCCATACGAGCGTCGCGCTGCGCGATGCCGTGCTCGCCACCCGGCTGCCGATGATCGAGGTGCATCTCTCCAACCCGCAGGCGCGTGAGGAATTCAGACGCACGTCCTACTTCTCCGACATTGCCATCGGAGTGATCTCGGGTTTCGGCGCACTGAGCTATGAGCTCGCGGTACGGGCGGCCTGCCGGCATGTCGCGGGCGCTGCCGCGCCGGCTCGAGCCGACAAGTCATCCTCGTCCTGACAAGACCGCGCGACCCAACACGACACAAACCAGGGGGAGCATTCCCGGCATGGACATTCGAAAAATCAAGAAGCTCATCGAGCTGCTGGAGGAATCCGGCATCGCAGAGATCGAGATCAAGGAGGGCGAGGAAGCGGTGCGGATCAGCCGCATGCCCCCGGGTGGCGCTGTGATGCAGATGCCGGCACAGGCCTGGTTCGGGCCGCCGCCAGGGTGGGATCCGGGCCGCGCCGCCGCGGCGATGCCGCTCGCGGCAGCGCCGGAGGCAACGGGTCAGGGCGCAACCGCCGGCGAGAGCACCGCCAAGTCCAAACCCAATGAGCACGTGATCACCGCTCCCATGGTCGGAACGTTCTATGCCAGCCCATCACCCGGCTCCAAGCCCTTCATCGAGATCGGGGACGAAGTGAAGGTCGGACAGGTCCTCTGCATCATCGAGGCCATGAAGATGATGAATCAGATCGAAGCCGATCGCGCCGGCCGGATCACCTCCATCATGGCCCGCAACGGCGATCCGGTCGAGTTCGGCCAACCCCTCTTCGTAGTCGAATAAGCGCCGTCCGTCATGCTGGAGAAGGTCGTCATCGCCAACCGCGGCGAGATTGCTCTGCGCATCCTGCGTGCCTGCCGCGAGCTCGGCATCAAGACGGTCGCGGTTCATTCGACCGCCGACTACAGCCTGAAGCACGTGTTGCTCGCGGACGAGTCGGTGTGCATCGGCCCGCCGCCCTCGGCAGCGAGCTACCTCAATATGCCGGCGATCATCAGCGCCGCTGAGGTCACCGACTCGGTCGGTATCCATCCCGGCTATGGATTCCTGTCCGAAAACGCGGATTTCGCGGAGCGCGTGGAGAACAGCGGCTTCGTATTCGTCGGTCCGCGGGCCGAGACCATTCGGACCATGGGCGACAAGGTGTCCGCCATCCGAGTGATGAAGAGTCACGGGGTACCTTGCGTCCCGGGGTCGGACGGGCCTTTGGGTGATGACCCGGAGGAGAATCTGCGTGTGGCCCGGGACATCGGCTATCCGGTGATCATCAAGGCATCCGGCGGTGGTGGTGGACGTGGCATGCGCGTCGTACACAGCGAGGCATCACTCCTCAACTCCATCGGCATTACCCGGGCAGAGGCGCGCGCAGCCTTCGGCAACGATCAGGTGTACATGGAGAAGTTTCTGGAGCGGCCGCGGCACATCGAGTTTCAGGTGCTGGCCGACAACCACGGCAACGTGATCCATCTGGGTGAGCGCGACTGCTCCATGCAGCGCCGCCATCAGAAAGTGTTGGAGGAAGCTCCCGCGCCGGGCATCACCGCACGGCAGCGGCGGGTCATGGGAGAGCGCTGTGTCGAGGCCTGCCGCGCGGTGGGCTATCGCAGCGCCGGCACGCTGGAGTTCCTCTACCAGGACGCCGAGTTCTACTTCATCGAGATGAATACGCGCATTCAGGTCGAGCATCCGGTCACCGAGGTGGTCACCGGCATCGATCTGGTGAAGGCACAGCTCCTGATCGCCAGCGGCGAGCGCCTGCCCTACGTGCAGAGTGACGTGCAGGTGCGTGGCCACGCCATCGAGTGCCGCATCAACGCCGAGGATGCCAAGACCTTCATGCCCTCCCCCGGCCCGATTCGCCTATGGCACGCCCCGGGCGGACCGGGCATCCGGGTCGACAGCCACGTGTATTCCGGTTATCACGTTCCGCCCAACTACGACTCGCTCATCGGCAAGCTCATCGCTCATGGCGATACGCGCGAGACGGCCATTGCCCGCATGAAGAATGCGCTGGCGGAAATGGTGATCGAGGGGATCAAGACCAACGTGCCGCTGCACCAGGAGATCTGTAATCACGCGGCTTTCCAGAAAGGCGGTACCGATATTCATTACCTGGAAAGGCGCCTGGGGCTGAGGTAGACCGCCACGGCTAGTTTCCTCGAGGTAAGCTGGGATCTCTGCGGGATGTCGGCGTCGGACGCTGAGTCTGCGTGCTTTGCCTGCGGTGCGAGCTCGGTAACCTTCGTCGATGCCGACGACACCGATGCTGCACCTGTACTCGAGCCCGCGCCGGGAGAGTTCCGGCTCTGGCCCTCCGCTCGCATCAGGGCGCTTTTCGCGCCTGACACCGCCTCGAACACCGTCGTCGGCGCCCTGAGCCGCACCCTCGGCCTCGAGCCGGCTCGCTTACGGACGCGTGAGATAGCCGATCGTGCCTGGGAGCGGGAGTGGCTGCGTGACTTCCATGCGATGCGGTTCGGGGCGAGACTTTGGGTCTGCCCGCATCACGAGCGCGTCGAAGACCCCGGCGCTGCGGTCGTCATGATGGACCCGGGACTTGCCTTCGGCACGGGCACCCATCCGACCACGGCAATGTGCCTCGAGTGGCTCGATGGGCACCCGCCGCAGGGGGCCGAGGTCGTCGACTTCGGCTGCGGCTCGGGTGTGTTGGCGCTGGCCGCGCTGCGCCTGGGGGCACGCTGCGCGCGCTGTTTCGATATCGACAGCCAGGCCCTGATCGCGACGCGGGACAACGCCGCCGCAAACGGGCTGACCGACCAGGTCTGCCTGCATGACCGTGCGGTGACGATACCGCGGGGGGCGGACCTCCTGCTTGCGAACATTCTTTCCGGCCCGTTGGTCGAGCTCGCGCCCAGCTTTGCGGACATTCTGCGGCCGACGGGCGCCGTCGTCCTCTCAGGCCTGATGGAGCGCGAGGTCCTCGAGGTGACACACGCCTACGAGCCGTGGTTTGATATCTGCACCTTCGGGGCTCGCGAGAGTTGGGTCTGTCTCTGGGGACGGCGGAACACCCGCCGACGCGACTGAATGTTCACGGTCTGTCCCAAATGCGCCCTGACCCTGGTCGTTACCGCGGCGGATCTGCGTGTTGCGCAGGGCTATGTCCGCTGCGGGCGATGCATGAACGTATTCAATGCGCTCGCACGGCTCTCGGAGGAGCGATCGGGCGCTGCGCCCCCGCCCGAGTCTGCACCTCTCGATGAGTCCGCATCTCCCGATGAGTCTGCACCTCCCGAGGAGTCTGCACCTCCCGAGGAGTCGGCGGCCATCGAAGAATCGACGCCCGTCGACGAGCCAGCGCCTGCCGATCAGCCACAGCCCTACACGCCCCCGCAACCGCCCGCGCCATTGTTTACTGATGACGCCGATACCGGCGAGATCGAAGTAGAGCTCGACGCAAGTATCCTGGTGACGTCGGTACGCGGCCCGACGGCGCTCGAGGCGCTGGAGGAGACTGGCGAGCTGGAGGCGCACGAGGTCTCACCGGCGCAAGACGGGACCCCGTCCGGCCATCCAACAGCATCACTCCATCCGGCAGCGCCACCGCATCCGGCAGTGCCACCAGCACCAAATCACCCGGCAGCGCCGCCGCACCCAGCAGCGGCACCAGTGCATCCGGAAGCTGCAACGGCGCACGCGGCGGCGGCACCAGCACAGTCAGCGACAGCAGGGTTGACGTCGATTACAGAGTGGCGCGCGGAACCTACATCCGTCACGCCGGGACCACCTTCGCATGCGCCACGCAATATGGCCCCGGCGTCGGAGAGCACTGAATCCTCGTTGCCGAAAGACGCTGGCGACGCGTCGCAGACTAACACCGTGGATCAAGGGGCGGCTGACGCCATCGAGCTCGCCACGCAGCCGCCGCGTGCAGGTCTTGCGTGGAAGCTCGGCGCAGGCGCTTTGGCGATCCTTCTGCTGCTTCAGATTGTCAATCACTATAGGGATACCCTGGCGTCCGACCCTACAGTCGGCAGATCCCTGAGCAGGCTCTATTCGGCACTGGGCGTGAAGCTTGCTCCGCGCTGGAACATCCACGCGTATGACGTGCGTCAGCTTGGCGCATCGGCTGCCGGCGCGGCCGCTGGCCAGATCGTAGTGCGAGCAAGCGTCAAGAACACCGCGAGCCGCGCACAGCCGCTGCCGCTTTTGCGAGTGACACTACAGGACAGGTTCGGTAATCGCATTGCCGCACGGGACGTGCCTCCCGTCGATTATCTGCCTTCTGCCGTCGCGCGGACGTCCCTGCTCGCGGCCGGCAGCCGCGTGGATGCGACCATGGTCTTCGTGGATCCGGGACCGCAGGCGGTCGGCTTCGAGATCGACGCATGCCTGCGGCGGCAGGGCGGCGACGTGGCCTGCGCGCACGGGCCGTAAGTATTTTCCTGGGGTCGCACGGACGAGAGCGCGTGATATGATTCCGCGCTCCCCAGAGAGGCATCTTTAACGTCTTCTCCGCCCATGAGAACAGAGACATCCAGAATCAGGCAGTTGACGTTCCAACTGGGACATGTCCCTACATCCTTACCCGACGCACGCTCCCAGCCGAAGCCGACGCGCCGTCACACCCGCTTGCTCGCAGGCCGCTTCAGAAATCGTATCCAATTGCCGGCTGCCTAATGGCCTACATACCGACCACCTTTATGTTACTACACTTCCAGGAGCGGCGCTTCTCTGGCCTGAACGCCGGAGTTTTCGCGCCGGAAAACTGATGACAGAGAGAAAGCGGGGTCGGCAGCGGGAAGCCTCTGGCGTCAGATTCAACGGGCGCACGCTGAACGATCTGCTGCCGCAACGGCCACTGCTGCCGTTGCGCAGTCACGCAGAGCGCGCTCTCAGCGATTACTTCACCAGCCTCAACGGCTCGCGGCCGGCAGATCTCTATGATCTCGTGCTGCGCGAGGTCGAGGAACCGCTCTTTCGCGTCGTGCTCGACTACGCCGAGGGCAACCAGAGCCGGGCGGCCGGAATTCTCGGCATCAACCGCGGCACCCTGCGCAAGAAGCTCAAGCAGCTCGGCCTCTCCCATTGACTTCCAATACTCTGCCCGTTCGGCGGGCGCTGCTGTCGGTCTCCGATAAGACCGGGCTGATCGAGCTCGCGCGCGCGCTGGCAGCGCGGGGCGTGGAGATCCTCTCCACTGGAGGTACGGCGCGACTGCTCGCTGACAGCGGCCTCTCCGTGCGCGAAGTATCGAGCTACACGGGATTCCCGGAGATCATGGATGGCCGCGTCAAGACGCTGCATCCAAAAATCCACGGCGGACTGCTCAGCCGGCGCGGCATCGATGATGCCGTGATGACGCAGCACGGCATCCAGCCGATTGATCTGCTCGTGGTCAATCTCTATCCGTTTGCGGCGACGATCTCGCGGCCCGATTGCCGCTACGCGGAGGCGATCGAGAACATCGACATCGGCGGCCCGGCAATGCTGCGGGCCGCCGCCAAAAACCACGAGTGCGTGGCCGTGAGCGTCGACCCGGCAGACTACCCGGCGCTGCTTGCCGAGCTGGTGGCGCACGGCGGCACGACCCCGGGAATGCGGGCCCGCCTGGCCGCCAAAGTGTTCGCGCACACGGCACGCTACGACACGATGGTCGCGAGTTATCTCGCGGCTCACCAGGAGTCGACCGCAGAGCGCTTTCCGGCAACGCTGCCGCTGGTCTTCGACAAGGTACAGGACCTGCGCTACGGTGAGAACCCGCATCAGCAGGCGGCCCTCTACCGGGAGCCCATGGCTCGCGGACCGAGCGTCGCGACCGCGCGGCTGCTGCAGGGCAAGGATCTCTCGTTCAACAACATCGCAGATGCGGACACTGCGATCGAATGCGTGCGGCAATTCGAAGCGCCCGCCTGTGTCATCGTCAAGCACGCGAATCCCTGCGGCGTGGCCGTGGCCGGGTCGGCGGGCGAGGCTTATGATCGGGCCCACCGCACCGATCCGACTTCGGCATTCGGCGGTATCATCGCGCTCAATCGGGAGTTGGACGCGACACTCGCCGCAACCATCCTGGAGCGGCAGTTCGTCGAGGTGTTGGCAGCCCCGGCCGTCGCAGCGGATGCGCTGAGGGTTCTCGCGGGCAAGCCCAATGTACGTGTGCTTTCGGTCGGCGATCTCAGCCGTGCGCCTTCCGACGAGCTCGAGTATCGAAGCATCGCCGGAGGATTACTTTCGCAGACGCGAGACCTGGCGCGGGTGAGCGCCACGGACTTGACGGTGGTCACGCAGCGCAGGCCTACGGAGCAGGAGACCACGGACCTGCTTTTTGCCTGGCGGGTATGCAAGTTCGTGAAGTCGAACGCCATCGTGATGGCCCGCGACGGGGCCACATTGGGCGTCGGCGCCGGCCAGATGAGTCGCGTGTACTCGATCCGCCTGGCGGCCCAGAAGGCCACGGATGAGAAGCTCTCCATCGCCGGAGCGGTGATGGCCTCCGACGCCTACTCTCCCTTCCGCGACAACATGGATGTTGCAGCCGGGTACGGAATCCGGGCGGTAATCCAGCCCGGAGGCTCCAAGCGAGATGCAGAAGTCGTCGCGGCCGCCGACGAGCACGGCATGACCATGGTGCTCACTGGCATCCGCCACTTCCGTCATTGAAATGAAAGTCCTGGTAGTCGGCTCCGGCGGCCGCGAGCATGCCTTGGCCTGGAAGTGCGCCGCATCGCCTCGGGTCACCGAGGTCCTGGTCGCTCCGGGCAATGCAGGCACCGCGCGAGAGCCCAGGGTCCGCAACGTCGCGGTCCAGGCAACCGACATCGGCTCGCTCATCGAGCTCGCGCGCACGGAAGGTGTCGCACTCACGATCGTTGGGCCGGAAGGGCCGTTGGTCGCCGGCATCGTCGACGCCTTCGAGCAACGCGGGTTGCGCTGCTTCGGGCCTCGGCAGGCGCCGGCGCAGCTCGAGGGCTCCAAGGCCTTCGCCAAGGAATTCCTGCGGCGTCATCGGATTCCAACAGCCGCTTCGATCACGGTCACCCGGCAGAGCTTCGATCCCGAGCTGGTGCGGCGCCACCGCACACCGATCGTCGTCAAGGCGAGCGGCCTGGCCTCCGGCAAAGGCGTTCTGATCGCGGAGTCGGCTGCGGCAGGCATCACGGCCGTAGAGCAGATGCTGGCCGGACGACTGGGTGAGGCCGGCCGTGAGGTGGTGATCGAGGAATTCCTCGAGGGAGAGGAAGCGAGCTTCATCGTCATGGCTGACGGCGCGCACGTACTGCCCCTGGCCACATCCCAGGATCACAAGCGGCTCGAGGACGGTGATCGCGGACCCAACACCGGTGGAATGGGCGCGTATTCGCCGGCGCCGGTCGTCAGGCCGGCCGTTCACGCGCGCATCATGAGCGAGGTGATCGAGCCGGCGATCCGAGGACTGGCAGCGGAAGGAATGGCGTACACCGGGTTCCTCTACGCGGGCATCATGGTGGCGCGCGATGGCACGCCGAATGTCCTCGAATTCAACTGCCGTTTCGGCGATCCGGAGACACAACCCATCCTCATGAGGCTGCAGTCGGATCTGACGGTGCTTTGCGAGGCGGCTCTCGACGGGCGTCTGGACCAGGTCCAGGCGAGCTGGGACTCCCGGGCTGCCCTCGGTGTCGTGATGGCGGCGGAAGGCTACCCGGATGCTCCCAGGACGGGAGATGCGATCGCGGGACTCGACGATGCGGCGCGGCTGCCAGGGAAGGTCTTCCATGCCGGGACGCGGCTCGAGAATGACCGTGTGCTCGTCAGCGGCGGCCGCGTGCTCTGCGCCACCAGCCTGGGCACGACGGTGGCAGAGGCGCAGAAGGCCGCCTATGCCCTGGCCGACGCGGTGCACTGGCCAGGTGCAGTCTACCGCCGGGATATCGGCTACCGCGGTTTGTAAATTGGCACAAAGTCGCCCGGCGGCGCGTTGCTCGGCCCATCCTGGGCCTTGCCCCTTCGGGGCCGGCTGACGCCGTCCAAAATCGCTCCAGGCGATTTTGTGCGCAGCCAGCCGTATGGCCTTGTTCCACCCGCGGCCCACAGGACGGCCCTGGCCCGCTCGATCGCTCGCTTTCGGCGGTGGCAGGAGCCCTTTCGAGTCCACGGCTGAACACGCGCTGAATATCTTTCGATTTTTTGGTGCGCCACCAGCCATGGCCAGGCGCATACTCATCCTGGTATGGTCGTTGCATTACCCATATGGAAATCGGGGAGGAGCGTGACGATGACCGCGATACACACTGCATCGGATCGTTTGGCATCCTGGCTGGAAAGCGAGTACTGCGCCTCCGTGGCGGCAACGATGCTCGCGCGCACCGAATATTTCGAGCTGTTGGAGGACGCGATGATCCCGCCCGCGCGCCTCGCGCAAGCGCTCACTGCCTGGAGGGAGCACGCCAGCCACACCGAGGTGCTCGGCGGGCTGGTGGGTACTGCTTAGACTGGCGAAAATCGTCGAGACGATTTTCGCGAGACCCTACACATTTCGCCGCAGGCCCGGAACGGCCCGGGCCCGCTGTGCAGTGCCAACCGATCGAGACGATTTTCGCCGCAGGCCAGGGAACGGCCCTGGCCTGCTATTCCTTAGCGCTTCATGGCCTCGAAGAACTCACTGTTCGACTTCGTGTCCTTCATCTTGTCGAGCAGGAACTCGATGGCGGCGAGCTCGTCCATCGGATGCAGGAGCTTGCGCAGGATCCACATCTTGGCGAGCTCTCCCTGATCGGTGATGAGCTCTTCCTTGCGCGTTCCTGAGCGATTGATGTTGACCGCGGGGAAGACGCGCTTCTCGGAGATGCGCCGGTCGAGGTGAATCTCGCTGTTGCCGGTGCCCTTGAACTCCTCGTAGATCACATCGTCCATCTTCGAGCCGGTGTCGATCAGCGCGGTGGCCAGAATCGTCAGGCTGCCGCCCTCCTCGATGTTGCGCGCCGCGCCGAAGAAGCGCTTCGGCCGCTGCAACGCATTGGCGTCGACGCCGCCGGTCAGCACCTTGCCCGATGAGGGCACGACGGTGTTGTAGGCGCGCGCGAGACGGGTGATCGAGTCGAGCAGGATCACGACGTCCTTCTTGTGCTCGACCAGGCGCTTGGCCTTCTCGATGACCATCTCTGCGACCTGCACGTGGCGGGCCGCTGGCTCGTCGAACGTGCTCGAGACCACCTCGCCCTTGACGGTGCGCTGCATCTCGGTGACTTCCTCCGGCCGCTCGTCGATGAGCAGAACAATGAGGTAGACCTCGGGATGATTGGCGGTGATGGCGGTCGCGATGTTCTGCAGCAGCATCGTCTTGCCCGCTTTGGGGGGTGAGACGATGAGGCCACGCTGGCCTTTGCCGATCGGCGCCACGAGATCGATCGTTCGGGCAGTGAGGTCTTCGGTGGACCCGTTGCCACGCTCGAGCTTCAAGCGCTTCGTGGGGTGAAACGGCGTCAGGTTCTCGAACAGGACCTTGGAGCGCGAGCTGTCGGGGGAGTCGAAATTGATCTCACCGACCTTGAGCAGCGCGAAATAACGCTCGCCGTCCTTCGGTGGACGGATGAGCCCGGAGATGGTGTCGCCGGTGCGCAGGTTGAAGCGGCGGATCTGGCTCGGGCTCACATAGATGTCATCGGGGCCGGCCAGATAGGAGCCGTCCGCCGAGCGCAGGAAGCCGAAGCCGTCCTGCAGGATCTCGAGCACGCCGTCGCCGTAGATGTTCTCCCCATTGCGCGCGTGCGCCTTGAGGATGGAGAAGATGATGTCCTGCTTGCGCGAGCGGGCGAGGCTCTCGAGCCCCACGGACTCGGCGACCTTGACCAGCTCGTGGATGGGCTTCGCCTTGAGCTCCGTGAGGTTCATCGAAGCCCGCGACTGCTTGAGTTCCGCGGGACTGATGATCTCCGAGTCGTCGGCGTCGAAAACCTCCGGCTCGTGCATCAGGTCATCGGGGCGCCCGCCGCCGTTGCCGTTGGAGCGGTTGCCGTCGCGATTGCCGTCGCGGTCACGACCACCGCCGTGGCGCGGGCCTTTGTTGGGCCGGTTGCGGCCCTGATTGCCGAGATAGCCTCTCACAGGTTGCTGTCCAGAAATGCTGATAATTGTGATTTCGACAGGGCGCCGACCTTTTGGGCCTCGACCGTGCCGTTCTTGAAGAGGATGAGCGTGGGAATGCCGCGGATGCCGTACTTCGGCGGGGTGTGCGGGTTCTCGTCGATGTTGAGCTTGGCGATCTTGAGCCGGTCCTGGTACTCGCCTGCGATGTCGTCCAGGATCGGGGCGATCATCTTGCAGGGACCGCACCACTCCGCCCAGAAATCGAGGAGTACGGGTTTTTCGGACTTGAGGACGTCCTGGGCAAAGGTGGCGTCCGTGGTATGCACGATGTGCGGATTGCTCACGCGGTTCAACCTCCGTCGGATACAGAGAGTGCGAAAAGGTGTGTTCTTCGTCTTGCGAAGGGCTTTGAATTGAGGAACGGGCGGGGGACCGGGAAAGTCCGTGCCAGAAACACCCGTCAAACGGTTACACTAACTCGTGAAATGAGTATGAAGCTTGAGCCTATTAGGAAAGCCTGCTGGGAAGAACCCGTGGCCGGCAGGTGGGGGCCGTTGGCCCGCCGTCTTGATACGCTTTGTAGCGCTTCCGGGCCGATTTTGCAAGGCCCGCCAACCCATCGGTGTAACAATATAAGCCTTTATTGATGACTGATCCACACTCTCCGACCTTCGATAGCCTCGGCCTCGCCGAGCCCGTCCTACAGGGAATTCGCGATGCCGGATTCGAGCACTGCACCCCGATCCAGGCCCAGACGCTGCCGATCGCCCTATCCGGTCGCGACGTTGCCGGACAGGCACAAACCGGCACGGGCAAGACTGCCGCGTTCCTGGTAGCCCTGTACCACACGCTGCTCACGCGCCCGGCTCCGGCGAGTCGCGGTCCGACCTCGATCCGCGCACTCATCGTCGCGCCCACCCGCGAGCTCGCGGTGCAAATCCATCACGATGCCGAGACTCTGGGCCGGCATACAGGCCTGGTGCACGCCGTCGTTTACGGCGGCATCGATTACGAAAAGCAGCGGCGGCAGCTCGAAGAAGGGATCGACGTGCTCATCGGCACGCCGGGCCGGCTGATCGACTACTACAAACAGCATGTCTTCGACCTGAAGCACGTGCAGGTCCTGGTGCTCGATGAGGCCGACCGGATGTTCGATCTCGGCTTCATCGCGGATATCCGCTACATCCTGCGCCGCCTGCCGCAACCGCAGCGTCGCCAATCGATGCTGTTCTCGGCCACGCTCTCGTATCGCGTACTGGAGCTCGCCTACGAGCACCTGAACAACCCGGAGCTGGTGCGCATCGAGCCGGACAAGATGACCGTCGACCGCGTGCGTCAGATCATGTACTACCCTTCGATGGAGGAGAAGGTGCCGCTGCTCGTCGGACTGCTCCGCCAGAGCGAGGCGCGGCGCACCATGATCTTCGTCAACACCAAGCGCATGGCCGAGCGCCTGGAAAGCACGCTCAAGGCCAATGGGTTTCACGCGCAGGCGCTTTCGGGGGACGTGCCGCAGGCCAAGCGACTGCGCTTCCTGCGGGACTTCCATAATGGCGATCTCGCGGTGCTGATCGCGACGGACGTCGCCTCGCGTGGACTGCACATCCCTGATGTCAGCCACGTCTTCAACTTCGACCTGCCCCAGGATGCTGCCGATTACGTCCATCGGATCGGGCGCACCGCGCGTGCGGGCGCAGAAGGCGATGCCATCAGCTTTGCCTGTGAGGAGTTCGCGGTGTCCCTGCCGGATATCGAGGGCTACATCGGCCACAAGATCCCTTCCGCGCCGATCGGATTCGGCCTGCTGGCTGCGGGTCTCGCCGAGGGAGAGCTTGCGCCGAGACCTCGCCGGCGGCCTCTTCGTGGCGGAGAGCGGCGGCCCAAGCATTCTGGCCATGCGTCGCACGGTCACCCCGGAGGGCACACCGGAAGCCACTCTGGCGGGCGTTCGGGCGGTCCTCGCCACCCCGGAGGATCCGGGCGCTCGCGCCGCGGCAAGCCGCGCTGAAGGCCACCACGCGGCGTCCAGCGGGCACCACAAGACTCGCAGAATGGCGCCGGAAACCGCCTTTTCAAGGCTACCGGCATCCTGCCAGCGTATGATAGCGGCGCGCGGGCCTCTGGGACCCGCCTGCGCAAGGGGTCCGAGGAAATGTTCGCGCTGGTCCTGCTCTAGCCATTCTTAGGCCATGGCGGAAATCGAAGACAACGTCGACCGGGATCTGTTCCGCAACATGGAGAAGCTGCGACAGCTCCGCATCGAGCACCGCGACCTCGATGAGGTGATCACCCGTCTCTCGCTCGATGTGCACGTGGATGAGCTGCAGCTCAAACGGCTGAAGAAGCGCAAGCTCATGCTGAAAGACCAGATCACGCGGCTCGAGAGCGAGCTCATCCCCGACCTCAACGCATAGTTCATAGGCGTGGCTTTTTCGATCTCGCGGCGCCCTGAGATCCGCCACCGCTAGAGGAGGTTCCCCGGGAAACGGGAACGGCCCGACTGAGACCCGTCAATGCGAGAATACGTGAACGGGAAACGGCCGCTCAATGGCTTGCTTTCGCACCATGCCTGTCGAAATCACACCGGATATTTCGCTGCCGGACCAGGACCTCGTATGGTCCTTCGTGCGCGCCTCGGGACCGGGCGGCCAGAATGTCAACAAGGTGGCGACGGCCGCACAGCTCAGGTTCGATCTCGCCGGTACTGAGTCGCTTCAGCCCGCGGTGAAGGAGCGGCTGAGGTCGCTCGCGGGACGACGGGTGACGGAGGACGGGTCACTCCTCATCGTGGCACGCAATCAGCGCACGCAGGAGGGGAACCGCAGGGAGGCTCTGGAGCGGCTGACGGACCTCATACGCCGCGCGCTGGTGGCGCCCACGGCGCGAAAGGCTACGCGGCCCACACGGGCGTCCCGGGAGCGACGGTTGGATGGGAAGACCAAGCGACGCAGAACCAAGCAGATGCGCAGCAAGGTGAGTTGGGACGACTGAGACTTCACCCGTGGGTGACCTGCAGGATGCTGTGGCGGATCTGCTCGCTGAGCACGAATTGCGCATCGGCAGCGACACGCATCAGGACGTCGTCGAACTCCAGCCGGTTGGCGCTGCTCTGGCGGACCACCCCCCGGCGGCGCAGCAGGTCGATGAAGTTCTCGAACAGGGTGCGATCGAAGAATTCGGGTGAATTCAGGCCATAGAGCATGCCGATGCGCTGCGCGTTGAGCTGACAGCGCTCCTCGAGCACCGACTGAGTGATCTCGCCGCTGCCGGCGGCAATGAGCTGTGCGATGACCAGATAGTAGCGCTCGATAGTCTGGATGGTGGCCTGCGCCAGCAGCGAGAGCTGCATGGCCTCCCCCGAAGAGGGTGGTGGCCGGCGCCAGACGGTGCGGTGGGCGTCGGACTGAACGAGACCATGGTGCCGCAGGCACTCGAGCACGCCGTCGACTACACCGGGCAGCTCGTGCTCACTCCAGGGGAGGAAGAGCTCCGTGGCGATGTAGGGATAGATCCGCCAGGCAAGGCGATGAATGTCATCGTGCCGCGCTTCCGCGTTGCTCGAGAAGACGCATGCCAGCAGAGAGGGCATGGCAAAGAGGTGCAGCACGTTGTTGCGGAAGTAGGTCGCGAGCACCGCGCTCTCATCGCTCATGCGCACGACGTCTCCCAGGGAGTGCTTCTGCCGCTGCAGCACTTTCATCGCCTCACCGTAGGCGATGATGTCGGCGCCGCTGAGGGCGGTGATGGTGATGCGGTCGCTGTAGGGAAACCCGCGCAACAACGCGCGATAGAGGTCGATCTGGCGCTCCAGGTCGGCTTCCGCGAGTGCCTGCCGCGGCATCGCGAGCAGAATGATGGCGAGCAGGTTGATCGGCGTGACGGCCGCAGCTGCATTGATGTTGCGCATGATGCGCTCGGCAAGCTCATCGACCGCAGCGGCGATCCACGGTACGCGGACGTCGTCTTCGAACGTACGCGTACGCCAGTCCATGTCGTAGCGGTCGAGAACGTCTTCGAGCGCAACGGGCTCACCGAGGTTGACATGCACCTGCCCGAACCGCTCCCGGAGCTTGCGCAGCGCGCGCAGGAGGCCGAGCACGCTTTCTTTTTCCTTCGGCTTGCCCGAGAGCTCCCCCACGTAGGTCGCGCCTTCGACGACGCGCTCGTAGCCGAAGTACACGGGCAGGAAGATCACCGGCCGAGCCGGGTCGCGCAGAAAACTGCGCACGGTCATGGAGAGCATGCCGGTCTTCGGCTGCAGCAGGCGGCCGGTGCGGCTGCGGCCGCCTTCGATGAAATACTCGATGGAGTGCCCCCGCGCCATGATGGCAGCGATGTATTTCATGAAGACGACGGTGTAGAGGCCGTTGCCGCGGAACTTGCGGCGAATGAAGAAGGCGCCGCCCATGCGCAGCAGCCGGCCGACGATGGGGAGGTTGAGGTTGATGCCTGCCGCAATGTGCGGCACGGGATAGCCGTTGACGTAGATGACGTACGACAACAACAGATAGTCCATATGACTGCGATGACAGGGCACATAGATGATCTCGTTGCCCTGCGCGACGCGTTCGAGGGTCTCCAGGTGTCCGACGGCGACGCCGTCATAGAGGCGATTCCAGAGCCAGGTCAGCAGACGTTCCAGGAACCGGACGAAGGCATGAGAGTAGTTCGCGGCAATCTCTTCCGCGTAACGCGCCGCCTGAAGCAGTGCCATCCGGCGGGTGAGCGACTTCTCGCGCATTTCCTGGGCCATGGCGGCGCGCACGGCGTGCGTCCGCAATACGCGTGTGACGATGGTGCGCCGGTGAGAGAGGTCGGGTCCAATGCGCGCGGCTCGATGCTGCGCATAGAGCGCACGGAGCGAGCGGGCGACGCGGCGGCCGCGTACCGACAGCCCGATCTCATCGCCGAGCAGGCTGCGCAGCGAAATGGGCTCTTCCAGCTCAACGAGCGTATTACGTCCGTTGAAGACGACCTGCAGGAGCTTGCGGGCGCGGCTGGTCAGCGCCCAGTTCTCCACGAGCAATAGGCGGAACCATGAGCCTTCGCGCTGCGGCGCACGCCCCCAGTACACGGCGACGGGCACGAAGTCGATATCGAAATCGGGGGCGGCGTCCAGCGCCGCCAGCATCTGATCGAGCTGGGGCGGCGGCCGGCGGTCGAGTCGCTCATCCCAGAAGCCGCGTGGCCGACTCAGATAGAAGTAGGAGCGCAGGTCGGATGACTCGCCGATGAGCCGTTTGCGCGGGCGTGGCAGCTTCAGCCGCACGCATGCGCGCTGCAGGATCGCCAGATCGGTGAGACTGCGCCGCTCGAGGACGTAACACACCGCAGCAGTGCGACTCTGCAGTCGGGCGCTGATGTCCTCGGGCAGGATCCGGTAGCGCACCCACAGCGCGAGTACGCGATGCAACAGCCAGTTCATCCCGCGGGACTGCTACTCGAAGGCCAGCGCCGGAAGGTCTAACGCAATCAGAAAATACTCGAAGAGATACTGGATCACGCGGATCTGGTTGTGCAGGTTGTGATCGCTTTCCAGCAAATGCAGCGCAGCGCGATACGTCTGTGCGAAACGCACGCTGTGGTCGAACGGAATGATGTCGTCTCGCCATCCGTGCACCACCGTCGCCGGACAATCGAGCAGATTCTGTCGCAGCTCGGGCAAGCCCGGCATATACAGGGCGGGCGCCATCAGGAAGACGCCGCGGGCGTGGAGCAGCGACGCCGAGGCGAGAGCGACGTATCCGCCGAGGCTGGAGCCGACGAGCACCAGATCGCCGCTCAGCTCTTTGGAGAACTCGACGAGTCGCGCGACGCGCTGACGGGGGTCGTCAATGCCTCGGTAGTCGACCGAATGCGCCTCGTACCCCTCGCTGCGAGCGACTTCCGCGAGCGAGGAGATCTTCCGTCCCCAGGGTCCGCTCTCCTTGCCATGTGAGAAGACCACATGCCGGCCAGGCGTGACGGCCTCCGCAGTGGGCGCGGCTTTCGGGTCGGCTGCAGGATCGGTTTCGCCCTGGCTCATCAGGGCGAATCATACATGTTCGGCGCTGCTCGGCCCTCATGGGGCCTACCCATGAAGCATAGGCACAGGGACGTGCCCCGCCGCCGCAGGTGGCGGAGCCTCGGGCAAAAAACCGCGCTTTTTGCCCGAGGCGCGCTGGGCGGGGCAGGATGCCCCGATCCAGCGCTTCAAACTAGAAATGGAAGCCGTAGCCGAAGAACACGGTCTGAATGCCCATCAGCGAGAGGCTCCCCAGTGCGACCCCGAGGATGATGAGGGCGAGCGGCACCTGGATCGCCATCCGGACCGGCCGGCAGTCCCAGGGAACATGGTGAAGGATGGGCAACATGAGGTATCCCAAGGCGAGGCCGAGGAATGGAAGCTGGACGGTGGCGCACGCGAGGGAGACGAGCACGGCACCGCAGATGAGCTCGATACCCTGCACCAGGGGGTCATCGGGATGGCTGCGGCGTGCAAACTCCAAGAGCGAACTGCGCACGCGTCCAGCGATGCGGCTCCCTCGGGTCTCTGGCCGGCCTTTGTCGGCTGTGACGTGGAACACCGCACGGCGGGTCAATGCGAACAGCACTACGCCGATGGAGGACAAGGGGCCGAGCGCGCCATAGAGCGCGGTGCTCTGAGCGAGGAAGGACCAGAGGCGCCGTGGATGCCGCGCCATGTCGATGACGAAGCAGAGCACGGGCGAGACGAGCGCAATCAGGGTGACGACATAAAGGTCGGCACGGTCGAGCACCTCGAAGGCGGGGTCCAGCCGCAGGACGGGGACCAGCCAGGGGTGCCCGCCGATGACCCAGGTCATGGTCGCGATGTCACCATAGAGGCTCGTCAGCACGATATTGGCGTCGAGCACGAAGAGGAAAAACAGGAACGAGAGCGGCAGGTTGAGGGTCGGCAGAAGAATGTCGAGCTTCTCGACCCAGGTCACGCGCCGTGACCGGAGCAGGCGCCCGGTTTCCCGGACGAGGAACTCGCATGTGCCGCGCGTCCATTTCATGTGGCGGACACGGAAGGCGCGCACGTCCTCGGGAAATTCCTCGTAGCAGACCACATCCTCGGCGAAGCGCCCGCGCCAGCCCGCTTCGCGCGCGCGCAAGGCAAAAGCGAGATCCTCGCTCACGAGCTCGGGAAAGCCTCCCGCATCCAACCAGGTCTGGCGCCTGACGAGCGCCCCGTGTCCGAGCAACATGACGAAGCCGTAGTCGTTGCGCAGCGGGTGATACCAGCGCCAATGGCTATCGACGCCGGGACCGACATCGCGAGCGAGAGAGCTCGTGGTATGCGGGTTGCAGCGGTGAGTCGCCTGGATGAAGCCGCAGTCGGGCTGTGACAACAGTCGTGGCACGAGCGCCTGCAGGAAATGCGGCGGCAGGATCTCGTCGGCGTCCACCAGCGCGAACAACGGCTCGCGCGCGATCGTCGCGAGGGCATGATTGAGATTGCCGGCCTTGTATGCCTTGCGATCGGGCCGTCTGATCACCAGAATGCGACCCGGATGCGCCGCCGCGAACCGGTCGATCCGCGCGCGGCATTCCGGATCGGTGCCATCATCGAGTATGTAGACGCGGTAGTCGGGGTAGTCCTGCTCGATGCAGGAGCGCACCGAGCATTCGACGAAATCGTTGCAGGTCGTGTAGAGCAGCGCCACCGCAGGGCGCTCGCTGACTGTGGCCACCGCCCGTGGCACGCGGCGGGACCGGCGCGCATAGTAGGCGCCGAACACGATGACGCCAACATTGTAGGCTGCGTAGCCCCAGGCGATATCGATGAAAAGGACGAAGAACCACAGTGCCCCCTTCGCCCAGAGCGTCTTGCCGAGCGCCGGCAGGGTCGCCAGCTGCGGGTGAAACCAGGCGACGGCCACGCCCCAGAGCGTCAACACGGTCAGGTAGAGGTACGGCTTCGGGCGCCAGGAGGTCTCCGCCGGGGCGACCTGCACGACGACGGCGCTGCACGATCCGGTGTCGACCGCCGCGGCCAGCTCTATGGCAGGCTGCGGCACCGCGATGGCGGGCTCGCTCGGCATCACGATCAGAGATAGGCCTGGAATCCGGCAGCCAGCACGGTCTCCGCCGGCAGGCCCTGCGTAGTCTCGTGCCAGGCGTAGAGGAGGAAAGTGAATCGCTGGCCGATGGGTACGGAAATGTTGCTGAACACGCGTGTGACGCTCTTGCTTCCAGTTGCGGACTGCTTGCTTCCGAGCGCGACGCCCAGTCCGAACTGAGCGAGCTGCGAGGTGCTGTAGGTCGCGAGCAGTGCGCCGCGCGTCTCATGGTAAGCGCCGTCGTAGGCAAAATAAACTGTCGGCTCCAGCGAAAAATGATCGCCGAGCCTCCGATAGAGGCTGCCGTAGCCGATCCACTGCGAGTTGATCGGGCTATGGGTCCACCAGAATCCGACCTTGGGCACGGTGTCGCCTAAAAAGAAGACCTGCTCCGCATCCACGACCGGGTCGGTTTCTCCGGGCAGATGCCGCTCACCGGCCTCGACTTGCAGGCCGAGCTTCTGCGTGTAGTTGTAGAAGGCGCCTGCGGTGACGGTCGATGCGTTGAGGAGACGCCGATCGGGCGTGAACAGATCGACTCCGGCCCCGCGATCATCGCTCAGCCACAAGCGCAGATCGTGATTGACCTGCAGCGAAAGCTGCGCGAATCGCAGTCCGGTATGGCTCTCCCCACCGGAAGCGCTGCGTCCGCCGAGCAGCTCGATGGCCGGGTTGCTCTGCACGCGGGCCTGAGCGACCGCGGTGAGCCCGGAGCTGGCGGCGGTCAGACCCGGCTTGAGCTTGAGCGCCTTCTCGAAAGCCGACTGCGCTACATCGAGATCGCCCTGCTGGAGGGCGGCCTGACCGATCGCGAGCGCATAGTCCGGGTTTTCCGGATCCTGGCTGGCGAGTGCCTCGAACTGGCTGCGGGCGTCATTGGGGTGCCCGCGCCAGAGCGCCACGTAGGCGAGGCCCTTCTTGGGATCGAGATCGTAAGGCTGCAGTCGCGTGAGATGCTGGAAGACCTCGACTGCGTCATCGAAGTGATGGCTCCAGGCGTAAGTCCAGCCGAGGCCGCTCAACGCCTCGGCGTTCTGCGGCTCCATCTGCAGGCCTTGGCGATAATCGGCGATCGCCGCATCGAAGTGGCCGAGCCAGGAGCGCATGCGGGCGCGGCCGAACAGCGCCCGCGTGTTGCCGGGATCGGCTTTGTAAGCCTCACCATAGAGCTCTTCGGCGCGGGCGTACTGGCCATGCGCCTCGGCGCGCTGCGCGTCGATGAAGGTGGGCGAGGAAACCGGTTGCGCCTGCGCATGCAGACTGGCGCCGCTCGCGAGCAACAGCATTGGAGCCAGCACGTAGGCAATGGCGGCGGCGGTTCCCCGAGCGGTATGCGACACGCTTCTTGTAGGCATGCCGGCAAGCTGAGCAGGAATCGTGCCGTGGTCTATTGCCTAAAAGTCGCTTGACGTACTTATCCGCGATTACTCGCGGCGGGCTATTTGTAGTCCATCTTTTTCAAGATGGTCGTCTCGATTTCCCACTCGACGCGCTGGCGGGAGGTCGCCTGCCGATTGACGCTGACCGGGCGCACCCGGCTCGCAGCGGGGTGATGGGTCACGAGCCAGGCATCAAACTCGCCCCAGCGGGTGGTGGCGAAGCCGAAGAGGAGATTGAGACGGCCGTCGGCGATGGTATCCGGGCGATTGACGCGCTCGTCGCAGATGACGAAATAGCGATCGCCGGCCTCGGCACCGACGAAAGCGCCCTGCTCCGCCAACACCTCGAGGAACGTGTCCACCAGCGAGCGGGCGCGCGCCCAGGTTGCCGGTCCGTTCTGCTCGAGCAGGACCCAGCGCGTGCCGCGCTCGACACTTGCGGCGACCCAGAGGCCCAGGCGGCGCCCAGCCAGATACTTCCAGTCGGCGAAACCCCTGCTTCCGGCCGCGAGCGTGCGCGCATCCACGCGCACGCCTCCCGGAGCCGTGCGCGGTACCGACAGAGTGTTGATTCCAACCTGGGCGAGGCGCATGCGATCGGCATCGCCGACCGGTACAGCCGGCTGCACGCCCGGACGCAGCGCCATCTCCCCGCTCCCGACCGTTGACCACAACGGAGAGGTCTCATCCGAGCGCGCCAGCATGCCGGCCACTGCACCGCAGGGAGCGAAGGTTTCGAGACGCCCGCGCAGCCGGTCCAGGGCCTGGACGCGCGGGTAGTACATGACCGCATTGTCACTGCGAAACGGCCACGTGCGCATGCCGTCGAGGGCCTCTCTCGGCGTCGTCCAGGATGCCGGCGGGTCGACGATCAGCATCGCATGCCGCTCGCGACAATACCGGGCTGCAACGAGAAGCGCGCTGAGGCGCAGATCATGCTCCCGTGAGAGCGGCGGTATGCACAGGAAGTTGAAACCCTCGACTGCATTGAGCGCAAACACGCCGGTGCCGGCGGCTGCCGAGCCGATGATGTCGTAATCGGTCAGCGGACCACCATCATCACCATCTGCATTGGAAAATGCATAGCCGACCGCAGAGCCTCCGGGGCCCGGCGTGGAGCGGTCCGGACGCTGCGCCGGCAGCGGCTCGATGGTACGGGCAAGACCTGACTGCACCAGAAGATCGGCGAGGTACCGGCTGGAATCCTGCCGCAGGGAAGCACGACGGATGATTTCCTGGTCTTCGATCAGCTCCGAGCCCGAGGAGCGGACCCGTTGAACGACCAGGTTGAAACGCTCGGTGTCATCGTCGGCAATGCCGTCGTAGTCGATGGAGGCCCGCAGATATTCCCTCGATCCGGGGTTGACTCCCGCCAGGCGTAGCACACCGGTGCCGGCCGGCAGAGTGATGGTCGGAGGGCGGGCGCCGTTGGCGACACGAACGATGATCGCGCGGCCGCCGCCATGCTCGAAGAACTGCTCGACTGCGTAGGAAAGGGTCGATGGTTGCCAGAGGCCGCCGAACACCTGTTGGAATTCGGCGAAGCTCGTGACCGTCACCGGACGCTGAACCGGCCCTTTGAGAGTCCGACCGACGAAGGCAGCCACTGCGGTCGGCAGGCGCGCGATGACCGGCTCGGTCCGGCTTTGCGCGAGCGGAAGGCCTGGCGCACCCCGTTCAGCCACGTGAGTCCCCGTCGTCTTCTTATTGTAGCGACGGACTCTACCACAGCAGCCAGGCACGCGCCGAGGTCCCCGGTGACCTCTTCATGACGCACGGCCTCTGAGCTGGCGCCGCGGAGAGTGAGCGGCACGGCAGTTAGGAGGACTGCCGCAATTCGGAGATTACCCGCCGGTAGGGTCGGCGGCGGGCGTGGTCGCGGCACTGTGGCCCGGATCGGCGGCGGGCCGCGCCGCAGCGCCGGCGCCCGACGCCGCGGGTGCAGCCGGGGCAGCGGGCGCGGCAGCGCCGGAAGCGCCGTGGTCCGTGCCCGAGAACATCTTGTTGAAATCATCATCGCTCATCGGCAGGTCCGACTTGCCGTCCCAGGTCGACCCGGACGGCAGCGTGTTCTGCACCAAGCGCGCGCTGGCGGTCACCTGCTCGAGGCCATTGCCGCCATCGTCGCTCCCCTGCCCGCTCCCGGAGACCGGTATCGGCACGCCGGCCGGGGTATCGACGAGCTGCGCGACGCGCGCCCAGTCGATCTTCTGGTCCAGCTGCTTCAGATCCTTGCGCTGATCGCGAGTCAAGGTGGCGGTGAGAAGCGGGCGAGCTTTCTTCTTCCAGGGTCGTTTATCGTCCTCGAGGGGACCGGCCGATTGCAGGTAGAGGTGCCCGGCCTTCCAACCGAACACGTACGGTTGGTTGACGACTCGCACCTCGGTGCCATTGGGCACCATCTTGAAGATCTGGGCGATGTCCTCGGGGAACAGGTGGACGCACCCGTGGCTGACACGCAGGCCGACACTCACCGGCTTGTTGGTTCCGTGGATCAGATACCCGGACCAGGCGAGGTGCAGGGCGAAGCTACCGAGGGGATTGTCAGGGCCGGGACCCATCACCTTGGGCAGCTCGTCACCCTCCTGGTGGTGCTCGGCGATGATGGAAGGCGGCACGTGCCACACGGGATCCTTCTCGTGCCACAGGACGCGGGTCACACCTTGCGGGGTTTTCCAGCCCTGCCGGCCGATCCCGACCGGGTGGGTGATGACGACCTGCGGCTCGCCGCGCTTGTGCGGGGGAAAGTAGAAGAGCCGCATCGCCGCAAGGTTGACCACGATGCCGCGATGTGGTGCTGCCGGCAGCACGTATTGCGTCGGTACGATCACGCGCGTGCCCGGCTTGGGCAACCAGGGATCGACATCGGGATTGGCGCGCGTCATCTCGCCGAGCCCCACGTTGAAACGCCTGCCGATGTCGCTGAGCGTCTCGTCCTTTGCCACCTTGACGACCTGGAGGGTGCCGACGACGTCCTGGCCCGGCGCGAGCACGAACCGCTCCGTCTGCTCCGGAAGCGGCGCCGCTGGCTCGGCAGGAGCGGTTTTCTTCGGTTCAGCCGGCGCGAATCGCGGCGGCGGACGCAGCAGCGCGCAAGCGCCGACGGTCAGACACAGGCATACCGCCAAGCTGATGCGGAGATGGGACGGCTTCATCGTCTCCGGATTATGGCATTCCGGGCAAGCCCCCGTCTGTCGGCGTTTGGCGACCCGACTGTGCGAAAGCAACGCAAGGAGCGGCCCAGGGCCGTCCCTGGGGCCGCGTCGTGAATCCCTGTCATTAGGCTGGCCGCGCACAAAATCGCAGGAGCGATTTTGGACGGCGAATGCCGGCCCGAAGGGCTCGGCGCAGGGACGGGGCCGAGCACAGCGGCAGGCTGCCGACTTTGCGCCAATAAAAAAGCCCCCGCTCTGTGAGGAGCGGGGGCTGGAAAGGCGGACTTTCGATGAAGGGAAGGAAGTCCGCTAGGGGATACCCATACCGACTCTCAATGCAAACGTGCCCAGTGCAAAATCTTGATCTCATCGGAATTCAGGTCAAAGCTCTGCGCGAGCAGAGATCGCAACTCGCGCGTGCCTCCGCCGCTCTCCAGCGGATGCCGCAGCTCCACTACACCGCTCCACTCATTTGGGGCCATGGCACTGGGCGCTGCCTGGTCACTGGTCATGAAGTGGGTGTAGTACTTAGTGGCCACGGTGGAAAGCGTAGATTCGCCGCACGGCGGCGTCCGTGACCGGTTCCACAGAACACCCGGCTTTTGACAAAATCGACGACATGGGACGATTCAGGGCACCCGTTCCGGCGGGTTCGAAGTACATCACGCGCGAAGGAGAGCGGCGCCTGCGCGAGGAGCTGGAGCAACTCTGGCGTCTCGAGCGCCCTAGAGTGACCCAAGCCGTGGCGGAAGCAGCCGCTCAGGGGGACCGCTCCGAGAACGCCGAATACACTTATGGTAAACGCCGGTTGCGGGAGATCGATCGGCGCGTGCGATTTCTCCGCAAGCGCCTCGATGGCATGGTCGTAGTCGATCAGGCGCCTGCAGACCGCAACAGAGTGTACTTCGGGGCGTGGGTGACCGTGGAGACTGACGACGGCCAACAATCACGCTACCGAGTCGTCGGGCCGGACGAGTTCGACCGCGAACCTGACTTTATCAGCATGGACTCACCGTTAGGACGCGCGCTGCTGCGTCGAGCCTTGGATGACGAAGTAACTGTGCAGCTCCCGGAAGGCAGCCGCACCCTGATCATCGTAGAGATCGAATATCCGCGAGATGCATGACGTCGACTGGCCAGCCATGGAGCGGGCCAAAGCCGCCTTTGGCCCGCGGGGTTGGCAACGGTGAAGGGGCGCGCTCGCTGAAACGGCCGAAGGCCTGTTTCAGCCGATCAACAAACACTACCACGCCACGCGCACGTTCTTGAACTGCCAGGGATCGGTCTTGTCGAGGTCCTCGGGGAACAGCCGCTCACGCTCGTGCAACGGCGTCCAATCCGTGTAGCTGCCGACAACCGGGCCGAGATACGGCATGCAGATTTCCAGGTTGCGGCGGAAGTCGATCTCATCGGGCTCGACGAGCCCGCAATTGGGATTCTCCATCGCCCATACGACGCCTGAGAGCACGGCAACGGTCACCTGCAGGCTGGTCGCGTTGTTGTAGGGGGCGAGCTTGCGCGCCTCTTCGATGGAGAGCTGCGACCCGTACCAGTAAGCATTCTTCTTGTGCCCTGCGAGGAGGACGCCGAGCTCGTCGATGCCGCTCGTGATGTCGTCCATCAGGATGCGCTGGCGCTCCTGCTGTACGTAGTTGCGGCCCGTGAGCTCGTGGATGGACATGACCGCGGAGTCGCACGGATGATAGGCGTAATGCGCAGTGGGTCGGTACACCACCTGCGCGCCGTCGCGAACGGTCAGGTAATCCGAGATGGAAATCGACTCGCCGTGCGTGATACAGAAGCCGTTGAAGTGACCTGCGCGCGGCGTCCATGTACGCACACGCGTGCCGGCGCCGGGCTGCATGAGATAGATGGCGGCCATGCAGCCGAAGTCGTGCCGCTTGCCGTCGCGCGGGAAGTTGCGCTCGTGGGTTCCCCACCCCATCTCGCTCGGCTGCGAGCCTTCGCTCACGAACCCGTCGATCGACCAGGTGTTGACGAACTCACCGGGCTCCTTCGGTACCCGCGAGACCTGGGTGTCGCGCTCGGCGATGTGAATGACCTTGACGCCGAGCTGACGCGCGAGCTCACCCCAGTCGGCACGGGAGCTCGGGCTTCCGGCATCCACCTGGATGTCGGCTGCGAGGTTGAGCAGCGCCTGCTTGAGGAAATGGGACACGAGTCCGGGGTTGGCTCCGTGCGTGAGGACTGCGGTCGGAGCACGCGCGTTGCCGGGCCGCAGGGCGAGTGCCTCCTCGCGCAAGGCGTAGTTGGTCCGGCGTCCGGCAGCCACTGTCGGGTCGGTGTAGCCACCGGGCCAGGGCTCGATGCAGGTGTCGAGGTAGATCGCGCCCTTCTCCCAGCAGAGCTTGATGAGCGCGATGCTCGAGACTTCGACCGAGACGTTGATCAGGAAGTCGCCGCGTCCGAGCAGCGGATTGAGGATACGGCGGTAGTTCTCGCGAGTCAGGCGCTCCTTGATGAAGCGGATGCCGAAGCTCGCAGCCTCGGCGTTACCCCGATCCTCGGCCGTCAGGATGGTGAT
>DASUHA010000112.1:0-17942 GCA_036273735.1 Steroidobacteraceae bacterium | reverse complement strand
ATAGCTCAGCGCGAGAAGCACGGCCACCGCGGTCTCGAGGTCTGCGGGCTGTACCAGCAGATCGAGATCCGCCATGGGGCGCTCACCCGCGGCATACACGCCGGCCGTCTGCAGCGCCGCCCCTTTCAGGGCGACAACGGCGATGCCCGCGCTGCGCGCGCGCGCGTCGATGTTCGAGAGAAGCTCTTCTATGCGCCGTTGCCGATGCAGCGTATGGCGGCGCTGCTCGGCGAGAAAGCGGGCCCAATGGGGCGGCCCTTGCCAGCGAAGCTCGCGTGCGAGCAGCGGCGAGACACCGTGCATGGCTGCCACTGCAGGTGCGAGCCGCCAGTCGAGGTCGCTCCACGCGGGGCACCCGGTATCGGCGCAGGCGAGGCCGGCGGCAAGCGATTCGGTGATGCGGCGCAAGGCCGCCTGGACTGCGGCGATCGGCGGCATGCGGTCGGAATCGGTGGCCATGCCCTGCCCTCAACGGAAGCCAACTGCCGGCGAGGCAGTGCCGGCAGCCGCCGCAGGAGTTGCCGCGGGCAGCGTATTGCGAAAGCTCTGCTGGCAGGCGAGGAGCCGGTCCCAGCGCCGCTGCAGCGAGCGCCGCAGGTCGTCCGAATCGCTGCGGGCCGCCTCGTGCAGGCTCGAGATTCGTACCTCCTCGTGAAGGAGGTCGCGCACCTCGCGATAAAAAGGAGAGGTATAGGTTCCGTGGAACATCATGGCGAGCTCTCCGCTCGCCTGCCAGTGGGTCTTTTCGCCGAGCTGCGCACTGACGAGGTCGTGAAACTTCGTACCCGGCAAAGGATAGGAGACGCTGACACCGACATCATCCGGGCGAGCCGTCTCAATGAGCTCGCGCGTTGCCAGAATGTCGGATAGCTCCTCACCGAGGTAGCCGAGCTGGATGAAGAACCCCACCCGAATGCCGGCGGTGCGGAGCCGGGCACGCGCGGTGTGGATTTCTGCCACGCGGATGCCTTTGTTCATGGCATCGAGTACGCGCTGGCTGCCGCTTTCCGCGCCGAGCCATGCCTCCTGGCAGCCGGCCTTGCGGAGTGCGGCTGCCATGCGCTCGCTGATGAGATCGGCGCGCGTCTGGATCGTGAACGGAATGGATCCGCCCGAAACGGCGAGCGAGCGCGCGAACTCACTCACCCAGTCGACCCGAAAGCCGAAGATGTCGTCGGCGAACCAGATGTGGTCGGGGGCGAGCTCCCGCTTGATGCGGGTCATCTCGGCGGCGACCTCGTCCGCGGGGCGCTGCAGATATTGATTGCCCCAGATGGGTTTCGCGCACCACGCGCAACGAAAGGAGCAGCCGCGCGATGCCGCCATGTTGAGGCTGAAGCGACCGTGCGCGCGACGCCAGATGTCGCGATAACGCTCGACATCGACGAGATCCCACGCGGGCGGAGGCAGCTCGCCGCGCGCCGGTGGAATCGCCATGCGCGGAGTGCGCCCCGCCGTCCTCTCGCTGGAGCCGGCGGTCGCACCCGCGACTCCCTCGACGAGCCTGATGCCCCCAACGGTCGGGTGCTCATCGAGGCGCACCAGCAGGACTTCCAGAGCACTGATACCTTCCCCTGCGAGAACGGCATCGGCCCCGGCCGCAAGGTAGGCGTCCGGCTCGTCCGTCGCATCCGAGCCGGCCACGATTACCCGCGCTCCAGTACGCCGCGCCTCCTTGATCATGCGGCAGGCAGCCCCCCGCATCCGCTCCAGGCACATCTTGGTCAGGAAATTGTAATTGTCCTCATAAAGCAGCACGAGCTGCGGCTTGTCCCTGTGGAGCTGGCGCTCGTATTCGCCGATCCCGTCGGCCAGCATGGCATCGAAGAGCTGCACCTGATGCCCGAGGGATCGAAGCCGCGCCGCCACCTGCAGGGTCGCGAGGGGCGGGTAGGGCTTGGCGCGCTGCCACTGCTTCGGATCGAGGCGCAGGAAGTAGGAGTGACCCAGCAGTATCGAAAGCATAGTCAGTGTGTGTGCTCTTTAGCCGTGGTCGAGGTTCATCGTGCCCGACCCCCCTTGAACCGGCTCTTGTGTCGTAGGTACCCATACGAGTCGTTGATGGGTGAGAACATGATGAAAAATGGAAAATATTTCGCCGGTCTCCTGGCATTGCTGCTGCTGCTCATGGGCGGGGGACGCGCCTTCGCGGAGCCGTATCTGGCGGTCCGCATGGGCCTCAAGTGCGAGGCCTGCCACGTCAATCCGACGGGCGGGGGCCTGCGCAGCGATTTCGGCGATGTGTTTGCACAAACGGCTTTGCCCGCCCACCCGATCAGTGGGGACTGGGGTCTCTGGACAGGGGAGGTGTCGAAGTTTCTACGGGTGGGAGGCGATCTTCGCTACGACGCCAATTTCACCCAGACGCCCCATGCGAAGACGACCGACGAGCTCGAGGTCCAACAGGGCCGGGTCTATGTCGAGGCGCAGGTCATCCCGAAGCGGCTCCTCTTCTACTTCGATGAGCAGGTGGTGCCGGGAGGGGCAGTCAATCACGAGGCCTATGGACTCTTCTGGTCGGCGAACCACGACTGGTACATCAAGGCGGGAAAGATGTACCTGCCGTTCGGATTCCGTCTCGAGGATCAGACCGCATTCGTGTATGCCGTCAGCGCCATCGATATGTACACGCCGGACAATGGCCTGGAGTTCGGCTGGATGCACGGCCACTGGGACACTCAGCTCACCCTGAGCGAAGGTAACGCCGCAGGCGGCCTTCCCTCTAGCCGCGGCAAGCAATACGGGCTGCAGATGAGCTATGTCGAATCGCGCTGGCGGCTGGGCATCGCGGCCAATGACGATGACGCGTCTTTCCTGAGGCGGAAGCTCTTCGGCGTCTTCGGCGGTGTACGTACGGGACCGGTCGTGTGGCTGGGTGAGCTGGCCACCGTCAAGAACGAATTTGCGCCGCTCGATGGCGTGCGGCAAGCGGCCGCGCTGCTCGAGGCCGACTGGGCCATCGCGCCGGGCAACAATCTCAAGCTCTCCTACGAGCCTCTTGATCCGGACAGGGGCGTGGTCGGAAACCACCAGAGCCGGGTGAGTCTCGTCTACGAGCTGACGCCGGTGCAGTTCGTGCAACTCAGAGCCGGCGTGCGCGACTACAACGGTCCGAACGGCATCGCCTCGCAGAATACGAGGCTCTGGTTCGTCCAGCTGCACGGATTCTTCTGAGCGCCAGCCAAGCGCGCACGGCTGCGCCGCCTGGCGCCTCGCACCTCTCGAGCGTTACGGGTCGGTGTGCGCGACAGCAAACGGTCGTACCGGCGACCGCGTGGACGGTGGGTCCATGTCACGACAGCCGGTACGCGCCATGGCGTGGGCTACTGCCGCGCAGGCGTTGACGGAGGTGAGTGTGCCTCCGGGTGTGGCGAACTGCCGCGAGCTGTCAGTGAGAATCTGCTCGACTCGCGGAGCCGGCAGCCGCCTGCCGTCAGCGAGCAGGAGGGCGACGATGCCGGTCACTTCGGCCGTGGCGAGGGAGCTGCCGGAAGCAAAGTCGTAGTGGCCTCCGGGCGCCAGTGTCAGGATGCCGTGCCCGGGGGCGAGCAGGTGTCGGGTCGCGGCGGCCGCATCCTCCGCCGACTGTACGCCAAGGACTCCAGGTACATCGACCGGAAACGTATCGCTATGTCCGCTGGAGTCTGGTGGCACTGCGCCAACGTAAATGATTCCGTGCTGCATACCATAATCGATGAGGCGCGCGAGCAACGGGTCGGGCGGTCCGGCGAGACTGAGGTTGACGACGTCGGCACGGGCCGTAATGGCGGCCTCGAGCGCCTGCGCGAGCGTGAAGCTGTTGCAGGCGGCCTCGGCCGCGTTCTCGGGCAGGGGCCAACAGGCTTTGAGAGCGATCAGACGTGACTTGGGGGCTACTCCAAGCAGACCCTGACCGTCGTCTGCGGTCGCAGCGATGAGGCCGGCGACCTCCGTGCCATGGCGATCGTCTGCAAAGTCATCGCCCGCGACGAAGTTGCGCCGCGCAACGATGCGGCCCCGGAGGTCCGGGTGCTGGTAGTCCACGCCCGTGTCGACTATCGCAATCCGTACCGCAGCGCCCTGGGAGAGCTTGTGGGCCTGCAGCACCCCGAGCTCCCTCAAATTGAGCTGCAGGGGCAGATAGGTTCGCTTTCGCAGCGGTGCCGGAGGCGTTTCCGTGGGGGCGTCCTGCGGCGTGGCCGTTTCCGTCGTGAACTGGTTGAGTGGCTCGACGGACTCGACGCGTGCATCACGTGCGAGCTGCGCGATCACCGTCGCGCGCGCAGTCAGGTCCGGCAGGCGCATCACGATGCAGTTGACCCGCAGGCTTTCGATCGGCCAGGCCGATACCTCCTGCAGGCGGTAGTCCCGCTCCAGCGATCGGGTGACAGAGCGGGCGCTCGCGCCGACTCCGTAGACGCCGCCGGCGGCGTACCCTCGCGGTGTGGAGCCGGGGGTCGCGACGGCTGGTTGCGGTTGATTACGCACGGTGATCACAACGAAGCGCGCCGGATCCGCCTTGGCCTGGGCCGGAAGTTCGGCAGGCCGCAGCGCGCTCTGTCGCAGCGCGCAGCCCGCCACCAGCCCGATTGCGGCGAAGGTGAGAGCTCTGAGCGGCACCCTGGCCACGTCAGCGCACGCCGTCTTGCACCGGCTCCGCGAAGAGGACTGCCGGGTTGGCGCGCAGGCCGGCGATCCGCTTCGCGAGTGCCGTACGGGAGCCGGGTGGTTGCGCAAATCCCAACGTGTAGACGTTCCCGTCAGCCGGGCCGTCAATGATATGTGCACCCGCCGCCTGTAACACCGCCTGCAGATCTCCCACGGACAGGTCCGTCCTGAAGAGGACCCGCGCTCTCGGGCCGGATGCGTAGGAGGGTGAGGCGGAGGTGAGAGTTGCGTAGCGGGCGCTGCCGTTTGCGCCGGATGACTCCCATGCCCATGCCCCGAGGCCGAGCGCAAATGCCTGCACGACGACTGCTGCCGCCAGCCAGCGCACGACGGTTGGAGTCTCGCGGAACGGACGCATCATCCGCGGATGGCGCAGGTCCGTGACCGGCGCGCGCGGCCGGGGGTCGGCCGGCGCGGTATTGGCTTCCTGGCTCTCCACGCGCGCGAGCAGCTTCTGATAAGAGGACTCCGCGGCGAAGACGAGCGGTCCCTCGGCGCACATCGCCTCACGTACCCGCAGCTGCTCCTCGTAATCCTGCCGGCATCGCGGGCAGCTCTCGATGTGCTCGCGTACTGCAGCCTCGGCCTCGGCGAGCGAGCCGTTGACCAGCCATGGAATGATGAGCTCGGCGCGTGCGTGCAGCGCGGAGAGTTTGGGACGGAATTTCACTCAGGATCTCCGATTCATTCGGGGCCCGCGAGGGTCGTGAGCAGGCCTTTCAACTTGCGGCGAGCATGGAACATGCGAGTCTTCACCGTGTTGACCGGGCACTGCATGATGGAAGCAATCTCCTCGCAGGAGTGACCGACGTGGTAGGCGAGCTCGATGACCGTTCGCTGCTCGAGCGGCAGGCGCCGCAGCGCGACGTCCAGCCATTCATTGAGCTCTTCCTGCTGCGTGGGCTCCTCAGTCGCGGCCTCCGCCTCGACGTCGAAATCTACCGGCGCGGGGCCCGCATAGCGCAGTGTCTTCAGTCCGCGCCGGTAGGCGATGCCGAGAATCCACGTGGAAACCCGTGAAGCCCCGCGAAAGTCGCCGGCGTGTTGCCAGACGACCCAGAAGGTGTCGTTGATGATCTCTTCCGCGAGGTCATACCTCGTGGTGAGGCGCATGAGAAACCGGGCAAGCCGCCGATGATAGAGGAGGTAGAGCTCCTTCATTGCGGCGCTGTCGTGCCCGGCGATCCGCGCGAGGAGCGCGCGCTCCCGCTCGTCGGTCGAGGAACCGCTTCCGGTCTTGGGGCCCTTCTCGGCCGAGGTCATCGCGTTCTCTCTCTGGCGTATTCCAGAGACAGCATAATTGGCGAGCATGCCTGTGTGTACCTTGGCAGTCCCCTGGCGTTCACCCCCAAGGGCCGCTCAGAACCGCCATAGCAGGGTTGCCGATGCCCGCCCCCCGGCCACGTCCCGCCCGAAGAGGCGCGCGGCGCGCTCGCCTGCCCGGAAATAGCCGACATCGAGCTCGAACGGGCCGGCTGTGTGGCTCAATCCCACGCTCCAGAACGCGTATCCTCTATTGAAGGGGTCGGCCATGCGGTCGTACCCGGCCGTGGCCGAGAACGACAGCCAGGAGGCGAGCGGCTGGTGCCATTCCACCCCATAGGCAAAGGCGCTGCGATCCTGCACGGCACGCAGCGGCTCACCATAAGGCCGGTATCGGACGGCGTTGGGCGTCCACGCGAAGGTGAGGTACAGCCGGTCCGCGAGGCTCCAGCTCATCCCGAGCTGATCGTAGTCGTAGCGCTGGCCGTAGAGCTCGGGATTGTAGTAGCCCCCGCCGGGGAATGCGTAGTGGGTATATGTAAAGGTCGCCGCCTGATTCGGGGTCACCGCCAGACTATAGCCGGTATACAGGTTGAGCTCTTTGGCCTCAGCGCAGGGATAGCTGCCGAGTCCCACCGATCCCCACGCTCCGAGAAAGGCCGCCCAATAGCCTGCCCCGCGATCGCGGAGGTGCAGATCGGCCTGCGCGGCCGGATGGCCGCAGGTCTGCGAGATACCCCGATAGACATCATCCTGGGTCAAGGCGAGGGAGCCGCCTGAATCGATGCCGGCCGGAGCAGCCCCCGGCCAAGCCGATAACAAACAGCAGGTGGCGAGCACCACCGAGCGGAAAGCACCCATGGAGCCGCATCTTGCCCTGTTTCCCGCGGGGCGGGAATCATCCGCAGCGCGTTTCCCCGGGCGCGCTCGCCGGAATCATGTTGCCATCGAGCTGGATCGCGAGTGCAATCCCGCTCGACCGGGGGCCCGCGCGAAGTCGTATAGAATGAGCGCAATGGACGGCGGGCACTGCCACAAGATTCTGAAGATATCGGCGCCGGTGCTGCTCGCCGTACTTGCGTCGGTATTTTTCGCTCGCGTCGCGGTTCCGTCGGCAGAACAACTGTCCAGCGGATATCTCTCGTACTACGTCGCTGCGCAGGCGCTCCGCTCGGGCGAACCGGGCAAGCGCCTATACGATGACCATTGGTTTGCGCAGCGCGCGCTGCGGTTGAGCAATGGGAGGATCACGGACATCTACCTCGCCAATCCGCCGACTGTCGCTGTTGCGTGGCTGCCGTTTTCATACTTGTCTGTGCACGGTGCGCGCAAGGCCTGGATTGCAATCAGCGTCGCGTTTCTTGGAATCTCGTTCTGGCTGATCGCGGTAGAGCTGGCCTGGACCGCTGCACCCTGGTTGCTGACTGGGATGTGCGCGATATTCCTGCTCGGTGCGCCGACACGTGAGCAATTCCATACCGGACAGATGTACGCGCTCATCCTCCTGCTGCACGTCATCGGCTGGCGCGCGTATGTTCGACAGCGCTATTCGACCACGGGGCTCGCTGTGGGGCTCGCAATGGCGTTGAAGATCTCGGGCTGGCCGATCTGCCTGCTGATGGTCGGGCGGCGCCGCTGGTCAGCTCTCGGGTGGGCGGCTGGCACAGCTGCCGCCGTCGCGCTGCTGACGCTGCCCTGGGTGGGAGTCGAGGCCTGGAGGGCGCTCCTGCTGCAAGCCATTCCGCGCACGCTACGTTGGGGAGCCGCAACCCTTACCGCATATCAGGACACGACTGGTTTTTGGCAACACCTCTTCCGTTACGATACCGCGTTGAATCCGCATCCGCTCATCGATGCGCCGGTAATCGCCACGCTTCTGACCTTGGCCACCACCGCTGGCGCCTGTTATGCGCTGCTGAAGAGCCGTCGCGCGGCGGGCATCACTTTCGCCGCAGCCGTTGCTCTGACGGAGCTGCTCAGTCCCGCAGCGGAGCAGTACCACTACGTTGTGTTGTTGTTGCCACTCGCGGTGCTGTGTCAGGCTGCGTGGGCTCGACGCAGCGTGGCGCTCGGAGCCATTGCGCTGGTGGCGACATACCTGATCACCGGCCCCATTGACTACAAGACCGTGCATCCGGCGTGGGAGATCTTGCGCAATTACCCTCGGCTCGCGGGCGGCTGGATATTGTTTGTGACGCTGCTGATGCCGCAGCGCGCCGAACCGGCACCTGACACCGATGCCGCACGGACTCAAACGCGAACAGAGCCGATGTCGACGGCTCGCGAGCCATCAGTATCCTGACCGTGCTGCCGTCCCACGTGCATGTGCCGGGATTCGGTGGTATGGGGCGTTTGTCCGCATGGCTGAGTGCAGTTCGCCTGCGGCATTGGTCAAAGAACCTGCTGGTATTTCTGCCCGTCCTGTTATCGCACCAGGTTTCAAGGTCGCCTCAGATCGAGCAGTCGTTATTGGCCTTCATCGCCTTCTCGCTCTGCGCATCCAGCGCTTACATCGTCAATGACCTGTCCGATCGCCATACGGATCGGCAACACCCAAGCAGGCGCAACCGCCCGTTTGCCAGCGGGCGGCTCAGCTTGCGAATCGGTGTCGTGGCATCCTGTCTATTGTTCGCCGCTGCGGTTGTGGTGGCCCTGCAGCTCGGGCGTCGATTCCAACTCGTTCTCGGCGCTTACTACCTCCTGACGTGGGCCTATTCGCGCAGGCTCAGGTCCGTCGCAATCATCGATGTAATGGTGCTGGCAGGACTGTACTCGGCGAGAATCGTCGCGGGCTCCGTAGCGACCACCATCGCGTTGTCGTACTGGTTCCTGGCGCTCGCTACTTTCATGTTCCTGAGTCTCGCTATCGTCAAACGCTACGCGGAGATCCGGGAAACCATCAGTGCGGGCGCGATCAGTACCTACGGCAGGGGGTACGACGCGACAGACCTGCCGTTTCTGTCCATCCTGGGTATCGCGGCCGGTTGCTGCTCGGTTCTCGTCCTGGCGCTCTATATCAATAGTACCGACGCGACGGTTCTCTACCGCAACCGCCAATTGCTCTGGCTGGTATGCCCGCTGCTCTGGTTCTGGATAGTCAGAGTCTGGCGCCTGGCCACGCGGGGGGAGATGCCCGAAGACCCGGTCGTCTTTGCGACAGCGGACGCCACGAGTTACGTTGTCCTCGTGATCATGGCCGTGATCGTGATGTTATCAATTTAAGCCCGGCGGCCGGGCGCGATCAGCCGCCGCGCATTTGCGTGAAGGCGCTCGCCGGGATCATGTTGCCATTGAGATGGTACATGACCCATATCGAGCCGAAGAATATGAGCGAGACGATGAGCACGCCGAAGGCGAGGGCGAGCGCATTGTTGGTGTTGTCGGGCGAGGTGGTCAGGTGCAGGAAGAAAACGAGATGCACCCCGACCTGCGCGAGGCCGAAGACGATGAGGGCCATGACGATCCCCGGCCCGTAGATGACGTGCTCGCTGAGGGCCCAGAACGAGGCGGCGGTGAGCAGGGCGGCCAGCGCCAGCCCGATGAGGTATCCGCGCAGCTCCGTGCGCAGGGTGAGGTGCGCGGTATCCGGCGGCGGCTGCCCGGCGACGTGATCTTCACCGACGTGCGAGCCTAATTCGAAGTCATCGGGGTTCGAGCTCATGGCGTGAGGAATCCGATCAGATAGACGACCGTGAAGATGCCGATCCAGATGATGTCGAGGGCGTGCCAGAAGAGCGAGAAGCAGAGGTAGCGGTGCCGGATGGTCTCCTTGAACCCCTTCGCCGGGAACTGCGCCATCATCGTGCCGAGCCAGAGGAGGCCAGCGCTCACGTGCACGCCGTGGCATCCGACCAGGGAGAAGAAGGCTGTCAGGAAAGCACTGTGGGTGGGGCCCGCGCCGCGCGCCACCAACCCGAGGAATTCGTGGATCTCGAGCATTAGAAAGGTGACGCCGAGAAGGCCGGTGAGCGCCAGGGTGATCTCGGTCCAGAGGAGATTTCGCCGCCCGACTGCGAGGCTCGCCATCCCGCAGGTGAAGCTCGAGAGGAGCAGGCAGGCAGTCTCCTGCGCGGTATTGTGCAGATCGAAGAGCTCGCGCGGCCCTGGGCCGCCGTTGCGGGCGTGGATCAGCACCGTGTAGGTGGCGAAGAATGCCGAGAAGAGAATGACGTCGGAGAGGATGAAGATCCAGAAGCCGTAGCCCACGACGATGCGCTTCGGCGCGGGACCGCCGCCGCCGTGCCCGGTGTACTCCGGCTCGCCGGTGGCCGGTACGTGACCCATGTGGTAAGGATCACGGCCGGCGCGCAGTGCAGTGCTCGGGGCGTTCATTCGCGCGATTCCGGCTGCGACTCCCGCCGCAACTGCCGGTGTTGCAGCGCTGCGCTGCGTGCGGCGCGGTTGGCGCGATCGAGGCGGGCGACTTCCTCCGCGGGAATCAGGATCTCGTCATGGTCGCGCCAGGCGAATACGACGAACGTGGCGTACGCGCCTGCGAGCCCCAGCAGAACCAGCCACCAGATGTGCCAGATGAGCGCGAAGCCCGTGACGACCGCGAAGAAGGCGGTGACGAATCCCGTCGGGCTGTTGCGCGGCATGTGAATGGGCTCGTACTGCGGCTCCGGGCGCGTGAGCTGGCCGAGCTCGCGGGCGCGCGCCTTCATGTCCCAGTAAGGCTCCTGATCGGTGACGTCGGGCAGCACGGCGAAGTTGAAAGCGGGCGGCGGCGAGGAGGTGACCCACTCCAGATTGCGTCCGTCCCAGGGATCGCCGGTCACGTCGCGCCGCTGCTCGCGAGTGCGGATCGAGACCACGATCTGCGCGATCTGCGCGATGATGCCGAGGAGGATGATGAGAGCGCCCCACTCGGCGAGGACGAGCCACGGGTGCCATTCGGCGACGTCGTAGTGTTGCAGCCGACGCGTCATGCCTTCGAGCCCGACCACGTATCCCGGACCCCAGGCCACCCAGAAGCCGATCAGCCACAGCCAGAACGCCCATTTGCCGAGCCGCTCATCGAGCACAATGCCGAAGGCCTTGGGGAACCAGTAGGTGTAGCCGGCGAACACGCCGAACAGTACGGCTCCGATGATGACGTTGTGAAAGTGGGCGACCAGGAAGACGCTGTTGTGGAGCTGGAAGTCCGCGGGCGGCACGGCAAGCAGCACGCCGGTCATGCCGCCGATCGCGAAGGTCACCATGAAGCCGATCGACCAGAGCATCGGCGTGGTGAAGCGCACGTAGCCGCCGTACATGGTGAAGAGCCAGTTGAAGATCTTCACCCCCGTCGGTACGGCGATGATCATCGATGCGATGCCGAAGATCGCATTGACGTCGGCCCCTGCGCCCATGGTGAAGAAGTGATGCAGCCACACCATGAAGGAGATGATGCAGATGGCCATGGTCGCGTAGATCATCGACCGGTAGCCGAAGAGCGGCTTGCTCGAGAAGGTCGACACGACCTCGGAATAGATGCCGAAGGCAGGCAGGACCAGGATGTAGACCTCCGGGTGTCCCCACGCCCAGATGAGGTTCATGAACATCATCGAGTTGCCGCCGCCGGTGTCGGTGAAGAAATGAAAACCGACATAGCGGTCGAGGAGCAGCATCGCGAGGCAGGCGGTGAGGATCGGGAAGGCGGCGACGATGAGGAGATTGGAGGCGAGAGCGGTCCAGCAGAACATCGGCATGCGGCTGTAGTGCATGCCCGGGGCGCGCAGCTTGAGGATGGTGGTCACGAAGTTGATCCCGGTCATGAGCGTGCCGATGCCGGAGATCTGCAGTGACCAACAGTAATAGTCCACCCCGACGCCCGGGGAATAGGTGAGCTCCGAGAGGGGCGGGTAGGGAAGCCAGCCGGTGCGGTCGAACTCGCCGACGACGAGTGACAGGTTCACCAGCAGTGCCCCGGCGGCCGTGAGCCAGAAGCTGACGGAATTGAGCGTCGGAAATGCCACATCGCGTACGCCGAGCTGCAGCGGCACGATGACATTCATCAGGCCGATCACGAACGGCATGGCGACGAAGAAGATCATGATGGTGCCGTGCGCGGAGAACACCTGATCGAAATGCGACGGCGGCAGGAAGCCGGGGGCGTTGAAGGCGACTGCCTGCTGTGTGCGCATCATGATGGCGTCGATGAAACCGCGCAGCAGCATCACCCCCGCCAGGATGCAGTACATGATCCCGATGCGCTTGTGATAGACGCTCGTGATCCACTCGCGCCAGAGGTAGGGCACGTACCCGCGGATGACTACCCAGGCGATCACGGCGATCATGACCAGCAGCACCGCCGCGCCGGAGAAGAGCGGCAACGGCTCCTGGAACGGAATCGCCTGCCAGGTCAGTTTGCCGAGAAGAGTCATTGCAGGCCTACCGGATGGACGTCAGTAACCCCGCCGCGCGGACCTTCGCCTGGCGGCAGGCGCTGCATGACGATGTCGCCGAAGAGCCCGGGTCGTACCGAGCCATAGCTGTGTGGCGCGTCGATGCTCTGTCGCAGGAGCACCCGATAGGCTGCGGTATCGAGCACGGATCCGCCGCCGCGCGTCGCCGTGACCCAGGCCTGGAAGCGATCCTGGGACACCGCGTCGGTATCGAAATGCATGTCGGAGAAGCCGTCACCGCTGATCATCGCCGACACGCCCCGATAGACACCCGCCCGGTCCGCCTGCAGATAGAGGCTGCCGGCCATGCCGTTCATGCAGTAGAGCATGCTGCCGAGCTGAGGAACCCAGAACACATTCCAGACCGACGCCGAGGTCACCATCAGGTGCAGGGGCACGCCGGCCGGCACGACCAGCCTGTTGACGCTGGCAATGCCGAGCTTGGGATAAATGAAGAGCCACTTCCAATCGAGTGAGACCACCTGAATGTCGATCGCAGCTTTCTTCGAGGGCAGGGGCTGCGCCGGATCGAGGTCGTGAGAGCTGATCCAGGCGATGCCGCCGAGAAAAATGATGACCAGCGTCGGAATCGACCACACCAGGAGCTCGACGCGCCCGGAGTACACGAAGTCAGGCTGGCGGCGTGCACGGGCGTTCGAGGATCGGTACCACCACGCGACGCCGAGAGTGAGGGCGATCGTCGGGATGACGATCGCGAGCATGATGACCACGGAGTCGAGGAGGATCGTCCGCTCGGCATCGCTGATGGGGCCGGCAGGCTCGAGCTGCGCGCGGCCGCAGCCGGCGAGCTGCGCGAGCACCAGGAGTGTTGTCAGAACGAAGACGAAATGACCTGCTCTGGCCGAGGTTCTTTTCCGGTCGATGACGGCGCCTCCTCCGGCAGCAAGGCGGGGATCAACGACAACCTTACTTCAAAGTTCCTGGCCTTGCTCGCAGGGCGGACTCGAGCTCGGGCGGGACAGTGCATTGACGGCCCCGCAACGCCGCTGATATCGTTACCAGTAGATGCGCAGAGCAGCCTTCCTCACGGCCGCGGCGGCCACTCTGTTGTTGCCTGCCTTGGGTCGGGTTGCCGGCGCCGAAGGGGTCACGGCCATGGTCGGCAATCCGTGCCCGGTGCCGAAGCCAGGCGCTGGCGCCGGATCTACGTTCGTCCGGATGCTCCTCATACCCGGTGCGCGCTTCGTGCGGCCGGCACAGACCGCGGCGGAGAAGCTCGCGGCCGATGCGGCAGCGGGAGAGCAGCGGGCGCGGGACTGGGCGGGCCTCTGCCGCTATCGCGCGGACAACGCTGCACTCGAGCGACATCCACGCGTCGTCCTCATGGGCGACTCGATCACCGACTTCTGGCGCGAAGGCAATCCGGCGCTCTTCCGCGGCGACGTCGTCGATCGCGGCATCAGCGGCCAGACGAGCGGTCAGATGCTGGTGCGCTTCTGGCCGGATGTGATCGCCCTACATCCGCATACGGTACAGATCCTGGCTGGCACCAATGACGTCGCGGGCAACACCGGCCCGATGACGGAGCAGGACTACAAGAACAACATCATGGCGATGGTGGCGCTCGCGCAGGCGCAGCACATCCGAGTGCTGCTCGGGGCGATTCCACCGGCGGTCTCCTTCTGGTGGACGCCGTATCCCTATCACCCGGCGGTACAGATCCGGCACCTGAACGCATGGCTGCGCGGCTATGCGCAATCGAGCGGCGCCGGCTTTGTCGATTACTACACGCACCTTGCGACGGCGGCCGGCGCGTTCCGGCCCGACCTTTCCAATGACGGCGTCCATCCAAACGAGAAGGGCTACAAAGTCATGACGGAGTTGCTGCGGGCGCAGATTGGAGCAGAATAGGGCAGGCTGAGCAGGTCCTCGTCCAGGGAGGCGAGGGGAGTCCATGCCGCTGCGACCATCCAGGCACTCACAGCCCCCGGCACGGGCACGTGGCGGCTTCATGCGCCTGGGCGTCCCGAAGGCGCTCGACTGGGTGCTCGTTGCATACGCCGCTTGCGCGATCGCGGCGGGCAGCGAGTTTGCGGCGCTCAGAATCCACGCAGACTACATCCAGACCCTGCAGCAGGAGCGTGAGAGCCTGCGGGGTGTGACTTCTGCGCTCCAAAGTGGCGCACTCGCCATTTTCGACGATGGCGTGGGTGCGGCGCTGGCCGCAGCGAGAGCGGTGCGAGCGGCAGGGAGTCTCGACCGCCTGCCGCCTGCTGCGATCACCGAAATGCTGCAGCGTGAGCTCACCGGTGGCGCGCACGTGCGATCGTTGTTTCTGGCCGACGGCTCGCGCTTCCTCATGGCGAGCCGCTCGCGAATGCTCGACTCACCCGCCTCACCACCGTGGTTGGCAGAAGCCGCGCCGGGTGCAGACGCCTGGGTTGGCGCGCCCATACCTGACCCTGAAACTCCGGGTCGGATGGTGATTCCCGTGGCACGTCGCACGAGCGTTGGAGGGGCTGCAGCCGGTTGGGCAGGGGCTCTGCTCAGTCTCACCGAATTCGAGCAACACTTCCGTCGACCCGGGGGCCGGGTGAGCGGTCTCGGCCTGATTGCGCTCGACGGGACGATACTGACGACCATATGGAACAACTCCAGCAACGCGTTCGTCGGCCGCAGCGTTGCGCATAACCCGCTCTTTCGGCGGTCGATCGACGCTGGTGGCGGCGGCATTGCCGAGGGCTACGGAGCATTCACCAGGACGCAGATGATCTACGCCTATGAGCCGATAAGCGGCTTTCCGGTCTATGCGGTGGCGGGGGAGGACCGCGCTTCCGTCCTCGCAGGCTGGCGCAGCAGGCGTCGGACCGATATCGGTGCCGCCGTCGCATTCAGCGCCCTCGTGCTCGTCATGACGGTGCTTCTCGCTCACTACATCCGTGCGCTGCGGGCCCGCGAGCGCGACTACCGCACGCTGATCAACAGTGCGCAGTTCAGTGTATTTCTCCTCGAAGGCGAGCGATTCATCGACGCCAACCGCACCGTGGCATCGATGTTCGGGTTGCCGAGCGAGCATACGGCGATCGGACTCGCGCCCTGGCAGCTTTCGCCTGAGCGGCAGTCCGGCGGGCGGTCTTCCAGGGAGGTGGCAGGCGAGCGCATCGCGACGGCCCTGCGCGAAGGCGGCAGTACCTTCGAATGGCTGCACAAGCGTCTCGATACCGGACAGACTTTCCCGGCCGAAGTGGATCTGTCGAGCCTCAGCGCAGGCGACACGACGCTTGCGCTCGCCGTAGTGCACGATGTGACCGTGCGCAAGCGCGCCGAGGAGGAGCTGCGGCATCTGTCCGCCGAGCTGATGCGGTTGCAGCACGAGGAGCGCCGGCGGATCGGGCGCGACCTGCACGACTCGACCGGCCAGTCGCTGGCGGCACTCGAGATCGGTCTGTCAGCGCTTCTGCGGCAGACGGCGAGTCTCTCTGCAGAAGCTCGACAGCAGCTCGGTGACTGCATCCGGCTGGCCGGCCAATGCTCCACTGAGATCAGGACGGCCTCCTACCTGTTGCATCCGCCGCTGCTCGATGAGCTCGGTCTCGTGAGCGCGCTGCGCTGGCTGGCAGACGGGCTGCAGGCGCGCAGCGGGCTCGACGTGCGTCTGCAGCTGCCGGAGGACCTCGAGCGTCTGCCGGCGGAGGAGGAGCTTGCTTTCTTCAGAGTGGCGCAGGAGGCCCTGACCAACGTGCATCGACACTCCTCGAGTCCCTGGGCTGCGCTGCGACTGAGCGAGCGCACGGGAGAGCTGGTTCTCGAGGTCGAGGATGGCGGGCAGGGAATTTCCCGCTCGAGCTCGCAGGCACAAGAGGGCCCAGGGCTCGGGGTCGGGGTCATGGGCATGCGCGAGCGCATTCGCCAGCTCGGAGGTGCCTTCAGCGTCGAGTCGATGCCGACCGGAACGTTGATTCGCGCCTCTCTGCCTCTCGTGAGCACGCGGGCTGCGCTTCCCGGGCACGACTCCATGGTGGCCGCCGGATCGTGAAGCGCGTCCGAATACTCATTGCGGACGATCATGAGGTCGTCAGGCGAGGCCTGACGGCACAGCTAGCCCACAACCCCGCTTGGGTAGTGGCGGCGGAAGCGACCAATGGCCGTGATGCCGTCGAGCAGGCGTTGCAAGTCAAGCCCGATCTGATCGTTCTCGACCTCAGCATGCCGCAGCTCAACGGCCTCTCCGCGGCCCGCAGGATATTGGCCGCGGATCCCGCCGCGCGCATTCTCATCCTGACCGTGCACGAGTCGGAACAGCTCGCGCGCGAGGTCCTCGCCGCCGGTGCGCTCGGCTATGTTCTCAAATCGGATGCGGGACGTACGCTGATCGCGGCCCTGGAGGCGCTCATCGACGGCAGGCCCTACTTCACGTCCAAAGTGGGGCGAATGGTGCTCGAAGGCTATTTGCGTGCCCCGGCACCTGAGATCGTCGCGCAGCCCGTGCTGTCGGCACGCGAGCTCGAGGTCGTCCAACTGCTTGCCGAGGGCAGGAGCAACAAGGATGTCGCGAAGGCTCTCGGCATCAGCGTGAAAACAGCCGAGACTCATCGCAGTAACATCATGCGCAAGACGGGGTTCGCCTCGCTGGCTGACCTCGTGCGCTACGCAGTGAGGAACGGGATCATCGAGGCTTAGCGGGGCGTACCCTCGGCCCGCGGACGCACTACCGGATCTCCCCGTCCCGGATACAGGGTTTCCCCGATCCCGGCACACGGCACTTGCCGCTATGGTGGCCTGCTCAACTCGAGCTCGGCCCATGATCAGCGCGATGTCCGTCCCGATTGCCGATCTGTCGCTGCTTGCTGCGACCGTTCTATCCACCGGTGTCGGTTTCACGATCGGCCGCCGGTTCGGCTGCAACGAGCTGCGGGCGCACGTCAACCGCAGCCGCCATGATCTCGCGGAGGCGCACGCGCGACTGCACCATATCGCTACACACGATCCGCTCACCGGACTGCCGAATCGTAACCTGCTCAAGGAGCGCCTGGCCCATGCGCTGGCGGGCGGCCACCGCACGGGGCGTACCATCGCACTCGCGGCGCTCGATCTCGACCACTTCAGCGCCGTCAATCACTCCTTCGGCCATGCGGTCGGCGACGGCGTGCTCGCCGAGATCGCCCATCGCCTGGAGTCGACTCTGCGGCACTCGCACCTGCTCGCCCGCGTGGGTGGTGATTCCTTTGCGCTCCTCATCGACAGTGTTTCGGCGCGGATGGAAGCGGACGAGGTGACCCGTGCAATGGCGGCCGCCCTGGAGCGGCCCCTCACGGTGAACGGCGGGCAGATCCGCGCGCAGCTCAGCGCCGGTGTCAGCATTTGGCCCGATGATGCCAATCGCGCAGATGACCTCCTGGCTCATGCCGAAGCGGCCTTGGTCGCAGCGAAAAGCAGCGGCGGCGGCCGCGTGTTGTTCTTCGAGTCCGGCATGTCGGATTCGATGCGGGAGCGTCTCGCGCTCGAGAACGAGCTGCGCCGCGCCCTCGTCGCCGGTGAGTTCGAGGTTCACTATCAGCCGCAACTCTCACTGCGGACCGGCAAAGTGGTAGCGCTCGAAGCACTGCTGCGCTGGCGGCATCCGACCAAGGGGCTCATCGCTCCGAGCTCGTTCGTGCCGCTCGCGGAGCAGACCGGGCTCATCGT
>DASUHA010000111.1:0-47218 GCA_036273735.1 Steroidobacteraceae bacterium | reverse complement strand
GGCCGCTACTTCGGCACCGATTCGGGTGTGCTGGTGGTGCGCGCGCCGCCCAAGGGAGCGCTCGGCCTGCAGGATGGTGATGTGATCCAGTCAATCGATGGACGCAAGCCGGTCGACAGCTCCCACGTGGTTCGGATCCTCGGTTCCTATGATCCCGGCGAGAAGATCACCCTGAAGGTGGTCCGGCAGCACCGCGAGATCTCCTTCGCCACGACGGTGCCGAAAGAAGCGGGTCTGGCGCCACGGATGTTCATGAGGCACGAGGACTAGGACTGTCGCTCGCATGGCGGCGATCGAGGCATCGCCATTACCATGCGCGCGTGCTGCGCACCGACTTCGCCTACGACCTGCCGCCTGAGCTGATCGCACAGGCCCCGCTCCCGGAGCGCTCCGCCGGCCGGATGCTCGTCCTCGACCGGCAGACCGGTGTCCTTGCCGACCGGCAGGTCCGCGACCTGCCGGCCTTCCTCGCCCCGGGCGATCTTCTGGTCCTGAACGACACGCGGGTCGTTGCGGCCCGTGTATTGGGCTCGAAGGCCTCCGGCGGGCGAGTCGAGGTCTTTCTCGAACGTCCCGTGAGCGACCGCGAGGCACTCGTCCAGCTGCGCGCGAGCAAGCCCGTGCGCGATGGGCTCGAGATCTCGACGGCGGGCGGCCCCATTCAGGTGCTGGCCCGAGAGGAGGATCTCTGGCGGATTCGCCTGCCCTCGCCGGTCTTCGACTTTTTCGAGCGCTGGGGCCAGGTACCGCTGCCGCCCTATATCCAGCGTCCGGCGGACGAGCTGGACCAGCAGCGATACCAGACCATCTTCGCGCGGGAGCGTGGTGCCGTCGCCGCGCCCACGGCGAGTCTGCACTTCGACGAGACTCTGCTCGAGGAACTCGAAGCGCGTGATATCAGTCTTGCGTTCGTGACCCTGCACGTCGGTGCGGGTACATTCCAGCCCGTGCGGGTGAATGATCTCGAATCGCACGTAATGCATGCAGAACGCGTCGTCGTCGGTGCAGATACCTGCGAAGCCGTCATGCGGGCACGTGGCACCGGGCGGCGCGTCATAGCCGCCGGGACCACCGTCGTGAGAGCCTTGGAATCTGCTGCCTCGAGCGCTGGGTCGGCGGAGGAGCGATGCGAGACGTCAGGCGCACCACTGCGGCTGGCACCCTGGGCGGGGGAGACGAAACTCTTCATCAAGCCGGGCTTCAGGTTTCGGGTGGTCGACGCGCTGCTCACGAATTTTCATCTTCCCGAATCCACGCTGCTCATGCTCGTCTGCGCGTTTGCCGGTCGCGACTCGGTGCTGCGCGCGTACCGGCATGCCGTCGAGGAGCGGTACCGCTTTTTCAGCTATGGCGATGCGATGCTGGTGACTACCCAGGTGAGTTCTTGAGACCGATTTTCGAGCTGACCGCAACGGAGGGTGCGGCCCGGGCCGGCCGGCTGCAGACGACACATGGCCTGATAGAGACTCCGGCCTTCATGCCGGTGGGCACTTACGGTACGGTCAAGGCCATGACGCCCGAGGAGCTCTACGACCTCGGCGCCGAGATCGTGCTCGGCAACACCTTCCACCTGATGCTGCGCCCCGGCGTGCAGATCGTGGCCGCGCACGGCGGCCTGCACGAGTTCATGAGCTGGAAGCGGCCGATCCTGACCGATTCCGGAGGCTTTCAGGTCTTCAGTCTCAAGAGTCTGCGGCGGATCACCGAAGAGGGCGTGCGCTTCCGCTCGCCCGTCGATGGGAGCGAAGTGCGACTGACGCCCGAGGACTCGATGGAGGTGCAGTTGGGGCTGCGCTCGGACATCGCGATGGCGCTCGATGACTGCACGCCCCATCCGGCGACGGAGGCCGAGGCAAGGGAATCGATGGAACGGTCCATGCGCTGGGCGGCTCGCAGCCATGCGCGCTACCACCGTGATGAGCTGCCGGGGGGACTCTTCGGCATCGTGCAGGGAGGGATGCACGGAACGCTGCGGCTCGCCTCGCTCGAGTCTTTGCTGCGGCTCGACTGGCCCGGGCTCGCGGTGGGCGGCCTCGCCGTCGGGGAGCCCGAGGAGGAGCGGCTGCGGATCCTGGAGACGGTCGTCCCTCACATGCCCGCCGACCGCCCACGGTATCTCATGGGTGTCGGCCGTCCGGAGGACATCGTGGCGGCCGTCCTGCGCGGTATCGACATGTTCGATTGCGTCATGCCGACGCGCCACGCGCGCAACGGCCACCTCTTCACGGAGGCTGGCGTCATCAACATCCGCAACCGGGTCCATCAGTCGGCCCTGGGTCCTATCGACCCGGAATGCGACTGCTACACCTGCCGGCATTACACCCGCGCTTACCTGCGGCATCTCGACCGCTGCAACGAGATCCTGGGCTGCCGGCTGAACACCATTCACAACCTATCCTTTTACCTTCGGCTGATGCGCTCGCTGCGGCAGGCGATTGCCGAGGGGCGGGCTGCGGCCTTCGCCGCGGCTTATCTCACCCGCCGGGCGGCGGCGGACGCTGTGGCATAATGCCGCGTTTCCTGGCTAGCAGACGACTTCCCGACGTGGTGAGTGCATGAATTCATTGATCTCTCCGGCCTACGCGCAGGGCGCGCCGGCCTCGGCCACCGGCCAGTTTGCGCCGCTGCTGGTGATGGTGGTCTTCATCGTCATCTTCTATTTCCTGCTGATGCGCCCGCAGCAGAAGCGGCAGAAAGAGCATCAGACGCTCATCTCGAAGCTGGCGACCGGCGATGAGGTCGTCACCACCGGTGGGGTGCTCGGGAAGATCACCGATGTCGGCGACAACTTCGTCACCATCGAGGTTGCCGACGGGGTGCGCATCAAGGTGCAGAAGACCCAGGTCAGCGCCCTGATGCCGAAGGGCACACTGAAGAGCGCCTGAGACATGCTCGAATACGCCCGCTGGAAGTACATTCTGATCGTCACCGTCCTGGTGCTGGCGCTGATCCTGGCGCTACCCAACGTGTTCGGCTCGGCGCCCGCCCTGCAGCTCGCTCACAGGGATCACAGCCCGGTCACCGCTGCCGAGGCGACCTCAGTCTCGGGATACCTCAACCAGCACGGCATCCATTTCGATAAAGCCTACGTCGACGGCAGCGGCCGCCTGATGGTGCAGTTTGCCGACGTGTCGGACCAGCTTCAGGCACGCGACGTGGCAGACACCAAGTACCAGGATACCTATATCTCGGCGCTGTCCATGGTGCCGCGCGCCCCCGCGTTCTTCCGCGTGCTCGGACTGAAGCCGATGCCGCTCGGCCTCGATCTGCGCGGTGGCCTCAACCTTCTGTATCAGGTGGACGTCAACAGCGCCATCGTGGCGACGCTGCAGAACTACTCGCAGGACTCCGGCCGGGCCCTCGCAGCGGCGAAGATCCCCTTCCGTAACATCACGTTCGCCAAGGCTGGCAGCAGCACCCTGCAGAACGCGCTGCAGATCGACTTTGCGCCAGGCGCCGATCTGTCCGCGGCGCAACAGGCGCTCGCCACGCCCCTGCAGGGGCTCACGATTACGACGCAGAGCGGGTCGGATGGCCCGCAGATTCTGGCCACGATGTCACCGGCGCTCCTCAAGCAGCGGGAGGACTACGCCATCGAGCAGAGCGTCACCATCCTCAGGAATCGCGTCAACCAGATGGGAGTCTCCGAGCCGATCGTGCAGCGCCAGGGGCTCGACCGGATCGACGTGCAGCTTCCCGGCGTGCAGAACGTCGCCGAGGTGAAGAATCTCCTGGGCCGTTTCGCGACCCTCGAATTCCGACTGAACGATACGACGGGCAATGCGGTCGCGGCGATGCAGACCGGGAATGTGCCGCTCGGCGACAAGCTCTACACCAAAACACCGAATGGCTTGCCCCTGCTGCTGAAGCGCGAGGTCATCGCCACGGGAGATCAGCTGACCAATGCGACCGCCGGCCAGGGCCAGGAAGGGCCGGAGGTCGAAGTGACGCTCAACAGCAAAGCCGGCGACAACATGCTGCGCACGACACGCCAGAACGTTGGCAAGCAGATGGCGGTGGTGCTGATCGAGAAGCGTCAGGAGACTTCCACGGTCAACGGCAAGCAAGTCACGCGCGAGGTCACCGAGCAGCGGGTCATCAACGATGCCACGATCCAGGGCATCTTCGCCAACCGCTTCCAGATCACCGGCCTCAGCACGGGAGAGGCGACCGACCTCGCCATCCTGCTGCGCTCCGGGTCACTGCCGACCCCGATCATCCTGGTCTCCGAGCAGGTCGTGGGTCCCAGCCTCGGCCGGGAGAACATCAGGACCGGCATCGCTGCCCTCGTCATCGGCATGGCCGGAGTGCTCGGCTTCATGGCGATCTACTACAAGCTCTTCGGCCTGGTCGCGGATCTCGTGCTGATCGCCAACGTGGTGCTGCTGACGGCGCTGCTCTCTCTGATGAACGCATCGCTGTCGCTGCCCGGAATCGCGGGCATCATCCTCACGGTCGGCATCGCGGTGGATGCCAACGTGCTGATCTATGAGCGCATCCGCGAGGAGATCCGCAAGGGCGTCACGCCGCAGGCCGCCATCCGCGCCGGCTTCGAGAAAGCGTTCTCGGCCATCGCCGATTCCAACATCACGACCCTCATCGCCGGGATCGTGCTCTGGGTGTTCGGCACCGGGGCGATCCGCGGCTTCGCCGTGGTGCTGACGCTGGGCATCGCCACCTCCATGTTTACCTCGCTCATGGGCAGCCGCGCGCTCGTTACCCTCATGTATGGGCGCAAGCGCAAGGTCGCCCGCCTACCGATCTAGTCACTTCGCACCGGCTGCCGGTTCGATTCTCAGGACGCACTCGTGGAATTCTTCAGCCATCAAACCGACTTCAAGTTCATGGCCACACGGCACGTGTGGTACGGCCTGTCGGCGATCCTCATGATCGCCTCCGTCGTGATGCTCTTCACGCGGGGCCTCAATCTCGCCATCGATTTCACGGGCGGGGTGAGCGCGCAGGCCACCTTCCCGGTCACCGCCGATTTGAGCGCCGTGCGCCAGCAGCTCGTCACCGCCGGTTTCCGCGATCCGCAGGTGCAGAACTTCGGCTCCTCGCGCAACATCGCGATTCGCCTGCCGCCCGACCGGAAGTTGAGCTCACAGGACGTGCTGCGCGAGCGTCTGGAGGCAGCGCTCAAGGCCGTCAACTCCGGTGCGACGGTACAGCAGCTTTCCGTGGTCGGACCGCAGGTGGGCAGTCAACTCGAGACGAGTGCCGCCGAGGCTCTCGTTTTTACACTGATCCTGATCTTCCTGTACATCGCCTTCCGCTTCCACACCTGGCGGCTGTCCCTGGGCGCCATTCTCGCGGTGCTGCACGATCCCATCCTCGTGCTCGGCTGGTTTGCGGCCTCGCAGACCTCGTTCGATCTTGCGGTCGTGGCGGCGATCCTCGCCGTCATCGGCTACTCGCTGAATGACACGGTGGTGGTGTTCGACCGGATTCGCGAGCGCTTCGAGAGCAACCGGCGCCTGCCGCCGAACGTTGTGCTCGATCAATCCATCAACCAGACGCTGTCACGAACCATCATGACGAAGGTCGTAACGGCAATCGTCGTGGTGGCGCTGCTCGTGCTGGGCGGTCCCGTGCTCAAGGGATTCTCGGAGGCGCTCCTCATCGGCATCCTGGCCGGCACGTACTCCTCGATCTACATCTCGAGCGCCGTGGCGCTCGAGTGCGGATTGACCGCGGAGCACATCTTCCCCACGGTCAAGAAGACTGCGGCGGATCATCTGCCGTGAGGGTTGGGTTGGCCCCAGCCGGCCGCGGATCGGCCGGCTAGGCCGCGCGTTTCTGCGCTCTGACCCTGCTGTGGTGGTAGCCGTAGAAGGCATACACCAGCACGCCGATGAAAGTCCAGACCGCGAGGCGTATCCAGGTGCTGATGGGCAGGGAGGCCATCATCCCAAAGCAGATGACCGCGCCGGCGATGCACGTGAACCAGGGCCACGGTGCCCTGAAGGGGCGCGGCAGCTCCGGACGCGTGTAGCGTAGGACGAGCACGCCGACGCATACCGTCACGAATGCCAGCAGGGTCCCGATCGACACCAACTCGCCCAGGATGCCGACGGGGAACAGGCCGCCAACGATCGCGGCACAGGCTCCGGTGACCACGGTACCGGTCGAGGGCGTCCGGAACTTCGGATGCACGCGACCGAAAACCTTCGGCATCAGGCCATCCTGCGCCATGGAGAGGAAGATGCGCGCCTGGGCGATGGTCATCACCAGCATGACCGAGGTCATTCCGGCGATGGCGCCGAGCTTGATCGGCAGACCCAGCCAGCGCAACGCCGGATAGGCATCGAGCGCGATGGCGAGGGGGGCAGAGACGTTGAGCTTCGTGTAGCTCACCATACCGGTGAGCACCATGGAGACTGCGACGTAGAGAATGGTGCAGATGACGAGGCTCGCCAGAATGCCGATCGGCATGTCGCGCTGCGGGTTCTTCGTCTCCTGCGCGCACGTGGAGATGGCATCGAAGCCGATGTAGGCGAAGAAGATCACGCCGGAGGCGGCGAGCACGCCGCTCCAGCCGAAGACGCCGAAAGTGCCGGCATTCGGCGGGATGAAGGGCTGCCAGTTGGCGTGTTGCATGTACCCGACGCCGAGGAAGACGAACAGCAGCACTACAATGACCTTGATGGCCACGATGACCGAGTTGAACGCCGAAGACTGCTTGATTCCGACGTAACAGATGGTGGCGAGCACCGCCACGATCACGACCGCCGGGACGTTGAGAATTGCCCCGGTGCGTACGATGGAGAAGCTGTTCGCGCCCGATCCGGCCTGGGCAAAGGGCGCATGCGAGAGCGCGTAAGGCAGGTGGATCCCGAACTGGTCGAGCAGGCTCAGCACGTAGCCGGACCACCCGACGGAAACCGTCGCGACGGCGAACAGATACTCGAGAATGAGATTCCACCCGATGAACCAGGCAACGCCCTCACCGAGCGTGGCATAGGAGTACGAGTAGGCACTCCCCGTCACCGGGATCATCGCGGAGAACTCGGCGTAGCAGAGGCCTGCGAACGCGGAGCCGAGACCTGCGACGATGAAGGAGAGCGCGAGCGCCGGCCCGGCGTGGTTGGCCGCGGCAGTGCCGGTCAGAACGAAAATCCCGGTGCCGATGATCCCGCCGATACCGAGAAGGGTGAGCGCCGTGGCCGAGAGGGTGCGGTTCAACTGCTGATGACCCGCCGCGTCGGCTTCCTTGATTTCGGCGATCGACTTGGTGGCAAAAAGTTGGCTTCGCATGCGCGCGGACTCTACACAAGCGATTGCGGCAAAGCCAGCAAGCCGGCTTGCGGCGGGCGCACTGCTCCCGCAGGCCGGCGCAAATCAGTTGCCTATGCGGTGCGCAGGACTTCGGGGACGTGCGGGGCGAAGAGCTCCAGCAGCGCCGCGTACACCTTGGGGGTGCCGGCGAGCACATCGCCGCCCAGGCAATACTCGCTTCCCGTGAGTGTACCGATGCGACCTCCGGCCTCCTGGATGAGGAGTGTCCCGGCTGCCGTGTCCCAGGGCGAGAGGCCGATTTCCCAGAAGCCATCGATCCTGCCCGCTGCGACATAAGCCAGATCGAGCGCCGCGGCCCCGGGGCGGCGCACGCCGGCGGTACTCTGCATGGCCGCCTTCAGCATCTGAAGGTACGCATCGATGTAGCTCGTATTGGCGCGGAACGGAAAGCCGGTGCCGATGAGCGCGCCTTCGAGCGTGCGCTGCTTGCTGACCCGCATCCGATGGTTCTCGAGATGCGCGCCGCTGCCGCGCGTCGCGCTGAAGATCTCCTGGCGCATGGGATCGTAGACCACCGCACACTCGAGCCGTCCTTTGTGCTGGCAGGCGATCGACACCGCGAAAGTCGGAAAGCCGTGCAGGAAGTTGGTCGTGCCATCGAGCGGGTCGATGATCCAGACGGTGTCGTGCTCCCCGCTGCGGCCACTCTCCTCGGCGAGGACCGCATGGTCCGGATAGTGGCGACGGATGATGCCGATGATCTCCTGCTCGGCGTTGCGATCGACCTCACTCACGAAGTCGTTACGCCCCTTCGAGGTGATCGTCAAAGACTCCAGCCGGTTGAGGCTGCGGACGATGACTTCGCCGGCGCGGCGCGCGGCGCGGATTGCAATATTGAGAAGCGGGTGCACGGAAGCTCGCGTAAGGGGCGGGGCCCTTGCGGCCGCCGCGGATGCGCGTAGGGTAGCAGATCGCCATGAATCGTCCGGATATCCGCATCGTTCTCGTAGAGCCCTCGCACCCAGGCAACATCGGCGCCGTGGCCCGGGCCATGAAGAACATGGGGCTCGAGCAGCTGGTTCTGGTCGCTCCGCGACAATTTCCTCACAGCGAGGCGAGCGCGCGCGCCTCCGGCGCAGACGACGTGCTGGCAAAGGCACGCGTCGTCGGGACCGTCACGGAGGCGCTCGCCGGGTGCGGCTTCATCGTGGCCACGACCTCACGGGCGCGGGACCAATACTTCCGCGTGGCCGATGTGCGGGATGCTGCGCAGCGGGTGCTGCAGGAGTCACGCCGCGGCCCGACAGCGGTCCTCTTCGGCGCCGAGCGCGCCGGTCTCACCAACGAGCAGCTCGAGGCCGCTCACCTTCTCATCCGGATTCCGGCGAGCGACACCTACCCCTCGCTCAACCTGGCGATGGCGGTGCAGATCGTCGCCTACGAGCTCTTGCGCGCCGGCGGCGTGCAGATCGAGACCGCACCGGCGGCCGGCCCGCTCGCAGATCCGATGGAAATGGAGCGGCTGTACGAGCATCTCGCCCAGGTGTTGGAGGAGATCGATTTCCGCGACCGCACCCAGGGCGGAACCCACCTCATGGCGCGCCTGCGGCGCCTCTTCCAACGGGCGGCGCTCGATCGCAACGAAGTCAACATCCTGCGGGGAATTCTCACCGCGGTACAGAGCCGCAGGCGCCGTGCCGGCGCCGCCACCGAACGGTCATGAACGCATCGCAGCCCATTTATCTCGACTATGCCGCCACCACGCCGGTGGACCCGGCAGTGGCCGAGGCGATGCGGCGCTGTCTCACCCAGCCCGGCAATGCCTCCTCGGCCACTCACGTTTTCGGCCGGCGCGTGGCTGTGCAGATCGAGCAGGCGCGCACCGAGGTCGCAGCGCTCATTGGCGCCGAGCCCGACGAGATCATCTTCACTTCCGGCGCCACCGAGTCGAACAACCTGGCCATCCTCGGTGCGGCACGTGCCGAGCCGGCCGGGCGGCAACACCTCGTGAGCTCGCGGATCGAGCACAAGGCGGTGCTCGACCCGTTGAAGCGTCTGGAGAAGGAGGGCTTCACCGTCAGCCTGGTGATGCCTGACCGCACCGGAAGGGTGGATCCCAACACCATCGCTGCCGCGCTGCGGCCGGATACGGCTCTGGTATCCATCATGCTCGTCAACAACGAGATCGGCGTGATCCAGGATTTGGCCGCGATCGGGGCAGTCTGCCGCTCGCGCGGGATTCTCGTCCACACTGACGCCGCGCAGGCGGTCGGCAAGATCCCGCTCGACGTTCATGCATTGCCGCTCGACTTCATGTCCATTACGGCACACAAGCTCTACGGGCCGAAGGGCATCGGAGCGCTGTACGTACGGCGCGAAGCGCGGGCGCGCCTGCAGCCGATCTTCTTCGGCGGCGGCCAGGAAAGAGGACTGCGTCCGGGGACGCTGCCCACTCACCAGATCGTCGGCTTGGGAGCGGCCTGCGATCTCGCCCGCCGCGGACTCGCCGCGGAGTACGCGCGGCTCGTCGGGCTGCGGGAGCGCCTCTGGCAGGGACTAGCCAAGTTGGGCGGCGTGCACGCCAACGGGGAGGGAGCGCCCTGTGTGCCGGGAATCCTCAATGTGTCCTTCGAGGGTGTCGAGGGCGAGAGCCTGATCACGGGAGTAGGTGAGCTGGCGATCTCCACCGGTTCCGCGTGCAACTCGGCGTCCGCGGAGCCCTCGTACGTGCTGCGCGCTTTGGGCAGGGACACACAGCTCGCCCAGAGCTCGCTGCGGGTGAGCTTCGGGCGGTTCAGTGCCCCCGAGCACATCGATCTGGCAGCGGCCGCCATACGCCGGGAGGTCACGCGGCTGCGGACTCTCTCGCCCGCGTCAGAGCCTCTAGGAGGGCCCGACGGGGAGGCCGTCGGGGAGGCCGGAGGGGCCGGCGAGGAGGTCTGGGTGAGGTTCAGGCTCGGCGTTGAGAATGGCATCGTGAAAAGGGCACTGGTCAAGGCCTATGGCTGTCCCCATACTCTTGCTGTCGCCGCCTGGGTTGCCGAGCGGCTGCGCGGCCGGGGCCGTGCGGACCTGGCGCCCGGGACGCCTGAGGAGTGGGCCCGAGCCCTGGACGTTCCGGTCGAGAAGCTCGGACGCCTGCTGGTGATCGAGGATGCGCTCGCGGTCTGTACCCGGCACTGGCCCGAGCCAGGATAGAATCACGTTTCATGGCTATTTCGCTGACTGAATCCGCCGCTGACCGAATCCGGGCCTTTCTCGCTGCCCGCGGGCACGGCGTCGGCTTGAGGCTCGGTGTGCGCAAGACCGGCTGCTCCGGCTTCGCGTATGTCGTCAACTATGCCGATGAGGTCCAGGCGGACGATGTGGTATTCGAGGATCGGGGCGTGAAGGTCTATGTCGACCCCTCGAGCCTGGCGCTGATCGACGGCACGACGGTGGATTTCGTCAAGCAGGGCCTCAACGAGGCGTTCCGCTTCCGCAATCCCAACGTCAAGGGTGAGTGCGGCTGCGGCGAGAGTTTCAGCGTATAGCGGCCCGGGTCGCCCAAAGGGTAAACTGTAGGGCTGTCCGACCCGTACCCTGAAAGGACCCCCGAATGGCGCTCGAGCGCACCCTGTCCATCGTCAAGCCCGACGGCGTCAGCCGCAATCTCATCGGCGAGGTCTATCGCCGCTTCGAGAAGGCGGGCCTCACCGTCATTGCCGCCCGCATGATCCGTCTCTCTGAGCGGGAGGCCGAGGGCTTCTATGCCGTTCACCGGGAGCGCCCCTTTTTCAAGGATCTGGTGCGCTACATGACCTCCGGACCGGTCGTCGTGCAGGTGCTCGAGGGCGACAATGCCATTGCCCGCAACCGCGAGATCATGGGCGCCACCGACCCGAAGAAGGCCGCTGCCGGCACCATCCGCGCCGACCTCGCCCTGAGTATCGAGCAGAACGTGGTCCACGGCTCTGATGCGCCGGAAACGGCTGCCCGTGAAATCGCCTATTTCTTCAGCGCGACGGAGCTGCATCCGCGCGGCTGAGGCCGCCGAAGCCTTGTCATGACCGCTCCCGACACGACCGCGACGAATCTGCTGGGGCTGCCGCGCCCCGCGCTCGAGGCGTTCGTGGCGGAGCTCGGCAGCAAGCCCTTCCGCGCCCGCCAGCTCATGAACTGGGTGTACAAGCGCGGCGAGTCCTCGTTCGAGGCGATGACCGATCTCGCCAAGGACTTCCGCACCCGGCTCGCCGAGCGCGCATGCATCGAGACTCCGCAGATCGTCACTGCGCAGCAGTCCGCCGACGGTACCCGCAAGTGGGTGTTGCGGGCGGATGCCTCGCAGGCGTTCGAGATGGTCTTCATCCCGGAGCCGGACCGCGGCACCCTCTGCATCTCCTCGCAGGTCGGCTGCGCGCTCGACTGCTCGTTCTGCTCGACGGCGCAGCAGGGCTTCAACCGCAATCTCACCACCGCGGAGATCGTCGGGCAGGTTTGGCTCGCCAACCGCGAGCTCGCCGGCTCCTTCGCCCACGACTCTGCGCGCGAGCGCATCGTCAGCAACGTGGTCCTCATGGGCATGGGGGAGCCGCTCGCCAACTTCCGCAACGTCGTCCCGGCGCTCGAGATCTTCCTGGATGACTTCGGCTTCGATCTCTCGCGCCGGCGCGTGACGCTCTCGACCTCGGGGCTCGTGCCGCAGATGTACAAGCTCGCCGAGCGCAGCAATGTCGCGCTCGCCGTCTCGCTGCACGCGCCCGATGACGAATTGCGCAACGAGCTCGTGCCCATCAATCGCAAGCATCCGATCGCCGAGCTGCTCGAGGCTTGCTGGCATTACATCGATGAGCAGAACGGGCGCAGCGTCACGTTCGAATACGTCATGCTCGCGGGCGTCAACGACTCGCCCGCCCAGGCGCGGGCGCTTGCCAAGCTCCTCGCCGGCCACCCGGCGAAGGTGAACCTGATCCCGTTCAATCCCTTCCCGGGTACCCGCTATCACCGCTCCGCGCCCGAGGCGGTGCAGCGCTTCCGTGATGAGCTGATTCGCCGTGGCGTGTTGGCGACGGTGCGCCGCACCCGTGGTGATGACATCGATGCCGCCTGCGGCCAGCTCGCCGGACGGGTGATCGACCGTACGACCGTACGGCTCGGCAGTCGGATGTTTGGACTCGCGGTGCAGGCATGACAAAATCGTCTGGAACGATTTTGGACGGCGACAGCCGGCCCCGCAGGGGCAAGGCCCAGGAGGGGCCGAGCACAAAATCGTCTGGAACCGTGGGCCTCATTGCCGCCGCCGCCCTGCTCGCAGGGATCCTCGCCGGCTGCGCGAGTCAACAGGAGGTGCAGCAGCGCAAGGACGCCGCTGTCTACAACACGGAGCTTGGAATCGCTTATCTGCGGCGCGGCGATCTGGCCATCGCGCAGACCAAGCTCGACCGCGCGCTCGAGGAGAACTCCGACGATCCCAATGTGCACAGCGCGCGCGCCCTGCTTTTCGCAAGGATGCGGGAAGAGAAACAGGCCGACCGGGAATTTCGTGAGGCCCTGCGGCTCGCGCCCAAGAATCCGGACTACCGGAACAACTACGCGGTCTATCTCTGCAGCGTCGGCCGGACCGATGAGGGCGTACAGAGCTTCCTCAGTGCGGCGCGCAACCCCCTCTACATGACGCCGGAGATTGCCTACGACAATGCGGGCGTGTGCCTGCGCTCTGCGCATCGGGACGTCGAGGCCATGCAGATGTTCGGCGATGCGCTGCAGATACGACCCAACTTCTCGCAAGCCCTGTGGCAGCTCGCGGATCTCAACTTCTCTCAGGGCAAGCTCACCGAGGCGCGGCGGGACATCGATACCTTTCTCGCTTCCAACCAGGCGACCCCGGATCTGCTGCTGCTGGCCGTGAAGGTGACCCGGGCACAGGGGGACAAGCTGGATTCGGAGCTCTTCGCGCGCCGGCTGCAGCTGGATTTCCCGGACTCGGACCAGGCTCACGCGCTGGCCGATCTCGGTCACAACCCGGGCTGACCGTCATGGCTGAAGGCATCGGTGCGCGGCTACGCAGCGCCCGTGAGCGCAGCCGCCTCACCATTCTGCAGGCCGCAGAGAAGCTGCACGTCGATCCGGACATCCTCGAGGCGCTCGAGGCGGAGAATTTCGCGGCGCTCGGCGCCCAGGTCTACGTCAAGGGGCACTTGCGTCACTACGCCGAGCTCGTCGGGGAGTCGCCGGAGGCACTGTTCGAGCTCTATTCGCAGGGCGAGCGGATCCCGCAGCCGGACCTGACACGCATCCCCAAGGCGCTGCCGGCAGATGCCGGCAGGTTCGTGGCGCCGGCGGTGATCGTGGTGATCGGATTCGCGGTCGCGGGGACCGTCTGGTGGCTCTTTTCGCTGTCGTATAGGCAGTGGAGTGCGGTTGCCCCGCGTCCGGTGCCGGTCACCGTCCAGGCCGAAGTGCCGCTGCCGCAGGTGGCGCAGCAGGCCGCTCAGCCGGTGCGCCTGGCCCTGACCGGCGGAGGCGCCAAACCTGCTGCGGTGGCGCAGGGGAGTATCGGCGTGGTACTTACTTACTCCGCCGACAGCTGGACGGAAATCTACGACGCAACCGGTCGACGGTTGCTTTACGGTCTGTCGACAGCGCATGCGAGAGCCAAGTTGGAAGGGGTGCCGCCGCTCAGCGTCATGTTGGGAGATGCCAGCGACGTCTCGATCGAGATCGGCGGCCACGGGGCCTCGATTTCACGCTTCGTGCGCCCCGATCACACTGCCCGATTCCTGATTGCCGCCGACGGACGCACGCTTGCCGCGCCACGGAAGAACGGAGGTTGAGTTGACGGTCGAAATCCAGCCGGTCCGGGGAATGAACGACGTGCTGCCCGCCGAGATCGGCGCCTGGCAGCAGTTGGAGGCTTGCATTCGCGAGTTGCTCGCCTCCTATGGATACGAGGAGATCCGAGTGCCGGTCGTGGAGCACACCGCGCTCTTCAAGCGGGCGATCGGCGAATTTACCGACGTGGTCGAGAAGGAGATGTACACCTTCCCCGATCAGGGCGGGGAGAGCCTGACCCTGCGCCCGGAGGCAACGGCCGGCATCGTGCGCGCGCTGATCTCGAACGGCATGCTGCGCGGCCAGCGGCACAAGCTGTGGTGTATCGGCCCGATGTTCCGCCACGAGCGGCCGCAGAAAGGCCGCTATCGCCAGTTCAACCAGCTCGATGTGGAGGCGGTCGGCATCCCCGGCCCCGATGTGGATGCGGAGCTGATCGCGCTCACGGCGCGGCTCTGGCGCCGGCTCGGCATCGAGCGGATACGGCTCGAGGTCAATTCCCTCGGCACGGCGGCCTCGCGGCGCGCCTATCGCGAGCTCCTGGTCGGATATTTCCGGGCACATGAAGGCGCACTCGATGCCGATAGCCGGCGGCGCCTGGAAGGGAATCCGCTGCGCATCCTCGACAGCAAGAATCCCGAGATGCGCGAGCTCATCGCCGGTGCGCCGCTGCTCACCGAGCATCTGGACCCGGAGTCACGCGAGCACTTCGATGCGTTCTGCGCGGCCCTCACGTCCATGGGAATCCCGTTTCGGATCAACCCGCGGCTGGTCCGAGGGCTGGACTACTACACCCGTACGGTCTTCGAGTGGATCACGGACGCACTCGGCGCCCAGGATGCCGTATGCTCCGGCGGCCGCTACGATGGCCTCATCGAGCAGTTGGGCGGTGAGCCGACGCCGGGGATCGGATTTGCAATGGGGATGGAGCGGGCCGTGGAGCTCGTCGTCCAGACCGGACGGGTCCCATCGGCACGTGCTGCGGACGTTTATATGGTCGTCAGTGGCGCCCGCGCGACGGCAGCCGGGACCGGGCTCGTCGAGCGGCTGCGGGATGAGCTGCCGGGACGGAGGTTCGATCTCAACCTGGGCGGCGGTAATTTCAAGGCGCAATTTCGCCGCGCCGACCGCAGCGGCGCTGCGCTGGCGGTGATCCTGGGCGATGATGAGCTGGCGCGTGGCGTCGCGGCCGTGAAACCTTTGCGCCGTGAGGCGGGTCAGAGCGAGTGCCCGCTGCCTGAGCTAGCCGCGGCGATCGAAGCGGCGCTCGCCGGCGCCGCGGCGCCGACAGAATGATTCCGGAGGGGTGGTGGACGATTACTTACTGAGTGAGCGAGAACAGTGGGAGGCCCTCAAGCGGTGGCTGCGGGAGAACGGCCCGGCCATGGTGGCCGGTGTGGCCATCGCCGCGCTGGGGCTTGGCGGCTGGCGCTGGTGGCAGGCCCACGAGAACAACGCCGACCTCGCGGCCGGCGCAATGTTCGTGCAGATGGAGAATGCGTTCGCACAGGGCGATCGCACCAAGGCGTTCGTCCTGCTGGGGGATCTCGAGCGCCAGTATTCCTCCTCGCCCTATGCAGATCAGGCAAAGCTGGCTTCTGCCAAGGCGTTCGTCGAGGACAACGAGCTCGGCCGGGCCGCGGATGAGCTGCGGGACGTCATGGACCACTCCCCGGATGCCATCCTGAGGCTCATTGCCCGCCTGAGACTCGCGCGAGTGCAGACCGCGCAGCATCAGCCCTCGCAGGCGCTCACGACCCTGGGTGGCGCCAATCCCGGTGCATTGGCACCGCGGTATGCCGAGGTGCGGGGTGATGCCTATTACGCCATGGGCAACAAATCCGCCGCCCTCGTGCAGTACGAGCTGGCGCGGGCAACGGGCGGGGATGCCACTGATACCGGGCTACTCGATCTCAAGATTTCCGACCTCTCTGCCGATGTGACGGCGAAGAAACCGTGAGCGCTGCCTTGCAAACCAACACCGTGAGATCGATGCGATGCCGGGCCGTCCTGACGGCGGCCGCCCTGTGTCTGCTGGCTGCGTGCTCGAAGAGCAAGGCGCCCGACCAGCCCATGAAGCTCGGTCCGATCAAATCGACTCTGCGCATCGAGCACATGTGGAGCGACTCGGTTTCCGATCGCGGCGCCAAGCGCCTGCGCCTGGGACTCGGGATCGACATCGATGGAAATCGGGTGTTCGCCTCGGGTCATAAGGGCGAGGTTGCGGCGTTCGATCTCGAGACCGGTCACCGTCTGTGGCGCACCTACACGAAGCTGCCGCTCTCGGGCGGACCGGCGGAGCGCGGCAACCTGGTGGTCGTCGGCGCGACCGACGGCCGGGTCGTCGCACTGAACGCGGGTGACGGCAAGCCGCTCTGGACGGTGCAGATCAACGGTGCGGTGATCTCCGCACCCGCCATTTCCGACAAAGTCGTGGCGGTGCGCTCGATCGACGGCAAGCTGCGCGGCCTTTCGCCGACCGATGGACATGAGCTCTGGGAGGCGGGTCAGGACGTGCCCTCGCTGTCGTTGCGCGGCACTTCGAGCCCGGTCATCGCGGGCGACCTCATCATCTGCGGCTTCGATGACGGCAAAGTGCTCGCAGTGAACCCTGCTGATGGCTCGCAGGTCTGGCAGGCCACCGTCGCCTCGCCCCATGGACGCACGGAGATCCAGAGACTCGCGGATGTGGACGGTGCGGTGCGTGTTTCGGGCAAGGACGTCTACGCAGTCGGATATCACGGGAATGTGACCATGCTGGCGCTGGAGAGCGGCCAGACCTGGTGGGCCCACAAGAACTCGAGCTATCGCCCATTGGCACTGGGCACCGACGCAGCCTACATGGCGACGGCCGACGGCGAGATCCTTGCGCTCAATCGCACCAACGGATCCGTCATCTGGCGGCAGTCGGCACTCAAGTTCCGCGGCCTCACGGCGGTGGCGGTGGCCGATGATGCCGTGGTCACCGGCGACTTTCAGGGCTACCTTCACTTCCTGGACAAGAGCACCGGCGCCATCATCGCCCGAGTGCGAAGCGGCAGGCAGCGCATCAGCAACCCGCCCGTCGCGGAGGGTAACGAGGTCGTGGTCATGAACGACGACGGCAGCATCAGGGCATACCGTATCTCGCCTCGCAAATAACACCCGCAGCAGCCACATGCTGCCCATCGTCGCTCTCGTAGGCCGACCGAACGTCGGCAAGTCGACCCTGTTCAACGTGCTCACCGGCACTCGCGATGCGATCGTCGCAGACGTCCCGGGACTCACGCGTGATCGCCAGTATGGCTTCGGGCGCGTGGGACCGATGCCCTTCGTCGTCATCGACACCGGCGGCCTGGTCGAGAATCCGAAGGGCATCGAAGCACAGATGCGGGCGCAGACCGAACGCGCCGTGGCCGAGGCCGATCGGCTCATCCTGCTGGTCGATGCCCGCGCCGGACTCACGCCGCAGGATGACTTCGTCGCACGCGAGATCCGCAAGTCCGGCAAGCCGACGACGCTGGCCGTCAACAAGTCGGAAGGGTTGGATCCGGACGTGGTGGCCGCCGACTTTCATGTGCTCGGGCTCGGGGAGCCACTCGCCATCGCGGCGAGTCACGGGCAGGGGTGCGAGGATCTGATGGCCCAGGCTCTCGCCGGCCTCGAGGCGGAGCCGGCGGAGTTGATGGATCCCGCTGCGGAGGGTGTCCGCATCGCCATCATCGGCCGGCCCAACGTCGGCAAGTCGACGCTCGTCAACCGTCTCATCGGCGAGGAGCGCGTCATCGCGAACGATCAACCAGGCACCACCCGGGACAGCATTCTCGTGCCGTTCGAGCGCGACGGGCGGAAGTTTTTGCTTCTCGATACGGCCGGCATGCGCCGCCGCGCCAGAGTCGAGGACGTCATCGAGCGTGCAAGCGTCGCGAAGACGCTGCAGGCGATAGATGAGGCGCACGTGGTAATCCTCGTCGTTGACGCCCATGACACCGTGACGGAACAGGACGCAAGTGTCCTGGGAGTTGCGTTGCAGCGTGGGCGCTCGCTCATCATCGCCATCAACAAGTGGGATGGGATCCCCGCGGATCAGCGCGAGGAGATTCATCGCCAGCTCGCGCTGAGGCTGGACTTCGTACCGTTTGCGCCTCTGCATTTCATCTCGGCGCGCCATGGCACGGGGGTTGGGGAGCTGATGGCGTCGGCGGTGCGGGCCTACGAGGCGGCGCTGCGCGAGATGCAGACCAAAGAGCTGACACGCACGCTGGAGCATGCACTGACCGTACACCAGCCGCCGCTGGTGCACGGCCGGCGGATCAAGCTGCGGTACGCTCATCAAGGCGGCCGGAGCCCGCCGCGAATCGTCATCCACGGGAACCAAACCTCGTCGGTACCGGACGCTTACACGCGATACCTGGTCAACATCTTCCGCAAGCGGTTCGACCTCTTCGCGACGCCCGTGGTGATCGAGTACCGCACGGATTCCAACCCGTACGACAGGTCCCGCAGAGCCCGCCGCGGATCGCGGCCCAAGGCGCGCTGAGCGTGTTGCGCAGGAGCTGCCCCGCTCTCTTCATCAGCGCGCCCGCCTCGGGTCAGGGTAAGACCACCGTGACTGCCGCGCTGGCGCGATATCACGCCGCGCGCGGACGTACGGTCCAGGTATTCAAGACGGGCCCTGATTTCCTCGACCCCATGATCCTCGAGCGAGCGAGCGGCAGAACGGTCTATCAGCTCGACCTGTGGATGGGGAGTGAGGCGCAGTGCCGCAACCTCCTCTACGAGGCCGCGGCGACTGCGGACCTCATCCTGATCGAAGGCGTGATGGGTCTCTACGACGGCACGCCGAGCAGCGCCGATCTGGCGCGCCTCTTCGGGATACCGGTGCTCGCGGTCATCGATGCCGCGGCGATGGCGCAGACTTTCGGTGCGATCGCCTATGGGCTCGCGCACTATCCCCCCGGGCTTCCCTTTCACGGCGTGTTGGCGAATCGCGTGGCGGGTGAGGGGCACGCCAACCTCACCCGGGAAGGCATGCCTCCCGGCCTGCCGTTTCTCGGTGGCCTCACGCGCAACCCCGCCATCGAGCTGCCGGATCGGCATCTCGGGCTCGTACAGGCCGAGGAGATCTGCGACCTCGAGGAGCGTCTATCGGCGTCGGCCGCGGTGCTGGAGCACACCGGGCTCGCAAGCCTGCCGCCGGCCGTCGAGCTGTCCGCGCCTGAAGGCGAGGCTCCAGTGCCGGAGCCTATGTTGGCGGGAGTGCGCATCGGGGTCGCACGCGATCGGGCATTCTCCTTCCTCTACCCGGCGAATCTCGACCTCTTGCGCGTGATGGGGGCCGAGGTTGTCTTCTTCTCCCCGTTGGCCGTGACGGATCTGCCGTCCGTCGACAGCATCTACCTGCCGGGCGGGTACCCGGAGCTGCACCTCGAGCAACTGAGCGCCAACCGGACGTTCGCGCAGGCGCTGCGGCGGCACATCGACGCGGAAAAGCCGGTGTATGCCGAATGCGGCGGCATGCTATACCTCCTCGAATCGTTGACGGACGCCCAGGGCAGGCGCGCCACCCTGGCAGGCATTCTTCCGGGCCATGCGCAGCTGCACGCGCGCCTGCAGGCGATCGGCTACCAGAGCGCGCCTCTGCCAGGCGGGATTCTGCGAGGCCACAGCTTCCATCACTCCACGCTCGCGACGAGCCTCGCTCCGTCAGCGCATACCGAGCGCGCGCGTGGCTCTTCTGCGGGCGAGGCCATCTACCGCCACAAGCGCCTCGTGGCAACCTATTTCCACGGATACTTTCCTTCGAATCCGGACGCAGTGGCGGCGTTGTTCCATCCCGCCTACTGTTAGGACCGGATTTCTCCGTCCGCTGCAGATCTGGAGTGAGGCGTCCGATGTGCCACCTCCGGCACACCCATGTCCCGGAGACCTCGCGCCGAGATGAATCGGGAAAAATTCCCGGTACCCCCCGGGATATAGTCCTCGAAGCCGGGAATAACGTCGCCCGGCTCGCGAGAGCCGGAATCTGCCGGCAGCGAGGGCCTCGCAGGCTGTAAGGGGAAAATCAGTGCGATGGTGGGGAGCGGGTGGTATCGCCGCCGCTTTGTGTCTCACGGCAGGCGCGGCCGCTTACCCGGCGAACGCGGAAGGTGATGGCTCTGCCGCAACCAATCCCGGCACGGCGCTCCAGGAGGTTCTCATCATCGCCAACACCCCGCTGCCGGGCTTTGGGCTGCCGCTCACGCAGATTCCCGCGAATGTGCAGACGGCGACCAGCCGGGATCTGGAAAGCGCGCAGGTCAACGATGTTGCCCACTATCTCAGCGAGCGCTTCATGGGCGTGAACGTCAGCGACAGCGCCGACAATCCCTTTCAGCTCGACATCAATTATCACGGCTTTACCGCATCGTCCCTGGTCGGCACGCCCGAGGGCCTCTCGGTGTACGTGGACGGTGTCCGCGTCAACGAGTCCTTCGGCGACACGGTCAACTGGGATCTCATTCCCGAATCCGCCATTGCGGGCGTTTCGCTCATCTCCGGCTCGAACCCCGTGTTCGGCCTGAATACCCTGGGCGGAGCGCTGTCGATCCAGACCAAGAGCGGTCGCAACAGCCCGGGCACTGAGCTCGAGGCGTACGGCGGCTCCTTCGGCCGCCGCTCCTTTCAAATGCAGACCGGAGGCTCACGCGGGCCGTTCGACTATTTCGTAACCGGAAGCTACTTCTATGAGACCGGCTGGCGCGACATCTCCACCTCGCAGGTGTATCAGGTATTCGGCAAAGTCGGCTATCAGACCGCGGAGACGGACCTGCACCTCGGCTACACCTACGCCGATACCGACCTGTTTGGCAACGGTGCAATCCCGCAGAGCATGTACGACTACCTCAAGGAACAGAGCTACACCCCGGATATCACGCAGAACCTGCTGCATTTCGTCAACCTTACCGGGACTCAGAGTCTCGGCGGACGCCTTCTTTTGTCAGGCAACGCCTATTACCGGCGCCTCATCACCGGTAGCAACAACGGCAGCGACAACGACAACTACCTGAATGGCGACTATCCCGGGCCTCCGATCGATTGCAGCGCGCCTTTCACCAATACCGGTTCACTGGCTTACTGCGCGAACGCGGCCGGTGAGGTCTCCAGGCTGGCGCAGCGATCGAGTGGCGCGGGGTTGCAGCTCACCGGCACGGACGACCTGCTCGGGAAGGCAAACCAGTTCATCCTGGGAGCGGCCTATACCGACTCTCAGAACGCCTTCGCCCAGTCGTTCCTGTACGGGTTTTTTGACGAGCGGCACCTGCTCGACTATGTGCAGAGCGCGTTCAATGGGCCGACATCCATCTCCGTCAGAGGTGGCGACAAAATCTTCGGCATCTATCTCACGGACACGTTTTCTCCCTCTGCATATTTCCATCTGAACGTTGCCGCGCGCTACAACCGCAGCACGGAGACAGTGAATGGCTACAGTGTCGACAGTGACCTGGGGGATTTCGGCGACGGGTATGGTGAGTCCTCACCGGTCACGGGCGATCATATCTACAGCCGGCTGAATCCCGCCATCGGCTTCACTTATACCCCCGCCGCCGGCACCACCCTTTACGTCAACTACAATGAGGCGAGCCGCGCGCCGACCGTGATCGAGCTGGGTTGTTCAAATCCCGATCGTCCGTGCGGGCTGCCGAACGACTTCGCGAGCGATCCGGACCTGAACGAAGTCGTAGCGCGCAGCTTCGAGATCGGGCTGCGCGGCAATCGTGCAGATCAGCGGCTGAGGTGGAGCGCCGATGCATTCCGAACCGTGAACAGGGATGACATCCAATTCATCGCGACCACGACCAATTCCGGTTACTTCGCCAACGTCGGCGATACCCTGCGCCAGGGGGTCGATCTCGCCCTTGGCGGTCAGGAAGGGAAGCTCCACTGGAATCTCAGCTACAGCTTCGTCGATGCGACATTCCAGTCCGCTTTCGCAGTCAGCGCCGAATCAAACAGTACTGCGGATGCCGACGGCAATATTCTGGTCAGGGCGGGCGACCGGATTCCGCTCATCCCCCGCCATACCGGCAAGTTGACACTGGACTACCGGTTCACGTCAAAACTGGACATCGGCGGAAGCCTGGTGATGACCTCCGGCTCCTACCTTCACGGCGATGAGAACAATGCCGACCGGGCCGGAGGCACGAACGGTGAAGGACGGTACATCATGGGCTCGGGTCATATCGGGGGATATACCGTGGTAGACCTTCAGGGGACCTACCACGTCTCACCGCATCTCGATCTGTTCGCGCACTGCGCGAACCTCCTCAATCGCCAATACGCGACGGCAGGCTTTTTGAACACCAACACGTTCAATCCAAACGGTACATACCGTTTCGATCCCGCCGAGTGGACGAATGAGAATGCCGTCTCGCCCGGCGCCCCGTTCGCGTTTTGGGCCGGCATCCGGCTCGCATTTGATTAGGCCGACGGCCGCGCTAGACTGAGCCTCGCCCGGCCCCCGGCAGGCCGGTGGCTCAACGACAATCGGAGCATCCGCCATGGGCGCTCGACTCCATCCTGTTTTCGATTCGAGAACGGCCCGTTCCGCGGATGATCGGGGCGAGGCTTCATCGCTCTTCCGCGCTTTACTGCCGAGCGACCCTCTCAAGAGCGCGCAGCTGCGCGATGCCATGCTCATCGTCATGGTAACGGTCGGCACCTGGCTGCTCTGCGGGCTGTTCAACGTTACCGAGACGCTGCGGCACCTGACCGGCCCCTACGAGCGGTATCAGCTCGACGAGCTCCCCTCGATGCTGCTCGTGCTGGGCCTCGGTCTCACCTGGTTCGCCACGCGCCGTTATGGCGAGGCCAGGCAGGAAATTGCGCGCAGAGAATTGGTGGAGGCGCAACTTGCCGCAGCGCTGGCCGACAATCGGCGTCTGGCGCAGCAGTATGTCGAGCTGCAGGAGGCCGAGCGCAAGGCGCTCGCCCGCGAGCTGCACGACGAGCTCGGGCAGTATCTGAACGTGATCAAGCTCGATGCCGTCCGCATCCGTGATGGGCACCGCGCATCATCGGAGGCGGTCCGCACGCAGGCGAGCGCCATCGTCGAAAACTGCAACCACACTCACCGAGCGCTCTCGACCCTGATGCGGGAGCTGCGCCCAGCGGGCCTGGACGAGCTGGGTCTGGCTGCTGCCGTCGAGCACTGCGTGCAGACATGGCGCACGCGCCTCCCGAATGTGGCGTTGGAGTTGTCGATCAACGGAGACTTCACGACCCTCGCGGAGAGCATCGCGGTCACATTGTACCGGCTCGTCCAGGAGGCGTTGACGAACGTCGCAAAGCACGCAGCCGCACGCCGCGTGACCATTCGTCTGGATCGTGCGCGAGAGCCCGCCTCAGATAGCGAGAAAGTCGAGGTGACCGTCGCGGATGATGGAGTCGGCACTGACAGGAAAATCCCGACTCGCGGACTCGGGCTCATCGGCATGCGTGAGCGGGTGATGGCGTCGCAGGGCAGGCTGGCATTTACCAGCAGTCCCGGACAGGGGTTTGAGCTCTGCGCACGGATCCCCGTCCCAGCCAATCTGGACACTGACTCGTGACCGGCGTCACCAGGATTTTGCTCGTGGACGATCACGCCATCGTTCGCCAGGGTTATAGGCGGCTCCTCGAGTGCGACCCGAGCATCCTCGTCGTCGGTGAGGCGAGCAATGCCTCGCAGGCGTGTCAGACGGCGCGCGAGCTGAGCCCGGATGTCGTGGTCATGGACATCGCCCTCCCGGGTACCAGCGGCATCGAGGCAACACGCCGCATGCTCAAGGACCAACCGCAGCTGCGCATACTGATGTTCAGTATGTACGACGATGCAATCTATGCGAGTCGCGCGCTCGAGGCGGGAGCCCTCGGCTACCTCAGCAAGGCGACCGCACCGGAAGTTCTGGTGCAAGCGATCTATGCCGTCTCCAGGGGTGAACGCTACGTGAGCGCGGACGTTGCCGCCAACATGGCGCGGTCGGTCGCACAGCCTGGAAAATCGGAGATCGGCGCATTGACGCCCCGCGAGTTCGAGGTGTTGCGGCTTCTGGTGCAGGGCGAGCCGGTCAGAAGCATCGGCGAGAAGCTCGGGCTGTCGGAAAAGACGGTAGCCAACCACCAATCTGCGATCCGCGAGAAGCTCGGCGCCAGGAACAGCGCGCAGCTCGCGCGGTTGGCCGCGCAGATGGGATTGGTCGGTTGAAGCCGCCGCCGGCGACTCGGGAGTCAGTTCATGCGTGCGGCGTCTGCGCCATCGCGACAGCCGTGACTCTCGTCCGTTGCAATACGCCCGAGTAGTAGAGGACGTAGTAGCCCACGACGATGCCGAATACGGCGAGCGTGAAGGGACCATGAAACGTCGCCGCGAGCCCTCCGCCGCCGCTGGAAGCGGGGACCGTGCCGTCATGGACGGACAGGTACCGATAGAGGAGCCTGCCCATGAAGAGTGCGGTGACGACCATGCCGATGTAGGTATGGGGCGTGTAGAAACGGCCCTCGGAAGTCACTTCGAACTTCGTATGCCGGAGGCCTACATAACCGAGCGCGGCACCGCAGCAGATGCCGGCGACCAGGCCTTCCAGAACAGTCGGATCGTGTGCGGGTCCGATGATCGCGAAGGTAGCTGCAGCGACGGTAAAGGCGGTCAGGAGGCCTATCCTGACCCACATGGCCCCTTGCCGTACCCGCTGGCGGCCGAACAATCGCCGCGTGCGGCGATAGAGACTCCATATGACGAGGGCAGCTACCAGGTATGGGACGACTCGCGGGTCCATGGTCACCTCGGTCCGAAAGGCACTAGCATGGGCACCTTGCGCCGGTAGTCGTCGTAGGTGCCGGGATCGAGCTCCTTGCGCAGCCAGCCTTCCTCGACCCGTGCCTTCATCCACAGGCCCAGAGTAATGAGCGTCGCACCGAGCAGGCCGAGTATCGTACCCTTGGCTGCGGCGGTCGCATAGACGCCGAGCAGAAGTCCCGTATAGATGGGATGGCGGACGATCCCGTACGGGCCTGTATCGATGACGCGGTGGTCGGCCTTGCGCGTGATCCAACCGCTCCACAGTGTGCCCAGATGGATGCGCGCCCACCAGGTGAATCCGAGCCCCAGAGCGAGAACGGCGGTGCAGAGCCAGGCCTGATCACGGGAAACGAGCCAGAGCCGCATCGCTCCGTAGTAGCCATGTGCAGGCGGCAGGAAAGCCAGTGTCCCGACGATGAGCACGAGCCGGTAGGCGAGCTGGCCCTTCATCCCAACGCGACGCTCGGTTTTCGCGCTCCAACCGGCAGCAGCAAGCCACGATATCCAGAAAACCACCCAGAGCGTGACGATCACCAGACCCGGTCGCAACATCTAAGTTCTCCTAGCCTGCTTCTTCGGCCGCAGGCGCGCTCCAACCCGCCATCTCCGTAAGTGCAGCGAGCGCGACGCGCGTTTGCTCGATGCAATGCGCTCCGACTTTCGCGAGCAGGGCCGCATCGACACGCTCCCGCGCTGCCGCTTGCGTGGCTGCAGCAGCGCGTCCGCGGTCGGTGAGCGTGACGACGAGCCGGCGCCGATCCTCCCCATCGACGTTGCGAGTCAGGTAACCGCGGCTGACGAGCGTCTCGACGAGCTGACCGGCAGCTTGCTTCGAGATCCGCAGATCCCGGATCAGCACCGCGAGCGGAACATCGCCTGCCCCGAGCGCGAGTCCGCCGATGACGTAGAGCCCGTTCTTGGGAATGTCGTCGTAACCGGCCGCCTCGAGGGCGCTGCGCATGGCGGAGCCATAGGCGGTGCGGGCGTGGCGCAGTAGCGCAGGCAGGGGAACAGCCTCGAGTGGCGGGTTCGATCGAGCCATGGGGAATACTAAAAGACAAATACACGTACAGTCAATATATCGTACTGTAAGAGATTCTTACTTTCGGGTAAGCTTGCGCGAAATTTCCGTGTATAGGGTCCTTGGGAGGGACGTGGTGAGCCTTTCGGTTCCTGACGCTGTAGGTTGGATGGCGACCGCGGTATTCGTCACTTCATATTTCTTTTCGAAGCCCACGATGCTTCGCGGCCTGCAGATGTTGGGCGCCGCTCTGTGGTTGACCTTTGGGGTCCTGATCTCGTCAAAACCCGTGATTGTTGCCAACGTACTGGTGTTCGCGGCCGCCGGCTGGACTTTGAGGCGAGCGCGCCTCGCCACCCGCCCGATCTGATAGATTCACGATTCAGCGCGGAGAGTCGCAGCCATGTCGAGCTTCACCGTCCACAGCATTCCCGGCAGCCCCTTCGGGCGTGCGGTACTCGCTACCCTCATGGAGAAGAGCGCGGCGTTCCGGCTCGTGGCGGTCCCACCGCGCGCCATCAAGAGCGAGCCGCATCTTTCCATCCACCCCTTCGGTCGCGTGCCGGTGCTGGAGCATGATGGCTTCAGGCTGTATGAGACACAGGCCATCCTGCGATATCTCGATCGCGTGTTGCCCGCTCCGACGTTGACTCCAGCTGACCCGAAGGCCGCGGCGCGCATGGATCAGGTCCTCGCCATCGCCGACTGGTACCTGCATCAAGGTGTCAACAGCATCATCGGCTTTCAGCGCATCGTGCGTCCGCGCATCCTGGGATTGCCGGGCGACGAGGCGGCCATTGCGGAGGCCGTGCCGCGGGCGCACGTGGTGTTCGCCGAGCTCTCCCGTCTGCTCGGTGGCAACGACTACTTCGCCGGCTCACAGTTATCGCTGGCCGACATCATCGTGGCATCGCAGATGGACTTCCTCGCGCAGACCCCGGAGTGGGCACCGCTCACTGCGGAGCGCGGGAATTTGGCCCCGTGGCTCGCCCGTGTGAGCGCCCGTAAGAGCTTCGAAGCGACCACGTGGGAGCGGGTTGCCGAGATGGGCAAAGCCGCCTGAGCTCCCTGGAGCGAGCGTGTCACGGCCGCAGAGTCAGCCCCGGAGCCTGACGTCGCCAAGGCGAGAACGGGCCGCGGATGCCCGTACGCGGTGAGCCGAAGGGAGAGACTCGCCACAATCCCGGAGTCCGGACTTGCCGGGGGGCACCTGGACGAATAGGCTCATAGAAGGCTGGGACATGGTGTCCCCGCTCCAACGAGCCCGCCGCAGCGGCGCACCGCTGCCTCTGACGCTCCCGCATGAACGCTCCCGCCCTACCGAATCGCCTCGACCGGTTCTTCCTGCATTTCGCGCGTCAGTTTCTCTGGGGCTGCCTCGGACTGCTCGTCTTTCCGGTAGTCGGACGCGCGATATTCGCCTCCATCGCCTTTGCGACCAAGCGGCTGACGGACACGGTGCTCGGCCTCCATGGCCCGGTGCAAGAGGTCACTCGTGCACTCACGGCTCCGTTCCTCCTCTTTGCGGCGCTGGTAGCCGCGCGATTCTTCTGCGACGCGGCGATGTGGTTCTGCTCCTACAATACGCGCTCGCCGATGCTGATCCGCGTCAAGGAAGAGGTGTTCGCGTATGCGCAACGGCTGTCACCGGCCTACTTCGAGAGCACGCTCTCGGGGAAGATCGCACATCGTGCCGTCATGCTGCCGGATCAGATGCTGATGCTGTTCGACATGACGGTGTTCGACTTCATTCCAGGGGCGATGTTCTTCGTCTTCGTTGCGGCGTATTTCTATGTCGCGAGCCCGGCATTCTGTGCCGCGGCAGGCGTCGGCATCATCGTCTATTTCTCCGGCAGCCTCCTGCTCGGAAGGGAATGCGCCCGGCGCGCTGCGGCCAATAACGAGACTCGCGCGGCGGTGACCGGCCGGATCGTTGATGTCATCACCAATGTGCGCAATGTCTTCTGCTTTGCCAATCAGGCGCTCGAGGATCGGGAGCTGACGCGATACACGGGCGAAGAGCGCGAGCGGCGCATGGCTCTCTACCGTTCCGTGGTCCGCTTGCGCTGCTCCCAGTACGGCATGGACATCCTGATGTGGATCGGCTTCGTGGGCGGCTCGCTCTACGGTTGGGTCCATGGACTCATGACCGCGGGCGATTTCGTCATGGTCACGGCGCTCACCGGCTCCCTGCTGCAGACGGCCTACAACCTCGGCCAGCGCATACCGGACTTCTATGACCAGCTGGGGGCCGCGCGCGAGAGCATCGCTACGCTGATCGTACCGGCGACGGTGCAGGATCGGCCGGGAGCGAAGGAGCTGTCGGTCACCCACGGCGCCATTCAGTTCGATCACATTGCGTTCGCTTACGAGCCTCGGGGCCGCGGTCGCGGCTCCCGCAACATCGTCCATGATTTTCAGCTGCACATTCCGTCCGGACAACGCGTGGGACTCGTCGGTCCTAGCGGAGCCGGCAAGACGACCCTCATGGGCCTTCTGATGCGCATGCACGATGTGACTGCCGGGACCATCAGGATCGACGGACAGGACATCCGTGAAGTGACGCAGGAGAGTCTCCGAGGCTCCATCGGCCTGATCCCGCAGGACACGAATCTCTTCCATCGCAGTCTGCTCGAGAACATCCGGTACGGACGGCCGGACGCAACAGACGACGAGGTGGTCGAGGCCGCCAGGCGCGCGCACGCGCATGAATTCATCATTGAGCTGGAACAAGGGTATGACACACTCGTCGGCGAGCGCGGCATCAAGATCTCCGGTGGCCAGCGGCAACGCATCGCCATCGCGCGCGCGATCCTGCGTGATGCGCCGATCCTGCTCCTCGATGAGGCGACCAGCGCCCTCGACAGTCACAGCGAGCAGATGATCCAGGAGGCCATGAAGGAGGCAATGTCAGGCAAGACCGTGATCGCGATCGCCCACCGGCTGAGCACGGTGATGGACATGGATCGGCTCATCGTCCTCGAGCGTGGTGCCATCGTGGCGGACGGCTCGCATACCGAGCTGCTGCTACAGGGCGGTCTTTATGCCGAGCTCTGGCGCAAACAGTCGGGCGGCTTCAATCCGGTCGCGCGGCAGGAGGAGGTGCAGCCAGGCGCTGCGCAGGACGACGACCACGCCGACGTCGCTGACATTCGGACCTCCCCCGCGGCCTGAGCTCCTTCGGGGCTATGACTCCCCGGTTGGCAGGAAGTCAACGATGGCCTTTGCTATCTCGGCCGCGTGCGTTTCCAGCGCGAAATGACCGGTGTCGATAAAGCGGACCACTGCACCGGGGATATCGCGCTTGAATGCTTCGGCCCCGGCCGGCAGAAAGAACGGGTCGTTCCTGCCCCATACCGCCAGGAAACGAGGCTGGTGAGCCCTGAAGTATTTCTGAAAAGCCGGGTAGCGGGCGACGTTGCTCCGGTAGTCGCCGAACAGATCCAACTGCAGCTCATCGACGCCCGGGCGCGCCAGATAGAAGTTGTCGAGCGAGAACCCGTCGGGAGAGACGAGCGTGGGGTCCGGGACACCGTGGGTGTACTGCCAGACGGTCGTTTCCGGCTTGAGGAAGGCGCGCAGCGCTTCGCGATTGGCGGGCGAGGGAGTTTCCCAGTATGCGCGGATCGGGCTCCAGCCCTCGCTCAGACCTTCCTCGTAGGCATTGCCGTTCTGCGAGATGATCGCCGTGATCCGATCGGGGTGCGCGACGGCCACGCGAAAGCCGGTCGGCGCGCCGTAATCGAAGACATAGAGGGCGTAGCGATCGAGACCGATGATCTCGGTGAAGCGGTCGATGACGCTGGCGATCCGGTCGAACGTGCAGCCGCGTCCGGGCAGATCGGATTGCCCGAAGCCCGGTAGATCCGGCGCAATGACATGAAAGCGACCGGCAAGGAGCGGGATGAGGTCGCGGAACATGTGGCCGGCAGTCGGGAAGCCGTGAAGCAGCAGGAGATTCGGGCCGTTGGCCGGGCCCGCCTCGCGGTAGAAGATCCCGAGGCCGTTCACGTCAACTTTTCGATAGTGGATGGTCGTCATGATGCTGGTCTCCGCACGTGTTTGCTGTCAGCCCATTCCGCAGCCGTCGCGAGATACTCAGCGCCGCGCTACCGCAGCCAGCGCCTCACCAATGGTCGCCACGATGGGTGCTGGCGCAGTCACCAGAGGTGTGTGATCGACGGGCTGGGAGCGCACGCTGGCCTTCATGCGCTCGGACATGAATCTCTGGGTTTCCTGGATGATCATCCGATCCTGCTCCGCCACGAGGTACCAGGCTGGACGGTCTTTCCAGAGCGGGCGTGGCATTGCGACGGTGATGCAGGCGGCCGAAATCGGGCGTTGGACTGCGGCGAGCACGATCTGCTCAGCGGCGGTTGCATTGGGCGCGAATGCCGTCGCGATGGCTGTTTCGGGCAGATAGATGAATCCGTGGGCATCGGGGGCCAGCTTCGGTGCCTGCGGGTGGGGCTCGGAACGGTAGAAGACGTCGGCGACCGTTTCGCCCTCATCCGGCGCAAGCGCTGCCACGTAGATGAGCGCCTTCACTCGCTCGTCACGTACCGCGCCGATGACGGCGCCGGCATAAGCGTGGCCGACCAATATCACCGGCCCGGAAACGCGCTCGAGTGCTCGGTTGAGTGCGGCGACGTCATCGGCAAACGAAGTCAGTGGAAGCGGCGCCGCGACTACCGGCGTCCCTCCTGCCGACAGGCCAGCAATCACTTTCGCCCAGCTGGAGCCGTCGGCCCAGGCGCCATGGACGAGAACCACACCGACTTCCTGGTGAGACATCTTCATGCTCCTCCGGCAGGATCAATAGTAACCACTAAACAACGATTAATATAGTTACGCGCATGCCGTAACTTGTCAAGCGGCATTTGATCGGTTATTTATTACCCGTGCCTTTTCTTTGAGCGTGCCGGGTGGATGGCGGCGGGCACGGAGAGCGGTATCGGGTGGATCAGCGTCCTGCAGCGATATTCGTCGGCGATGCGCCGGCTCTGGATTTCCTCAATTCGGTGGCGACCCCCGTAGATACCGTCGTGGATTGGATCGACGACGGAGCAGGGTTACTGGACTGGATGGCGCAGGCGAAGCTCGTGCCTGCCGATGTGCTGCGTACGATCCGTACGCGCACCCGTCCCGGCGAGCTCGACAGGATCGCGGGCCGGGCGAGACAGCTGCGCGAGTGGTTCAGAGGGTTCGTCCATGAGCACAAAGGCCGTCGGCTGGTGCCGCAGGACGTCGATGAGCTCGAGCCGCTGAATCATTTATTGGAGCGCGACGCGCGCTTCAGCAGGATCGTGTTGCGACCTGACACGCGTCCGGCTTCACTCGAGCTTCAGGAGATGCGGGCCTGGGACTCGCCCGACGCGCTTCTGCTGCCGATCGGGATGGTGTTGGCACGTCTGCTCGTCACGGAGGACTTCTCGCAGGTGAAGGCCTGCGAGGGCCCGGCGTGCACGTTGCTGTTTGCCGATCACACCCGTGGCCATGCGCGGCGGTGGTGCAGCATGGCGATATGCGGGAACCGAGCGAAGCAGGCGGCACACCGGCAACGGCTGAAGGCGCGTCAGCGGGGTCCATCCCGTGGCGGCAAGGCAGGATGAGCGTGCTACGTAAGGCGACGCCCGAGCGACTTAGTGCGCTGTCGGATGGTGTGTTTGCCGTCCTCATCACCGTGCTGGTGCTCGAGCTGAGACCTCCAGGGCAGCCGACCTTCAGAGCCTTCCTCCTGCTCTGGCCCACGTGGCTGAGCTATGCCGTCAGTTACTTCTTCATCGCCCTCGTCTGGATCAACCATCACTATCTGATGCGCTACGCCACCGAGGCCACTCATCGCCTCCTGTGGGTCAATTTTGCGCACCTGTTCTCCATGTCCCTGTTGCCGCTCTCGACTGCCTGGATGGCCGTCAGTGAGCTGGCGCCACAACCCGTCGCCTTCTACGCGGGCGTCTTTTTTCTGGTGAACGTGACTTATATCGGTCTGATCCGGGAGCTCATCGGGCGGAGGTCTCATGATCCGGTATCCGGTAAAGCACGAAAAGCGATGCTCCTGCGCTCCGTCACGACGCTGTGTCTCTTCGCAATCGCCACTGTCGCCGCCTTGAGATATCCGCTCGCCGGTCTCGGAATCTGTATCGGCTGCCTGGCCGGCTATCTCCGGCCCGATCCCCCCGAGGCGGCTGCGAGGGCGGCCCGGCACTAGGCTGCCGTCAAGCCTTGAGCCGGCGGGCGAGATCGCGAGTGTGCGCCCTGAGGTCGGCGAACCACGGCGTCATGGTCTCGCGTACCTTCACGGGCGCCCTGTGCATCGACCCGGAGTCGAATGGCGGATGCGGGTCGTATTCCGCGAGAAGCTGCGCGCATTCCGCGTAGAAGGGGTCCCGCAGCTCGCTCACCATGGTCAGGCCGAAGTCGAGCCCCGAGGTCACGCCCGCGCCGGTGATGCGATTGCGGTCGCGGACCACACGATGGTCAGTCGGGATCGCATCGAAGTCGGCGAGGAGGTCGCGGGCGGCCCAATGTGACGTCGCACGATACCCTTTGAGCAGCCCCGCCGCGCCGAGGATCAGTGACCCGGTACAAACCGACGTTACGTACTTCGCCCGCGCACCGCGGTCCGCGATAAAGGCACGCGTCTGCGAATCGCCCGCAGCCGACAATACACCGGTACCGCCGGGTGCAAACAGCACCGTCAGATCCTGCGGGCACTGCTCGAAGGTCGCAGTTGGCGTTATGGTCAGCCCGAGGTCGCTCGTCACCGGCTCGGGGGTCTTGGCAACAAGATGCACCTTCGCTCCCATGAGGAGCGAAAACATGTAATGTGGCCCTACGAGATCGAGCGCGGTCATGTTCGGGTATATGAGCTGCGCGATCACGTCGTGGCGGACCCAACCGGGTGGCACCTGTGACTTGGCGGTGGGCGCCGACGACGCCGGTGCCGCGCGGGCCGCGGTCGTCGCGAGCAGTGGACCGAATAGGGCGAGTAGGGCCGCGGTGCGGCGGTCGATGGTAGACACGGTGGTCCTCTCGGGCTTGCAGTGATCGCGGCGTCTGCAAAGGGTCGCGAAGATTTGCCCGCTGTTACAGATACTTCGCGAGTCAGCGAAGTATTGCGTGACCTGGAAAGGCCGTCAAGCGCACCGCTCGAAACGCGCGCACCGAATCAATGTAGGTTGGTGACTTCCGCGATACCGGCATAAGTGCTGATGTAGAGGGTGGAGCCGCTGACCGCGACTCCGGTGATACCCGCGTCCAGCCGTCCCGGCAACGCTCCTGGCGTAAATCCAGTGTGCCCGGCCACACCGACCAGGGTACTCACCGCTGCCGCGGGAGTGATCTTGCGGATGGTGTAATTCCACGCATCCACGACGTACAGGTTGCCGGATGCGTCAGAAGTCACGCCAGTCGGGTTGTTGAATCGTGCGAGCTGACCGACTCCATCGGCGCTCCCACCGAGACCCGCTTCGCCGGCCAGCGTCGTTACCGTCCTCGCCTGAGTAATCTCCCGAATGGTGTCGTTGCCAGTGTCCGCAACGTACAGATTGCCTGTGCCGTCGATGGTAATCCCGAGCGGGGCGGAGAACCTCGCCGCGGCGCCGGTTCCATCCGTGCTGCCGGCCGAGCCCGCCGTTCCAGCCAAGGTAGTCACCTCTCCGGCCGGCGTGATCTTGCGAATGATGTCGTTGCCCGTGTCGGAGACATAGACGTTGCCAGCGCTGTCCGTCGTGAGGCCGGATGGCTGATTGAAACGCGCGGCGGAACCCGTGCCGTCCGCGCTGCCGGGCAACCCGGCCGCTCCTGCGATCGTGCTGACAGCGCCGCCCGGCGTCACCCTGCGGATGGTGTCATTGAGCGTATCCGCCACATATACGTTGCCGGCCGCATCCGTTGCGACAGCCTTGGGCCAGGCGAACTGGGCAGCCGCGCCGGTGCCGTCCGCCGCACCAAACTCGCGGGAAATGCAGCGAATTGGCGATCCGGCCAGCGTCGTGACCGTACCCGTCGAGGTCATCCTGCGGATCTTGCAGTTGAAGGTATCCGCAACGTACACGTCTCCGCCGCTGTCCACCGCCAGGCCATCGGGACCCCAGAATTGCGCGGTGGCTCCCGTGCCGTCCACGGTACCCACCCCAGGCGCCGTGCCGGCTATCGTGGTGACCACTCCGAGGGGCGTGATCTTACGGATCGTTTCATTGTTATTGTCCGCCAGATACACGTTGCCCTGGGCGTCGACGGCGGGACCTTGGCCGCCCCTGAACAAGGCTGCCGATCCCGTACCGTCGGCATAGCCCAATACGCCGGTCGTACCGGCTAGCGTGGTGACGACGCCACTCGCCGTGACCAGGCGGACGGTGGCGTTCCCTGTGTCGGCGACATAGATATTGCCGGCGCTGTCCACGGCAACTCCGCTGGGGAGATTGAACGTCGCCGCGGTTCCAGTCCCATCGTCGCCGCCGGCGACGCCGGCATGTCCCGCAAGCGTGCTCACCACTCCGGCGGAAGTTACCTGCCGAATCGTATTGTTGAAGCTGTCGGCGACGTACACGTTACCTGAGCCGTCGACACTCAGGCCAAAGGGCAAGCAGAATGCCGCTGCTGCGCCTGTCCCATCCCCGCTCCCGCAGGCGCCTGATCCGGCCAGCGTGCTGACGACTCCCGCCGGTGTGATCTCACGGATGAGATTGTTGAAAGCATCAGCGACATAGACATTCCCGGCACTATCCGTTCCGATGGCCTGCGGTCCATCGAACCTCGCCGCAGATCCAGTGCCATCCGCATTCCCAGCCAATCCGGCCGTCCCGGCCAGGGTGGTCACCACACCTGACGGTGTGATCTTGCGGATGGTCTCGTTCCCCGTGTCCGCTACATACACATTGCCGGTCCCATCGACGGCAACGCCGCGAGGAGTGTGGAAGCGGGCGGCCGCTCCTGTGCCGTCGGCATCACCTGCCTGACCCGCCGTGCCCGCGAAGGTGCTAACGGTCCCGGCCGCAGTGATCTTCCGGATTGTATGGCTATCGGCGTCGGCGACATAGGCATCGCCGGCCGCGTCGATGGCTACGCCGAAGGGACTGTTGAATCTCGCAGCCGCCGAGGCGCCATCGGCACTGCCGGGACCCATGCTGCTGCCGGCCAGCATGGCGAGTCCCGGATTGCTCACGCATGTGACCGAGACATTCGTGACGTTGGCAGCGTCAACAGTCCCGCTGTCGTTCGTGATTGAGCAGGTCTGTCCTGCCGGCTGCGTTGCGACCGCGACCGAGTAGGTCGAGCCGCTGATCATCCTGCCGGCAAAGGTAAATGCGCCGTCGGCTCGTACCGTGGTGGCATCCGCACCGTTGTTCTGCAAGACGACGCTCTCGCCGCTCTGCAGGCCGGAGATCGTGCCGCCTATGGTGTAGCTGGCTGGGGTGGAGCTACCCCCGTAGCCGCTGCCACCGCCACACCCGGCAAGCAGTACGGATGTGAGGAGCGCGGCAACGAATATCGGATTTGGCCCATCCCGGCGCGAATTCAAACTCACGGCAACCCCCTTTGCGTCGTCCTGCCAATTTCTCTCGATTGGTTCTCAATGGTCCGGCGGTGCGGGTGCGGACTCGGCGCAAAGCATAGCCCAAGTCTGGGCTTGAGGCTATGCACTCGGCGCATCGCGCCAAAGTCGTAGGTCTCGTATGCAGGCCCGATTCAAGGGTGGGACGGCCGGAGCGCACGATCCCGCTGGTCGAGATACCGTGACAGCGACTCCACCTGGTCGGTGGCGATGAAATCGACGCCTGCTGCGATGGCGGCCCGCCACCGCGGAACCACCCGGCTCATGGAGCCAAAGTTGTAACTCTGATCCCAGCCCATGTCCTCCTTCGCATCGAAGCCGTCGAGCGTGTAGAAGCGGATCCAGTATCCCTGCTCGTGCGCGTAATCGACCAGGACGCGCAGGCGCCGGTTGTCGGACCTCGTCCAGGCGCCCGCCCGGGTCTCGCCGCCCTCCTCGACGACCCACCAGTTGTTGTTCCACCAGCGGCGATAGTTGGTGGCGCGGGTCCGCAGGAGTTGAGCCGGCGCAGCGGTTGCTTCCCAATGCGCGCGCTGGGCCGAGGTAGCCGCGGACGGAGGGTCCTGAGTATGCGCCGAGCCGAACAGGCGCAGACGGCCACCCACCGGTACGTCTTCGTAGAATACCTTCGCCTGCGCATCGGAATCTTCTGTGAGTGCGAGGATAGGCTCGCGGTCGATGGGGGAGAGGTAAGTTGGATCGGCGGTCTTGACGGCAGTCGAGAGCCAGGGCTCATATTCGCCGAGCAACTGCCAGACGGCTTCGAGGATGGCAGGCTGCGTATCCTTGAAGTCGAAGTGCAGGACGATGAGCGGCCATTCGCTGCGCCGGTTCCGGGCCAGTGCCTGCTCGACGATCGGGCGCACCTGCTCGAAGAAATAAGCCTGCAGAGTCGGTTCGTGACCTGTGGGGTGGGGCGTGTGCGACACGACGACGCGGCCCCGGCCGCTCTTCGGATCCACATACCAGGCGAGATCCTGCTCGATCGAGACCGGAAAGCCGGAATCGAGCGCACGGCGCACACGATCGCTCCAGCGCCCGTCATACGGATAGCAGTTGTGCGCGTCCAGTACTGCGTGACCGTGGTTGAGGAAGGCGAGATCGGCTGCGGCGGCGGTACCGCCCGACAGAATCACCGCGAGCATTGCGGCCCCGCAGAGTCTGATCACACTCAAGTCGATTCTCCTTGCGATGAGGCAGACGATCTGCCGCCCGAAATCGCAAGTTTAGCGAGAAATCGACGTCGCCTTCAGCCTCTACGGGCTCGTGCGACTCAATGTGAGCCGGTCGCTTCTCCGTCGATGTCGCTGTAGGCGACCTCGCCGGTTCCGAGGAGTCGCGCTGGCTGCGCCATGATGGGGTCGATCAGTGTTTTTACTGCAGGTCCAATAGCCTTGCGTGCCGCGTCCATGTGCTCCGCCGTGTCCCAGAGGGTTACGGTGACGTGACGTCCGCCGCCAACGTGAGTCACGATGGTGCCCCGATATCCGGGCTGTGCCGCATGTGCATCCTGAAAGGCGGCGAATTCCGGCCGATCTGCAAGGGGGCGGTCTTCAGAGTAGGTTGATTCGCGAACGACAGCGTACATGTGATGCTCCTATCCGATCCCTGCGGCGCTAAGCCTTACCTTGGGGATCCGCGTGCCGGTGCACCAACTTCCAACCGCCTTCCTCGTAGCGGAAGACTTCGGTCACGCGGATAGTCATCGGCACAACGTCGCCAGGCTTCGCCGCCATGTGCACTCGCGCGTGCTGGTAGCCCGTCCAAAAAGCGAGATCGCCGCTGGCCCGGCTCTGCAACACCTCGAGCCGGTTCTCGCCCTTTGGCGCGAAGAAGCGCGCGTCCTCTTTGTAGCGATTGGCGACCGTCTGCGCGCCTTGCGTGGCATCGCCGCGCGGTGAGAGGAACGTTGCCGGATCACGCTGCGCGAGAATGGTGTCAAGCGGCGCAGCGTCGCCGTTGACGTAAGCCTCGGCGATTTCGGCGCGCCGGTCCATGAGGGCGGCGAACGGCTCGCGGTCGCGATTCTCCCGCCGCCTCGCCGTCTCGACCCAGTCCGCGAACGCGGTCATGAACCGGGAAAGGAATTCCGAGGTCTTCCCATCCTTGGGTCTGCCGGACTCATCGAGCAGCGAGCCGACATCAGCGATATAGGCCTCCGGCTGCTGCATCACCGGCATGTTCAGGAAGACGAAGGTCTGGCGCAGCGCATGGTTGGCGCCGAATGCACCCAGCTTAAAGGGCGTGACGCTGACCACGCCTGCGGGCAGGCCGCTGAGCACACTCTGGCCGCCGGGCCGTGAGGCGATATCCAGCGCATTTTTCAATACGCCCGGAACGGACCGGTTGTATTCAGGCGTGACGAAGAGAACCGCGTCGGATTCCTTGATGGCGGCGCGGAACGCGGTCCAGGACGCGGGCGGTGCGGTATCGAGGTCCTGATTGTAGAGCGTGAGCTCTCCGATCTCGACGATACGACACGAGAGAGCGGCCGGGGCCAGATCGATCAGCGTATTGGCGATCTGGCGGGAATAGGAGCGTGCTCGCAGGCTCCCGACGATCAGAGCGACTTTGTAGGGCTGGGGCATGGTGTGGGTCTCGAGGTACAGAGGTCTATAACTGCCTGCGTGCCCCGACGTTCCGAGAAGTTCGCAGATGAGCTCGTGGAGCTGGAATTGCGGTCGATCTCCGCCGTGCTCAGGCTCTTGTTGAACCAATCCCTCCAGAGGCCGGTACGCACGACGATGGCCGGAGTCAGTCTGCTTCCGTGCCGCACGGTGCCCTCATCATGACTTCGGGATCCGCGTTGGACGCGGAACCAGCTCGCCGCCGCAGTTGGGGCAAGTCCGGCCCATGGCGTGGGCGCACTGCGCACAGAAGGTGCACTCAAAGGAGCAGATGAAGGCTTCCTTCGCGTCCCGCGGCAGGCTCTTCGCGCATTTTTCACAGCTCGCACGCATTTCGAGCGCCATGGCTTTCTCCGGTCTCTCGAGGTCTCTGCCTTACCCGGCACTCATTCGGGCGAGGAGGTGCTCAGCCGCCGCTTCCAGGTGCCTCTGAAGTACGGCGATGGCACGGTCGGTGTCCGCGGACTTAAGATGCTGCAGTATGGCCCGGTGGTCGTTGAGCCAGCGGGGTTTCTTTGCCGGCATCGTGGAGTATGCATTGACGAAGAGCTGGCAGGTGCGCCGTAGCGTCTCGATCATGATGAGCTGGCGGGGCCGTCCCGCGTGCCGATACAGGGCCTCGTGAAACGCCCAATCACCCGCAGCCCAACCGGGAGTGCCCGCGTCGAGATCCGACTTGCGGCGGACGCGATCGATCTCCTCGAGCGCGGCAGGGGTCATGTTGTTGGCCGCTCGGCGCAGACAGTCGCATTCCAGCAGCACGCGCAGATCGTAGATTTCCCGCACCTCGCGGCGGGTCAAAGTGATCGCCCTGGCGCTGCGATTGGGCTCCATTTCGATCAGTCCCTCACCGGCGAGGATCCGGAGCGCATCCCGCACCGGAATGCGGCTGACCCCGAACCGCTCTGCGAGAACGACCTGCGACAGCTCGGCACCGGGAGGCAAGCCTCCTGCCAGCAGCTCTCTTCTCAGCTCGGCCGCTATCGTTTCCGGGGTCATCTGGTAAGCTGTATACATGTATACAAGGAGTGACGTCAATGACCAAGTCTCATGACTATCTGGCGCAGATCATCTGGACGGGAGACCGTGGCGAGGGAACGCGACATTACAGGGGCTACGACCGCACCTGGCGCATCACGACGCCCGGCAAGTTGCCGATCGAATGCTCGAACGACCCGCTGCTCGGCGGCGATCCCGGCAAGCCCAATCCCGAGGATCTGCTGCTCTCGAGTCTGGCGAGCTGTCACATGCTTTGGTATCTGCATCTGGCGAGCAAGGCGGGTATCGTCGTGCGAGCCTATGAAGACACGCCGCTCGGCGTGGGCGAGACCGGGCTGCGTGGCGAAGGCCGCTTCCTACGGGCTACGTTGCGTCCCAGGATCACGGTGGAACGTGGTGCGGATCTGGCTGTAGCGGACGCGCTGCACGGGGAGGTCCATCACTACTGCTTCATTGCAAGATCGGTGAATTTTCCGGTTGCCTACGAGGCGAGCTACTCCGAGGTCTGAGCACTGCGCTGCCGGGAGGACAGGTACGCGGGATGCTCGCGCAGGAGGCCGTGCGCTGCTCGATATCGAAGGAGTGAAGCAGATGAAGGCTTCGAACGTGTTTTTCGATGCTCTCGTGTCTTCGGCTATGATCGGGTTCTCAACGCATGGAGAGTCGACTTCATCAATCCGGCGGCGCCGGAAACGAGTGCGCAACTGACGGCGCGCCGCAGGGAGCAGGGGATCGAAATGGAAGGGAAGCTCGCAGGCGGCGCGAGTATTCGCTGGCGCTACCGATCGATTACCGCGACGTCCTTCCACTACAGCGCCGAGAGACTGGGCAGCGACGGCACGCATTGGCAACTGTATCTGGAGCTCTTCGGGTCGCGGATTGGAGGGTAGGTCCGGGAGATCCGGCCAACTTGTGACTAGCTGCCGTAGACGGCGGCCATGAGCTGGCCGACAAAGCCTCCTGCCATTCCCTCTATTGCCGTGCTGGTCGTTGCGATGACGGTCAGGCGGCTCACCGGGTCGACGTACCAGTGGTGGCCGTATACACCGCCCCATTTCCAGGTTCCCAAGCCTTGCGGTGTGCCTGCCAGCGCGGCATCCATCAGCACCGCGCCTCCAAATCCGAAGCCCCAGGCCGGCTTTTCCTCGGTCGTGATGCGCAGCGCTCCAATCTGATTGGTCATCATCTGGCGCGTCGATGCCGGCTGGAGAATTGGAGCTCCGCCCGACTGCAGTGCTGCCAGAAGCTTGAGCAAATCACCTGCCGTCCCGGCCATGCCGGCGCCGCCGGAAGCAAACGATTCCGAGTTGAATATCCGCGACGGCGAGAATCGGATGCCTGCCGTGCCGGGCGCGAAGGATACCGCCTCAGGATCGCTCATTCTCCGCTGCGGCTTGCCGCTCACATAAGGCACGGCCAATCGCCCGGGATCGACGACCGAGAATGCGGTATCGCGCATACCCAACGGGCCAGTGACTGTCGAGGCGACGACATCCGGCAGCGTCGCGCCCGTTGCGCGCGCGATCAGCTCCCCGAGCACGTCGTAAGCCAACGAATAGCTCCACGCCGAGCCGGGTGGATACCCGAGTGGGACACGCGCGAGACGCGTCAACTCCTCGGTCATCGAGAGGCCGGGCTCGGCGAGCCCATCGGAGACGCCCGCCTTGTCGTAGGGTCCGCCTTTCGGCTGAAACATTCCGTAGGTGAGGCCGGCTGTATGCGTGAGAAGGTGGCGGATCTCGATTCGCGCCGGATCTCCACCGGCAAGCTTCGGCACAAACTCAGGCACCCAGCGCGTCACCGGGTCATCGAGTCGGATCGTGCCTCGTTCAACGAGCGCCATCGCCGTCGCGGCCACGATCGGTTTCGTGAGCGACGAATAACGGAAGATCGTATCCGCGGTCATCCGGCGACCGGCCTCCCGATCGGCAAGCCCCGCCACAGCCTCGACGATCTTCTCACCATTCTTTGCGACGATTACGACGCCGCCGACCAGACGATTCTCCGCAACCGCTCCCTCCAGGCAATCCGATACTCGCTTTTGCAGCATGGAACTCGCCTCCAGTCTTGCTCATGCCATCAGGCCCATATTGATGCTGCCCCTTTCCGCGAGGCGGGACCATCCCTCAATGTGGCTAGTCTCGTGCCCAGGACAGGGCCACGGTTCTACCGACATGACACGGGCGACCATCGACTGGGCCGCCGCCGCATTGTACTGCGGCACTCATGAGTGATAGCGTACTCGACAGCGGTTACGGGGGTTATATGAGCAATCGACAATTGGCATTGGTTGGATGGTCACCGGAGATGCGCAGTGTGTTACGCATCGTCGCGGGGCTGCTGTTCGTGCAGCATGGCTCCGCGAAGCTTCTGCACGTTCCGGCCCAGCAGATGTTCGCTCATCTGCAACTGATGTCATTGCTCGGAGTGCAGGGAGTCATCGAGCTGGTGGGCGGTGGCCTGCTGGCCATCGGGCTCTTCAGCCGCCCGGTCGCCTTCATTCTTGCCGGCGACATGGCGGTCGCCTTCTTCATGGAGCATTTCCCGAAGAGCTGGTTGCCCATTCTCAATGGCGGCGACCTTGCGGTGCTGTTCTGCTTCAGTTTTCTGTACCTGTGGGTGGCGGGTCCCGGTCCGTGGAGCGTCGATGCACTGCTGTCGAAGGAAGCGCGACAATGATTTCCGACCAGGGGCTCACCATCATCCGCGGCCTCGATGATGCCCTCGATCCGGCGCGCTTGGCGCTGATCGTTTACGACATGCAACTGGGTATCTGCCGTCAGATCAAGGATGCGGATGCTGTCGTGCAGGCGTCGGCGAAAGTCTTGGCGGCGGCGCGACAAGCGGGCGTCAGGGTATTCTTCACCCGCCATCTCTCGCTGCCACGAAAGCTCATGGGCGCGATGCAGATCCGCACCGCCATGGCATGGCAGCGAACCGATGATCCTTCCGCGATCTCGCCTTGGTTTTTAAGAGATGGCCCGGGTTTCCGGATCACGCCCGAACTCGAGCCCGCGTCAGATGAGGCGATCTTCGACAAGATCACCATGTCCGCCTTCGAGGGCACGCCGTTGAGCATCGCTTTGCGCGACTGCGGGATCACGGCCGTGATGTTCGTCGGCATCGCCCTCGAGGTTGGGATCGAGCCAAGCGTCCGCCATGCGGCGGACCTGGGCTTCGTGCCGATTGTCGTGACCGACGCATGCGGGACGGGACATCCTGAAGCGGCCACGCGATCGCTGGCGGCTCTCGACTTTGCGGGCGACGCCATCCTCACGAATGTTGCAGCGGTGTGTCAACGCCTCGGTCAGCGCACCGCTCGGTAGGGGCGGCTTTCCTCGGGCCATCCCGGTAATCTCCGGCAACTGCGCCGCATCATTCGAACCAATAATCCAGCCAACCGTCGGACCCTTTTCCGAAGCCGCCCTCGAAGCCGCCTTCGCCGCGCAGACCGACGAGCTCATCGGTTGCAGATCCTGGGACAATCGACCATGTCGCCTTGATCTTGCCGTTCTCGACGATTTCCAACCCTTGAAGGACGAACGTGCCCCGACGTCCGCCTAATTTTCCGCGGAATCGCTGAATACTGACCTGAGAAGCGGATTTGTCGCTGCGCAGGACCTGAAAGGCCCGAACCGGGGATTCACCCTCGATGTCTCCAACGAACGTTTCGGTCAGACGGAGCTCCACCAGTTCCGGGCTTGCGGTTCGGTCGTAGGCTTCGGCTTCGGACTTTTGTACCACTATCTTCGCTCTCGCCGTCATTCGCACATCCGGCTTCGGTCGAGGCTCTGCGGTTGCGTGAGCCGTGTCTTGCTTACTCATTTGCGCTCTCCGGTTATCAGCTGCCATGGCTTGCTCGCGCGCGTTGCAAACCATGAGCCGCTCAGGATCAGGATCAGTCCGACAATGGAGCTGAACGGAAATGCTTCACCTAGCACCATGGCGCCTAGAAGAGCTGCGACTACGGGGCTGAGGTACTTGACCACGCCGGCGCGGGCAGCTCCAGCTTCTTTGATCAGCAAGAAATAGAGAAGCATCCCCAACGCGGTGCACACCGCGCCCAGTGCGACGAGACTACCGATTGCGCGGCCGGACGGCAGCGACCGCGGCAGGAACCTGATACCCGCGGGACACAGAAGGAGCGAGGCGGTCGCCAGGGCGACCGCGGTGGGCCCAAGGCCGTCCGCGCCATGTAGGTAACGCTGGATAACAAGCGGGGCCAGGGCGTAAGCCAACGCGGCCAATAGCATGCAGGCCAACCCGATCCACTGCGCTCCCTGAGGTGCATCGAAGCCCAGCAGAACGACTACACCGAAAAATCCTGCCAGCAGCCCCGAAATTCGCTTCGGGCCGAATCGCTCTCGCGCGCCAAACAGTGGCCCGAGAAGAGCGATGAGCAATGGGGCAGTTGCCGCAAGGACGCCTGCGAGTGAGGAGCGAATCCATTGTTCCGATAGCGGGATCAGGGATGATGGCACCGCGAGCTGAAGCAGCGCCAACGCTCCGATGGGCTTCCAGTGCAGACGGACATCGGCAAGCGCTCCGCGGGCGCAGGCGAGCGGCAGCAGTACCACCGCACCGATCGTTAGCTCCCACCAGGCGACTTCGAGCGGCGCGACTCCGCCAAGGGCCACTTTGATCAGCAGATAGGGCAGTCCCCAGACCACACCGAGAGCCGCGAAAGCGAGCCATGCGCGAACGGTCATTGTGGGTCCCATCGATCCGCCGCGGGCCACGCTGGAATGTCCATCTTCATCCGGACCGGGCCGTTGTCCGGCCGGGGCCGGAGCTTTCGAGCCCGAGTTTGACCGCCCGCGGAAAAACAGTGTGAACTGGCTCATGACGTCACTCCTGTGAGAATAGAGGCGACGTTTCTTGACCTCGGCTGGATTGCCGAACCGGAGCTAATCGTCCCCGGTGGGCATCGAATGATGCCGGTCGTGGCTTCGCCAAAGACGCTGCATCTCGTCACTGGTCACATCCCGCAAACCGAGTGGTCTCTCGCTATAGACGCGTGAAGCGTGGGAGATGTGACCGGGCGGACGCGCCGGAATGGCGGCCGAGCAGTTTGAACAGCACCGCTCGCGTCTTAGAGCGCTAGCCTACCGGATGCGGGGGTCGCTGGCCGGGGACGAGGACGCGTGCTTCAATTGGTATGCGAGGGAAATACGCTCGGTGATTTGAGACAAGGTTGTGTCGAGGCCCGCGGAGATAACACTACCTATGTTATCGTGCAATATTATTGTTACTAAAGACAGATCGTAAATATAATCAAATAGTTACGTTGCTTCATCGCGGTGGCGAACGATGCTCACTCCCACTCTATGGTCGCGGGTGGCTTGCCTGAGATGTCGTAGACCACGCGGGAGATACCGTCAATCTCGTTGACGATGCGCCGGGACACGTGCTCGAGGAATTCATAGGGCAATCGCGCCCAGTGCGCGGTCATGAAATCAATGGTCTCCACGGCTCGCAGCGCAACGATGTAGTCGTAGCGCCGCCCGTCTCCCATGACACCGACCGATTTCACCGGTAGAAACACGGCGAATGCCTGACTGGTGCGGTCGTAGAGATCATGCTTGCGCAGCTCCTCGATGAAGATCGCATCGGCACGGCGCAGCAGGTCTGCATACTCCTTGCGGACTTCACCGAGAATACGAACGCCGAGGCCGGGGCCTGGGAAGGGATGGCGATAAACCATCTCGCGTGGCAGCCCGAGCTCCACCCCCAGTCGCCTCACTTCATCCTTGAAGAGCTCGCGCAGCGGCTCGACCAGCTTCAGGTGCATCTTCTCGGGCAGGCCGCCGACGTTGTGATGGGACTTGATGACGTGCGCCTTGCCGGTGCGCGCGCCAGCGGACTCGATGACATCCGGGTAGATCGTGCCCTGGGCGAGGAAGCTGACACCCGAGAGCTTGTGAGCCTCCTCATCGAACACTTCGACGAAGGTCCGTCCGATGATCTTGCGCTTGGCTTCCGGGTCCGCGACGCCTTTGAGAGCCGCGAGAAAGCGCTCCTCCGCATCCACACGGATCACCCGTACGCCGAGATGCTCGGCGAAGGTGGTCATGACCTGGTCGCCTTCGCCGAGGCGTAGGAGCCCGTGATCGACGAAGACACATACGAGCTGATCGCCAATGGCGCGGTGGAGCAGGGCAGCGACCACCGATGAATCGACGCCCCCCGAGAGGCCCAGCAATATCTTGGCACTGCCGACCTGGGCGCGTACCCGCTCGATCGCATTCTCGATGATGTTGCCGGTGCTCCAGAGCGCATCGCAGCCGCAGATCTCGCGCACGAAGCGCTCCAGGAGACGCGCGCCCTGGGTCGTGTGCGTCACCTCAGGATGGAACTGCACACCGTAGAAGCGCCGCCGCTCGTCCGTCATCGCGGCGAACGGAATCGAGCCGGTCGAAGCGTTCACGGTGAAGCCTTCGGGCAGCGTGCCGACCCGATCGCCATGGCTCATCCAGACATCGAGAACGGCACGACCCTGGGTATCACGCCGATCCTCCAGGTGATCGAGCAGGCGGCTCGAGCCGGTCACGGTCACTTCGGCATAGCCGAACTCCCGCTCCGTCGAGGCTACGACGCGCCCGCCGAGCTGTTGTGCCATCGTCTGCATGCCGTAGCAGATACCGAGCACCGGAACGCCGAGAGCGAAGACCGCGTCAGGAGCTCTGGGAGGGCTGGTGTCGGTGACCGACTCCGGGCCGCCGGAGAGAATCACGCCTCGCGGTTGGAATGCGCGCACCTCCGCGTCGGTGATGTCCCAGGGATGGATCTCGCAGTAAACGCCGAGCTCCCGCACGCGACGCGCGATGAGCTGGGTGTACTGGGCGCCGAAGTCGAGGATGAGGACGCGGTGTGCGTGGATGTCCGCGTGTGTTGCCGCAGATTGGGCGGCGGGTCGGGCAACGCTGGCCATGGGCTCCTAGGACCCCCGGTAATTGGGCGCCTCTTTGGTGATCGTGACGTCGTGAACGTGGCTTTCGCGGACACCGGCGTTGGTCACACGCACGAAGACGGGGCGCGTGCGCATCTCCGTGATATTGCGGCTGCCGGTGTATCCCATTGCAGCCCGCAGACCGCCTGCGAGCTGCTGCAGAATGCTGACGACGCTGCCTTTGTAGGGAACGCGGCCCTCGACTCCTTCGGGGACGAGCTTCTCGAGCTCCGCGGATGCGTCCTGAAAGTAACGGTCGGCGGAGCCGTGACGCTCTGCCATGGCGCCGAGCGAGCCCATGCCGCGATAGGACTTGTACGACGCGCCCTGGTAGAGCTCGACCTCGCCAGGGGACTCCTCGGTTCCGGCGAAGAGGCTGCCGATCATGACCGCATGGGCACCGGCCACGATCGCCTTGGCGATGTCGCCGGAAAAGCGGATGCCGCCGTCTGAGATCACCGGTACGTCGCTGTCGCGGAGAGCCTCAGCCACGTTCGCCACCGCGGAAATCTGTGGTACCCCGACGCCGGCAACGATACGCGTCGTGCAGATCGAGCCCGGTCCGATGCCGACCTTGACGCCATCGGCGCCTGCGGCCACCAAAGCGAGTGCGGCCTCACTCGTGGCAATGTTGCCGGCGATCACCTGTTGATCGGCCCATTGCGATTTGATGCGCTCCACGGTGCTGATCACGCCGCGAGAATGGCCATGGGCAGTGTCGACGACCACGAGATCTACTCCCGCCTCGCGCAGTGCCGCGACGCGATCCATCGTGTCGGGAGTCGTGCCGACGGCAGCGCCGACGCGCAGCCTACCGGTCTCGTCCTTGCAGGCGCGCGGGAATTCGGTAGCCTTCTGGAAATCCTTCACCGTGATCATGCCGGTGAGCTCGTGATCGCCATTGACGACCAACACTTTCTCGATGCGGTGCTTGTGCAGCAGCGCCAGCACTTCTTCCTTGGGCGCCGTCTCGCGCACGGTGATGAGCCGCTCCTTCGGAGTCATGACCGAGGAGACGGGCGCATCGAGCTTCTGCTCGAAGCGCAGGTCACGATGGGTGACGATGCCGACCGCTTTCTTTCCAACGACCACCGGTACGCCGGAGATGCCACGCGAGCGCGTCAGGTCGAGCACTTCGCGGATGGTCGTATTGGGAGAGACGGTGATGGGGTCCTTGATGATGCCGCTCTCGAACTTCTTCACACGGCCGACCTCG
>DASUHA010000110.1:0-12692 GCA_036273735.1 Steroidobacteraceae bacterium | reverse complement strand
CGGGGCGGCGATCTCATCCGGCTGGAAAGCGTGCAGAATGCGATCGACCAGGCCAAGCACGCGGCGCTGGCGATGGTCGGCAAACCGACGGCTTACCGTGAAGTGCCGTGGTTCTGGTCGGATCAGTACGATCTCAAGCTCATCATCATCGGGATGAGCCACGGGTATGACGCGGTGGTGATGCGGGGTGACCCGGCGACGCATGCCTTCAGCGCATGTTATTTGCGCGGTGGCGAGCTGATCGCAGTCGATGCCGTGAACAGCCCCAAGGACCAGATGGCGGCGCGCAAGCTGATCGCCGCCCGCGCGCGGCCGAGTATCGACAAGCTGGCAGATCCCGGCGTGCCGATGAAGGATACGGCATAGCCCCGGATACCTGACCCGTGCGGGGACCCGTCTCCTTTACCGCACCAGGCGCAGGATGAAGCGGTGGCGGTACCGCTGTCCCTCGGACGCGCGCACCGCCGCGAGTACCGTGCCGACGATCCAGATGATGGCGACCACGAGGCCCAGCAGGATGCCGATGCCCACGAATATCAGCAGGCCGCAGGCGATCCCCGCCAGGATGATCGTGATGTTGAAATTGAGCGCCTCGAGCGCCTGGTCGGCGACGAACGCCGATTTCTCGCGGTGCAGCAGCCAGATGATGAGCGGCGCAATGATGTTGCCGAGCGGCACGATGAGACCGGCGAAGCCGCACAGGTGCGCGAGCATCGCCACATTGCGCTCATCTCGCGTGCCGTCTGCCCCGTAGCTCGCCTGCTGCCCTGGATCGTTCACGGCTCTCCTCCCCGGCGGGATCGTGCCCGCTCTTGGCGTCATTATGGACCCAGGCTGCTTTACTGTGAGCCTGGATGGATGTACAGTATCGCCCATGGCCCCACAGCGCGAAAGGAACGAGCCGCTCAGAGGTCGCGGTGCGCTCTCGAACCCGAGCGGACGCTTCGAGCGCCAACAGCGCGAGGCCGTCGATGACGGCTGGTATCAGGAGGAGGTCCCGGACTTCATCCCCACCTCCATCGAGCCCGACAGGGCCCGCTCCGTCATAGCACGCAACGACTCGCCCGACATTCCCTTCGAGCAATCGATCAATCCGTACAGGGGATGCAGCCACGCGTGTGTTTACTGTGTACGGGGTGATACTCCGATTCTCATGGGGGACGGCAGCGCAAGGCCGATTGCGCACGTGAACTTGGGAAGCGAAATCTACGGGACAGTGCGGGAAGGTTCGTACCGGCGATACGTCAAGACCAGGGTGCTGGCACACTGGAGCGTCATCAAGCCTGCTTACCGGGTCTTGCTCGAGGATGGAACCGAGATAGTCGCCGGTGCCGACCACAGGTTCCTGACTGAGCGAGGTTGGAAGTTCGTCACCGGCACGATGACGGGCGACCTGCAGAGACCGTATCTGACTAATAACAACAAACTCATCGGGACGGGGCGATTTGCCGAGGGTGTGGACAAGGACTCGGATTACAAGCGAGGTTATCTCTGCGGCATGATTCGCGGCGATGCCCATATCGCGACACATCCCTACCGCCGAAGGAGTGGTGCCTGGAACACGTTGTACCAGTTTAGGCTCGCTCTCTGCGATGATGAGGCGTTGTACCGCGCGCAGAGCTATCTTCTGGACTTTTTCGTGGCCGCACACGAGTTCGCTTTCCGCACGGCTAGCGGTGCGTACCGGGCAATGACGGCCATCCGCACCGCTGATAGAGATAGTTTCGAGCAAATTTATCTTCTAATCGCCTGGCCGCCGGCGCCTTCGCGCTCGTGGTTTGCAGGCTTCCTCGCCGGCATCTTCGACGCGGAAGGCTCGTTCAGCAACGGGATCCTGCGGATCAGCAATACAAACTTGCAGATCATAGAGTGGATCTCCCGGTGCCTTCGGGAGTTCGGCTTTCGATTCGCCCTCGAGGAGCCGGTCGGCGATCGCGCCAAGCCAATCAAGGTCGTAAGGCTCGTCGGTGGGCTTCGCGAGCATCTGCGTTTCTTTCACTTATTCGATCCGGCGATCAGCCGCAAGCTCGACATCGTGGGCCGGGCGGTCAAGAGCGATGCGCCGCTGAGGGTTGAGTCCATCGAGCCGGTGGGCACCATGCGCCTCTACGACATCACGACCGGAACCGGTGATTTCATAGCGAATGGAATCATCAGTCACAACTGCTACGCGCGGCCGAGCCACGCCTACATGGGGCTGTCGGCAGGCTTGGACTTCGAGACGAGGCTGTTCTATAAAAAAGACGCCGGCAAGGTGTTGGAACAGGAGTTGAGTCGGCCGGGGTACGTGTGCAAGCCGATCACCCTGGGAGCCAACACCGATCCGTATCAGCCGATCGAGCGGCGGATGCGGGTGACCCGCGACGTATTGGAAGTGCTGACCCGTGCACGCCACCCGGTGACGATCATCACCAAGAGCGCGCTCGTGCTGCGGGACATCGACCTGCTGAGCGATCTCGCGAGGGACGGGCTCGTGGGAGTGGCTGTCAGCGTCACGACGCTGGATGTGGAGCTCAAGCGCGTCATGGAGCCGCAGGCCGCCTCGCCGCGGGCGCGGCTCGAGGCAGTGAAGCGCCTGAACGCGGCCGGGGTTCCGACGGGCGTAATGGTTGCACCGGTCATTCCGGCGCTCACCGACCACGAGATGGAGTCGATCCTGGAGGCCGCCGCCGCGGTGGACGCGCGTTGGGCCGCGTACGTCCTGCTGCGGCTGCCGTACGAGGTGAAGGATCTCTTTCGCGAGTGGCTGGCCGCGCACTATCCGGATCGGGCTGAGCACGTGATGTCGCTCGTGCGGCAGATGCGAGGCGGTAAGGATTACGACCCGACCTTCGGCACGCGCATGCGAGGCACCGGGCCGGTCGCCGAGCTGCTGCGCAGCCGCTTCCAGATTGCCTGCCGGAGGCTCGGTCTCGGGACGGGAAGGCACCAGCCGCCGGATACCCGCCTCTTCCGACCGCCCCGCGCCCCGCGTCCCGACCACCCGCAGCTCGACCTGGACCTATAGCGCTGCCGGGCAGGGTTCTTGCTCGTAAAGCGAATGACGCGCGCTCCGAAGGCAGCCCATTAGAATGCAAATGAGGGAGATTGCGCCTTATGAGAGCCTTTCCCTGCATCGCTGTCTGCGCAAGGCGACGGGCGGGGGGAGCGGTGCCGTAAATCGGAAACCCAACGGCACTGCCACATCCTGTGCCGGTCTGAGTACAGTATTCGCAGATGGCACATCGAGCGAAGGCCAGTTAAGGTGGAGGTCATGCCACAGGTCCGTGCAGCCACTCAATCGACGACGCTAGGCCGATACACGCTCCTCGAGCGGATCGGTACCGGGGGACAGGGCGAGGTATGGCGCGCGCACGACGAATCGCGCGGCGTCGACATTGCCCTGAAGGTCCTGGCCCCGGCGGCTGCGCGCAATCCGGCCGCGTGGGAAGCGTTGCAGCATGAGCACAACATCACCAGTCGTCTGCAGCATGCGGGAATTCTGCAGGTCCAGCCGCCGGAGCGAATCGACGATGTGATGGTGTTGCCGATGGAGCTCGCCGGCGGCGGCGATCTGCGTCGTATTCGAGGCGCTGCTTATCTCGAGATCGTACCGGTGCTGCTCGAAGTGGCCGAAGCTCTCGAATACGCTCACGCACGGGGTGTCGTGCACCGGGATCTCAAACCCCAGAACGTGCTCTTCGACAGCCGTGGACGGGTGAAGCTCGCCGACTTCGGCATTGCGGGGCTGTTGCCCGCTGCCAGCGCCGGCGGTGGCGCGACGGAAATGCGCTGGGGGCATTCACCCTTCACCGCGAGCCCGGAGCAGCTTCGCGGTGAGCCGCCGAACGCCGCCGATGACATCTATGGGCTTGGCGCGCTCGCTTACGAGCTGTTGTCGGGACATCCGCCGTACTATCCCAACTTCGATCTCAAGAGGGCGCAGACACAGCCCGTCCCGGAGCTCGTGCCCACGCGGCAGATTCCTCCGGAGCTCGGCCGGATCGTGATGCGCATGCTTGCCAAGCGAGCCGCACAGCGGCCCGACAGCATGCACCAAGTCATCGACGAGCTCGACTCAACGTTGAACGCGACGCTGTGTTTTGCGCCGGAAGGCGCGGTGACAGAGGTCACCGATGCCGACGACGACGTGGAATTGGATGGTGAGCGGCCTGCAACTCCCAGGCCGGCGGAAGGCCCCAAGCCTGCAACAGTTCTCAGGCCGGAGGAGGGCCGAAAGCCCGCCGCGCCCCGCAAGGGGAAGGAAGGGCGACTCGCGGGCTTTCTGCGCCGTGCGCAGGGTCTTGCGTCCCAGGACGGGACTGCTGCGGATCAGCCGATGGAAAAGCCTGCGCCGGCTCCTGCATCCGCCCCGACGCCTGCAGCATCCCCGACTTCAGCCTCGACGCCAGCCGTTCCGGATTTCATGCTCAAGCGCGCTGAGCCGGATTTCATGCGTCAACGCAGTGAGGCTGACTTCCTGCGTCAGCGCCGCGAACCGGCCTCTGCGGTGCTGCCGCCGCAACGCCGCGAGCCGGCCCCTGCGATGCCACCGCCGCAGCGCCACGAGCCGGCTGCCCCCGCGCAGCCGCTGCAGTCACAGCCGAAGCCTCTGGAACACCTTCCGGAAACCGGACCGCTTTCGCGAGCCGCCCATGCGGGCGCCACGGCTGAGGCGCGGGAGTCTCAGCCGGCCGCATACTCACCGCCGCAGCACGGCGCCCAACATCACGATGCACAACATCGGGGTACCGACCATTACGGCGCCCAACATCACGGTGCTACCCAACATACCGCTCATGGTTACGGTGGGCACTTCGAGACCGTCTCGCCCGGCGATCCGTTCGACGGGGGGACGATGCAGCCGCGACACCGCGGTACGCTCGAGCCGCGAACGCAGCGCTTCATCACCGCGCCGTATGGAGGTGGCGGGCGGGCGCGACGCTGGCCATATCTCCTGTCGGGACTCTTGTGCGGAGCGATACTGATCTGCGGTGCCACGGCAGTGGCGCTTTACTGGTTACCGCGCCACGACGCCGCGGGTCTGCAGTCGCTGTTGGCGCGTCTTGCGTCGGTCGCATCGCCTCAGTCAACCAGCCCGGCGCCGACTCCGGAGAAGGCGCCGCCACAGCCGGAGGCTGCGCCGGCTCCCGCCCCGAAGCCCCAGGACGACACCGCCGACCTCGCACAGCTCGCCAGCGAGCGCGCCGATTACGACAAGCAGGTGACTGCGCTGCAGGCGCGCGGGGTGGCCTCGTGGGGCGGAGCGGATTTCGCAGCGGCGCAGATGCAGGCAGCAGAAGCGAACGGCGCCGCCGCCGCGGGCGGCGTCAAGATCGCGCTGCAACGCCTGGATCAGGCGCAGCAACTCCTCAAAGGCGTCGCAGGCAAGGCGCCCCAGGCCTTGGCCGCTCAGCTCAAAGCGGGGGATGCGGCGCTCGCCTCGGGCCATCGGGAGCAGGCGAATGAGGCCTACGCTCTCGCCCGGCGCATCGATCCCAACAATCGGCGCGCCATCGACGGCGCGCGGCGGGCCGGCGTGTTGGGTGGCGTGCTGCCGCTCCTCTCCGATGCGAGGAGGGCCGAGGCGGCGAGGAACTATTCGCGCGCGGCGCAGGACTTCAGTCAGGCTCTGTCGCTCGATCCGGGCAATCAGACGGCGAAATCCGGGCTGGCTCGTGCCAACGCCGCCTTCGGTGACGACAGCTACGCGCGCGCGGTCGGGGCGGGCTTCGCGGCACTCGGTGCCGGCAAGCTGCCGGAGGCCCAGGCCGACTTCCAACAGGCCCTCGGCTTCCGGGCCCATGGCAAGGAGGCCACCGAGGGGCTGCAGCGGGTGAGCGCAGCGATGCAGGCGAGCCGACTTGCCGGGATGCGACAAAAGGCGGCGAATCTGGAGGCGCAGGAGCACTGGCAGCAGGCCGTTTCGGTCTATGAGACGGCGCTGCGCGAGGATCCGTCGCTCGCCTTTGCGAGGCGCGGTAAGCAAAGGGATGAGGCCATGGAGCAGCTCACCGACTCGCTGCAGCAGATCATCAATCATCCGTACCGGCTTTCCTTCCCCGCCGTGCGGGACGAAGCCGTGACACTCCTGCAGCAGGCGCGCCAGCAGAATCCTGCCGGCCCGATACTGCAGTCGCAGATCTCGCAGATCTCGCGGCTGCTGCCGCAGCTCGATCGGCCGGTGTTGCTCAACATGATTTCCGACAACGCCACGCAGGTCACCATTCCGAGCATCGGTGTGTTCGGGACCTTTGGACGCCGGGAAATACGGTTGAAGCCGGGTACCTACACCGTCATCGGCACGAGGGACGGCTATCGTGCGGTACACCAGGAATTCAACGTGGAGCCTGGTCAGCAGAACGTCACCATCACGGTGAGCTGCTCCGATCCTCTTTGATGGCGCTGGATCCGGGCATCCTGCCCGGACCAGCGCTGCTTTGGGCAAAAAGCGTGGTTTTTGCCCAAAGCTCCGCCACCTGCGGCGGCGGGGCACATCCCTGTGCCTGGACAAGAAAGCGCTCTACTTGGCGCCTGCGCTTGGAAGAGAAGCGCGGAGATGGTGCCTGTGCGCGAAAAGGAGTGCAGTGATGGGACCTGTGCCTAACCTCACAGTCCAGGGCCAGTGTCTGTGAATGGCGTCACGCTGTCTCAATGAAGCCGTGGCGGAAGCTTGTATGCGCTTGCCGGCGGGGCTAATAAGGTCCCATGGCCGATAGCGACTCTGTGGTGGCGCTTCTTGCCGGCGCGAGCGGCTTCGTGGGCGGCCGCGTCCTCGATGCATTGCTCGATGCGCCGGAGGTCGCGCGCGTGTTTGCCGTGACCCGGCGGCCGCTCGGCCGTGAGCATCCGCGGCTAGCCAACCGGATCGTGCAGTTCGATCATCTGGAGCGACAGCTGACGGGACTCAAGTGTCAGGTCGCATTCTGCTGCCTGGGCGCTCGCCGCGGCGAGCGGGAGCAGGAAGAAGCGATTCGCCGCATCGACCTCGGCTATACGCTGGCTTTCGCGCGCGCCGCAAAGGCGGCGGGGGCCGCGCGATTCGTCGTGGTTTCCGCAGCGGGCGCCGGCCTTGCGGACAAAACCGGCTACCTGAGAGCCAAGGGAGAGCTCGAGGAGATGTTGGGTGGCATCGGGTTTGGCGCGCTCGATATCCTCCAGCCCGCGATCGTCCTCGGCTGGCCACGAGAGATGCGTGCGATGGACCTAGTCAGGCGGGCGGTGATGCCGCTCGTCAACCCGCTCCTCGTTGGCCCACGTGCGGTGCACCGTGGCATACCTGTCAGCACCGCAGCGGCCGCCATGCTCGGGACGCTTCGCTCGGGACGCCGTGGTCCGCAGCGATATACGTACGCGGGAATCTGTGCGCTTGCGCAATTGAAGCCGCGCCGGCCCGCTCCGCTCGTCGCCGCGACCCCGGCAGCTCGTTAGCTACATTACATATCCCGCATCGCGCGCTACATAAGCGGGGACGCGGCCGTAAGTAGCGTCGCGGAAGCGCATGTATAAATACCACTTGAGAAACGCGCCACACTTGCGCCCTTGACTCAGCGAGGCGCCGCTTCGACACTTACACCGGTGATAAGGGCAAACCCGTCGAAAGACGGGGACGCAAAGCCACCGGTCTAAAGGACGGTTCCTAAGACGGCGGGGCTGCCACGTTCGCGTGCTCGCGCGACCGCTCGCATTCCCCTCCGCGCACCAGGCCGTATCCGACTGCCAGTGGCTGACGGACTGTCCCGGGGAATCTATGACACCGACGGCAAATCTGGCGTCCTCTGAGGCGGACGCGGACCCTCCGGCCGGACCTGCTGCAGAGGCAGGACCGTTCGTCCTCAATTTGTGCTCGTCGACGACGCCGATGGCGCTCGCGCAAACGGACTTGCCGGAGCTCAAACGCTTCACCTTCTTCGTCAGCCGTCGGTTCGAGGAGGGTCGCGAGCGCTTCCGTCTGCACATGGGATTTTTCGCCAGCCAGGCGGAGGCCGAGGAATGGTTGGGTGTCGTGCGGGACATCTATCCCGGTGCATGGGCCGGCGAGGCCCCGGGCAAGAAGCTGCGTGCCCGCGCGACCGAGGCGGCCGCCACGCAGGCGCGGCACGCAGTCGGCCCCCAGCCCAAAGCCGCACCCCCGACAGCGCCACCGAAGGCGCCGGCGGCTCCCGTAACGAAACCTCAAAGCGCGCGACCTGCGGCGCCTCCAAACATTCCGGCGCGGGTGCCCACCCTTCATCCACCCGCATCACCGTCTGTGCCTGCGGCACCCCCGGCACGCGCCGCGGCTCCACATGCAGCGAAGGTAACCCCGCAGCCGGGTCAGAAGCGCCCTCAGGGCGCCATAGCGGCGCCGGCCAAGGCCGGGCCCTCTGCCCCTGCCGCCCCTGCCGTTCCGGCGCGGACGGTGCCTGCGGCACATGCGACCCGTGTGCCGCCGCCCCAAGCCCGGCCGAGCAATGTCGCGGCCGGCGGGGCGCGCCCTGTTGCCCGACCTGAATCCGTCAAGATCGTGCCGCCAGCGGCCGTCGCGCCGGGCGCACGCTTAAGGCCGATGGCCCGGCCGATCGCCACCAAGCCCATGGCCCCGAGGCCGGCCGCGCCATCGGCTCCTCGACCCAGCGCGCAGCCGCCGGCCGGCAGGCCGGCTTTCGCCAACTCCAATGTCAAGGAGGTGTTGGCGGCGCTCGATACGCACGACTCCACGGGAGAGACGCGTCTCATGCAGGTTCCGGCGCTCGCGCGCGGTGAGCCCGCCGAAGACGCCACGCTCACCGATACTCAGGTGTTGAAGTTTCTGGAGACGCGCCGCGACGAAGAAAGCGTACCCGTGCAACCGGTCCTGCAGGCCGACGCCGCCGCCGAATCGGGCATCTCGCTGCTCAAGCCCGATGACACGGGCACGCGGCGCGCCCTCAAGGATGCGGTTTCCCACAATGACCCGGTCTCCTTCGCGGTACAGCTGCAGTGGTCGGTCCAGCCGGTGGAGCTCAACAACGTGCCGCCGCTGGCCATCTTCAGCGCCTACACGCTCTATTCCGTCGAGGGTAGCCGCGAGGGACGCAAGTGGTACGGTCTGCGCCTGGGGTTTTTCAACGATGCGATCTCGGCCAAGCAGGTCGCCTACTACGTGCGTTCAGAGTTCAATTCCGTAGCCGTGGTGCCGGTGAGCCCGCAGGAGCGTGGGCGCGCCACTGAAGACAACCAGCGTTTTACCGGTGTTGGCGGGTCACGCAAGCGCCCCACGAGCGAGGACAATGAGTTCAAGCTCATCGAGGACGAGACGCCGCGCGCCGCGCCGGCTCCGGCTGCCGCGCCGGCACCAGCGATACAACCTCCTGCAGCGGTGGCAAAGCCGGCTGCGGCAACACGACCACCGGCGCCAACGACCCGCAGTGCCCGCAAGAGCACCAGCAAGGTTGAAGCGCGCGAGCGCCGCACTCCACAGACGCTGGAGGAGACGCTCGAGATCCTGGGCGCCAACGAGCTTGCGATCGACTCCGGCACCGGCGAGTCGCTGAACGACACCGGCGTGCGGCATCTGCGCGTCGAGCTCCAGAAGAATACGCCGTTCTCACGGCTGCTCGAGCGTCTGAGCGAGCGCGTCAAAAAGTCCTGAGGGTTACTTCCCGAATAGCTTGTCGAGGGCGGCGCGCGCCTTGTCGACCTCGGCGGTATCGGGCGCGATGTAAGCGCCCGGCCGGGGCTTGAAGAAATCGCAGAAGTTGGCCCGCGTCTTCTCGCGGACCTCCTCGGCCGTGGGCTCGCGGCAGTGCTTGGCGACGCTCGTGTCGTAGTCGACACACATCCGGCACACGTGCAGCTCCGCCCGGCACTTCGGGCATTCTTCCAGGCGCCGCAGCGGTAGGGTGAGCGCGGCGAGCGATGCGCCGCATTTCCAGCAGACGAGCTCGGCGGCAACGGCACTCGAGAATTGCATGGCGGCCGGATTATGCGCCGTCCGGGCGGCTCAAGTGCGCTCTTTGAGGAAGGGCTCGAGCGCGCGGCCCGTATGCGATTCCCGCTTGCGCTGCGCCACTTCGACCGGCGCGCCCTGCGCGACGATGCGACCACCGCCTTCGCCGGCCTCAGGACCCATGTCGATGATCCAGTCGGCCTCCGCCATGATGTCGCGGTTGTGCTCGACCACGACCGCCGTGTTGCCGGCCCCGACCAGCCGGTGCAGCACGTGGATGAGCTTCTCGACATCCGCCATGTGCAGACCCACCGTCGGCTCATCCAGAACGTAGAGGGTATGCCTGGCCGTGGATCGCGGGCCGGGCGGCGGCGTGCCCTCACCGCCGTTGCCGCCTTCCGTTCTCACCTTGGCGAGCTCGGCCACCAGCTTGATACGCTGCGCCTCGCCACCCGAGAGCGTCGGGCTCTGCTGACCGAGCGTGAGATATCCCAGCCCCACGTCCTGGAGCAGCTTCAGCGCGTGATGTACGCGCGAGTGCGCCCGGAAGAATTCGACCGCCTCATCGACATCCATGGCGAGAACGTCTCCTATGCTCTTCTCCCGCCACAGAACCGACAGCGTCTCGGTGTTGAATCGCCTGCCGCCGCACACGTCGCACAGCACCTTCACGTCGGGCAGAAAGCTCATCTCGATGGTCTTGACGCCCTGTCCCTCGCAGGCCTCGCAGCGTCCGCCAGCAGTGTTGAACGAGAAGCGACTCGCCGTATAGCCGCGCAGACGCGCCTCCGTTGTGGCAGCAAAGATGCGCCGGATGTCGTCCCAGAGCCCGATATAGGTCGCCGGGCAGGAGCGCGGCGTCTTGCCGATCGGCGTCTGATCCACTTCCAGCACGCGGTCCACCAGCTCGAGGCCGCGCATGCCGGCGCAGCCAATGAGCTCCGGGCCGTGCGCCCGGCGCTTGCCCGCCGCGGCCCGGTGAGTCGGATCGCCCAGCTGCCGGCGAAGATTTGCATAGAGTACGTCGCGAGCCACGGTCGACTTGCCTGAGCCGGAGACTCCGGTGATCACGACGAGTCTGCCGAGCGGAATGCGCACGTCTGCGCCGCGTACGTTGTGCAGCAGTACTCGCTCGAGCTTCAGGTATGGCGTGCGTCCGTTCACGGGGCGATGTGGCTCGGCCGGGTGGCGCAGCGGTTGGCGGAGAAAACGTCCGGTAGTCGAGCGTGCGCTGCCAATGAGATCCTTCACCGTGCCTTCGCCCACCACTTCACCGCCGAGCACGCCGGCGCCCGGGCCGAGATCGAGCACGTGATCGGCACGGCGGATGGTCTCCTCGTCGTGCTCCACCACGACGAGCGTATTGCGATGGCTCGACAACTCCGCCAGCGAGTCGAGCAGGACGGCGTTGTCGCGGGGGTGCAGGCCGATCGTCGGCTCATCGAGCACGTAACACACTCCCTGGAGGTTCGAGCCGAGCTGGGCGGCGAGCCGGATGCGCTGCGCCTCCCCGCCCGAGAGTGTCGGCGCCGAGCGGTCGAGCTGCAGATAGCCGAGTCCCACCCGATCGAGGAATTTCAGACGCGCGCGGATCTCAGCCAGCAGGTCGCGCGCGATCTGCTGCTCCCGCGGGTTGAGCTTCAGCCGGCGGAAGAACTCCGCCGCCTGTGCCACCGAGCCGGCTGCGAGCTCCGCGATGGAGCGCTCGCGGAAGCGTACGCTCAGTGCGATCGGATTCAGCCGCTTGCCGGCGCAACCCGCGCAGGTCTCCGGCGCCTCACCGTCGCCGTCATCGCCGCGAGGCTCGACGCCGGCGCTCGCTTCGTCCTGCTCCGCGGGCACCTCCACGCCGGTGCCATAGCAGCTCTCGCACCAGCCGTGCTTGGAGTTGTAGGAGAAGAGGCGCGGGTCGAGCTCCGCGAAGCTGCGTCCGCAGGAGGGGCAGGCACGCTTGGTGGAAAATACCGTGGGCCGGTCACCTTTCGGACCCAACACATGAACCAGACCTTTGCCGAAATCGAGCGCCCGAGCGAGCGCCTGATGCAGCGCCGTGTCGGTCTTCGCGCCGACGTCGATCTCTGCCACCGGAAGCTCGATCGTATGCTCCTTGAAGCGCGACAGTCGTGGCCACTGTGACGTGGAAAGGGTGGCGCCGTCGACGCGCAGCGTCTTGAAACCTTTCTTCGCAGCCCATTTCGCCAGATCCGTGTAGTAGCCCTTGCGTGCCACGACCAGGGGAGCGAGGAGCGCGATGCGCTTGCCCTTGTAGTCGCGCAGCAGCCGTGCGGCGATCGAGGCGGCGCTCTGCGCTTCGATCGCGACATTGCAGTCCGGGCAGTACTGCGTGCCGAGCTTCACGTAGAGCAGCCGCAGGAAGTGATAGATCTCCGTCAGTGTGGCGACGGTGCTCTTGCGCCCACCGCGGCTGGTGCGCTGCTCGATGGCGACCGTCGGCGGGATCCCGAATATGGCGTCCACATCGGGTCGGGCGGCCGGCTGGACGAACTGGCGGGCGTAGGCGTTCAGCGACTCGAGATAGCGGCGCTGACCCTCATTGAAGAGGATGTCGAAAGCAAGTGTCGACTTGCCGGAGCCGGAGACGCCGGTGATGACCGTGAGCCGGTCCCTCGGGATCTGCACGTCGATGCTCTTCAGATTGTGCTCGCGGGCATTGTGGATGACCACCGCCTTGCTGGCGCGCCCATTACCCTTCCTGCTCACATAGGCAGCGGCAGGCTCCTCGACCACGCCGGCCGCCCCGCTCTCGGGGGTAGTCGGTTCGCCGCCGGCAAGCGCTCGCGCA
>DASUHA010000109.1:0-72109 GCA_036273735.1 Steroidobacteraceae bacterium | reverse complement strand
CTGCCCCAAGGAGGGTTGTGCGCAGCAGTTCTTCCCCCGGCTCGATCCGGCCGTCATCGTACTGGTCACGGACGGGGAGCGGGCACTCCTCGGGCGGCAGGCGGCATGGCCGCCGGGACGCTACTCCACCATCGCCGGCTTCGTGGAGCCCGGCGAAAGTCTGGAGGATGCCGTTGCACGGGAGGTGATGGAAGAGACCGCCGTACCGGTGGCCGACGCCCGCTATGATTCCTCCCAGCCCTGGCCCTTCCCCGCTTCGATCATGATCGGCTTTCGGGCCCGGGCACGACCCGGCTCTCCCGCGCGCGTCAATGGCGAGCTGGAGGATGCCCGCTGGTTCACCCGCGAGGAGGTCCGCTCCGGGGGCAACGCGCTCCTGCCTTTCTCACATTCGATCTCGCGCCGCCTCATCGTCAACTGGCTCGAGGAGCAGACCTCGTCCACAGAAGCCACGACCTAGGACTCCTGCATGTGCCTGCTCGTGCTCGCGTGGAACACACACCCGCGCTATCGGCTGGTGGTCGCAGCCAATCGCGACGAGTACCACGATCGGCCGACGGCCGCGCTCGGTCGCTGGCCGGCTCCAGATGGCCTCCTCGCCGGGCGGGATCTGCGGGCGGGCGGCACCTGGCTTGGCATAGACCAGCGTCGGCGCTTCGGCATCGTCACCAATTTCCGCGATCTCATGCGCGCGCCGCCCGAGGCGCCCTCGCGTGGGCAACTCATTCCCGGGTATCTCACCGGTGCCGCCGGTCCAGGCGAGTATCTGGCCACCCTGGAGCGCGAAGCGGGTGGATACGGTGGCTTCAACCTGCTGTTGGCCGACGGTGCATCCCTCTGGTATGCCTCGAACCGTGGCGCACCGTTCGCGCGTGCCCTGTCCCCGGGTGTGCACGGATTGTCGAACGAGAGCCTCGATACCCCCTGGCCCAAACTCCGCCGGGTACGGCGGGGCTTCGAGGAGTGGCTTCGCGGCGGCATCGGCGTGGAGAGCCGCGAGCTCTTTGCCCTGCTCGCCGATCGCAACCCCGCAACGGCGGAAGAAGGGCTGCCGCGCGGGCTCTCGCGCGAATGGGAGCGAACCCTGTCCTCCCCCTTCGTCCTCAATGGGAGCTACGGCACCCGATGCTCGACCCTCCTCGCCATCGAGCCGGGGGGCGCCTGTTACCTCGCCGAGCGGCGCTTCGATGCGCGCGGCACCCTCAGCGGCGAAACCGAGTATCGCCTGGCACCCGGCGACTGGCCGGCCACGTAGGCAAGGAACCCGCGCCCCAGGAAACGGTCACGTCTACAATTCACGTTTAAGCCGGCGAAAGAAACCCAAAATGAGTCAGCGGCCTGGGGTCTGCGCCGTTCGAAAGCAAATGAATCAGCGGCCCAGGGCCGCTCCCTGGGCCACGGGATGAATCCATGTCATCGGGCTGGCCGCGTAAAGCGGCAGGATGCCGACTTTGCGCCAATAGAGAATAGGCAGGGCAATTCGTCACACGGGGTTCGGCTGCTTTGGCGGGCCTCGGGCGTCCTCGCACTGCTCATTGCCTGTCCGCTGGCCCGGGCCGGCGTGACCATCACCATCAGTGGCGTCAGCAACTCTTTGCGCAGCAACGTGCTCGCGTACCTGAGCTTCGCCCGCTACCAGCGCACCAAGCATCTGACGCAGGACACCGCCGACAGGCTGGAAAGCCGCATCCCCAGGGAGGTTCAGTCGGCGCTGCGTCCATTCGGATACTATCAGCCGACCGTGCGTTCCACGGTTACTGCCGCCGGACCTGGCGACTGGAAAGTGGCGATTGCCATCAAGGCCGGTCAGCCGGTGATCCTGACGAAAGTCAACGTCCAGGTCGTGGGGCCGGGCGCCCGGCGCCGGCTCTTCAAACGCATCACGTCCAACCTGCCGTTCCATCCGGGAAAGCGGCTCAATCAGGCCGAGTACGACAGCGTCAAGAACGATCTGTTGCGCACGGCGGCCACCTACGGCTATCTCGATGCAACGCTGACCCGCCACCAGCTCCTGGTCGACCCCAGCGCGCGCACGGCCAGTATCTCGCTCGAGCTGCAGACCGGCATTCGCTATCGCTTCGGCGCCACCACTATCGAGCAGCACGTGGTGAGCGAGAAGCTCGTGCGCAGGTATCTACGCTATCGCGAAGGCGCCCCGTTCGACCTGACGCAGGTCCTGCGTACCCAGTTCGCCCTCGATGATGCTGAGTACTTCTCCAACCTGGAGGTGTTGACGGGGACACCTGACCGGGTGAATCACACCGTGCCGGTGAGCATCCATGGGGACCCCAGTCGCCCCAACGTCTATTCCTTCGCCGGCGGCTACGCCACCGATACCGGAGCGCGCGGCATCATCAGCTGGCAGGATCGACGCGTCAATTCCTACGGCCACAAGATGAGCGTCGACCTCGAGGCCGCCCAGGTGACGAAGTACAGCCTGCAGAGCCGCTATATCATTCCGATAGGCGACCCCGCGGTCGAGAATCTGACTCTCGCCGGCACCGTGGAGCAGCGCCAACTCGCAGACGTCGAGGCGCGCACCATGTCGATCGGTCCGAGCGTGACCCGAGTGACGGGGCGCTGGCAGATGGTTTGGTTCGTCAACGGCGTCCACTCGAGCGGCACGGTGCAGACCCCGGTGGCCGGCACTCTCAATTCCGCGAAGCAATGCATTCCGGACAGCGTGCAGTCCGGCGCGGCCTGCACCACCAACGTCACGATCGGCATACCGACCACCGACATGCTGGTGCCCGGGGTCGATTTTGCCTCTGTGCCCAAGGGCTATCTCGGCGAGCCGATGTTCCAGCACGGTTTCTTTGCCGAGGTCCGCGGCTCCGAGGGCGCCTTCGGCTCCCGATCCAACTTCCTGCAGATCCACGTCCAGTTCGAGCGGGTGCTCGATCTCGCACCGAAATGGCACCTGCTGCTGCGCGATGAGGCCGGCGCGACCGTCGCCTCGCACTTCGAGACCATGCCACCGGTCATGCGCTTCTTCGCGGGCGGCGAGGGCAGCGTCCGCGGCTTCGCCTACAACGATCTTTCGCCGACGCAGCAGTACTGTGCCAACATCTCCGGTACCGTCATCTGCGATCCCGCGGCCAAGGCAGGCGGCAAGGACGTGCTCACGGGAACGGTGGAATTCGACCGCGACCTGCCGAGGAATTTCGGCATCGCTGCATTCTTCGACTACGGCAATGCCTTTAATCACCTCGGCGCGCAGTGCGATCCGGTGGCCAATGCGAGCCCATCGCAGGAGAAATGTCATAGGCTTCTCGAGTACGGTGCCGGCATCGGATTTCGCGTCCGCCTGCCGGTATTGACGCTCGGCATCGACATCGGGCAGCCCCTGTCGCAATCGGGCAGCCCGCGCCTGTACATCAACTTCTCGCCGAAGCTCTGAGAGCGCGATAGCCGCCGATGCGCCGAATCCTCCTGCTCGCCGCCCTCGTCTTCGTCCTGGTCGCGATCGCGCTGCCGTGCGCGGCGCTCTATTCCGTCCTCTTCACCCAGAGCGGCCTGCAGTTCGTCGTGCGCCATCTGCCGCAACGCTTCGGCAACGTGGGCGTGAGGATCGAGAATGTCAGCGGCACGATTGCCGGCGGCGTCCGCGCGACCCTGGTCGAGATCGATGAGGGGCACGTGCACCTCGAGATCCGAGGCATCCATACCAGGCTGCGCCTGGAGCCGCTTCTCTGGCAGACCATCAGCACGCCTGATGCGGCAGTCGACAGCGTCTATGTCGAGGTCAAGCGGCCGACGCGGCTGCCCACCAGCCGCTTCATTCATGAGCCTCGATTCCTGCCCCGCTGGCTCACCGTCGATGTCGGACATGCCAGCGTCGGGAGGGCGCTCGTGGTCGTACCGAACGGCGCGCGCGTGGCCGGCAGCGGGATCAGCGGCTCGGCACTGCTGCGGCACCGGGATATCAGCTTCCGTCAGGTGGTTCTGCAGATGGGCGAGCTGCACTTTGCCCTTGACGGGAGCCTCCACGCCAGCGATCCACTGCGACTCGGAGCGAATGGCCGCATCGCCTGGCAACCGCACGGCCAACCGACGTGGACGCTCGCCGCCGATGCCGCCGGCGATCTGAACAGGCTGGCGATCAGCGGCAGGATCCTGACTCCCTTTCAGAGTGGGATCAGCGGCGAGATGCTCGATCTCACCCGACACTTTCACTGGCAGGGTGAGGCGCTCGTCCAGGATTTCGACCTGCGCGCCTGGCACCTCACCGGCGCGCTCGGCCTCATCAGCGGCAAGCTGGCCCTGTATGGCGATGGGCGGACATTCGGCGCACGAGGCTCACTCGACCCGGCGGGACTGAAGGCGGGCTCGTTCGATGTCCGGTTCGACGGCGGCTTTGCCCGGAAGGTGCTCTCCGCAAGTCGAATCGACGTCACCCACCAGGGCTCGGGGGCGCGGGCGATCGCCGCCGGTACGATCGGAATCGTCCCGGGCGGGCCGCGTCTCGACCTGAAGGGCAGTTGGAGCAATTTTCGCTGGCCGCTCGCAGGGCGCAACGTACCGTTTCGCAGCAGCGCGGGAAGCTTCGAGCTGGCGGGCGTCCGCCCCTACCAGTTCCACACCAGGGGATTGGCTCAGGTCGCAGCCCTCACCCCGGTGCCCGCGGACATCACGGGCAAGTTGGACAACACCGGGGTCACGCTGAGCCGCGCGCAAGTCGATCTCTACCATGGACAGGCGGATGTGCACGGGCGAGTGACCTGGGCGCCCGTGCAGCGCTGGGCCGTCAGCGGTCACGCGACTGGAATCGATCCGGGGCAAATCCGGCCGGACCTGCCCGGCAGCCTCGATTTTGGGCTCGAGGTGGCGGGGCGTGGCTTCAAGGCGAGCGACGCGCTCAGTGTGCAGATCCACGGCCTCGGCGGGCGGCTGCGCGGCGTTCCCGCCAGCGGCGGCGGCCAGCTCATGCACGCGGGTGACACTTGGACGTTCCAACAGGTCCGCGTAGGGCTCGGCCATACGCGACTTGCACTCGATGGCCGCATCGACCGCGCAGCCGATCTGCGATTTAGTGTGACGGCCGAGGATCTCAGTCTGCTCTCGGCCGGCAGCCGCGGCCGGCTGGAGGCATCGGGGACGATCCGCGGCCCCCTCGATGCGCCCGATATCAAGGCGACCGCCCAGGGAACGGACATTCTCTACCAGGGCGTGGCCCTCGCGGGATTCGATGCCAAGGTCGACTTCGATCCCACCTCGCAGCGCCGCTCCGCCGCAGCCGCGCACCTGCACCAACTCCAATTTCGCGGCCGGACGCTGCGCAGCCTGGAGCTCACGCTCGACGGGCCTGCATCGGCTGCGAGTGTCCACCTCGATGCTCAGGCGCGCGGGCTGCATTTGACGGCGGCCGCGAGCGGCAGTTTCAACCGCGGCACCTTCGCGGGGCAACTCGAGGCACTCACGCTCTCGGGTGATGAATCGCTGCGGCTCCATCTCGGGCAGCCGGTGCCAGTGACTTTATCCCATGTGAGCAGCAGCGTCGGACGACTGTGCCTCACCGGCACACCCGGCGATCTCTGCACGGAGGCGAGTTGGACCCCGGCTGCGTGGTCGACGATGTTGACAGCGAGCCACCTGCCGCTGAGCACACTCACGGCAGGAGTGACGGCCGCAGTGGAATATCAAGGAGCCATCAGCCTCGGCGCCAAGCTGTTCGGCGGCGACGGGAAGCCCGCGGAGGGAGGACTGCGCGTGGAGCTGAACGATGCCACGCTCTCCCGTCGACTGGTGAGCGGGCGCATCGAGCATACCTCCATAGGGTCCGGCGTTCTCATCGCTACGGCCACGCCTGACTCGATCGATGCCCAGGCGTCACTCACGTCCGGGGAGATCGGCACGCTCGCGGCCACCCTGAAGGCCGATCGCAATGCACACCGTTGGCAGGACATGCCGGTCGCGGGCGAGCTGCATGCTCAGTCCGCCAAGCTCGATCTCGTTTCGGTCTACATTCCTGACATCGACCGGGCCGCCGGCAAGCTGACCGCAGATGCGCGGATTGCCGGCACAGTGGCCGACCCGCGCCTGAGCGGAACGCTCAGCGTCGCGGATGGCGAGGTCGACTTCTATCAGACCAATCTGCGTTTGCGCGAAGTCGGTCTGACGGCGCGCCTGACGGACGACGGCTTGTCATTCGATGGCACCGCGCAGGCGGGTAAGGGAAAGGTGCACGCCAAAGGGCTGCTTCAGTGGCGTGAGTCGCTGCCCTACGGCCAGCTGCATCTCGATGGCGCCAACCTGCGGGTCGTGGACATCCCGGAAGCGCAGATCGATGCCTCGCCGAATCTCGACTTCAAGGTGGCCGCGCGCCAAATCGACATCACAGGCACGGTGGTTGTGCCCCACGCGAAGATTGTACCAACCGATCTCACGGGAGCCGTGACATCCTCGTCCGACGAAGTCATCGTCGGTGAGACGTCGGAGAACCCCGCCAACCAGTTCAAGGTCAGGACCCAGATCACCATGACGCTGGGGTCAGACGTGAACATCGACACGACGGGGCTGACAGGAAAACTCGGGGGTGGTATCACGGTGCGCAGCGGCTACGATCCGATCACGCATGCCACCGGGGAGCTCTCGGTTCAGAAGGGCCAGTATTCGGCCTATGGACGCAAGCTCGAGATCCAGCGCGGCCGTCTGATCTTTACGGGCGGCCCCATCGGCGATCCCGGTATCGAGCTCCGTGCCATCAAGCGCTATCCCGACGTCACCGTCGGAGTCAACGTCCGCGGCACGCTGCAGCGGCCGCGGATCTCCTTCTTCTCGGACCCGTCGCTGCCGCAATCGCAGATCGTCTCGCTGATTCTCTCCGGCGGCGGCGGCGGCAGCTCGCTGCAGATGCTGCAGGCGGGCTCCTCGCCCCAGAGTCAGCAGGCGACCGCGGCCAACGAGCTGCTGACACAGGGCGGAGCCATCCTCGCGCAGCAGCTCGGCTCGCGCATCGGACTGCCCGACATCAGCCTGGAGACCGATCTCAACAATTCGACGTCGCTCGTCCTCGGCAAGTATCTCTCGCCGCGGCTCTACGTGAGCTACGGTGTCGGGCTCACCCAGCAGTTGAACGCTATCCGCCTTCGCTACAGCCTCGGCGACCATTGGACGATCCGCACCGAGGCCGGTCAGATCCGCGGCGCAGACCTGGTGTTCAGCGTCGAGAAGTAAGGAAGGCGGTCAGTAGCCGGAGCTCGCGAAGCGCGGACCCCAGGCTTTGCCTGATGCCCCATAGAGCGCAAATCCCACACCGGCGCACCACACGAACCAGACCAGGAACAGGCTCCTCTGGACGAGCCCGTAGACCGGCCGCTCGAGCGCCCATAGGGCGCCGGTTCGATCGAGCACGCTCAGGTTGGCCACGATCGCCGCACAGGTCACCGCGTACATGATCCACGAGAAAGCCACCACGCCTCCCACCCTGGGCTCTCTGCGCCATGCGAGCGCCATGGCGAGCGGGGCCTGGTAGCCCACCAACTCCGAGAGGCCGAACCAATTGTGGAGCGGGTGAGGGAAGGCGAAGATGGCGACCCCGACGCACGAGACCGCCAGGCAGCCGCTGAGGTATGCCGGAGCGGCAGAGCGTCCGGCCTTCAGCGACAGCTCCCGCAGCGCGTACGCGAATACCAGGATGCAAAGGGCGACTGCGCACAACATCAGGGTGAAGGGAATCCTCGCGGGCGATCCCAACTCACCGATCTCGCTGACGGTCTGATGAACCTGGCTATAGCCCGGAACCATCCGCGGCAGGCACAGAAGACCGACCACGAAAATGGCCGTGGCCAGCGGGCCGAACAGCAGGCGGACGTTTGGCTTCATGCGCCAAGCTTAACGCGGACCGCCCGACTGCGCCGGTGCCTTGGGCGTGGCCTGAAATCCGGGCTCGGATACCTTGACAGCGTTGCGCATTAATATTCATACTTTGCGCAATTTTATGCATAGCCTCATGCCCTATTGAGTCCCGATGGACGTCCAGCAGCTCGAGCGCCGTCAGGCAATCGTGCGTATCCTGCGCGACGGACACGTTCGCCGGCAGGAAGACCTGGCGCGCCTGCTGAAGACCGAGGGATTCGAGGTGACCCAGTCGTCCGTGAGCCGTGATCTTCGCGATCTCGGCGTACTCAAGGCGAGCGGGCGGTATGTGCTGCCGCCGGATGAGGTCTCCCGGGCCAACGGCGACTTCGGCATGCTCACGCAGTTCGTGCGCGGGCTGAGGCGCGCCGGCCCGTCGCTGACAGTGGTCAGGACCACGATCGGCGCGGCGCAAAGCGTCGCGGTCGCGATCGATCGGGCCGAGTGGCCCGAGGTCGCCGGCACCATCTCCGGCGACGATACCATCTTCATCGCAACCGCCCACGCCGGCGCGCAGGACGCCCTGGTCGCGCGGCTTCAGGCCATTTTCCGAGTTTGACCATGTCCAACCCCGTCCCCATGAAGGGCGACCAGCCCATCGTTCTCGCATATTCCGGCGGTCTCGATACCTCTTTCCTCGTGCCCTGGCTGAGGGAGAACCAGGGTCGTCCCGTCATCACCGTCACGGTCGACACCGGCGGAATCGATGCGGCCGCCGCGCGTACGCTGGCGGAGCGTGCCCGAGCGCTGGGTGCCGTGGACCACCATCAGATCGATGCGCGCGCGGATTATTTCGAGCAGGTGCTGCGCTTCCTCATCATGGGCAACGTGAAGCGCGGCCAGATGTACCCGCTCTGCGTGGGCGCGGAACGGGTCATGCAGGCACAGACCATCGCGCACATGGCCCGCAAGCTCGGTACCAACATGGTCGCCCACGGCTGCACCGCTGCGGGCAATGACCAGGTGCGCTTCGAGGTCGCGATGCGCACGCTGGCTCCGGAGCTCGAAGTGCTGGCGCCCGTACGCGACCGCGCATTCAAGCGGCAGGAGGAGCTCGACTACCTGCAGGCTCGCGGCCTGCCCGCGCCACCTTTCGGCGCAGCCTATTCCGTCAACAGGGGTCTCTGGGGTGTCACGATCGGCGGCAAGGAGACGCTGACTTCATCGGGTACCATCCCCGATCATGCGTGGGTGCTGACACGCGATGCGTTCACGCAGCCGCGTGCCGCGCAGTCCCATGTCATCGAGTTCAAGCAGGGCCGCCCGGTGGGGCTCGACGGCCGCATGCTCTCACCAGTGGCCATCATCGAGGCACTGGAGGCACTCGCAGCGCCGTTCGGCATCGGCCGCGGCATTCATCTCGGCGATACCATCATCGGGACCAAGGGACGCGTCGCCTTCGAGGCGCCTGCTGCCGAGGTGCTGCTCACCGCCCACCGGGAGCTCGAGAAGCTCGTGCTCACCGGTCGCCAGCAGCGCATCAAGGAAACGGTGGCGCAACCTTACGGCGACCTCGTGCATGAGGGTCAGCTCCTCGACCCCGTCTGCCGTGACATCGAGGCCCTGCTCCTCTCCTCTCAGGAGCGGGTGACCGGTCAGGTGCACGTCCAGCTTCGCCCCGGCAATCTCTTCATCGAAGGCGTCGAGTCGCCCTACTCTCTCATGGCCGCCTCGAAGGGCGTCTACGGTGAGGCAGCGGGTGAGTGGACCCCGACCGACGCGCTCGGCTTCTCCAAGATCGTCGCCCTGACGGGCGTTTTTCACCGGCGCGCGGATCAGCATACGAAGGATATCTGACATGGTCAGCGACATGAGAAGTGTGGTCGTCGACAAAATCGCCTCCGTGGCGCAGGCCTGCGGCCTCTCGCATGAAGTCCGGATCTCGACCGACATCCCATCCGAGGAAGGCGTGGTGGTCGTGGTTGAGGTCCTGACCAACAAGTCGACCTACAACACGCTGGAGCTCACCAGCGGCCGTATGGCCAAGGTGGGCAAAGGCGACATCGTGGTGGGCGCACTCGGTCACCGCAAGGCGCTCTTCGGCTACTCGGGCCATGTGCCACCTTCGGTCCAGGCCGGGGATGTCATCCAGATGCTCAACATCGGCGGCGTGCTCGGGATCTGCGACTCGATCAATCCGGACAAGGGCAAGCCCTTCGACTGCCGGGTGCTCGGAGTGGCGCTGCACTTTCCTTATCTCGGCGAGCGCATCGGTGTGCCGGCGCGGGCAGGTCATCGCCGGCTCGATCTCGAGGCGAAGCTGGAGTCACGGCAGATACCGGTGGTGGCCCTGGCGGGCACCTGCATGGAGGCGGGCAAGACAGCCGCGGCCTGCGCCATCATCAGCCGGATGCGCCATCGCGGACTCGCGATCGACGCATTCAAGGCAACTGGCGTGTCACTGCGCCGCGACGTTCTGGCGATGGAGGATGCCGGTGCGCGCCGCTCCGCCATCTTCACCGACCTCGGCGTCATTACTACCACCCGCGCCAATGGCCCGGCCCTCACGCGCACCATGCTGACCGAGCTCTCGGCCGGCAAGCCCGATGCGATCGTGTTCGAGCTCGGCGACGGCATTCTTGGCACCTACGGGGTCGATGCCATCCTGGAGTGTCCCGACATCCGGGCGGCACTCACGGGAGTCGTGCTCTCGGCCAACGATCCCGTCGCGGCCTGGGGCGGCGTGAAGCTGTTGCGCGAGCGCTTCGGCATCGAGCCCTGCGTGGTCACGGGGCCGTCCACCGACAATCAGGTCGGGGTGGAGATCATCACGACCCAGCTGGGTGTGCCCGCCTTCAACGCGCTGAGCGCGGGCGCAGCGCTCGGCGATCGAGTCATGGAGACGATCGGTCTCGTGCGGGAATCCGCCGCGTGAAGACATCCATTCCGACAGTCGTGCTCGGTGGCACGGGTTACGTGGCCGGTGAGCTCCTGCGCCTGCTCACGGGACATCCGCGCTTCGGGCTCGCTGCCGTGATGTCCGACAGCCAGCCGGGCGGGCTCGTTGCCGAAGCATTCCCGCATCTTGCGGCCGCATACGGCGATACGCGCTTCAAGTCGCAGGCCGAAGTACAGTCGCTGGTTGCCGGCTCGCCGGAGTGCGCCGTGTTCTCCGCGGCCCCGCACGGCGTCTCGGCGGCGTTGATCGACTCCGTTCTCGAGGCCGCTTCGCAGAGGGGAGCCCGGCCCCGGGTCGTCGACATCTCTGCCGACTTCCGCTTCCGCTCCGCAGCAGCGTACGAGGCAGTCTACAAACACGCCCACGAGGCTCCCGGGCGGTTGGCGGAATTCACCTGTGCAGTGCCGGAGCACCTGCGAAGACTCGAGACGCCGCACGTTGCGCACCCGGGCTGCTTCGCCACCGCAACGCTCCTCGCCAGCGTGCCGATCCTTTCCCTGGGTCTCACGCCTCCGGTGTTGTTCGTCAGCGGAACCACCGGCAGCACCGGTGCCGGGCGCAAGCCCGTGGAGGGCACGCACCATCCGCTTCGCCACAGCGATCTCTATTCTTACAACGCGCTTGCACACCGGCACGCGCCGGAGATCGCGGCCTGCGCGCTTGCGGTAACGGGCGTGGAGGCTGACATAGCGTTCGTGCCGCACTCCGGGCCGATCGCCCGCGGCATTCACATCACCGTGCAGGCCCCCCTGAAGACCGCGATCGACACTCCGCGGTTGCTGGACGCGTTGCGTGCGTTCTACGCCGGCTCGCCCTTCGTGCGGGTTACGGATTCCGCCCCCCGGCTCAAAGAGGTCGCGACCACCAACTACGCACACCTTTCCGCCGTCGCCAACGGCCGCACCCTGGCCGTGATGTGCGCGGTCGACAACCTCAACAAGGGCGCCGCCGGCGGCGCCGTGCAGTGGATGAACCGGATGTTCGGTCTACCCGAGACGACAGGCCTCACGGCCTGCGCGCCCGGCTGGACCTGACGGGAGATGTGATGAGCGCCGCACTAGACGTTACCGACGATGGCCCGACGAGGGATTTCCTCGCGCCGGTGTTCGCGCAATACCCTTTCGAGGTCGCCTCCGCCAACGGCGTCTGGCTGTTGAACAGCCGCGGCGAGCGGGTGCTCGATCTCTACGGCGGCCATGCGGTCGCGGCGCTCGGCTATGGGCATGTCGGCTGGACCGAGGCGCTCACCGCTCAGGCGCGCTCCTGCAACTTTCAGACGAACGCCATTCCCATGCGCGTTCGCGTGCGGGCGGCAGAGCGCCTGGTGCGCTTCTCGAAGCTCGACTTCAGCAGCGTATTCTTCGTCAACAGCGGCGCGGAGGCGAACGAGAACGCGCTGCGGCTGGCATTCCGCATGACTTCCCGGCCCCACGTCGCGGCCGTCGAGGGCGCCTTCCACGGCCGCACCGCGGCGGCGGGCGCAGTCACCTGGGGCTCCGAGGGCTGGTACGGCCTGCCGCGCAAGCCGTTCGATGTCAGCTTCATGCCGAGGGGCGATGCCGCAGCCATCGCCGAACAGATCACCGACCGGACCGCCGCAGTGATCGTCGAGCCCGTGCAGGGCCTCGCGGGCGCAGTCGACCTCGGCAGGAGTTATCTCGCAGCGCTGCGTCGGCGCTGCGATGAGGTCGGGGCGCAGCTCATCTTCGATGAGATTCAGTGCGGCCTCGGCCGCGTGGGGCATCCCTTCGCCGCCAATCTCTACGGCGTCACGCCGGACATGATCACGGTCGCAAAGGCGCTCGGAAATGGCTTTCCCTGTGCGGCACTGCTGACTTCCCCCAAGGTGTCGGCGACGCTGGGTATCGGGCTTCTCGGCACGACCTACGGCGGTGGCCCCATGGCCTGTGCCGCGATCGAGGCGGTGATCGAGGCCATCGAGTCTCAGCGGCTGCTCGAGAATGTGCAGCGCGTGTCGGAGTACATCCGCCGCACCTGCATCGTCGGCCCCGTGACGGCGAGTCAGGGTGAGGGCTTTCTCCTCGGGCTGCGCACCAGCCGACCCGCCAAGCAGATCCAGGCCGAGCTCCTCGAAGGCGGCATTCTCGCCGGCACCGCAAACGACAGCCACATCCTCAGGCTCCTGCCGCCCTTCATTCTGCAGGAGGAGCACGTCGACATGCTGCGCGATGCGCTCGCGAGTCTCGCATGAAGCGCTGGATCCGGGCTCCTGCCCGGCCCAGCGCGCCTCAGGCAAAAAGCGCGGTTTTTTGCCCGAGGCTCCGCCACCTGCGGCGGCGGGGCACATCCCTAGGCCTGGACGCAAAGTCGTGCCGCTTGATGGCGTCGGGGTCGACGTGAGTCGATGGGAACTTGCATGAAGCGCTTTCTCGATCTCGCCGACCTCGAGCGCGAGGAGGTGTTGGCGCTGCTCGAGCTGGCGCGCCGCCTCGAGACTCGCCCGGAGCCGCATGCGCTCGCCGGCCGGATACTGGGGCTCCTTTTCCTCAACCCGTCGCTGCGCACGCTGGCTTCCTTCCAGGCTGGCATGGCGCGGCTCGGCGGCAGCTCGTTCGTGATCACCCCGGGACAAGGCACCTGGCAGCTCGAGACGCGGCTCGGTGCCGTCATGAGCGGGGCGGCGGCAGAGCATGTCCGCGAGGGGATTCCGGTGCTCGCCTCGTACTGCGACGCTCTGGGACTGCGCGCGTTCGCGGACGGCAAGGATCTCGCCGCGGACCTTGCGGAGACGGCGTTCAGCGCGATGGCGAGCCTCGTCGAGAAGCCGCTGATCAACCTGGAGTCGGCGATCAGCCATCCCTGTCAGGCGCTCGCTGACTGGAAGACCATGGATGATCTCGGAGTGCCGCGCAACGGCCGCTTCGTCCTGTCCTGGGCGTATCATCCGCGCGCCCTGCCGCTTGCCGTGCCGGCAACCGCGGCCCACATGGCAGCCATGCGCGGCATGGAAGTCATCGTGCTGCGGCCCGAAGGTTTCGCGCTGCCGCGAGAGATCATGGAGAAGGCGCGACGTGCTGCCGATCTCTCAGGCGGCTCCGTGCGCGAGACCTCCGACCCTTCCGAGGCCCTGCCCGGCGCGCACATCATCTATGCGAAGGAGTGGGGCGCGACCTCCTGCTACGGAGATATGGCGGCGGATGCGCGACTGCGCAGCGAGCTGAAGCGTTGGTGCGTGCGTGGTGACTGGTTCACGAACGCTGCCGCGGATTGCCACCTGATGCACTGCCTGCCCGTGCGGCGCAACGTTGCCGTCGCCGATGAAGTGCTCGACAGCCCCCGCAGCATCGTGCAGCGGGAAGCCTACAACCGCCTCCCAGCACAGATGGCGGTCCTCTATCGCATGTTGAAAAGCCTCTGAGGGAAATACCGAATGATCATGCATGCTGGCGATCAGGCCCTGGCGATCCGGGCGCTCAAGAACGCCGCCCCGTACATCCGCATGTACAAGGGCAAGACCTTCGTCATCAAGGCCGGCGGCGGGGTGTTCGCCGACGTCGACTCCACGCGGGTCCTCATCGAGCAGATCGCGATCCTGCACTATTTCGGGGTCCGCGTGGTGTTCGTACACGGCGGCGGCCCGCAGCTCACGGAGCTGTCGGCCGCGCTCGGCGTGCCGACGCGCATGGTGGAGGGCCGGCGGGTCACGGACCAGAAATCCATCGATGTGACGGCGATGGTGCTCAACGGGCTCATCAACACGCGCATTCTCGCCATCTGCCGCGATCTCAACATCGAGGCCGTGGGGATCAGCGGGGTGGATGCGGGCCTCGTGCGGGCGCACAAGCGGCCGCCGGTGAAGCTCGATTCGAGCGGCGAGATGGTGGACTACGGCTTCGTCGGCGACATCGACGCGGTCGACCCGAACGCGGTACGCAAGCTCCTCGACAATGGACTCATGCCCGTGATGAGCCCGCTCTCGGCCGATGACAACGGGGTGCTCCTCAATATCAATGCAGACACCGTTGCGGCGGCTCTCGGCGCCGCACTTGGCGCGGAGAAGCTGATCCTCTGCACGGGAGCGCCGGGGATACTCGGCAGCGTGACGGACCAGGGCTCGCTCATTTCCTACTTGGACCTGCGGGGCCTGAAGCGGCTGCGCGATGAGGGGCAAATTGCCGACGGCATGCTGCCGAAGGCCAAGGCCATCGAGGAGGCGATCCGCGGCGGCGTGCGGCGGGTGCACGTGGTGTCTTACCAGGCGCCGGAAGGGATTCTCGGCGAGGTGTTTACGAATGAGGGGACCGGGACGCTCATCGTCGCGGACATCAATGCGCTGACGCCCGCCGAGCAGCAGGGGTCGCAGAGCTCATGACGAGGATGCAATTCCTGTCCCAGCCATCGGCTCGGTGCAATGGGTACATTGCACCGAAGTCGCTGCGGGATGCGAAAACACGCCCGCTCTGAGCCGGCCCGGGAGCCTGTCATGACACATCTGTGGGACAAAGGGACGCCTCTCGATGATCGCGTGCTGCGATATACGGCGGGGGAGGACTTTGCGCTCGATCAGCGGCTCGTACGCTACGACGTGCAGGCATCGATTGCTCACGCAGAGATGCTGCACGAGCAGAAGCTTCTCGCTGAGGCGGACCTTGAAGCCATCCGTCACGGACTCACGGCTCTCTGCGAGGAGCACGCGCGGGGGGAGTGGCACATCGAGTTGGCGGACGAGGATGGGCAGACGGCCCTCGAGCGGCGGCTCACAGAGCGGATCGGGGCTGCGGGAGGCCGCGTCCACTTGGGACGCTCGCGCAACGATCAGGTGCTGACGGCGCTCCGTCTATATCTGCAGGATGCGGCTCGCGAGTTGGGCGGTGGTGCGCTTCGAGTCGCAGAAGCTCTCGAGCGTCTGAGGCAACGCGAGAAAAGTACGGCGCTCCCGGGCTACACCCACATGCAGCAGGCGATGCCGAGCTCGGTGCCGCTCTGGGCAGGCGGCTTCGCGGCGGAAATTCGGGATGACGCCGAAGGGTTGGGACAGGTTCAGCGCCGACTCGGCAAATCGCCATTGGGCTCGGCGGCCGGGTACGGCACCCCAGGGCTGCCGCTGGATCGCCGGTCGACTCAACAGAAGCTCGGGTTCGCCGAAGTCCAGGAGCCGGTCACCGCGGTGCAACTCTCACGCGGCAAGGCAGAGGCGAGCCTCCTGTTCGAGATTGCCCTTCTCATGCAGGACCTGGGCCGGCTCGCCGCCGACGTACTCCTGTTCTACACACAAGAGTTCGCCTTTCTCGAGCTGCCCGAAGCCTTCACCACCGGCTCCTCCATCATGCCGCAGAAGCGTAACCCGGACGTCTTCGAGCTCATCCGCGGGCGCTCCGCCACTGCGCAGGCATGCCTCACGGAAGCGCTCGGCCTCTGCGCCAAGCTTCCATCCGGTTACCAACGTGACCTACAGCTTCTGAAAGCGCCCCTCTTCCGCGGCATCGATCTCGCACAACAGACTCTCGATATTCTGCCGGCTGCCCTCGATGCGATGCGCTTCCGTCCTGACCGAATCCGCCTCGACCCGGCGATCCACGCGGCCGAGGAGGCCAACAGACTGGTGGTGAGCGAGGGCATCCCCTTCCGTGAGGCTTACCGCCGGGTCGCAGCAAATTTGAAAGGCCGCGATCGGCCAATGCCACCGCGAGACGGAGACTAGAAGCGCCTGCGCCTCGCAAGGAACTTGCAGGTTAGAACGATCAGGGGCCGCTGGCAGATCACGGGCACAACCGTAGCGTCTTGTTTAAAGACTGTTCCCCATATCGCAAGAGCCGGTCAAAGGTCCGGATCTTCGGCGATGCCTTTTCCGCCGTCTTTTGCTTGCTCTTCCCTACCCTGTTCTTCGCTCTTGGGGCGAGTCGCCATCCCCACATCTCTGGCTCGAGCTTTCTTTTTTTGCAGGTTCTTCCAATTCTCAACCGCTTTGGCGCGCCTCTCCTCGATACTCTGCGAACCATGTTCAGTGCTCTCCTGCGCCCGATGCGCCAGCCAGTTGGAGACAGCGTTCTTCCTGGCTTCATCCATATCGGACACCGGCGGCCCGCTTTCCGCGCCTTGCCGTTGCTGCTCTGCCGCATCAGCCAGGGCCGATGCATCCGCAAGGTCCTGCGGTCGGCCAGCAGCAAGCTTCGCTGCAAGCAGATCCTCTCGCGAGATGAACCACACGTTCAGGTCCGAATCCACGGGAGACTCGACCCGACGCTGCCAGGCTTGGTCGAAATCAACACCGCTGATGCTGGGCATGATGTCAACCATGACTGGCGGCGTGCCCATACGAAAGAAGTTCCCAGGCTCCATGAAATCCTTATGGCTCATCCCCTCTAGGGGAGCGCCGAATTCCTTGAGAGCAGCAAAAAGGGCTTTACTATTCTCTGCGGTCGAGCCTATTAGGATATCAAGATCTTTCGTCGCTCGCGGCTCGGCATGAAGCGAAACCGCGTATCCGCCGACGATGAGATATCTAACACGGTGCGCGTTTAACGCGGATAAGAGTTCTTTGAAGTCTCGGAACATCCGGCATCGATCCCTTCATCGCATACAATGCCATCGTAATTTCCGTGACTGCACGAATTCGCTCCGTCGGCGAGAGTTTCCGCCAAACGTCACGTTCCGCGCGCTTCATTGCGTCCAGGCTGGTGAACCGCGTAAGTCGCTTATCCACCGGTCTATTTTAGCACATCAGATCAACCACGACCCCGAGGGCGCCTAACGTACTGTTGGGCGGTCGGGCGCGCACGCAGTCCAACCGCGTGTAGGGGCGTCGCTTCCGCCCGGAGCCCATCCGCCCGAATCCGGGAATCCAAAACGGGCCACCAGGCTGGTGGTCAGTCCCTTCTCCCCGAGGCCTATCGCGATGGCAGCTAAGCTTAAGTCTAAGGCACTCTCGCATCGCCATCAGCACTGGCCTGTACCCTGCAACGCGCGCAGAATGCGCTCTTCCCGCTCCCCTCGGGGAATGCGCCGGCGGCAATAGAGCGCATCGCGCTCCTAACAGCCATCGAGATCGGAATCCCGGATGCGCGGCGGGAGGGAGGAGGATCCCCCTGGGCTAAAACCGAATAAACGAGGTGCACCATGGGTCTCATTGCTGCCCTATACGGCGTCATCGCCTACATCGCCTTTGTATGTTCATTCGTCTACGCGGTCGCGTTCGTGGGCAATCTCAACGTGCCCCGCACGATCGACTCCGGTCCGAGCGCACCCTTTACCGAGGCGCTGATCATCGACCTGCTGGTGCTCGGCGCTTTCGCCATACAGCACAGTCTCATGGCCCGCCCGGGATTCAAGGCAGTCTGGACCCGCATCGTCCCCCGGTCCGTCGAGCGCAGCACCTACGTGCTCCTGTCGAGCCTGCTCCTGGGACTGATCTGCTGGCAGTGGCGGCCCATTCCGGCCACGGTATGGGATGTATCCGGCTCGCCCATCGCCGCCGGCTTGCTCCGGGGCCTCTTCTGGCTCGGGTGGGTGATCCTTTTCCTCGCCACCTTCATGGTCAATCACTTCGACCTGTTCGGGCTGCGCCAGGTCTTCCTGCGGCTGCGCGGACTCGAATACTCGCCGCCAAAGTTCACACAGCGCGCGCTCTACAAGCTCGTGCGCCACCCGATCATGCTCGGCTTCGTGATTTCCTTCTGGGCAGCGCCGCGTATGTCAGTCGGGCACCTCATCTTCTCGATCGCGACCACGGGATACATCCTGATAGGCATCGCACTCGAGGAGCGCGATCTGATGCACGCCCACGGTGAGCAGTACGGTGCCTATCGTGCCCGTGTGCCCATGCTGTTGCCGTTCGGAGTCCGCAGGAAATCGCGGGCAGGGGCGCTCACGCCCTGACTCGGCGTCAGTGCGCCTCGTCCCAGTTGGCGCCGGTCCCCACCTCAACCCGTAAGGGTACGCGAAGCTCCGCTGCGGCGGTCATTCTCTCCTGCACCGCCGCAGCGACGGCCTCGACGGCTTCGCTGCGTACTTCGAGCACGAGCTCGTCGTGGACTTGCATGATGAGGTGAGCCGGCACGTCTTCGCGCGCGCACCAGGCATCGACCGCGATCATGGCACGCTTGATGATGTCGGCGGCCGTGCCCTGCATGGGCGCATTGATCGCAGCCCGCTCCGCGTACTGCCGCGTCTGGGCGTTGCCGGAGCGAATGTCCGGCAAGTACAGACGCCGGCCGTAGACAGTCTCCACGTAACCCAACTCCCGCGCCTGCTTGCGCGTCTCGTCCATGAACCGCCGCACCCCGGGGTAGCGTTGGAAGTAACGCTCCACGTAGCTTGCGGCCGCGCTGCGCTCGATGCCGAGCTGGCGCGCGAGCCCGAATGGCGACATGCCGTAGATGAGGCCGAAATTGATGGTCTTCGCCGCCCGCCGCTGGTCCGCGGTCACCTCGGCGAGCGGCATGCCGAACACCTCCGCGGCGGTCGCCTGATGCACGTCACGATCCTCTGCAAAGGCGGCAAGCAGGCCTTCATCGCCCGAGAGGTGCGCCATGATGCGCAGCTCGATCTGCGAGTAGTCAGCTGCCATCAACACGTGGCCGGCGGGAGCGATGAACGCCTGCCGGATCCGCCGGCCCTCCGCCCGCCGGATCGGGATGTTCTGCAGGTTGGGGTCGGTCGAGGAAAGCCGGCCGGTCTGCGCCACCGCCTGGTGGTAGGAGGTGTGGATGCGACCGGTCTTGGGGTTGATGAGCTCCGGCAGCTTGTCGGTATAGGTCGATTTGAGCTTGGCGAGCGCGCGGTAGTCGAGCACGATCCGCGGCAATGCGTAGGAAGCCGCGAGCTCCTCGAGCACGTCCTCTGCCGTGGAGGGTTGGCCGGTCGGCGTCTTGCGCAGCACGGGCAGCCCCAATTTCTCGAACAGCACCTGCTGCAATTGCTTGGGCGAGTCGACGTTGATGTCGTGTCCGGCCTCCCGCCGCGCCTGCTGCAGCAGGTCCTGCAACTGCGTGGCGAACTTCGAGCTCTGCGCCCGCAGCAGATCGCGGTCGACGAGCACGCCCTGGCGCTCCATGCGCGCAAGCACGGGCACGAGCGGCTGCTCGATCTCCTGGTAAAGCCGCTGCAGCGCCGGCATCGACTCGAGTTTCGGCCAGAGTGCCCGATGCAGACAGAGCGTCACGTCGGCGTCCTCGGCGGCATACTCCGAGGCGCGCTCCACTGGGACCTGGCTGAAGGCGATCTGCTTCGCGCCCTTGCCGGTCACGTCCGCGTATGTGGTGGTGCGCCGGCCGAGATAGCAGAGCGCCGTCGCGTCCATGTCATGCCGCGTACCGACGCTATTCCAGACATAGGACTCGAGCATGGTGTCATAACGCATACCCGCCAGGCGGATGCCGTGATTCTGCAGCACGTGGGCGTCGTACTTGAGGTGATGGCCGACTTTCGGCTTCTCCGGATCCTCGAGGACCAGCTTCAGCGCCTCGAGCGCCCTCGAGCGGTCGAGTTGCGGCGGCGCGCCCGCATAGTCGTGACTCAGCGGCAGATAGGCGGCCGTACCGGCCTCGATGCAGAAGGCAAGTCCGACGATCTGCGCCTGCATGTAGTCGAGACTCGTCGTCTCTGCATCGAGCGCGATGAGCTCGGCCTCACGCAGCTTTGCGACCCATCGCTCGAGATCTTCCCAGCGAGTCAGAGTCTCGTAATTTCTGACGAATTCACTCAGAGAACGAGAAGCGGCTTCCCCGGGGGGCGAGCCGACAGCCGCGGCTGCCGCAGCCACCGGGGTACCGCCTGCCTGCGCGGGCGTGTTCGCAGACTGCGGCTGAGCGCGTCCCGCTGCTGCCTCGGCGCTCGGCTCGCCGGCGCCACCGTCGAGCTGGCGCAGAAAGTTCCTCAGCTCGTACCTCGTATACAGCTCGCGCAGCTGCTCGGTATCCGGCTGCGACGGCACCAGCTCTTCCAGCGTGACGGGCAGCTCGAGGTCGCTGTGAATGGTCGCGAGCTTGCGTGACAGCTCGAGCGTCTCGAGCCCGGCGCGCAGGTTGTCTCCAACCTTGCCACTGACCTCTCCCACGTTGCGGATGAGATTGTCGAGCGATCCGTACTGGTTGAGAAGTTTCGCGGCCGTCTTGGGCCCGACCTTCTCGATGCCCGGTATGTTGTCGGAGGTGTCGCCCACCAGCGCGAGGTAGTCGATGATCTGCTCCGGGAAGACGTCGAACTTCGCTTTGACGCCGGCGCGGTCGAGCACGCTATTGCTCATGGTGTTGACGAGAGTGATCGAGCCGTCGACGAGTTGCGCCATGTCCTTGTCGCCGGTCGAGATGAGCACGGTCTGGCCGGCCCGCGCCGCCCGACAAGCGAGCGTGCCGATGACGTCATCCGCCTCGACACCTTCGATGCGCAGCAAAGGCAATCCCTGCGCCCTCAGGATGGCCAGGAGCGGGTTGACCTGCGAGCGCAGGTCATTCGACATCGGCGTGCGGTGGGCCTTGTATTCCGCGAAGAGGTCGTCGCGGAAGGTCCTACCGGGGGCATCGAACACCAGGGCGATGCGCTTCGCCCGACACTCCTTGAGGAACTTGGCGAGCATGTTCAGCACGCCGAGGACCGCGCCGGTCGGCTCGCCGCGGGTCGTACTCAGGCCCGGCAACGCGTGGAAGGCGCGATAGAGGTACGACGATGCGTCGACGAGGACGAGATCGGGGGAGTCGAGGATGGACATTCTGGTAAGTATATCGGAGGCGGGCGGGGTCAACCGGAGGCGTACTCCGCGCGCTATGAGGCGCATGGACAGAGGGCTGACTTCGGCCATCGCTGCCAACCGGTTCGGGCTCGGCGCCCGCCCGGGGGAGCTGGCTGCCATCGGCGGGTCGGGGCCCGATTGGCTGCGGGCGCAGCTCGATGGGCGCGTGCCGCAGATTCCCGATCCGGCGCTGCAGAGCTCGGCGAGCATCCTCACCCAGCTCGATGAATTGCGCAGCGTCATCCGCGCCGAGCGCATGAGCAACGCAGGCAGCGGCCGTGGTGGCGCAGGCTCCGCTCCCGGGTCTGCGGCTGCAATCGGCGCACTCGAGAAGCTGCCTCGGCTCATCCGCCCCATTTATCTCGCCGAAGCCGGCGCCCGCTTTCGCGAGTCGGTCGCCACCGACCGCCCATTCGTCGAGCGCCTCACGCAATTCTGGGCGAATCACTTTGCCATATCGGTCGACAAGAACGTGTTGGCGGCGCTGGCCGGCAGCTACGAGCGCGAAGCCATCCGGCCGTATGTGCTCGGCAATTTCAACGACATGCTGCTCGCGACGACGCGGCATCCGGCGATGGTGCTCTACCTGGACAACCAGCTGTCGATGGGGCCGGGCTCCCGCGCGGCGCTCAACCTCGCCCGCCGCAATGCCGATCGCAGGACCGGAATCAACGAGAACCTCGCACGCGAGACGATGGAGCTGCATACCGTGGGCGTCGACGGCGGTTACACGCAAGCCGACGTTACGTTGCTGTCGCAGGTATTGACAGGTTGGTCGATCGCCGGCCGCGACAGCTGGCGTACCGGCGCGCAGCCCGGCACGTTTCTCTTCCGCGCCGGCATGCACCAGCCCGGAGCGAAGATCGTGTTGGGGAAGCGCTATCCTGACACCGGATACGGTCAGGGCGTCGCGGTGCTGCGCGATCTCGCGGCGCGGCCGGCGACCGCCCGATTCATCGCGACCAAGCTGGCGCGGCACTTCATTGCGGATGATCCGCCGGCTGCGGCGGTGGCGCGAGTTGCGACGGCATTCTCGGACGGCGGCGGGGATCTGCCGACGGTGTATCGGGCGCTCATTGCCTCCCCGGAGGCCTGGGAAGAGCCGGCCGGCAAGTACAAAACGCCGTCGGATTACATCGTTTCGGCGTTTCGCGGGCTCGAGCTGCCGGTGAAGTCCTACAAAGGGCCGGTGGGTCTTTTCCAACTCCTCGGGCAGCGGATCTGGGGACCCGGCTCGCCGGCCGGATGGCCGGATCGCAGCGCCGACTGGGATGGGGCGTCGGAGCTGCTGAAGCGGATCGAGTGGGCGGATGCGGTGGGTCAGCGAACAGGCTCGAGGAGCGATGCAATGGCGCTGGCGCCACAGCTGTTGGGAAAGACGCTGAGCGCTGCCACGCGCCAGGCCATCGCACACGCGGCCAGCGGGGCGCAGGCGATCGCACTGATGCTCGCTTCCCCTGAGTTCATGAGGCGCTGAGCGATGAAACGACGCGAGTTTCTGACCGGAACCCTGGCCGCGGGTGGGGCGCTGCTCACCTCGAGCGTGACATTCGCCAACGCGATGCCGTGTGGCAAGTCCCGACTGGTATTCGTCATTCTGCGCGGTGCGCTGGACGGCCTCGCCACGGTGCCGGCTTACGCAGATCCGGGATATGCCGCACTGCGCGGCGATCTTGCGATTGGCAAGCCGGGCACGGACGGCGGCGCGCTCGAGCTGGATGGGTTCTTCGGGCTGCATCCATCGCTCGCGTTCATGCGGCAGGCTTACGCGGCAAAGGAGCTGATCGTGTTGCACGCGGTCGCGAGCCCGTACCGCGACCGGTCGCACTTCGACGGGCAAAATGTGTTGGAGACGGGCTATCCGCAGCCGCATGCGGTGGCGACGGGTTGGCTGAACCGCGCGCTCGCTGCAATTCCCGGGAGACTCGCGACTGAGAAAGAGCGAGGCATCAGCATCGCGCCGAGCGCCCCGCTGGTGATGCGCGGCCCGGCAGCAGTGACCTCATGGTCGCCATCTCACCTGGCGCCGCTGGATGACGACACATTGCAGCGGATCGCGGATCTCTACTCGTCGCGCGATCCACTGTTGGCGCGGAAGCTGGCAGAGGCTCTCGCCGCGCAGGCGATCGCCGACGAGAAAGCGGCAGGTCCTGCGCAGACCCTGAGCGATACCCCCGGCGAGGCGGAGCCGGCGGCCGCCAAAAATGGGCGCCCGCTACTCGCCGAACGCGGCAAACCGGGCGCCCGGTACGCCGAGCTCGTCGCTGCAGCGGCGCGGTTCCTTCGTCAGGAGGACGGACCGCAGGTGGCGGTGCTCGACACCACCGGCTGGGACACGCACTTCAACGAGGGTGGCGCAAAAGGCCAGCTTGCCGGAAGGCTCGCAGAGCTCGATGCCGCGCTGAGTGCGCTCGAGGCGGGGCTCGGGCCGGTTTGGAGCGACACGGCGGTGTTGCTGACGACCGAGTTCGGCCGCACGGTGGCGGAAAACGGCACGCGCGGCACGGACCACGGCACCGCGACTGCTGCGTATCTCATCGGAGGCGCCGTGAGCGGCGGCCGCGTCGTGGCCGACTGGCCCGGGCTCTCGCCCCAGAAGCTCTACCAGGATCGCGATCTCAGGCCGACCCTCGACGTGCGCGCCGTGATGAAGGGACTGTTGGCGGAGCATCTCGGGGTGCCTGAGAAAGCGCTCGAGACGTCGGTCTTCCCGGATAGCCGCGCGGTGCGGCCGCTCACGGGGTTGCTGCGAGCCTGATTCAGCCTGCTTCAGGGCGGCTCACCCTGGATCACATCCAACAGTGCGGCGCCATAGCGCTCCAGCTTTACCGCACCCACCCCGCTCACGGCACGCAACTCTTCGGTGCAGCCAGGACGCCGCCGCGCGATTTCCTCCAGGGTGGCGTCGTGAAACACCGTGTAGGCAGGCACGCCATGCTCGCGCGCCACCCGCAGGCGCCATGCGCGCAGTGCCTCGAACAGGCCCCTGTGATTGCTGTCGTCAGCCGTTGCGCTGGGCCCATCCGCCAGCTCTCGCGCTGCCCGAGCAGATGTCACCCGTGCCCGATCGACAGGGCGGCGGCCAGCGCGCTTGAGTCCACCGCGGTCGACCGCGCGCCGCATGCGTATGGTCCTCTGGCCGCGCAGCACCTCACGGCTGGCCGGTATCAGTCGAAGCACGCTGTAGCGCTCGGTATCGACATGTACCAGGCGCAGCATCACGAGCTGTCGGAGCACGGAGCGCCACTGCGCGGCATCGAGATCCGCCCCGATGCCGAAGGTGCTCAGGCGGTCATGACGGAACTGTTCGACTTTGGCGGTGCGGCTCCCGCGCAGAACATCGATGACGTGTTGCGCCCCGAAGCCGAAGCCGGCGGCCGATTCGCAGCGGGCGATGCAGGAGAGCAGCTTCTGCGCTGCCACGGTTCCATCCCATTCCTCGGGTGCATCCAGGCAGTTGTCGCAGTTGCCACAAGGGCCGGCGGCCTCGCCGAAATAGTCCAGCAGCCGCACGCGGCGGCATGCCGTCGTCTCGCAGAGACCCAATAGCGCATCGAGCTTGGTGCTGGCGCGGCGCTTGTATTCCGCGCTGCTCTCGGATTGATCGATCATGCGCCGCTGCTGCACGACGTCCTGCAGTCCGTACACCATCCATGCGTCGGCGGGAAGCCCGTCACGGCCGGCGCGGCCGGTCTCCTGATAGTAACCTTCGATGCTCTTCGGCAGATCCAGATGCGCGACGAAGCGCACGTCCGGTTTGTCGATACCCATCCCGAAGGCAATGGTGGCCACCATGACGATGCCGTCGTCGCGGATGAAACGCCGTTGATTTTCCTCGCGCGTGCCAGCGTCGAGCCCGGCGTGGTACGGCAAGGCGTCAACACCCTGACGCACCAGAAACTCCGCGGTATCCTCCACGGATGCGCGCGAGAGGCAGTAGACGATGCCGGACTCGCCCGGATGCTCCTCCCTGATGAGCTGCAGCAGCTGGCGGCGAGGATTGTCCTTCTCCGCGATCCGGTAACGGATGTTCGGACGGTCGAAGCTGGCGATGAATGTGCGCGGGTCGCGCAGCCGCAGCCGCTCCACCATCTCAGTACGCGTGGCCATGTCGGCGGTTGCGGTGAGCGCAATGCGCGGCACGCCGCGGTAGCGCTCTGCCAGCACGGCGAGCTGCAGATACTCCGGGCGGAAGTCGTGTCCCCACTGCGACACACAATGCGCCTCGTCGATGGCGAAGAGCGCAAGCGTGCATTCATCGAGAAAGGACAGGCAGCGTTCCGTGAGCAGCCGCTCCGGCGCGACGTAGAGCAGCTCGAGTTGTCCGGCGCGCGCCTGTCGCTCCGTTTTCATCACCTCCGGCCAGCTCATCGTAGAGTTGAGCGCCGCCGCGCGCACACCCGCTTCCTGCAATGCGGCCACCTGGTCCTGCATCAGCGCGATGAGCGGCGAGACGACGACGCCCATCCCGCGGCGGGCCAGGGCCGGGATCTGGTAGCACAGCGATTTGCCACCGCCCGTGGGCATGAGCACGAGCGCATCCGCGCCCCCGATCAGGTGCGCGATGATCTCCCGCTGCTCGCCGCGAAATCCGGTGTAGCCGAAGACCTCGCGCAGGATTCGGCTCGGCTCATCATCGACGTCCATGGGATCTTCGCCTCGGCAGGTGTAAGCGGAAGTCTAGTCGAGCGGCGCCGGCAGCGGGGCGCCCGCCCGCAGAATTGGCGCAGATCGGCAAAAACGCAGTGTTACTGCGGAGGTGGCGGCAAAGAGCTCGGCGGCGGCGGTGCTGGCGGGATCTTGTCTTTCTGCTTTGCATCCGGGGTCTGAGGGGGCTGCGGCTGCGTCTGACCGGATGACGGCGCAGGCTGACCCGGATGAGTGACCACCGTGCCGGTGCGCTCCGGAAGGTAGAGCGGCCCCTTGAAGCCGCAGCTCGCACAAACCAACAGCATCACCGTAGCCGCGATCCAGCCCCGGACTGCCTGCCCGCTCATGAGGCGCGCGCCCGGCGCTGCACGATCGCCATGGTCAGGCGCGAGACGCAAACCAGTCTGCCCTGACCGTCGCGGATCTCGATACCCCAGACATGGCTGCGGCTGCCGATGTGGTAGGGACGGGCCGTGGCGGTGACGACGCCGGAAGCGATCGAGCGCACGTGATTGGCATTGATTTCCTGCCCGAAGCACTCCAGCCGCTCCCTGTCGATGCACAGGTTCGCGGCGACGCTACCCACGGTCTCCGCCAGGACAACAGAGGCTCCGCCGTGCAGAACGCCATAGGGTTGATGGACATCCGGCGTCACCGGCATCGTCGCGCAGAGGTAGTCCGGCCCGACCTCGGTGACTCGGATGCCCATGCGCTCGGCAAGAGTTCCGTGCGAGAGCCGCTCGAGCAGCTCCGGGCTGACTTCGGTACGCCAGATATGCATCGGGGTATTCTACGCGTATGAAGCTCTATACGTATTTTCGCAGCTCCGCGGCTTTCCGGGTGCGCATTGCGCTCAATCTGAAGGCGATGAGCTATGAGTCCGTGCCGGTCGATCTGCGGCCGGGCGCGCATCGCCAGCCGGATTACCTCGCCAGAAATCCGCAGGGCCTCATCCCGGCGCTGGAGGATGCGGGTGCCGTCATCGGCCAGTCTCTTGCCATCATCGAGTACCTGGAAGAGATCCGCCCGCAACCGCCGCTGCTGCCGCGCACGGCCCTCGATCGGGCACGGGTACGCTCGATGGCGCTCGCGATAGCCTGCGACATACACCCGCTCAACAACCTGCGCGTGTTGAATTATCTGCGCGCTCCTCTCGGGCACGAGCAGGCGGCGGTGGACACGTGGTACCGGCACTGGATCGCCGAGGGCTTCCGCAGTCTCGAAGAGCAGGCAAAGCATGCGACCGGTGACGGCCGCCACATGTTTGGCACCGAGCTGACGCTCGCGGACATCTGCCTCGTACCGCAGATGTTCAACGCCCGGCGCCTCGACTGCAACCTGGAGCCCTTCCCAACTATACGGGCGATCTGTGCGCATCTGGAGGCGCTGCCGGCTTTTGCCGGCGCCGCGCCGAATGCACAACCGGATGCAAGCTGAAGCGAGCCTCGCCTGAGGCCGGGCAGCCAGCCTGAGGTGGCCTGGGCATGATCCGCCTTGGGCGCGAGCCTCGGGATTGCGTGTCCAGGTAGCTGAACAGTAAGGTTTTTTTCGTCCGCTGGCGGCGGAACTTCCCCCATCCTCCCCCGTCTAATCGGTCGAGTGCTGTGGCACTCCCCGCTTCCCTCCCTGAGCGGGTCGACCCGGTTCACACGAGACCTGTGCCGGGTTAGTCTGCCCCGGTGGCCTCACCAGAGGTCATCGGGGTCTTTTATTTCGACGCCAGCCAGGCCTTGAGCACTTGCTGCGCCTCCTCCAGGCCCGCCCGCGAATGCGCGGAGAAGAGCTGTACCGTCGCCCGTCCCCCCAGAGCCGGGGTCGCTGCGGCCAGCACTTGGCGCCCCTCGTTGCGGCTCAGCTTGTCCGCTTTCGATAACAGGACGTGCACCGTCTGCCGGGGCAGGGCCCATTGGATCAGCGCCACGTCCCCGTCCCCGATCCCTCGGCGCGCATCGACGATCACGAAGAGACCCTTCAGCGCAGAGCGGTCACGTAGCGCTTTGGTGAGACGCGGCCAGGTGCGGCGCTCGCTTTCCGGCGCGCTGGCATACCCGTATCCCGGCAGGTCCACGATCCGCTCGAGCGGTGAGAGCTCGAAGAAGTTGATGAGCCGTGTGCGGCCCGGTGTCTTGCTGGTGCGCGCGAGACCCTGGCGGCCGAGGATCGCGTTGATGGCGCTCGACTTGCCGGCGTTCGAGCGACCCGCAAAAGCCACCTCCGCGCCCCGATCGGCGGGATACTGCTCCGCGGCGGCGGCGCTCACCAGAAACCTTGCGTTCGGAAATGTAGCCACGGCCGTAGTGTACAATCCGGCGCTTTCGCGTCACGGCGATACGGGGAAAGAGCGAATAGATGGCGAAAAGAGCACTGCTGGCAACCGCATCCGCTGCACTGTTGTCCGTTGCATGGGCTGCCGCGGCGACCCCTCCAGTCACTCCCAATCCCTACGCGGACGGCTCCGCACAGGCAGGCGCCACCAAGGCGGCCGTGTGCTTCTCCTGCCATGGCCCCAATGGCAATAGCCAGAATCCCGTCTGGCCGCGCCTCGCCGGCCAGAATGCTGTCTATATCGCCGAGCAACTGCACCTCTTCCGTGCCGGCATCCGCAAGAACCCGGTGATGCAGCCCATGGCCGCGGGTCTCACCGACCAGGACATCGACAATCTGGCGGTGTACTTCGCCGCCCAGACTCCCGTGGGCCTCGAGGCCGACCCGTCCTACTGGAAAGCCGGCCAGGCGCTCTACGTCCACGGAGATGCCAGTCACGAAGTGCCGGGGTGTATTGCCTGTCACGGGCCACTCGGCCGCGGTAATCCGGCTGCCGGGTATCCGGCACTCGAGGCTCAGCAGTCGGTCTATGTGATGACGCAGTTGCAGAACTACGCCAACGGCACCCGTTACTCCGGCACGAATGCCACGGCCGCAACGCCCAACAGCACGATCATGTTCGACATCGCGAAGCATCTGACGCCGGAACAGATCCGCGACGTCGCCTCCTACGTGCAGGGCCTGCGCTGAGGCCAGGACGTAAACCGATGACCCGAAAACTTCCACTACTTGCGCTCGCCGCTGCAGTCCTGATCGGCCTCGGCGTTTGGCTCTTGCACGCAAAGGCACCGCGACCGGCCGTACAGGCCACCGCGCAAGCAGGCGATACGGCGGCGCCGAACAGCAGCCCGCAGACTGCCGGCGACCAGACCCCCTCCGCGGCGACTGCGAGCCAGGATCAGAGTGATCCCATAGGCACCGCGCAAGCCGCCGACGCCGGCAGTACGCCGCTCGAGCACTTGGCCGCGTTGCCGGCCGATGCGGCATTGCCCGCGAGCAGCGACTGGAAAAGTGGCACCAACTACGACGTCATCTCTCCGGCGCAGTCGACGACTGTCGCGCCCGGCAAGGTAGAGGTGCTGGAGGTGTTCTGGCTGGGCTGCCCGCACTGCTACGCACTGGAGCCTTATATCCAGCAGTGGCTGAAGAACAAGCCGTCGTATGTCGAGTTCGTCCGCGTCCCGGTGATGTGGGGCCCGGTGCATCGTGCGCACGCACGGCTCTACTACACGCTGAAGTCGTTGGGCCGCGATGACCTGGTGGAGAAAGTGTTCACCTACATCCACGACCAGGAGGATCAGTCAGGCAACGAGTCCATCCTCGTCTCCACCAGCCAGGATGACACCTTCAGACAACAGCAGGCCTGGGCTGTGCAGAACGGCGTCAATGCAGACGCCTTCGCGAAGGCTTACAACTCCTTCTTCGTCAGCACCCAGCTGCAGCAGGCGGAGGAGATCACGAATGCCTATCAGGTGCAGGGCGTCCCCTACATCGCAGTAGATGGCAAGTTCAGCACCGATGTCGGCAAGGCCGGCAGCCCCAACAAGCTGATCTCACTGGTCGATTTCCTCGCCGGCTGGGAGCACGGGCACAAGCAGGGATAACCCCCGCATGGCATAGGGCCCCGCGGCCTTAGCTAGAGAATGTATCGGCTGAGATCCTCGTCCTTGGCCAGGTTGCCGAGGTGATCATCGACGTACTTCGCATCGACCGTCACCTGCGAGCCGCCCTGCTCCGAGGCTTCGTAGGAAACCGACTCCAGCAGCCGCTCCATCACCGTATGGAGGCGCCGCGCGCCGATGTTCTCCGTGCGCTCGTTCACCTGGAAGGCGATCTCGGCGATACGCTGCACGCCGTCCTGGGTAAACTGCACTGACACGCCTTCCGTGCTCATCAGCGCCTGGTACTGGGAGGTGAGTGATGCATCCGGCTCGGTCAGGATGCGCACGAAGTCGCCCACCTTGAGCGAATCGAGCTCCACACGGATCGGAAGCCGCCCCTGCAGCTCCGGAATCAGGTCGGAGGGCTTCGACAGACTGAAGGCGCCGGAGGCGATGAAGAGCACGTGATCGGTCTTCACCGGGCCGTACTTGGTGGCCACGGTCGAGCCTTCCACGAGCGGCAGGAGGTCCCGCTGCACGCCTTCACGGGAGACATCCGCGCCCATCGTCTCCTGTCGGCGCGTCACTTTGTCGATCTCGTCGATGAAGACGATGCCGTTCTGCTCCGCGTTGGCCAGCGCCTTGACCTTGAGCTCCTCCTCGTTGATGAGCTTCGCAGCCTCCTCCTCGACGAGGAGCTTCTGCGCCTCGCGCACCTTCACCTTGCGGGTGCGGGTGCGGTTGCCGCCCAGGTTCTGGAACATGGACTGCAGCTGCTGCTGCATCTCCTCCATGCCGGGAGGCGCCATGATCTCGACACCCATGGGGAGCGAGCGCAGCTCGATCTCGATCTCGCGGTCGTCTAGCTCGCCCGCGCGCAACATGCGGCGAAACTTCTGACGCGTCTCCGCATCGCGCGGCTGCGAAGGCTCGTCGGTGGAGAAACCCATCATGCGCGGCTTCGGCAGCAGCGCATCGAGCACGCGCTCTTCCGCGCCCTCCGCGGCGCGCTCACTGACCTTCTGCATTTCCTGCTCGCGCGTGATCTTCACGGCGACGTCCGCCAGCTCCTTCACGATGGAGTCGACGTCACGGCCGACGTAGCCGACCTCGGTGAACTTGGTGGCCTCGACTTTGACGAACGGAGCGTTGGCGAGGCGCGCGAGCCGGCGCGCGATCTCGGTCTTGCCGACGCCGGTGGGCCCGATCATCAGGATGTTCTTCGGCGTGATCTCCTGGCGCAGGGGCTCGGCCACCTGCATGCGCCGCCAGCGGTTGCGCAGCGCAATGGCCACCGCGCGCTTGGCGGCGTCCTGGCCGATGATGTGCTTGTCGAGCTCCTGGACGATCTCTCGGGGGGTCAGCGATGACATGTTGCGATCCTTCAGGCGCGAGTGGCCGTGGCGTCCTGCCCGAGCTCCTCGATGGTTAGATTCCGGTTGGTGTAGATGCAGATGTCGGCGGCGATGTTGAGTGAGCGCTCCGCGATGCTGCGCGCATCGAGCTGCGTGGTCTCGAGCATCGCCCGCGCGGCCGCGAGCGCAAACTGGCCGCCGGAGCCGATGGCGACGGCGTCGATATCCGGCTCGATGACATCACCGTTGCCGGAGATCACGAGGAGCTTGCCGGGATCGCCGACGAGCAGCAGCGCCTCGAGCCGCCGCAGGTAGCGGTCCGAGCGCCAGTCCTTCGCGAGCTCGATGGCGGCGCGGGTGAGGTTGCCGTATTTCTCGAGCTTGCCCTCGAAGCGCTCGAAGAGCGTGAAGGCATCCGCCGTTCCGCCGGCAAAGCCGGCAATCACCTTGTCGTTGTAGAGCTTGCGCACTTTGCGCGCGTTGCCCTTCATCACCGTGTTGCCGAGCGTGACCTGGCCATCGCCGGCCAGCGCCACGGCACCATTGCGCCGCACGCCCAGGATGGTCGTGCCATGTGGATCGAATCGCTGCCAATCGGTCATCGGATCCTCGTCGAATTGCCCGCGAATTTGGCGCTATTTGGCGGGCGTCTTGGCCCGGCGCGCGCGCGGGTGAGTGGCGTCGTAGATGCGGGCGAGGTGCTGGAAGTCAAGGTGAGTGTAGATCTGGGTCGTGGCGATGTCGGCGTGCCCCAGGAGCTCCTGCACCCCGCGCAGCTCAGCGCCGGACTCGAGCAGGTGCGAGGCGAAGGAATGCCGGAAGAGATGGGGATACACGTGAGCGGCCAGCCCTTGGCGGCGCGCCCAGTACGCGACCCGCAGCTCGACGGCACGGCGCCCGAGGCGCCGGCCATGACGGCCGACGAAGAGCGCCTCTTCGCCGGTCCGGATGAGGCCTGCGCGCTCGGGAAGCCATTGCTCGAGCGAGCGGATCGCCACCCGTCCCACCGGAACCAGGCGCACCTTGCGTCCTTTGCCGAGGACGTGGACCACCCGATCGCGAAGATCGAGATGCCCGCGATCGAGCCCGACGATCTCCGCCAGGCGCAAACCCGACGAGTAGAGCAGCTCCATGATGGCACGATCGCGCGTGGCGAAAGGCTCCCCGGCCGGGATCTCGAGCAGGCGCGCCATCTGGTCGGCATCCAGGGTCTCGGGCAGCCGCCGCGGCGCCTTGGGGGCGCGCACGTCCTGGCCCGGGTTGCTGCGAATCCGCGCGACATCGCGGTCGCCGGCATCTGTACCCTCGGTTGGATCCGGGCCGTGCGTGGTCCTTCGCAGCGCATGCGCCTCGCGTTGCAGGAACTCATAGAAGCTGCGCACGGCCGAGAGCCGCCGTTGGATGCTGCGTGGCCCGAGTCCGCCGGCGTGCTGCCGTGCGGCGAAGGTGCGCAGATGCCCGCTGTCGATGGCCGTCCAGCTCTCGAGCCCCGTTCGCTCACAATATGACACCAACGCCTGAAGGTCGCGGGTGTAGGCGGCCAGCGTGTGCGGTGAGCACCGCCGCTCCGCCGAGAGGTATCGGCGAAAGCGCTCGATCCAGACAAGGGCGGCCGGGGTCATGGCGTATGGTTCACTGACGGGAATCGTCGAGACGATTGCCGCGAGACTCGACGCATTTCGCCGCGGGCCCTGGCCCGCTGTGTCATTGCGAGGCCAGCGAATCGGCGATGAGATCCGCCATGCGCCCGAGGAACTCGGTGCTCATTCCGGGATGGAAGCGGTCGCGATCGTTGCTGCCGAGCGCGAGCACGCCGAGCGGAGCCGGCAGGCCGGCAGTGCCGGTCGTGTTGGCAGGCGAGAGGAGCGGCACCAGGGCCATGGAGCCGATGTCGTTCGCATCCTGGCCGAAGAGGAACTCGCGCTGGGTGTCGCGCGCCTGGCCGCATCGCGGCTTGCCGCTGGTAAAGAGCGTCTCGAAAGACTTCAGCCCGGCATCGTCACGGGCAACAGTGCGCACGAAACGTTGCGGCGTGAGGTCGGGGTATTCGCCCATCAATACGAGCACGCAGTGAAAGGCATCGAAGTCCTCCCGCAGGCTGGCTTCGATCCGGGCCACGGCCTCCGCGCGCGAGCCCGCACGCAGAAGCCTGCGGGTGAAGCGATGGAGCTTGTCGGCAATCGCGTCGTTGGCGCGCGCCACGCTCACCAGCTCGGCGAGCTTGCCCTCGAGCGCGGCATGCTTCTCGCGCAGCACCTCGATTTGCCGCTCGACCAGCGAGATGGTCGAGCCGCCCCGCGCGTGCGGTATCCGCAGCCGGGTCAGCAGCGCCTGGTGCCGCTCGAAGAAGTCCGGATTGTGCTGCAGATAGGCAGCGATCGTATCTTCCTCGTTTTCCTTGGCGGCCAACCCTCGAGCTTCTCGTGTCGTCATGTTCTTCAAACCTCTACGTGGCCTGCGAAGGATATCTCAGCCGGTCCCGTCAGCCAGATGTGCTCTCCCGGACCATCCCAGTTTACGCGCAACTCGCCGCCACGCACGCTGACGTGCACTTCCCGGTCGAGCTCGCCCCAACGCCGGCCCACCGCCACGGCAGCACAGGCGCCCGTGCCACAGGCGAGCGTCTCGCCGGCGCCACGCTCATGGACTCGCAGGCGGATGTGCGAGCGGTCGATGATCTGCATGAAACCCGCGTTCACCCGCCTGGGAAAGCGCGGATGATGCTCGATTGCCGGGCCGAGACGCTGCACGGCAGCGGTATCGACCGACTCCACCGCGAGGACGGCGTGGGGGTTGCCGATGGAAACCGCGCCGACCTCGACTCTGCCGCCCGCGACTTCGAGCGGGTAGCGCTCGGCCTCCGCCTCGGCATCGAAGGGCAGTGAATCCGGATCGAACCGCACCGGACCCATGTCCACGGATACCGCACCCTTTTCCAGGAGACGCGCCCGAATCGGGCCAGCGGGACTGTCCATCGTGACCGCGCCCGCGCGCGCGAGTCCACGCGCCCCCAGGAGCGCGGCGATGCAACGGGCGCCGTTGCCACACTGCTCCACCTCGATCCCGTCCGCATTGAAGATGCGATAGAACACCGCGGTGTCGGACCGGCGGGGAGCCTCCAGCACCAGCGCCTGATCGAACCCGATACCGGTATGGCGGTCCGCCAGACGGCGGATGAGCGTGCTGTCGAGCGGCAGGGAGCCGGGGGCGTCGAACACGGCGAAGTCGTTACCGAGCCCGTGCATCTTGGTGAAGTCGATGCGCATCAGCATGGATCATAACTCAGTGACTGCACGGCCACGCGAAAGCTCATAGCCTGAACCGCTCGCGCAACTCCCCGGCCATGCGGCGGCTGACGGCGAGCGGCGCCTCGCACCCGCGCAGTCTCACGAAGCACTGTCCGTCGCCACTGCGCTCGATCCGATCGAGATGCCGGACCGCCACCAACGCATTGCGGTGGATGCGCACGAAGTCCGGAGCGAGCTCCTCCTCGAGCATACGCAGCGAGTCTTCGATCAGATCCTCACCCCGCAAGTGGCGCACGGTGGTGTATTTCTGATCGGCCAGGAAGAACTGCACTTCTTCGATCGGGATCAGGCGCAATCCTTCGCGGTGGCGCACGGCGATGTGCGTGCGGCGCTCGGCTCTCGCCGCGGCGGCGAGGCGCTGCAGCTGTGGACGGGTGAGGCGTCCGGCCTGCTCGAGGGCGGCAGCCAGTTTCTCCTTGCGGATGGGCTTGAGGAGATAGCCTACGGCCCGTGTCTCGAATGCATTGACGGCATACTGGTCGTATGCAGTCGTGAAAATGACCGCCGGCGGCTCCTCCAGCGTGTTCAGATGTCTCGCCGCCTCTATGCCATCCATGCCGGGCATGCGTACGTCGAGCAGCACGACGTCGGGAGAGAGCGCTGCGGCCTGACTCAACGCCTCGGTGCCGGTACCGGCCTCACCGACGATCTCGGTATCACTTATCTCCGCGAGGAGGCTTCGCAGCCGCTCGCGCGCCGGGGGCTCGTCGTCGACGATCAGGACCTTCATGGGTTCATTGCACCGCCGTCACGTGCGGGAAACGCAGGGTTACGATGTACTCGCGATCGAAGCGCCCCGCCTTCACCAGGGCAAGCTCGCCATAGAGCAGGGCCAGCCGCTCGCGGATGTTGGCCAGCGCCAGCCGGTTGCCTTCGCGATCGCTCTCGCGCTCATCCACGGGGTTTCGGACCACGATGGTGATGAGATCTCCAGCGACCTCTCCCACGATGCTGACCGTGCCGCCTTCGGGCCGCGGCTCGACACCATGATAGATCGCGTTCTCGATGAGCGGCTGCAGCAGGAGGCCGGGAACGCGCGCATCCGCCGGCAGCCGCTCCACGTTCCAACTCACGTGCAGGCGCGGGCCGAGGCGCAGCTCCTCGATGCGCTGGTAGGTCCGCGCCACTTCGAGCTCCTCGGCCAGCGAGATGGTCTGCCGCTGATCGCCGAGAGAGGCGCGAAAGAGATCGGCCAGGTCCTGCACGGCCTGCTCGGCGAGCACCGGGTCGGAGCGGGTGAGCGAGGCGATGGTATTCATGCTGTTGAAGAGGAAGTGCGGGCGGATGCGCGCCTGCAGCGCATGCACGCGGGCGGCGGCTCGCATTTCGATGTTACGCCGCCATTGGTGCGTCACATAGAAGTAGCGCAACGCCACGGCGACGATCACGAAGCCGATCGCTACGTTACCGAGCACGAAGGGCAACTCCCGCGATGGGAAGAGCGTGCTCGTGCCGGACACCACGGCCGGGTAGCTGTGGCCGATGAGATAGGCGGCGGCCGAGATGGCGGCGATCGTCGCCGTCAGGAGCATGAGCACCGCCGCCGAGCCGCGGGCGACGGTCAACCGCTCGAGGCGGCTGCGGCTCCAGCAAAGTAGCGCCGCGCAGCAGAGACCGACCCAAAGGAGGAAGAGCGAGGTCCGCGCCAGGTCGGCCCAGAAATCGATGGCTCCGCCCGAGCGGGCGAGGGAGAGGACGATCGCGGTCAGCTCGACGATGACGACGATCCCGAACGCCGCACGCGAGGCGCAGAAATCCGGAAGGTAGAAGGACTCCGCGCTGCCGCGCAGCGCCTGGCGCAGCAACTCGCTTCGGGTCAGGCGGATGGAGCGCGTCCTCGTTTGGGCTCGAAGAGCTCCGCCTTCAAGCGGAAGGAGGCGGAGATGTCCTCATCGCCGTACCCGCGGGAGATGAGCTCCGCGTACTCGCTCAGCATGCGCTCCACTACCGGGAGCGCCACTCCGAAGCGCGCCGCCATGTCACGGCAGATCGTCAGATCCTTGGCATGCAGCCGCACGCGAAAGCCGGCGGGATAGCTGCCACGGGCCATGTTGGGTGCGCGATGCACGAAATACCAGCTCGAGCCGGCGCCCTTGCCCAGGGTGTCGATGAGCTTCTCGAGCGGCAGCCCCTGGGCGCGTGCGAATGCCATCGCCTCGGAGACCGCCTCGATGATGCCGGCGCACATGATCTGGTTGGTGGCCTTCGCCGCCTGGCCGCTGCCGGTCGGGCCGAAATGCGCGATCGTCTTGCCCATGGCCTGCAGGAGCGGACGGGCGCGCTCGAACGCCGGCTCGTTGCCGCCCGCCATGATGGCCAGGGTCCCCTCACGCGCTCCTTCCGTGCCGCCACTCACCGGACAATCGAGGAACTCGACACCCTGTTTGCCCAGTAGCTCCGCGGCCTTGCGCGCCGTGTCGGCCGCGACCGTCGAGCAGTCGATGACGAGACTTCCGGCAGCAAGGCCAGGAGCCAGTGCGCGCACGACCTCGAGCACATCGTTGTCTGCGGAGACACAGAGAACGATCGTCTCGGCTTCCCTGGCCAGGTCCGCAAGCGTACCCGGTGCCTTGACGGTGAGCTCCGCGGCCAACGCACGCGCCTTCTCCGGCGAGCGGTTCCAGACCGCTGTCAGCAGGCCGGCGCGATGGAGGTTACGCGCCATGAAGAGGCCCATGGCTCCCAGTCCTACAAATCCTGTTTTCATGGCTGAATCATGCCCCGAGCTCTCTACGAAGCGCCGTTCGAAAGCAAATGAGTAAGCGGCCCAGGGCCGCTCCCTGGGCCGCGAGGCCGCAATAGTAACTCGATTGGCCGCTAAAACGGCCGCAGGCCTGTTTTAGCCAATAGATTATTGCCCGCAGTCCGCGTCCATGGCCTGACGAGCCTTCAGGCGGGCGGCGTCGGCATCCGCATCGGAAAGGTACTGGCGCTCGCCATTCTTGTCGGTGGTGAAGATGCGGCGCGAATCGACCAGCTTCTGATACTCCGCCTTGTCGCGCGCGCAGCGCACCGCCCGGGCCCGGGCGACATCCTGCTGCACGGCCTGCGCATCCTGCTGCTGCTTGACCACATGGGAAGCGGCGTTGCTCTCGTTCTGGATGCCCTGCATGGCGCTCGTGGCGGGGACCGGAGCGCGAGCGGTGGTCGTCCTGATGATCTTGGCGCCAGGCACCCATTGATCGGTGTAGTGCACCTCACCGTGCTCATCGGTCCACTGATAGATGACGTCGGCGCGTGCGATGCCGGCCGCCCCGACGAGGGCGGCAAGCGAGCTGGCCAGCAGGATGACAGCGAGTCGTGACATGACCTTACTCCCCGGAGCACCCCCATTACTCGGCCCATCCTGGGCCTCGCCCGCTTCGCGGGCCGATACGCCCAGTGCGTATCGTTATGGTTGCTCCCGGCAAACCATTGTCCACCCTCGCCGGCCCCCTGTCCTTTGAACTCGGTCACACAAGGGATACCGCACATCACATAAAGCGCAATCGGCGTCCCAAAAAGGGAGCGGGGCCGGAGGGCCCCGGCAGCAGGCCGGCGGTCCCGGCCCCTGTGGCCCGCCGGGCCATCACATGTCGTAAGCGCGCTCGCCGTGCGCGGTGATGTCCAAACCCTCGCGCTCGTCCTCCTCGGACACCCGGATCCCCATCACGAGCTTCAGCAGGTAGAACCCGATCGCGGCGACGGCCGCCGTCCACACGATCACCAGCCCGACGGCCTTCGCCTGGATCAGCAATTGCGCCCAGATGCCGGGATACCCGGTTGCACCCGTCGCCCAGTTGACGACCTGTCCGGGGCCGCCCAGCGCCGGGTCGTTGAAAATCCCCGTCATGAGCGCACCGAAGGTCCCACCGAGCGCGTGGACGCCGAATACATCGAGCGCATCGTCTGTCCGCAGCATCTTCTTCAGGCCCGTGACCCCCCAGAAGCAGACCACCCCCACGCAGAGGCCAATCACGAAGGCGCCTGGAATGCCGACGTTACCTGCGGCGGGCGTAATCGCCACGAGCCCCGCTACGGCGCCGGAGGCCGCACCCACCATCGATGGCTTGCCCTTCAGCAGCCATTCGACGGCCATCCACGAGAGAACCGCGCAGGCCGTTGCGAGATAGGTGTTCATGAAGGCCAGCGAAGCCGAGCCGTTGGCCTCGAGCGCCGAGCCGGCGTTGAAGCCGAACCAGCCGAACCAGAGGAGCGACGCGCCGATCATGGTCATGGTCACACTGTGCGGAGCCATCGGCTCCCGGCCGAGGCCGATGCGCTTGCCGAGAATCATCGCGCCCACGAGCCCGGCGACGCCGGAGTTGATGTGCACCACCGTCCCGCCCGCGAAGTCGAGCGCACCCCATTGCCAGATGAGACCTCCTGTCGCATTGACCGCATCGATATTGGCCGAGGCTGTGTAGGCATCCGGTCCCGGCCAGAACCAGACCATGTGCGCCACCGGGCAATAGCAGAACGTGAACCAGAATGTCAGGAAGAGCAGTATGGCGGAGAACTTGATCCGCTCGACCAGGGAGCCGAGGATGAGACAACAGGTGATGGCGGCGAACGTAGCCTGGAAGGCGACATACACCAGCTCATACATCTCCACGCCCTTGTCGAACGTGCCGACTGTGGCGTAGGCGCCCGTCACCGGATTGAACGTGCCATTGAGGAAGAGCCGGCTCAAGCCGCCGACGAAGGCGTTGCCCTGCGTGAAGGCGAGCGAGTAGCCGTAGATGCACCAGAGCACCGTGATCAGCGCGAAGCCGACGAACACCTGCATCAGCACGGACAGCATGTTCTTCGTGCGGACCAGCCCGCCGTAGAAGAGGCCGAGGGCCGGCACCGACATCAGCAGCACGAGCGCGGTGGAGGTCAGCATCCAGGCGGTGTCGCCTTTGTTGGGTATGGGCGCATCGGCCGCCCACGCCAGCGTTGGTGCGAGGGTCGCGAGGGCGGTGACGGCCGTCATCCGACGGATCGCCTTAGAGAGGATCGAAGCGGTGCGCATGTGGTCTCCCGGACGTTCGCGAGTCTTTGGGCGCGTTTCCGGGCGATCGGGCCACGAATGAGGGCTGCACGACCGGCTTTCGCGCGCGTAAGCTGGTGAAGCGGGCAGTCGGGGTGCAGAATCCATGCCACGACACTTTCCGATGCACTTTCCGTGGCTTGCGTTGCCGCCTGATCCCGCGCGCACTGTTTTGGTGCCGCATGTCAGAGGCTTCGCCCCATCGAAGGGCATCGCACTTGGAGGCGAGAAATGATGGACAACTTCCGCATCGATGAGATCGCGCGCCGGCTGCTGGAGAGCGTTCCGCCGGCTTTCCGCACCGTCAGCAAGGATCTCGAAACCAACTTCCGCGCAGTGCTGCGCTCGAGCCTCGGCAAGCTCGACCTGGTGACCCGGGACGAGTTCGACACGCAGATGCGCGTGCTCGAACGCACCCGCGCCCGGCTCGCGGAGCTCGAGGCGCGGCTGCAGGCGCTCGAGGGCACGGCGGCCCCTGCTGCAGCCGGTATCGCCGGCGACGCTCCCCCGGAGCAGTCGCCCGGACACTAGGGCAATCCGCGCCGCAGCACTCGACCAGGGACGGTGTGTGTCTTTGCCGGTCGCAACTCTCCTGTGCCGGGCCCAGGTGGGCCTGGACGCGCCGCTGGTGCAGGTCGAAGTCACGGTGACGAGTGGCCTGCCTGCATTCCAGTTGGTGGGCCTGCCCGCCACCGTCGTGCGCGAGAGCCGCGATCGGGTGCGCTCGGCTCTCCTCTCCTCCGGATTCGAATTCCCGAGCGGGCGCATCGTGGTCAACCTCGCACCGGCAGAAATCCCGAAGGAGGGTGGCCGCTTCGAGCTTCCCATCGCGCTCGGCATCCTCATCGCCTCGGGAGAGCTGCGGCAGGCAACCAGCCGCGATGCGCGCCCGTGTGAGCTCTATGGCGAGCTCGGCCTCGGAGGCGAGGTCAAAGCAGTACGCGGTATTCTGCTCGCCGCTGCGCATGCGAGCCGCGACGGCCATGACGTGATAGTGCCCGCGGCCGATGTCGACGAGGCGCTCATCGGCAGCAACACCGCCGTACTCGGGGCAGCACATCTCAAGGAAGTCTGCCGGCACTGGAGCGGAGAGGTGTCGCTGCTCCCGCGCCCGTCAGCGAGGAGCGGATGCGTCCCGCGGCATCATACTGCCGGTCCCGATATCAGCGACGTGAAGGGCCAATTCCCTGCGAAGCGAGCTCTCCTGGTCGCCGCCGCCGGATCCCACAGTCTGCTCATGATTGGCCCGCCGGGTTGCGGCAAGAGCATGTTGGCGCAGCGGCTGCCGGGTCTCCTGCCGCCGCTCACGGAAAGCGAGGCGTTGGACTGTGCAGCGATCGCCTCCGTCAGTTCCACCGGCTTCGACATGGCTGCTTTCGGCCGCCGCCCATTCCGCTCACCGCATCACACGGCATCTGCCGTGTCATTGGTCGGCGGTGGCTCGCACGCGCGACCGGGAGAGATCAGCCTCGCGCATCATGGGGTGTTGTTTCTCGATGAGCTGCCTGAATTCGGGCGCGGCGTGCTCGAGGCGTTGCGCGAGCCGCTCGAGGCCGGAGTCGTCAGGGTCTCCCGAGCCGCTGCGCACGCCGAGTATCCAGCAGCGTTCCAGTTGGTGGCCGCCATGAATCCATGCCCTTGCGGCTACCTGGGCGACCCTTCCGGTCGGTGCCGCTGCACGCCGGCCGAGGCCCTTCGATATCGTGCCCGGATTTCAGGCCCCCTGCTCGACCGTCTCGACATGCACGTGCAGGTTCCGCGGCTGGAAGTCCGCGACTTCGACGATGGCATCGGCAGCGGAGAATCGAGCACGGTGCTCGCGAGCCGCGTTGCCCTCGCCCGCTCACGTCAGCTCACGCGCCAGGGCCGCTGTAACGCGCGCCTGAGAGATGCTCAGATCGAGCGGTGTTGCACTCTGCAATCGGCGGCGCGCGCGCTGCTGGATCGCACGATGAGACATCTGCGCTTCTCCGGGCGGACCCGGCAGCGCGTCCTCAAGCTGGCCCGGACCATTGCGGATCTCGACGGACAGGATTCCATCGCCGCCACCCATATCAGCGAGGCCGTCATGCTGCGATGTCTCGACCGGGAGCAGCCTGTCCCTTCCGGCCGCTGATCGCTGCTGAGAATGGCTCAAACATGAGCTGTTATCGGCCGCCTGTCCACTCAGTGGCTCATTTTTGAACTGTAACCGAGAGGGCCGGAAGGCAATTTGGATCCGCCTGCCGATTTTCCACGAACGTGACCATCAAAATTCGGGCGCGACAGAAGTGCGCCTCTGGTGAACCGTATTCCCGCGCTACAGGGATCGGCAGTAGGGCTACTTCTTCTTGCCGCTGACCATGCTGGGCGCAACGAGCGAGACCATGTAGTTCACGGCCTGCTCCACCATCGGATCCGGGACATCCGCGCGGCCGCCCTTGGCGGGCATCGTGCCGCTGCTTCCGGTGAAGCCGTGCAGCGCATGGTCGTACAGCGTGGGCAGGCCCTTGGAGATGTGGGACGCCCACGCCGCTTTGTCACCCGCCTTCGGTGCGCCCGCGATGCCGGCTCCATGACAGGCACTGCAGGTTTGCTCGAAGAGCTCTTTGCCGCTAGTGGGCATGGCCTGGCCCGAACCGCCGCCAGCCTCCGCCGTCGCACCTTCAGGTGGCTTGATGGCCAGGGCGGCGTTGTTCTGCCCGGAGACCGCTTCCTGCTCGACGGGGGCGACGCGCGCCTCGACGCTCTTGTAGTAATCAGGCTCACCCATCATCTGGCGACCTTCGGTGCGCGCTCCCACGCTGCGCGCCACTATGAAGATCACGATGGCGATCGCGACCAGCACGCCGATCACCAGGCTGAACATGTTGATGAAATGGGTGTCCTGCTTGCTCACCGATGCCTCACCACGGGACTTGCGAACATGAAGCACGCAGTATAGCGGTTCGGCTCCCGCCTTCGTAAATACCCGGACGGCGAACGCCGAGGCCCGAAGGCATGGCCGCCGGCCCGCCGCTTCGCCGCGTGCGTCGCACGGACCATCGCGGGCCGGCTACGCGGTACCCTCATTCCCACTATGCTGTAGCGGGCCAATAGAAAGTCCGGCAACGGGGTCAGTCGATGAACCATCCTACGAAGCTCGGCGCGCTTGTCTGCGCGCTCCTGCTCACGACGGCCGCATCCGCCGTAACCCCCGGCTGGCCCGCCCCTGGCCCCATGCCGCCGCCGGACAATCAGCGCCTCGCGCACGACATTTTCAAGCAGATCGTCGAGATCCGCTCCATACACCCCATCGGCACCAAGGGCGTGGCCGAGGCGCTGTATGCGCGCTTCAAGGCGGCCGGCTTCACCGACAAGGAGATGAATCTGGTGCCGGAGAGCCCGTGGCCATATCAGGTCAATCTGGTGGTGCGCCTCAAAGGCAAGGGCAGCGGCAAGCCCGTGATGTGGATCTGTCACATGGACGTGGTCGATGCGCGGCCGGAGGACTGGTCTCTGCCGCCCTTCAAATTCACCGAGAAGGATGGGTTCTTCTATGGCCGCGGCACCTCCGACATGAAGGACGAGGACGCAGCGGCAGCGGCGGCGCTCATCAGGCTGAAGAAGATGGGCTTCGCGCCCGACCGGGACATCATCGTCGCATTCACCGCGGATGAGGAAGTGGGGCTCGAGCAGAACGGTCCCCATTGGCTTCTCGAGCACAACCGCGATCTGGTGGACGCGGGCCTGGTGATCAATCCCGACGGCGGCTCGGGAGAGATCGTGGGTGGCAAGCGGCTCGATTTCAGTGTCGAGACCGTGCAGAAAACCTACATGACGTTCCGGTGGGAAACCACGAACAGAGGCGGCCACTCCTCAGAGCCGCGTTCCGACAACGCGATTTACCAGCTGGCAAGCGGGCTCACACGCCTCGCGCGCTATCCGTTCCCCTTCAAGACCAACGCCACCACCCGGGCCTACTTCGCGGCGACCGCGCAACTCGCGAGCGGCAGCAGGCGAGCAGACCTCATGGCGCTCTCCAGGGATCCGCTCGATCTGGCGGTGGCCCGGCGCGTCGCGGCACACGATGTCGCGACCAATGCGATCCTGCATACCACCTGCGTCGCCACCATGCTCGAGGCAGGCGTGCAGGAAAATGCCTTGCCCTCGAGCGCGGCCGCGACCGTTCAGTGTCGCGTCTTCCCCGGGGAGACGGAAAGGGAAACACTGGCCCGGCTGCAGAAAGTCGCGGCCGACCCCGGTATCCGGGTCACCCTCCTGGAGCCCGTGCAGCCCGCGCCGGAGACCGTGCCCGATCCGAAGGTCATGGCAGCCATCACTCAGGTCGCTCACTCCATGTGGCCCGGAGTCGTGGTGTTGCCGCAGATGGCGGCCGGTGCGAGCGACAGCATCTTCACGCGCGCCGCCGGCATCCCTTCCTACGGCGTGGGCGGCGGCTGGAACGACCTCAATGATCTGCGCATGCACGGCCGTGATGAGCGCAAGCAGATCGATGATTTCTACAGCAGCGTCGAGTTCACCTACCGGCTGATGATGAAGCTCGGCATGGCGTCCAGCCTATGATCGATACCAAGCCCACGCTGCTCGCATTGCTGGCGATCGCGGGCTGCACGCAGCAATCCGGGGCCATTGAAGCCACTCAGGTCGCCCATGCAGCCGAGCCGGCAGCATCTGCCTACGATCCGTTGCAGGCCTTCGCGCCGCTCACCCTGCCCGCCCCGGCCAACCTCTACCGGGCGGCCGACGGCACTCCGGGTCCCGAATACTGGCAGAACCGTGCCGACTACACGATTCGCGCGAGCCTCGATCCCCGCAGCGCCCTGCTGTCGGGAAGCGAAGTCATCACCTATACCAACAACAGCCCACAGGCGCTCGCGAGCCTCTGGCTGCAGCTCGATCAGAACATCTACCGCAAAGACGCGCGGGCAAGGTACGTCCATGCGAGCTCGAGGCGCTCGCTCGATGAGCGTACGGACGGGAATGTGCTCGAGAGCGTACAGTTAGAGGAGGCGGGCCGCCTGATCAAAGCGGACTATGTCGTGTCCGATACCCGCATGCAGATCCGGCTCACCCACCCGCTCGTGCCGCGCGGTGGCAAGCTGGAAATCCACATCCAGTACCACTTCACGGTGCCCGGTGCGTTCGGCGGGCGTACGGGTCACATTCGCACACGCAACGGCGAGATATTCGACGTAGCGCAGTGGTACCCGCGAATGGCGGTCTATGACGATGTGCGCGGCTGGGACACACTGCCCTACCTCGGAGCGGAGTTCTATCTCGAGTACGGCAATTTCGACTACTACGTGACCGTACCCCGCGGCATGGTGGTGGCGGGCTCCGGGGAGCTGGAGAACCCTGGCGAGGTGCTCACCGCGCTCGAGCGCCAGCGGCTGCAGCAGGCGCGAGGCAGTGACCGTACGGTCATGATCCGCACCGCAGAGGAAATCGCCAGTCCGCAAACCGCATCAGCAGCGGCTACGGCTACCTGGCACTTCCGAATCGACCAGGCGCGGGACGTCTCCTTTGCCGCCTCCCGGGCTTTCATTTGGGATGCGGCGCGATTCAAACTGCCGGGGGGCAGGAGCGGCCTCGCCATGTCGTTCTATCCCATCGAGAGCGCCGGGTCTCAGGCCTGGGGCCGCGTGACGGAATACGTGAAATATTCGCTGGAGCAGTTCTCCAGGCGCTGGGGGTTCGACTACCCATACCCGACGGCCGCGGCCGTTGCCGGCCCCATAGGAGGTATGGAATATCCGGCCATCGTCTTCGACGACTACACCGACAGAGGCAAGGACCTGTTTGCGCTCACCGCCCACGAGTTCGGACATACCTGGTTCCCGATGGTGGTGGGCTTCGACGAGCGGCGCGATCAGTGGATGGACGAGGGATTCAACACCTTCATCGACATCTACGAGTCAGAGGACTTCCAGCACGGTACCTTCGGACCCAAGCGCGATCCGGAATACGCACCCGGGGGCGGCAATCCGGCGGACGAGATCCTGCCAACGCTCGAGGATCCCGCTGCCCCCACCCTGCTCACCCGCGCCGATCAGGTTGCGGAGAAGTATCGTCACCCCGTCACCTACTTCAAGTCAGCGCTCGGCCTCGCCTTGCTGCGCGAGCAGATCCTCGGACCGAACCGCTTCGACTGGGCGTTCCGCAAGTTCATCAGTGATTGGGCATACCGGCATCCGAAGCCGTCGGATTTCTTCCGCGCCATGGAGAGCGCCGCGGGCGAGGATCTCTCCTGGTTCTGGCGCGGCTGGTACATGCATAACTGGACATTCGACCTCGCGGTGCAGGGAGTGCATCCCGTGCGCGGCGGCTGGAGCAAGGGCGCCGTGATAGGCATCGCCAACCTCGATCGGCTGGTGCTGCCGGCGGTCGTGCGGCTCGATTTCCGGGACGGCAGCAGTGAGCGCATCCAGCTGCCCGCCGAGACCTGGATCCAGCAAAAGGAGGTCGACCTGACGGTCGATACGACGCAGCCGATCGAGTCCGTGACCATCGATCCCGACAGGGTCCTGCCGGACAAGAATCGCAGCAATAACGCGTGGAAGGCGGCGCCTGGGGCATGACCGGCGGCGCAATTAGCGCTGGGACCGCCGTCCGCGTATCATCCCGGTCCCCGGTCCGGGCGGCGCGCCCGTAGCTCAGTTGGATAGAGTGGCAGCCTCCGAAGCTGCAGGTCGCTGGTTCGAATCCAGTCGGGCGCGCCAATTCCAAGATGTGTCTATTCCGCCGACCTAGGTGACGTGAGCATCGATATGGTGCTGCGCAGGAAGAACGGGCCCACGGTCACGATCTCGCCATGGGATCTGGATGCGGAAATCGTATTTGACCGCTGGATCGATCCGGGCGATGAGCTCGACGTTCTTCAGCGGATCCTCACGACCCACGCAACGCCATGGTGCAGCAAGCTGCGAGTATGGAGGAGTGCACGCGACCAGCGGCCCGTGGACATATCACGGCCCGGGGCGCTGAAGGAGGCCGTGTTGTCGGCTTGCTATGAGCGCGGACCCACGTACCGGGCGCTCGTTCAGCAGTACGGTCAACCGGAATTCGAACGGCCCTCGGGTGATGCGGAGTTGCGTGGGAGTCACCGCGATCTGACCTTGGTCATATCGGTCGACCAGGCGGTGTTGAGTCGTTTGGGTGAGAAGCGGTCTCTTGGGAACAGGATCAGCGTGCAGCTCCGGGGCGGCACGGCACGCAAGCCGTCGGGCGGCGACTGGACGGGGAAGCTCTTCGCTGAGCTCTGCGATCAGTTGGCACCGGCGTGGGGCCACGCGAGCGCCGCTGCCGAGTACTGGGCGAAGGTCATGAGCCTCACTCCCCGCATCGAAGCCATCGGCCGAGACTTCGGCCGGTACCTGCCCGGGCTGTTCTGGCTGAATTTCTTCGGCCGACGTCTGTGCGAGCACGTCGGCAGGAATCGTCTCCTCACCACGCAATCTCACCTCGTGGCAGAGGCCGGTGCTGGCGTGCTCATCGGCCTGTCCCCTGACCCCGGCCGGTGGGAGACGCCCGAATATCAGGCTGAGGAGGTCCGGGTGCGGCAACACCTGGGAGCAGATCTCTTCTTCGACCGCAAGCGGCCGAGCGAACGCATTGCCGTACCCGCCTGGAGCCCGTGACTCCGCCCGCGCCACCACCTAGGGTCGCGGGCACATGTGGGAAGGTGCCATGTCCTTCCTCGAGCCGAAGCGGCAGGCATATCCGCGCGTGAGCTCCGCCCCGAACAGGAACACCTGCGCGGAGTAGTACACCCAGAGCAGTAACACGATCACCGAGCCCGCCGCCCCATACGTCGAGGCAACGGTGCTGCTGCCGAGGTAGAGGCCGATCACAAATTTCCCAACGATGAAAAGCACCGCCGTGATCAGCGCCCCGGCCGCGACGTCCCTCCACGCAAGACGGACGCTCGGCAACACTTTGTAGACAGTCGCAAAGAGCAGTGCCGCGAGCGCGAACGAAACGAGAGAGCTCGTCAAGTGGAGAATCACGCCCACGACGATGATGCCGCGCGACAGCGCTTCGAGAGCGCCCAGCGCGGCGCTGAAGAGCAGCGATGCCAGGAGCAGGATACCGAGCGCGAAGATCAGTGCGACCGAGAGGAGCCGGGTGCGCAGATATGACCAGTACCAGCGGCGGCCGTCGGACGGCAGGCCCCAGATCTCGTCCAGCCCGGATTTCAACTCGACGAGCGCAGTATCCGCGCTGAGTAACAGCGTTACGAGGCTGATGACGGTCGCGACCACTCCGGCGGTGGGCCGGTGCGCATGCACCAGCACCATCTGCACCTGAGCCGCGGCCTGTGGCCCGATCAGGTCCGTGATCTGCCGATAGATCTCACCGCGCGCGATGCCCTGCCCGAAGAAGAATCCGGCCACCGCCACGGCGAGCAGGAGAATCGGTCCGAGCGAGAAGACGGTGTAGAAGGCGAGTGCCGCCCCGATCCGGGACGCATGATGCTCACTCCAGCCGTTGACGGCGTCCTTGATGAGCGCCCAGATCTCCCGTGTACATCCGCCGACCCAAGCCGGAATGTCGAGCATACGCGGCACAGCGCAACCGTCGTGCCACAGCACTCAGGACCGCGAGCGCCCACCTTGGCGCGAAGACCCCGCCTCAGCAGTGCTCTCGAGCGCCATCGCGGCTGACACATGCGCCAGATGCGTCAGGCCCTGCGGAAAGTTACCCAACATCTCCCCGAGTTTTGGGTGGTACTCCTCCGCAAAGAGACCGAGGTCGTTGGCGCAGCGGCATGCCCGCTCGAACGCCTCGCGCGCCTCCGTCCGCCGGCGTTGATGCGCGAAGCACTCCGCCAGCCAGAACGTGCACGCCACGAAGACGCCCTCGGTTCCCTTCAGTCCGTCCTTCGCCTTGTAGCGTTGCACCAGTCCGTCGAGGGAGAGGTCCTCGCGGATGGCATCGGCCGTGCGCACCATCCGCTCGTCATCCCAGGGCACGAACTCGACGGCCGGCAACAGCAAGAGGGCCGCGTCGACGTCCTTGCTGCCGTAGCTGCGGATGAAGATGCCCCGCTTACGGCTATAGCCGCGCCTCTCGACGTCCTTGCGTATGCCGTCGCGCTCCTCGCGCCAGCGGTCGATCGGCGCCGGCAGCGAGTAACGCTCCGCGAGCGCGATGCCGCTGTCGACCGCCGCCCAGCACATCACTTTCGACTGCACGAAATGCATCGGCCGCGAGCGCACCTCCCAGATGCCCCGGTCCGGCAGATGGCGCCTGGCGATCGCCGCCTCGACGATCGCGGTCAAAAATCCCCAGTAGCTCTCATCCGGCCGCTCGCCCCGCTCGCTCCAGCGCCATGACAGCTCCATCACGAGTCCGTAGATGTCGCCCTGGAACTGCTCGGCCGCGCCGTTGCCGATCCGCACCGGGCGCGAGCCGCGCCAGCCGTCGAGCTTCTTCAGGTCGATCTCCGGCACCCGGCGCTTGCCGTCGACCGCATACAACACCTGCAGCTCATTGGCATTGCCCGCGGCGCTGCGCTGAATGAAGCGCCGCATGCCCCCCGCCTCGGCCTGAAGGCCCAGGTTACCGAGCGTATGCACCGTGAAGATCGAATCCCGGACCCAACAGAAGCGATAGTCCCAGTTGCGTTCACCGCCGATTGCCTCCGGCAGTGAGGTCGTCGGCGCCGCGATGATCGCCCCGGTCGGGGCATAGCACAGGGCCTTCAGCACGATGGCCGAGCGCACGATGCTCGTCCCATGGCCGTCGCGGTACACGATTTTCGCGGACCACTCGCGCCACCAGCTCAGCGTTTCCTCGTAGTGCTCGTCGATATGCGCCAGCAGCTTCTCGCCGAGGTGCGCGACCTCGCACTCCTCGGGCGGGAGGAACTGCATGGCAATGTGATGGCGCGATTCGGCGTGAATTTCCAGGGTCGCCTGGAGGTCGTGGTCGCTTCCGGGATGAAGGCGAACGTCTCCCAGGATCAAGAGTCCGGCGTTGCTGCCGACGGCGACGAATCCGCCCTTCGGCGAGGAGCGGATCCAGGGCTTGACCTCGCCGAAATCGAATCGCGGCACGAATCTGACATTGAGCTTCAGAGTGCCGCTGACGCCTTCTATCATCCGCACGATCTCGCGTCGCGGCCGCTGCCGGCCGCCGCTGCGCATGGCGAAGAAGTCGATGACGCGCGCCTCGCCGCTCGAGGAGCGGAAGGTGGTCACCAGCACCAGGCTTCTCTCCAGGTACTCGCGGTGCGTGCTGAAGCTCCCCTCGGGGCTGATCTCGAAGTAGCCGCCGTTGTCCCAGTCGAGCAGACGCCCGAAGCAGCTGTCCGAATCGAAGCGCGGCAGGCAACACCAGTCGATCGAGCCCTGCCGGGAGACGAGCGCCGCCGAGTGACAGTCGCCGATGAGCGCGTAGTCCGCGATGGGAGGGTACTCGCCCGGCCGCTTCATTCCCGATGCCGCTCCTCGGGTCAGCGGCGCGCCGCGCTGTTCGGATCTTCGGTCATTCCGCCGACCATCTCCCGGTAGTCCTCGATCGCCGCAGCGATGACGCGCGCGGCATGGTCGTAGCCGTACCGGCCCACGACAGCGATCTTCGGAGGCTCGCCCGGCACCAGCTTGTACGTGGAGAAGTAGTGCTCCAGTCGCTCGAGCAGCGCCTCCGGGATATCGGCAAGATCACTCGCGCCACCCCAGATGTAGTCGCCGTCGAGCACCGCGACGATCTTGTCGTCGGCCTCGCCGCGATCGATGATCTTCAGGCCCCCGAGGACCCGCGCCCGCAGCAGGATCTCCGAGTGCGTGATCGGCCGCTCACTGATCACACAGATGTCGAGCGGATCGCCATCGCCCCGATCGCAATCCGCCGCCAGGCGACGGACCCGCTCGCCGCAGTAGGTCTGCGGAACGAAGCCGTAGAGTGATGGGGGATGCGAGGAGGTGCGCTGCGGACGGTCCACCCGCAGGTAGCCCGTGGCCTTGTCCACCTCATACTTCATCAGGTCGAAGGGCGTGATCTCGATGAACGCATTGACCACGCGCGGACACTCCGGCCCGGGCGTGAGCCCGTGCCAGGGATGAGGACGCCAACGGGCGTAGCCGAGCGGCGAGTCGGAATTCATCACATCTCCGACGCGGACGTGGGGCCGGGGAGGAAGCGCCGCTCCTTCGGTTGACTGGACAAAAACACAGGACTAGAATTCGTTCTGTCGGCTTTTTCGGCGGTTACGCCACCGACAGAAATGAGACTGTTTCTTGAGCGGCCCGCTGGAAGCGGGTGCGACGGCGCGGTGGCTGCGGCTGCGAGCGCGCGTCGGGTAAGGACACACGGAGCGTGTTCCAGTTGGAACGTCAACTGCCTGATTCTGGGTGTCTGTGTTCTCATGGGCGGATATCTCCGTCCTTCAGGACGGAGAAGACGTTAAGCTGTTGTCGTTATTTTTCCTGATCGAATCGGCCCGAGCAATCGGGCGCCTCCGCATCGTGCACGGATGAGGCGGAGGCGCCGAAATAGAGTGGCTGCGCGGCTACCGGCCGGGCAGCCATTACAGGTTACAGCGGCGGCGGGTTGCCGTTCTGACTCGGTGGCGGATTGGCCGGCGGCGGCGCGTTGGGGTTCGTGCTCGGCGGCGGCGGCGGCGGGTTCTGCTCCGGTGCACCACCGGGCTGAGAGCTCGGTGCGTTGGCCGGTGGCGGCGCCTGCTCGTTCGACGGCGGCGTGCTCGGACTCGATTGCTCGCTGGACGGGGTTCCGCCCGGATTACTCGACTGATCATGCGAGCAGGCGCCCACGGAAAGCGCGAGCGCGGCAGCGCATAGCAACAACAGGCTACGATTCATAAGGGTCACCTCGTGTGCGTAGATGGCCCGAGTCGCCTGTGGCGCTCGGGCCGCCAGCCATATTGGCTTTCCGGTCCCGCGGCCCAAAGGCGGCTTGGGGCCGCTCATGACTTGCTCTTTCGCGCCTCCACGTCGCAAGCCGCGTTCCACCTCGGGCGAGGCGGTGACCTCTCGATGGGACGTCGGCCGGTACGCGGCGTAACGGGAGCGGCTACGGGCTCCGTGCCACCCGAGCGCTTTGCAGGATCCGGCTACTTCTTAGCCGCTGCCGCGGCGCGCTTCCTTCTCTTGGCAGGGTCCTTGGCGCGTGACTTGCCGAAGGAGCCTCGGTAGATCTTGCCCCGCCGGGATCGCTTGTCGCCCTTGCCCATCGAATCGACTCCGCCTGCGCCATGGAAGGTGCGGGAGTCTATCAGAGCGGACACCGGCCGCAGTGCAATTGCGGGCGAGGCCCGGGGTCAGGCCTTGCCCGCGAGCCCTTCCAGAGCGCGCATCTGCAGGACCGTGGAATCGGAGGCCGGCAGGAGCGCGTTGGCTCGCTGCACGAACGCGGGCACGGCCTCGGGCGGCATGGGCTGGCTGATGAGATACCCCTGCGCGCAGTCGCACCGCAGGCGCTTCAGCAAATTCCAGGCGTCGGAAGTCTCCACTCCCTCGGCCACCACACTGAGCCCCATGCCATGCGCCAGGGCGACGGTCGAGGCGACGATCGCGGCATTGCGCCCCGACAGGGCCTGCGAGATGAACGAGCGGTCGATCTTCAACTCGTCCACCGGCAATCTGCTGAGCAGTGACAGCGAGGAGTGGCCGGTCCCGAAATCATCGATGGCGAACCGCACTCCGGCCGCACGCAGCGGCTGCATGTGGCGGGCCGCGAGGTCCGGATCGTGCATCACGGCGCTCTCGGTGATCTCGAGTAGCAGCGTCCCCGGCTCGACGTGCCGCTCCGCCAGCATCCGCAGGATGCCGTCGCCCAGGTCCGGGTCGAGGATATCGGGCGCCGACAGGTTGACGGCGAGCTCGACCTCGAGGCCGCCCCGGCGCCACTCGCCGAGCTGGCGGATGGCCGCGCCGAGCACCCAGTTGGTCAAGGCCCGCGACGCTCCGGCGCTCTCGGCGAGCGGCACGAACTCCCCCGGAGAGACCGCACCGAGGGTCGCGTGCTGCCAACGAACCAGGGCCTCCAGGCTCTTCACGCAGCGGGTGGCGACCTCCACCTTCGGTTGGTATTTGAGCATGAGCTCGTCGCGCTCGATAGCGGTGCGCAGGCCGGTAATGAGGGTGAGCCGGCGCCGATGCTGCTCGTCGCGACCGGGCTCGTAGCTCGCGACCCGCAGCCGCGTGTCGGCGGCATCCTCGAGCGCGACCTGCACTCGCCGCAGGAGGTCCTTGGCGCTCTGGCCGTGTTCGGGATAGACACAGATCCCGGCGGTCACACCGAGATCGAGCGTCATTCCCGAGAGATGGAAGCCGCCGCGCAGGGCGCCGGCGAGCTGATCGAGGTAGATACGCGCCCGCTCCGCGGAAAATCCGGGCGCAATGACCAGAAACTGACTCTCGCCGAACCGCGCGATGACGTGCTGCGCCGCGAGATTGCGGCCCAGGCGCCGCGCCGCTTCCTGCACGACCTCATCCGCGACCTCCTGTCCGAAGGTCGCGTTCACTTCGTGCACACTGCGCACCAGGATCAGGATGAGGGCGAGTGCAGCCGGCGGCTCGCTGCCGCGCAGCAGCTCTTCCAGACGCCGCTCGGCCAGCGCGCGGTTGGGAAGGCCCGTCAGGGAGTCGTAGAACGCATGGCGCGTGATATCCGCCTCGCGGTCGGCGATCGTGCGCTGCATGGTGTTGAAGGTATCGGCGAGGCTGCGGAACTCCTTGCCGCCGGCCACCTTCACCGCGGTGTCGTAGCGGCCGTGTTGGATACGCTCCGCGGCGAGCACGAGCTCGCCGAGGGGGCGCGTAGCGCCTCGTCCCAGGAGCATGCCGATCACCGCGGCAAGAACGAGGGTCGCGCCGTCGATGAGCAGCAGCGAATTGCGCAGCTCCTGGTACGGGGCCAGCACTGCGGCCATCGGCTTCTGCAGGATGGCCTCCGCCGGCTCGCCACGCGAATCGATCTGCTGGACGAGGGTGAGGTAACTCGTATCGCCGATGCGCATCACATGCGCGCCGCGCGCCGACGGCTGCGCCGGAGAATCGACCCGCAGCGCGGCCTGCTCGGCGGGCGGTAGGCTGGAAGCCACGCGAGTGAAGCCGGCCGCTCCGCGGATGCCGAGGGTCACCTCCACACCGGCGAGATCGCGGATGTTGCGCGCGAGCGCATCATCGACCGCGAAGCCCATGGCCACCCAGGCGATGATCTCCGGTGTACGCACCGGAGAGAGGAAGAACTGGTAGGTCCGCTGGCCGAGCACCATGAAGCGCGGCCGGTTGTGCTGTCCTCTTTCCCCGAGCAGCAACCCCCCGATCGAGCTTCCGACCTGCGCCTCGGAGGGCGCGCTCGAGGCCAGCACCCGTCCGTGCGTGTTGATGAGCAGCACGAGGTCGGCGCCGACCCGCCGGGCGTTATTTCCGGCCGCGGACAGCATGGTCGGCCCGTCGCCGCTCGCCACCGCCTCGCGGAAGCCGAAATCCTCGGCCAGCACCGCCACGGCGCTCGCCAGCTGCTCGGCCCGGTAGCGGATGAGCTGATCCACGAAGGAGCCGTCGGCGCTCAGCTGCTCGGCACCGCGCGCCTTCACATCGCGCGCAGTGCTTGCCAGCACTGCAAACAGCGTCACAGTCTGGGTTAGAACCGCCAGACCGATGATCAGCACGAGAAGCCGTTTGCGGAAACTACCCATAAATCCGCCTGAATATGCTGCATCGTAGGCGCCGCCGGATGGCACGGCGAGTAACCGGTGACAGGAATGAGACTTTCCGCACGCTCAAATCGCGCGCTGCTCGTGATCCGCGCCGCCATCGCGGGGATGGCGCTGCTCTGCGCTCTGCTCTACGCCACGCCCGCTTCCGCGGCATCACTCGCCATCTCGGTCCAGCTGGCGGACGGCAAGCCCCTGGCCGACGCCGTCGTTACCGTGCAACCGGCCGGCAGGAAGCTACCCGCGCCGACGCCGATCAGTGCGGCGATGGACCAGATGAACCGGATGTTCGTCCCCGAAGTGCTGGTGGTTCCGGTGGGCTCGGCCGTGTCCTTCCCAAACAGCGACTCGGTCAGTCACCAGATCTACTCCTTCTCGCCGGCCAAGCGCTTCCAACTCCCTCTCTACCGGGGCAAGCCCTACCCGCCGGTGGTTTTCGACCACGCCGGCATCATCATCCTGGGCTGCAACATCCACGATTGGATGATCGCCTACATCGACGTGACGGACGCGCCGTTCTACGGTACCACCGATGCACAGGGCGCCTGGTCCGCGCAGCTCCCGGCGGGTCATTACCAGATCACCGTCTGGCATCCGCGAATGCGCGAGCAGACTTCTACACTTGTTCGCGAGCTGGCGATCGGCTCCGGAGACCGCGCAACCCTGACTCTGCAGCTCACGAAACCGCTGCGGCCTGCACCCATGGAAGGTGAGGGCTACTGATGCGTGCTGCAACGACGCTGCTCTTCCTGATAGCGTCGGCGCTGCTCGGTGCAACGGTCGCCCGGGGGGCCGACTGGGAGTTGGATCTCGATCTGAGGGCCGTCTCCTCCGATGCAGCGACCTCCGTGCTCGACGGCGGTTACGGTCCGACGCGATTCAGCGAGCGGCAGTCAGGATTGCAGCTCGGACGCCTGCGCCTGGCTTTGAATGTACCGCTCGGCGAGGTCTGGAAGCTGCACCTGGATGCCTCCGCGTGGGATCATTCCTACAGGAACCCCATGGGACTGACCGAGGCGTATCTGCAGTTCCGGCCCTATCCGCGCAATCACCTGCGGCTGCGGGTCAAGGCAGGCGGGTTCTATGCACCGGTCTCGTTGGAGAACGGTGCGGGCGGATGGACATCTCCCTACACGCTCTCCTACTCGGCGTTGAGCAGTTGGCTCGCGGAGGAGGTGCGGACCGTGGGCCTCGAGGCCAAGGTCGACTGGCTCGGCACGCGCAGCGATCTGCCCTTCGATATCAGCGCCATCGGGGGGGTATTCGGTTGGAATGAGGTGGCGGGCGCCGCCCTTGCCGGCGGCGGATTCATACTCGATGACCGCCAGACACCGCTCTTCGATCGGGTCGGCCGATTCGAGAGCGACGGCGCGCGCATCGAGCCCTTCCGGGAGATCGACGGGCGGGCGGGATATTACGCCGGCCTTGCGCTGGAGGCTCCCGGGCGCTTCGTGCTCACGGCACTGCGATACGACAACCGGGCGAATCCCGCCGCAGTAGACGCGTTGGAGCACGTCATCGCCTGGCATACGACTTTCAACAGCGTGGCGGCTCGCCTGGAGTACGGCGCAGGATGGACCGTGATCGCGCAATGGCTGAGCGGGCAGACTGCAATCGCCCCCAGGGGAAGCGACCTCGATTGGCCGTTCGACGCCCGTTATCTGCTGCTCTCGAAGAGGGTCGGAAGCCGCCAGAGGCTCAGCGTCCGCTACGACCGGTTCCGGGTCGAGAGCCGCAATGTGGAGCCTGACGGTGAGCAAAGCGGGCACGGCTGGACCGTTGCCTACATGTTCAATCCGGGAAAAAGCTGGTCTTTGACCCTGGAAGGACTGCGCGTGACCAGCAATTCCTACATCTGGGGAGAGGAGCAGAGCCACCCGGGGCCGGTCACGGACACGCAGGTGCAGCTGGCCGTCCGCTACGCCCTGGGCTCAGCGGGCTACTGAAAGTTGGACCGGAGGCCGGCCCAATAAAAAAGCCGGCCCGGAAATCCGGGCCGGCCTTGCAACCGCAGTCGTTACCAGCGCTTCGGAGCGCCGCCGCCCCGTCCGCCGCCGCCGGTGCGCTCCTGCGCCTCGTTCACCCGCAGGGGGCGCCCACCGAGGTCCTTGCCGTTCAGATTCTGAATGGCCCGGGACGCGTCGGCGCGAGACATCTCCACGAAGCCGAAGCCGCGCGGCCGGCCGGTGTCCCGATCGGTGATGAGGCTTACGGACTCGACGGTGCCGTGCTGCGCAAACAGGTCACGGACCTCGCTCTCAGTGGCCGAAAACGGAAGGTTTCCGACGTAGATCTTCGTCATGCAATCAAACTCCAAGAAACAGATATTGCCTGGCCGGGAACGATTCGGCTTTTCTCAGACTCGGAAGCCGGTCCCGAATTAGAGGCGGGCGGCAGGCGGCAGGAAAGGGAAAGGTCACGGACCGGGAGCGCACGATACCCTAGGTCGCGGGCGAGATACAAGTTTCCTTGACAGGGGTGCCGCGCCGTTACCGGTAACGCGTCAGTATCTTCGCCAGCCCTTTGGCACCGGGAGAAAGGAGCTCGTAGGGCAGGCTGTTCAGCGGCTCCTCGGGTGTTGCACTGACCTGATGGAACTCGCGCCTACCCCCTTGGCCGCCCCCGTCCGCATCGACATACAGCAACCCCGTCAGGTACTCCCCGGACTTGAGGCGCTCCTGCACCCTGGCCTGCGCGGCCCCCCGGTCGGTGGGATCAAAGGCGGCATCGAGCTTGCGCAACACGATACGACTGCCGTCGTGCATGGTGACGGCGAGCGCCTCGCCGGCGCCGTATTCGGCCGTGATCTCCTGCTCCGGCGGCACGAAGTCGGCCTGCACGGCAGGCTCGTAGTGCTCGCGGGTGTAGGCGTAGCTCTTGGTCGAGCCCTCGTGATCGTTGAACGTGACACAGGGCGAGAGCACATCGATGAGGGCGAAGCCGCGGTGCCGGAGGCCGGCCTCGATGAGCGGCACGAGCTGTTGCTTGTCGCCGGAGAAGCTGCGCGCCACGAAGGAGGCCCCCAGGGTCATCGCGAGCAGGACCGGGTCGATGGGGGGCTGGAAGTTGGTCTCGCCCTTCTTCGCCCGGGTGCCGACGTCGGCCGAGGCGGAGAACTGGCCCTTGGTGAGCCCGTAGACCCCGTTGTTCTCGATGATGTAGAGCATGTCGAGATTGCGTCGGATCGCGTGGCAGAACTGACCCAGCCCAATCGACAGCGTGTCGCCGTCCCCCGAGACGCCGATGTAGGTGAGTTGCCGGTTGGCCGCGTTGGCTCCGGTCGCGATGGAAGGCATGCGGCCGTGAACGGAGTTGAAGCCGTGGCCGCCGCTGACGAAGTAGGCCGTGGTCTTCGAGGAGCAGCCGATCCCGGAGAGCTTCACCACGTTCTGCGGCTCGAGCGATTGGTGCCAGCACGCCTCGACGATTGCGGCAGTGATCGAGTCGTGTCCGCAGCCGGCGCACAGCGTCGAGAGCGCTCCCTCGTAATCGCGCCGGATGAGGCCGAGCGCATTGCGCGGCAGTGACGGATGGGTGACCTTGGGCTTGGCGATGAAAGTCATGTCGGCAGCTCCCTGTCAGGCTCGCGCCGCGTCTTTCTGCGGCGTCAGTTGCACGTCTGGCTCCCCGCGTGGTTTGGGAAGCGCTTCCGCCAGGATCCCTTCCACGATGAAGCTCGAGGCGATGGACAACCCGCTGTAGTGCAGGAGTGAGCGCAGCTTCGACTTCTCCACGGCGGTCTCCAGAGTCAGCAGCGAGCGCAATTGGGCATCGCGGTTCTGCTCGACGACGAACAGCAGCCGGTGTGCGGCGAGGAAACGCTCCACGTCTTCGCTGAACGGGAAGGAACGCACGCGCATGTAGTTCACACCCACACCACGCGCCTTGAGAATCGTCATCGCCTCACGGATGGCGCTGTCGCAGCTACCCAGCGAGACGATGCCGAGATCACTGCCGGCGGTGGCATCGATGATGGCGCGCGGCACCAGACGTTTGGCCGTGTTCCACTTCTTCATCAGCCGGTCGAGCACGATCTGATATTCCGTGGAGTCCTCGGTGTAGGCACCGTATTGCGAATGCCCGGAGCCGCGGGCGAAGTAGGCGCCCTTCGGATGCACGCCGGGCAACGTGCGCCAGGTGATGCCATCGCCGTCCTTGTCGATGAAGCGATGAAACTTCTCCAGCTTCTCGATCTGCGCCTTCTCCATCACCTTGCCCCGATCGGGGCGGTACGCGTCGTCCCACTTGAGGTCCCGGCACATCCAGTCGTTCATGCCGATGTCGAGATCCGACAGCACCATCACCGGCGTCTGCAGGCGCTCCGCCAGGTCGAACGCTTGGCTCGCCATGTAGAAGCATTCCTCGGGATTGGCGGGATAGAGGCAGACGTGGCGCGTGTCGCCATGAGAGGCGTAAGCGCACTCCATCAGGTCGCATTGCTGCGTACGCGTCGGCATGCCTGTCGAAGGACCGACGCGCTGGATATCGAACACGACCGAGGGCACCTCGGCGTAGTAGGCGAGGCCGAGGAACTCGTTCATCAGCGAGATGCCCGGGCCCGATGTCGCCGTGAACGCCCGCGAGCCATTCCAGGAGGCACCGATCACCATGCCGATGGCCGCGAGCTCATCCTCCGCCTGGATGAAAGCGAAGCGCTTGGCGTTCGTCGCCGGATCGATCCGCGTGCGGTCGCAGAAGCCCTTGAAAGCATCCATCAGCGAGGTCGAGGGCGTGATCGGATACCACGCCGCCACCGTCGCGCCGGCAAAGACGCAGCCGAGCGCGGCGGCGGTGTTGCCGTCGATCATGATGTGCCCGGCGGTGCGGTCCATCCTCTCCACCTTGAGCGGCAGCGGACAGGTGAAATTCTGCCGCGCGTAGTCGTAGCCGAGGCCGATGGCCTTCATGTTGCTCTCGACGAGCTGCGGCTTCTTGGCGTAGGTCTCCGCCAGGAGCTCGCGGATGCGCTCGAGATCGAGGTCGAGCAGCGCCGCGAGGACGCCCGCATAGCAGATGTTCTTCATCAGGATGCGGGTGCGCACCCCGTTGAAGGTCTCGTTGCACATCTTGGCGAGCGGCGCGCCGAGCACGGTGATGTCGGACCGGCCGAGGAGCGCCGGCCGCGGCCACGTGGAGTCGTAAACCAGGTACCCGCCGGGGGACACTTCCTTGACATCGCGCGAGTAGGTCTCGGCATTCATCGCCACCATGAGCTCGACGGAGCCGGCCCGGGCAAGATGGCCCTCGCGGGAGACGCGGATCTCGTACCAGGTAGGCAGGCCCTGAATGTTGGAGGGAAAGTAGTTCTTGCCCATCACCGGGATGCCGCTCCTGAAGATGGACTTCATGAGCAGCGTGTTGGCGCTGGCCGAGCCGGTGCCGTTCACCGTGGCGATCTTGAGGGTGAAGTCGTTGATTCGGTTTGTAGTCACTGTTTGACGTCCGCGCGCATCACAAGATGCGCCGCGCTCTCCTGCACCGTTAGGCGATCTTGGGCTTGCGGGCCTCTAATATTCGGGCTTCGTCCCCGGCCTGCGGCCAATGGACGTGGGACTTCTGCATGTCCCAGGCGGCCGTGGGGCAACGCTCCGCGCAGAGGCCACAGTGCACGCAGAGGTCCTCGTCCTTGACCATTACGCGGGCGGTCTGCGGCAGCGGCGCCGAGACGTAGAGCGGCTGCGCGAGATTCTTTGCCGGAACTTTCAATCTACCGCGCAGCTCCGCCTCCGGACCGTTGGCGGTGATGCTGAGACAGTCGACCGGGCAGATATCGAGGCAGGCATCGCACTCGATGCAGAGCTTCGCGGTGAAGACGGTCTGCACGTCGCAGTTGAGGCAACGCTGCACTTCCTGCGCGGTCTGCTCGGCGGTGAAACCGAGCTCCACCTCGATGTTGAGCTTCTTGAAGCGCTCCTTGAGCGAGACATGCGGCATCAGCCGCCGCTCCACCGGGGTGTAGTCGTTGGAGTACGACCACTCGTGCATGCCCATCTTGCGACTCTGCAGGTTCACCCCGGGCTGCAGGCGCTCGGTGATGGACTCACCCTGACAGTGCCGGTGAATGGAGATCGCGGCCTGGTGGCCATGCTCCACGGCCCAGATGATGTTCTTGGGGCCGAAGGCCGCATCACCCCCGAAAAAGACCCCTGGCCGGGTGGACTGGAAGGTCACGGCATCCACTTTGGGCACGTGCCACTTGTCGAACTCGATGCCGAGATCGGCCTCGATCCAGGGGAAGGCGTTCTCCTGGCCGATGGCGAGGATCACATCGTCCGCTGGAATGAGTTCCTCGCCCGTCACCCGCTCGGCCGTGATGCGGCCGCGGGCATCGAGCTCATATTCCATGATGTCGAAGGTCATGCCGATGAGCCGTCCGGCCTCCATCACGAAAGCCTTGGGCGAGCGGTTGACGACGATCTCGACACTCTCTTCTTCGGCGTCCTCGAGCTCCCATTCCGAGGCCTTGAAGAAGCCGCGCGGCTTGCGCGCCATCACCTTGACCTGCTTCGCCCCGAGCCTCAGGCTCGTGCGGCAGCAGTCCATCGCGGTGTTGCCGACGCCGATGATGAGAACACGCTCGCCGATCTTCCCGATATGGCCGAAGGCCACCGACTCCAGCCACGCGATGCCGACATGCACGTTGGCAGCGGCGGCCTCCCGACCGGGCAGGTCGAGATTCTTGCCTTTCGGGGCGCCCGAGCCGACGAATACGGCATCGAATCCGCCGCTCGCAAGCAGCGCCTTCATGCTGCCGATGGGATGCCCGAGCTTCAGGTCGACTCCCATGTTGACGATCATGCGGATCTCCTCCTCGAGCACCGTCTGCGGCAGGCGGAAGGAGGGGATGTTGGTGCGCATCAGACCACCGGGCTCGCCATATTGCTCGAAGATCGTGACCTCGTAGCCGAGCGGCATGAGATCATTGGCCACCGTGAGGGAGGCACAGCCGGCGCCGATGCAGGCGATCCGCTTGCCGTTCTTGATCTTCGGGATGGGCGGGAGCCGGCCGCTGACATCATCGCGATTGTCCGCAGCCACCCGCTTCAGGCGGCATATGGCCACGGGCTTGGCCTCGACGCGGCCGCGACGGCAGGCGGGCTCGCACGGCCGGTCGCAGACGCGCCCGAGAATGCCCGGGAAAACGTTGGAGTACCGGTTGACCAGGTAAGCCTCGGTAAACCGGCCCTGAGCAATCAGTCGGATGTACTCAGGGACGTCGGTATGGGCCGGACAGGCCCATTGGCAATCGACCACACGATGAAAGTAGTCGGGGTGGGAGGTATCTGTAGCTTCCACGATGTACCGCTGCTGGAGCAGGGACGTCCATAATAGTGCAACCGCGACCCCGAGACCTAGACTCCCCAGCGATGCCAGCCCCCGAAACCGCCATCCCCCTCGAAATCAGGCTCCGCCGTGCGGCCCGCGTGCTCCAGGTCTCCTTCGAGGACGGCAGCCGTTTCGAGCTGCCTTTCGAGTACCTGCGCGTGTATTCCCCATCGGCCGAGGTCAAAGGCCACGGCCCCGGCCAGGAAACCCTGGTGCTCGGCAAAGAGGCAGTGGACGTGCGCGCCATCGAGCCGGTCGGCCAATACGCCGTGAAGCTGGTCTTCGACGACGGCCACGATACCGGCCTCTACACCTGGAAATACCTCTATGAGCTGGGCCGCGACCGGGAGGCAAAGTGGGCGCAATATCTCGCCCGGAAAATGGCAGCTGGGAAATAAAAGGGCCGGGGTGTGATCCACAGCCCGGCCCTTTAGGTACAAGACCCCCTTGCAGGGGTCGGATTCTGCGCAGCATGTCGCGCAAAAAGCAAGACGATACAATGCGCCCTCCCCGCGACCCGGCGATCCGATGACCGACCCCCGATCCACAGACTTCGGCTTTGAGCGCGTGCCCCTGAGCGAGAAGGCGCGCCGCGTGCGTGGCGTGTTCGACTCGGTCGCCCGCAATTACGACCTGATGAACGACCTCATGTCGGGAGGCGCTCACAGGCTGTGGAAGCGATTCACTCTCTCGCTCACCGCGCTCAGGCCCGGGGAGCGGGCGCTCGATGTGGCCGGCGGCACCGGCGATCTGGCAGCAGGTCTCGCCCGGCAAGTGGGCGGGCGCGGCCTCGTCGTGCTGAGCGACATCAACCGTGCAATGCTGCAGCGCGGACGCGACCGCCTGACGGATCGCGGCGTGCTCGGCAACGTGGAGTATGTGCAGGCCGATGCCGAGCGCCTGCCCTTCCGCGACGGCAGCTTCGACTGCATCACCATCGGCTTCGGGCTGCGGAACGTCACCGACAAGCCTGCCGCGCTCGCCGCGATGCAGCGGGTGTTGAAGCCGGGCGGTCAGCTCCTGGTGTTGGAGTTCTCCCATCCCGTGGCGCCGGGCCTCGGGCCGCTCTACGACGCCTACTCGTTCCGCATACTGCCGCTGCTCGGGAAGGTCGTGGCCGGGGATGAGGCGAGCTATCGTTATCTCGCAGAGTCGATCCGCATGCACCCGGGGCAGGAGGCGCTGCTCGAAATGATGCAGGCCGCCGGGCTCGAGGGCTGCCGTTATCACAACCTCTCAGGCGGCATCGTTGCCGTGCACCGCGGCTACAAGTACTGACGAACCGGCTCCATGCTCACTGCCACCATCGAGAACGTCCTCAACCGGGGGCTTCCCCGCTCGCCGCGCGCGCAGCAGCTCTGCGCAGAGCTCGCCGGCCGCCGCATCGCCATCGAGGCGCCCGCGCTGGCGCGCCTGCTGGTCGAGTCGACCGGCAACTCCTTGCGCATCACCCGCGGAAGCCTTCCGGCCGATGCGGAAATCATCGGCGGTCCGTTGAGCCTGCTCGCGTTGGGCGGCGGCGCCGCGGACGCATCGTTGTCACGCGGCGAAGTGGAGGTACGCGGCGATGCGGAGCTCGCGCAGAAATTCCGTGAGCTGGCGCAGCTGCTCGCGCCCGATCCCGAGGAGGAGCTGTCGATTCTCATCGGCGATGTGGCGGCACATCGCCTCGGCCGCCTGACACGGGGCGCACTCAGTTGGACCCGGAGCGCCGCAGCAACGCTGCTGCAGGATGTCGGGGAGTACTTCAGTCACGAGCGTGCGGACCTGGTATCGCGCGAGGAAGGCGATCAATTCCTGCGGGGCGTCGATACCCTGCGCGAAGACGTCGATCGCCTCGATGCGCGCCTCGAGCTGCTGACCCAGCGGCTCGCCCCCCGGTGACAGCGGTGCCACGCCCGTGAAGCTGCGCGTACTCGCGCGGCTCCTGCAGATCCAGCGGGTGCTGTTGAAATACGGCCTGCACGATTTCGTGCGGGCCACGCATCTCTACGCACCGCTGCGATTCCTCTTCTACCTGTCACCCGACACATGGCTCAATCCGCACCGCACAGCAAGTCCCGCGGTGCGGCTGCGGCTCGCACTCGAGGAGCTCGGGCCGATCTTCGTGAAGTTCGGCCAGGCGGTCTCCACTCGCCGCGATCTCCTGCCGACCGATGTCGCGGATGAGCTCGCGAGACTCCAGGATCGGGTGCCGCCCTTCCCGGGCTCGATGGCGCGCGCGATCGTCGAAGGCGCCTACGGCCGCCCCGTGTCGGAAGCGTTCTCGCATTTCGAGGAGACTCCGCTCGCCGCCGCTTCCATTGCGCAGGTTCACGCGGCGCGGCTGCCGGATGGCAGCGAAGTGGTCGTCAAGGTCCTGCGCCCGGACATGCGGGAGCTGATAGAGCGCGATCTCGAAGTGCTCTTCGCGCTGGCGGAGCTCGCACAGACCTATTGGCGGGAGGGCCGCCGGCTGCGCCCGCGGGAGATCGTGGCGGAGTACGAGAAGACCATCATCGATGAGCTCGATCTCATGCGTGAGGCCGCCAACGCCTCGCAGCTGAAGCGCAACTTCGCCGGCTCCGACCTGCTTTACGTGCCGGAGGTCTACTGGGACTACTGTCGGCTGGATGTCATGGTGATGGAGCGCATCCACGGCATCCCGATCTCCGACATGGAGCGGTTGCGCGCCGCCGGCACCGACATCAGGCTGCTCGCCGAGAACGGCGTGCGCATCTTCTTCACCCAGGTGTTCCGGCACAACTTCTTCCACGCCGATATGCATCCGGGCAACATCTTCGTCATGGTGGACGATCCGCTCAAGCCCCGCTATGCCGCGGTCGACTTCGGCATCGTCGGCACCCTCGATCCACGCGACCAGCACTACCTGGCGGAGAACTTCCTCGCGGTGTTCGATCGCGACTACCGGCGGGTGGCGCAGCTGCACGTCGAGTCCGGCTGGGTCCCGCCTGCGACACGGATCGATGAGATGGAGTCGGCCGTGCGCACGGTGTGCGAGCCGATCTTCGACCGGCCGCTCGAGGACATCTCCTTCGGCAACATCCTGCTGCGCCTGTTCGAGATCTCCCGCCGATTCAACATGGAGCTGCAGCCGCAGCTCATTCTCCTGCAGAAGACGCTCCTCAACGTGGAAGGGCTCGGCCGGGAGCTCTATCCCCAGCTCGACATCTGGCACACCGCAACGCCCATCCTGCGGGAGTGGATGCGCGAGCGCATGGGGGTGCGCCAGGTTTTCAGGAGCCTGCGCGTGCAGATGCCGGAGCTGCTCGAAGCCGCCCGCGTGCTGCCAACCGTGATCAAAGGTGCGCTGCACCGTGCGCAGGGCGGCATCGTGCGCATGCTGGTGGAGACTCCTGAGGTCGAAGCGCTGCGCGCCGAGATCCGCCGCGCCAACCGCAGGCGCGACGCCTTCACCGTAGGCGCGGTCGTGCTGCTCGGCGGTCTGGTCTGGCTGGCTCTCGATCGCACCATCTGGCCGGGCTGGACGCTGACCGCGCTCGGAGTTGGCGGCCTCCTGGCTGCACATCGCCTCCTCTGACCAGCCTGCGGCTGGCGTCGCTTCGCGGATAGGAAGGGACTGGAGCGGCACCTGAGGAAGCCATGAATCTTGCTCGCCCCCCTCGCGGTCCGAGCGATCGCCAATGAGCGGAGGAAGTCAGTATGAAAGTACGCGAGGTGATGAGCCGCAAGGTCGAGATCACGAGCCCCGACGATTCCATTCAGCGCGCGGCACAGATGATGGCGCGCATCGATGCGGGCATTCTGCCGGTTGGCGCCGACGATCGGCTGGTCGGCATGATCAGCGACCGCGACATCGCGATCCGCGGCGTCGGCGCGGGGCGCAATCCCAGCGACACGCCCGTGAGCGAGGTCATGACACGGGAGGTCAAATACTGCTTCGAAGACGACGACGTCAGTGAGATCGCCGAGAACATGGCGCAGCTTCAGGTGCGTCGGCTGCCGGTGTTGAATCGCGACAAGCGGCTGACCGGCATCATCTCCCTCGGCGATATCGCCCGCGATCACGAGCCCGCCGAGGCCGGCTCGGCCTTGCAGCACATCGCACGCAAGGGCGGGCAACACACCCAGAGCCAGAGCAACGGGGCAAGAACCTAGGCCGGGAGACCGGCAGCCTGTTTCGGCTCGATCCACACGCCGCGCGCGAGGCCGCAGACTTCGCCGTCCTCACCGAGGACGGCGGTGCCGGCTGTGTGCCTGCGGCCACTCGACTCGAGCGCCCACCCGATCACGGTGCAGGGCTCACCGACGTGCACCACGCGGCTCACTCGCACGGTGATCTCCCCGAGAAGCATCATGCGATCGTCGGGGCTGACGGCATAGAATCCGGGACAATCGAGGGCGGCCGACATGAATTCGCGGCGCACTTTGCCGTCGCCCCGATCGAGCGATCCATCCGGAACCCAGGGTGCGGCGACGAGAGCACGCTCGGGGATCGGGCCGGCGAAAATGCGCATGCCGTCGCCCCGCGGCCGCTGCGTACCGCAGACGAAACATTTGGGGAAGCGGTGGTGCGCGAATCCGAGATAGCCGCGCGAAGCCTCTACGGCTTCGAAATAACCGGGCAGCGTCGGCGTGTCCAGGAGCAGCGTGGCGGGCCGGGCCTCGCCTATTCGATCCGATCCTGACATGACCGCCAGGGTGCCATCGGCGAGCGCCTGCGTCTCGAAGGGTGTATCGAGCGGCGGCGGCTGCAGCAGCCGCACGGTGACGGTGCGGCCGGCACGCGCCGCCACGCAGCCTGCAAAATAACCCCCGTTGGCGGAGCGCTCGGGACCGCAGAAGCGACTTGCAATGATGAGGGGGCTCATCGGCCTGCGCGCAGCTGCCGCAGCCAGCGTGCCGGATCCTCGCCCCGCTCCAGCACCTCCACCAGCGCGGAGCCGATCACCGCGCCGTCCACGTGACCCCGCAGCAGATCGAGCTGCTCGCAACTGCGGATTCCAAAGCCCGCGCAAACCGGTACGTGCGAGCGGGAGCGTACGGTGTCGAGATAGTGTGTCACTTCGGCCGGCACCGCCACATTCTTGCCCGTCGTACCCGTCATCGTGACCGCGTACACGAAGCCCTGGCTGTTGGCGCAGATCTCCTCCAGACGTTGCGGGCGAGTCACGGGCGTCACCATCTGCACCAGCGCGAGACCCTGGCTGCCCAAGGCCGCGCGCAGCTCGGCACTCTCGTCGAACGGCAGATCCGGCACGATGAAGCCCGCGACACCCGCCCGTGCGGCGGTCGCGGCCAGCTCCTGCGGCCCGAGCACCAGCAGCGGGTTGAGATAGCTCATCAGCAATAACGGGGCTTTGCTGCGCGGCATCCCTTCGAGCTGCGCCAGAATCCAGCGCAGGCTGACACCCTGTGCGAGCGCGGCGTGGCTGGCGCGCTGGATCGTGACGCCATCGGCCATCGGATCGGTGAACGGGACTCCGATCTCGACGACGTCCGCGGCATCGGCAATGGCCTGCAGGTCCCGCTTGAAAGTATCGCGGCTCGGAAAACCCGCGGTAAGGTAAGCGACGAGTGCCAGCTCGCCGCGCGCCTTCGCCCCAAGGATGGCAGCGCTGATGGCGTCCCCGGCCCTCATGGCCTGCCAGCCAGCAGCGTCTGTTGCAGAGTTGGCATGTCCTTGTCACCGCGCCCTGACAGACAGACGAGCACCGTGCCGTCCGGATGGCTGGCGGCCCAGCGCTGGGCCCCGATGAGCGCGTGGGCGCTCTCGAGCGCCGGCAGAATGCCCTCCGATTCGCTCAGCGCGCGGACTGCCTCCAACGCCTGCGTGTCGCTGGCGGCTTCATACCGCGCCCGACCCGTAGAGGCGAGCAACGCATGCTCGGGACCAACCCCGGGATAATCGAGCCCTGCCGAGACCGAATGGGTCTCCTGGACCTGACCGTTCTCGTCCTGAAGCAACAGGGAATAGGCGCCGTGCAGGACCCCGGGCCGGCCGAAAGATAGGGTCGCGGAATTCTCGCCGAGGCCCGCGCCGCGGCCGCCCGCCTCGACGCCGATCAGCTCTACGCCCTTGTCCGCGACGAAGGGGTGGAACGCGCCGATGGAGTTGGAGCCGCCGCCCACGCACGCGATCACGGCATCGGGCAGCGCACCGTTTCTCTGCAGGATCTGCGCGCGGGCCTCACGACCGATGACCGACTGCAGCTCGCGCACGAGGTAGGGATAAGGATGCGGTCCCATGGCCGAGCCGAGCAGATAGTAGGTATCCAGAGGATCCGACACCCAGTCGCGCAACGCCTCATCGATGGCCGACCGGAGGGTGCGATCACCGCTGGTCACCGGCACTACGGTCGCTCCGAGGAGCCGCATCCGGTCGACGTTGGGCGCCTGCCGCTCCATGTCGATCTCCCCCATGTACACGGTGCAGGGAAGACCCAGGCGCGCACAAGCGGCGGCGCTCGCGACGCCGTGCTGGCCGGCACCGGTCTCCGCCACGATGCGCTTGGCGCCAAGATGCCTGGCGAGGAGCCCCTGACCGATGGCATTGTTGATCTTGTGCGCGCCCGTATGCGCGAGGTCTTCCCGCTTCAACCAGATGCGCGCCCCCCAACGCGCCGACAGGCGGCCGGCGAAGGTCAGAGCCGTGGGCCGACCCACCCAGCTCGAGAGCTCCTGCGCCAGCTCCTGTTGGAACTCGGCTCTCGGCAGGTGCTCGCGCACCCCCTGCTGCAGCCTGTCCAACGCAGGAATCAGCGTCTCCGGCACGTAGCGTCCGCCGAAGGGCCCGAAACGCCCACGCGCATCGGGGAAGCGGCCTGAGATCAGGTCCGTTAGCAAGTGGCTGAAAGTCGCCGGCGACGCTTTCAGCGAGCGCGCCGAATCACTCATTTCATCCCGCGGGCCGGACGTAGATTCCGGCCCGCTCCCGGGCTGGCCAGTTGGCGTTGTGGTCACTCTTTCGATCATGCTGATTCCCGTGCAAATACATCGAAGGCGCCGCGCGCCGCGGCCGCGAATCGCGCCACTTCATCCGGGCTCTTGACCCCGGGCCGTTCCTCCACACCGCTCGACACATCGACGCCGAAAGGACGGACCGCACTGATGGCGGTTGCTATGTTGCCCGCGTCGAGTCCACCGGCGAGGACGAGCTGCGTCCGCCGCGCGAGACGCTGCGCGGCGGTCCAGTCGCATTGGGTTCCGCTGCCGCTCAGGGGTCCTTCGAAGAGCAGGCGCGACGGCACCTTGCTCTGTGACCCATCCCAACCGCGAAAGACCGGCAGCAGCTCGAGCTCCCTTGGCAGGGTGAGCGCTCTGAGATCTTCCGCGTCTGTCTGCAATACGTCAGGGCGGAACTCCGCCAGCACGTCATCGAGATATCGCTGACTGGGGTGTCGTGTCACGGCCACGCAGCGGACCTGCCCGCGGGCGGGCGCGGCCAGACTCACCGCATCCTCCAGCGTGAGCTGCCGCGGCGAGTCCGCAAACACGAAGCCGATGGCATCGACGCCCGCGGCGAGCGCCGCTGCAACCGCTTCCGGAGTCGTCATGCCACAGATCTTGATCCACATGATTCCGCTCACCTGGTCTCAGTGCGCCGCGCTGCGCGCGCGGCGCTCAGCATCGCGCTCGTCAGCGCCGCAGGGTCATCGCCACTCATGAGGGCGCTGCCAACGAGAGCAAGATCATAGCCGGCCGCCGCGACACGGCGCGCGTCCTCTGACGATCCGACACCACTCTCGGCCACCCGCGGGATGCCCGTTGGAAGACAACGCGCGAGTTGCTCCAGGCGGCTCGGAACCACCTGTAGGGTTACGAGATCACGCGAGTTGACCCCTGCCAGCAGGCCGTCGCCGCCCAGCCGGTCGAGGAGGCGGTGCAGCCGCTCGAGGTCCCGTTCATCGAACGCCTCGAGCAGCACGAATAGCGCCAGCGCGCGCGCCTCTCGAATGAGCGACTCGAGCTCGGGCTCGGACAGCATCCGCAGAATCGCGAGGACGCCGCCGGCACCGGCAGCGCGGGCCTCGATGACCTGGTAGTCATCGACCAGAAAATCCTTGCGCATTGCCGGGATGCCCGCGGGGTTGAGAGCCCGTGCAGCCTGTCGCAGATGCTCGAGGTCACCGTCGAAGCGGGTGGGCTCGGTCAGTATCGAGACTGCAGCAGCGCCCCCGCGGGCATACGCAGTCACGCGCGCGGCGACGTTCTCGCCCGGGCCCTTCAGCGGCCCGGCAGCGGGCGAGCGCAGCTTCAGCTCTGCGATGAGGTCGAAGCCGCCCTGCTGCAGCCGCAACGGCGGAGGCGGAGGCGTATCGATCGCCCTCGCCAACAGCTCCGACTGCGGACAGGCCGCGCGCGCGGCCTGGACCCGCTCGCGGCTGCCGGCTGCCATCTGAGCCAGAAAATCCGGGCTGCGCGTCATGCCGGCTCCGTGCCCGAAGAGGCTTGCCGTCGGCCGGTGCTCTGCGCGCCTGCGTCATTGCCACCTGCGGAGAAAACGGGCGTTGCCAGGATCTCGAGCACGCGGGCCGCGGCGCCGCCGTCGATCGCTGCTGCTGCACGCTCGACCGCCTGGCGCGGCCTCGACGCCTGCCCCGTCACCTCCAGCGCCAGGGCCGCTCCCATGAGGAGGCAATCACGATGCGCGCCTCGATCCTCGCCGACCAGCACAGCCCGAAGGGCCTGCGCGTTATGTCTGGGATCGCCTCCAGCAAGACAGGCAGGCTCGCAGCGCGGCAACCCATAGTCCTCCGGCGTACGCGTCTGCCGCTCAACGCGGCCCGGACGAACATCGAACACGGTGAAGGGTCCGACCGGCGTCGGCTCGTCCCATCCCTGCGCGCCATGCACTACGAACGCCCGTTCCATCGGCATGCCGGCGAGAGTGCGCGCGATGAGCTCGGCCACCTGCGGACTGAAGGCGCCGATGACGTGAAAGGGCGGCGCCGCCGGGTTGGTGAGCGGACCCAGAATGTTGAATATGGTGCGCACGCCCAGGGCGGCGCGCACGGCGCCCACCGCCTTGGTGGCCGGGTGGTAGTGGGGGGCAAAGAGGAAGGTGAAGTTGCACGCTTTGAGGTAGTGCCCGACCCGTTCCTCATCCAGCGGCAGAGCAAGACCCAACGCTTCGAGTACGTCGGCACTGCCTGCCCGGCTCGACATGGAGCGATTGCCGTGCTTGACCACCGGTACGCCGCAGGCCGCGGTGAGGAGCGCTGTGCCGGTGGAGATGTTGAGGCTTCCGGAGCAGTCGCCGCCGGTACCGACCACGTCTACGGCGGGAAGTCCCGCAGGAATATCCGGCCGGCGTGCGAGGCGTCGCATCGCCTGCGCGAAGCCGCGCACTTCATCCGCGACGACTCCCTTCGAGCGCATCGCCGCGAGAATGGCACCCGAGAGAGCGGGCGCAGTCGCGGGGTCGGTCAGAATCCCGAGCAGCTCCTCGGCCTCGGGCTGTGTCAGATCGCGCCGCTCGAGCAGGCGGTCGAGGAGGTCACGCGCGGAGGGCATCGGCCACTCCTGCTGTCAGCACCCCCTCGGGCGCGGCCTCGGGCCGCCCGAGGAAATTCGCGAGCAGCCTGGGCCCGTCCGGCGTCAGGATGCTCTCGGGATGGAACTGCACTCCCTCCACAGCGAAGTCCCGATGGCGTACGCCCATGATCTCTCCCTCGGGCGTCCGTGCGCTGACATTCAACTCGGGTGGCAGCAATTCCGGCGCCGCGATGAGGGAATGATAGCGCCCGACCTCACAAGGCTGCGGCAGGCCCGCGAAGAGCCCCAGGCCGTCATGGTGGACGAGCGAGGTCTTGCCGTGCATCAACCGCCCTGCGCGGACTACTTTGCCGCCGAATACCTCCACGATCGACTGGTGTCCGAGGCAAACACCGAGGACGGGAACGCGGTCGACGAAGGCGCGGATCATGTCCATCGATACTCCGGCATCGTAGGGTGTGCCCGGGCCCGGGGAGATGCAGAGATGCGTCGGTTCGAGTGCGCGCGCTTCCTCCACTGCGATGGCATCGTTGCGATACACGAGGACTTCCGCGCCCAGGACGAGAAACGCCTGCACCAGGTTGTAGGTGAAGGAATCGTAGTTGTCGATTAGGAGCAGCCGCAGCGGCTTCATTACAGGCCCTCCTCGGCCAGCTCGAGCGCGCGCGCCATGGCCCCGCTCTTGGCGAGTACCTCATCGTGCTCGGTAGCGGGCACACTGTCGGCGACGATGCCGGCGCCGGCCTGATAGCTGTACTCGTCGCCTCTGAAGACCAGCGTGCGGATGGTGATCGCATGATCCATGTCGCCGCGCGCGCCGAAGTACCCGACCGTGCCGCCGTAGAGGCCGCGGCTGACAGGCTCCAGCTCATCGATGATCTGCATGGCCCGCACCTTCGGGGCACCGACGAGCGTGCCTGCCGGGAATGTCGCGGCGAACAGGTCGAAGGCATCACGCTT
>DASUHA010000108.1:0-5889 GCA_036273735.1 Steroidobacteraceae bacterium | reverse complement strand
TGCACGATTTCCTCCGATTGGACCCACGTGGTTTCCCGGGATAGGCCCCACCTGATTTCCTGATATTGGGCCCACCCGATTTCCTGGGATTGGACCCACCCCCGGCGGCAGCCGCCTGAGAGGCGGTTTGCCCGTACCGTTCGTGCCAAGAACACGAACGGGAGGGCGCGATGTCGCGGAGGGTGCTCACGGTGGATCGGTACAAAGAGATCGAGCGGCTGCTGGCGGCCGGTCGGGGCGTGCGGGAGATCACGCGGGCGCTGAAGTGCTCGCGGCGCTTGGTGCGCCAGATCCGGGATGGACTACACGGACCGCCGGATCAGCCGAGGAGCACGGTCGATCCGCCCTGGATGGCGCAGGTGAACTGGCCGGAGATCGTCCACGACCTGGGGCTCGGGCACCCGCTGAAGTTCCTGTGGGAGGAGAAGGCGCAGGGCCTGACCACCTACTCCAACTTTTGGAAGCAGTTCTACCGCAAGTTCCCCCAGTACCGGCAGGCGGCGGTGACCGCGCGGGACTTCGAGCCCGGCGAGCGCGTCGAAGTCGATTACGCCGGCGACACGATCGAGTGGGTGGAGCTTTCCACCGGCGAGATTCGCAAGGCCTACGTGTTTGTCGCCGGGCTCGGCTTCAGCCAGATGCTCTTCGCGTGGGCGGCTGCGGACACCAAGAGCGCCAACTGGCTCGGCTGTCACCGCAGGATGTTCGCCTTCTACGGCGGCGTGGCCCACGTGACGGTGCCGGATTGTCTCAAGACGGGCGTACTCAAGTGCCACCTGTACGACCCGGACCTCAACCCCGGATACGCCGAGCTCGCCAACCACTATGCGACCGCAGTGGTGCCCGCGCGCCCTGGTCATGCGAAGGACAACGCGAACGCTTCATACTGCCTCCCGTGTGGATGATCGAGCAGGGATTAGTCTTGGCCGCCTCGGTCGATACCGACCGCCGACACCGTTGACGAGCCTCGCACCGTTTAGAGGCGCGTACAAGCAGCGGTGCTCGTTGCCGTAGTACTGCCGCGGCAGCACGCCAGCGCGACCGAGGACATTGACCTGCGACACGCAGACGCCGAGCTCGCGTGCCATCTCTGCTCCGGTGAGGAAGCCGCGGGCGCGGAGCCGGTCGTAGCGACTCTTCAGGCCATACATCAGGCGCACGTAGCGCGTGCGCTTGGTCGTGAAGGACTCGCCCTTCCAGTTGCGGTAGCCGAGCGCGTTGAGCTGCGCGGTGGCTTCCCGGTCCGAGCATGTCTCGAGCAGTTGATCTAGCCTCTCGATGACTTCCGGGCGTGTCTTGCGCACGAGCGCCATGGGCTTCGGTCGCTCGACGGCGAGAGAGGTTGTCTGTCCGCCGCGGAAGCGAACATGCATCGCGATCCTCTCACCCCTCACGAGTGTTACGTCCTCGATCAGCAGCGCGACCATGCGCTTGCGCTCGAGAGGCGCGGTGCGTGGATCATTCCACACACGCGGGAAGTCCGCTGAGAGCGCGCGGATCCGCTCACGTGCCTCATCGTTCAGCAACCCCTGATCGGCCTTGCGTTGCTGCTCGTGTTGCTGCTGGAGCGCATCGAGGCGGCGCAGCCGCTCGTTCCAGTCCGCTTCGAGCGTATCGGCGACCAAGCGGTTGTTGGGATCAACCTTCAGATAACGGCGACGCGCGAGCTCTGCATCGTATCGAGCGCGTTCGAGCTGCTTGCGCCGCAGCGCGTCGGCCTGCTCGATCCGTCCTGCGATCTCGTCTTGCACGGCGAGGGCGACCTCGAGGGCTGCCGGCGCCACGGTCTTGAGCAACAGTTCTCCGATGGCGCGGTCGACCTCGCTGCCGCGGATCGACTGGCACATCTTGCCGGCCCGGCGCACCGCCTCCTCGCAGCACTGGTAATACGGCACGAGTCCCACCTCGATCTGCTGGTATTTGACGCGCATACGAACGCCGCAGCGACCGCAGATCACGCGCCCCTGCAGGAGCGCCGGACCTTCCCGAGGCACCGTACCCCGACTACCGGGGCTGAAGCTGCCGACGTTCTGCTTAAGGGTCGCTTGGTTGCGCTCGAACTCCTCCCAGGAGATGTAGCCGGGGTGAGCGTTCTGGATCAGCACCTGCCAGTCCTCGCGGGGGACCTTCACGGCGTGTGACCCATGGTTGGCATCGGGCGAAGGGACGCCACGCGTGCGCCCGTAGACGAAGGCGCCGGCATACCGAGGGTTGTGCAGGATCTGGATGACGCGACTGTGATCGGGACTGCCCCATTGGATCTCGCCCTTGCCAATGCCGCGGCGGATACGCCGCGGGAAGGTGAGGTTCTCGCGCTGGAAGCGGCGCAGGACCGCGGAGGCACTGTGGACCTCCCGGAAGGTGTCGAAGATCAACCGCACTGACGCCTGGATCTGCTGGTCGGGGTCCAGAACGATCTTCCCGGTCGGGTCGTATACCAGCCCGATCGGTGGGGCCATCTCGAGCTCTCCGCGACGCGCCTTGTTCCGCTGACCGCCGAGCAGGCGGGCTTTGAGCACGTGTAGCTCCGCCTCGCTCATCGTCCCCTTCAGCCCCAACAGGAGCCGATCGTTGAAGTGGCTGGGATCGTAGATCCCGTCCTCATCGAGGATCAGCGTCTTGGCGAGCGCAGCGAGCTCGAGCAACCGATGCCAGTCGGCGTTATTGCGCGCGAGGCGCGAGACCTCGAGCCCGAGAACGATCCCGGCGTGGCCGAGCGCCACCTCACTGACGAGCTTCTGGAAGCCGTCGCGCGGCTGGGCATGGGCGCCCGAGACGCCGAGATCGCTATCAATCGTGTGGATCCGCTCGATCGGCCAACCGAGTGCCACCGCGCGTTCTCGCAGCGCATACTGGCGCTTCGTGCTCTCGGTGTTCTCGAAGACCTGTCGAAGCGAGGACTGCCGTACGTACAGGAACGCATCGCGCTGTAGGTGATGGGCCTCGATCTTTTGGCTCCGGTCAGTAAACATGGCTTACCTCCGATTGCACCTGCAGCACCATGTTGGCGAGCAGGCGCAATAGCTCGTGGTCACAAGGGATCGGTTGGGACGCGACGGTGCGTGCCGAAGGGGATGACTCCACGCCGCTCGAGGAACACAGTAGCCGCAGTCCCTCGATCAGGCCGTGATACACGATCGCTCCGAGCCCGTCGGGGCGCGCGCGCCCGGCGAGTACTTCGATGCGCAGCTGTTCGTATGCCGTGATGGCCGAGGACGGCAGTGCAGCGGCTGCCGCGAGGGGCGTTAGCGTTTTTTTTTCCGCGCCAAGGCGCGTTCGATACTGCGGGGATGGATCGAGAGACCGAGTTCGGTGCGGATCGCCTGAGCAAGCGCACGGGCGGCCGGTGGATGCTCGTCCATCATCTTCGTCTCGATGAACGTCATCACCTCGGCGGTGAGCTTGTGCGGGCTGCGGGGTCCGCGCCGCTGCGGCAGCAGCCCCGCAAGCCCCTGTTGCGCGAAGGCCGCCTCGGCCTGGTAGTAGGTCGGACGGGAGAGGCCAAAGAGCTCGGCCGCCTCGGCCTTCTTCGCTCCCTCGGTGCTCACGTGGCGCAGCATCTCGTATTTGACCTGCACGAGATCGCGGGCATCGAAGAAGCCGTCTGCCTGGAACCAGGACGCTTGCACCCGCTCCGGGTGTCGGTTCAGCGCGCCCTGCCGGTCAAGGAGCTTCGCTTTGGTGTCGCGCTTGGTCAGAGGAACTAGCCGGAGCCTGGCGATGTAAGCCAGTATACGCCGCATCGTCGCTGATGTCAAGCGCCATGGTCATGCGAACTGCGCGTGAGGCAGCATTAGCTGTGCTATTTGCGCGCGAGACAGCGCTATGAGCGTGCGGTGCTACGGCATTTACGTCTTTACACATGCGGCGTAATTTGCCTGACACCCTCATCGGGGTGGACGCCGCTGAACCTCGAGGATCAGCGCGCTGAGTCGCACCAGATCGTCGGGACGGAACCAGGAGCGACCGGCCGATGCCTGGGTGAACGGATCCTGCTCGGCCACACTCGTCCACGCGGCCAAAATCGAGCGCAGGCGTCGCTGCGCATCGAAGTACATCACCCGATCTTCACCCCAGTTCTGCCGCCGCGTGGCGAGCACATAGCGCGTGCCGCGCTTCGGGTGAAAGGGATGAGTGATCTCAAAATGCACTGCCTGAGTGGCAGAACAAGCCGCAGTTGCTGACGTGCGATAAGGCGGTCGTCGAGGGATTGGTGAAGATCCTGATGCGCTACGTGCGCTTCCGACATCGGCGCCAGCGCTTCACCTCACTTGCTCAGATCAACCAGGCTATCGGCGACTGCACTGAGCGGATCAACGCGCGGCCGCACTCGCGCTTTGGCGTCTCACGGCGCGAGCGCTTCGAGACGATCGAGAAGGCGGCACTGAAGCCGCTGCCGGCGATCGAGTTCGACATCGGAGAGTGGAAGAACGCCAAGCTGCACCCGGACTGCTACGTGCAGATCGAGAGCGTCTACTACAGCGCCCCGCACATCCACCGCGGCAAGATGCTGCGGGTGAAGCTCACCGAGCATCACGTGGAGATTTTCCTCGAGCTCGAGCGGCTCGCGGTGCATCCACGCTCACGGCACAAGGACGGCCGGCGGACCAAGATCGATGCGCACTTCCCGCCAGCCTCCCAGGCTTACTACGAGGCCACCCCGCAGAAGCTCCTCTCCCAGGCTCGCTTCATCCACCAGGAGCTACATCAGCTGGTCGTCGATCTCTTCAACGCCGATGTCTACGGCAACATCCGCCGCGTCCAGGGGCTGATCCGCGCGGCGGCCAAAGAGCTGCAGATCGCTGGATCCGAGCCGCCGAGCGTGCGCATCGAGGCGGCGATCGCCCAGATGCGCCACTTCGAGAAGGTCCGAGTTCCGTACTTCAAGGGGCTACTCGCTCAGTCGCGTCACCAGAAGCCCGGCGCCGCCGATCCGTCCCGGCAGATCGTGCGCGTACCGGGTAATCCCATGCTTCGTTACGTCCGCGGCAGCCTTGCCGCGGATCCCGCTGTCCACACCAACCAGGAGAACCTCGAGTTATGAGTACCGCAGTTGCCCGTAATCTGATGGCCGAGATGAAGCTGCTCGGCATGTTCGAGTCCTTCGACCGCCTCCTCACCGAGGCCACCCGCGGTCAATGGAGCTGTGGCGCCTTCTTCGATGCAATGCTGCAGGCGGAGACCGACTACCGCACCGAGCGCAAGACCAAGCGGCGCATCAAGGCGGCGAAGTTCGCCCTGCGACCCACGTTCCAGGACTTCGACTTCACCGCCAACCGCTCGATCAGCAAGGCGCAGATCAAGGATCTCTACAGCCTCCAGTGGCTCACCGACGCGCGCCCTGTGCTCCTGATCGGCCAGACCGGCGTCGGCAAGACCTTCATCGCTCAGGCGCTCGGCCTACAAGCCTGCGCCACCGGCAAATCGGTCCTGTACATGACCTTCACCACGTGGCTTGAGAACCTGGCGCTCGCACGCTCCTCCGGCACGTACCTGAAGTTCCGCGACAAGATGGCCAAGCCTGATGCGGTGATCCTGGACGACTTCGGCATGCGCAAGCTCACAGCCACCGAGGCGCAGGACCTCTGCGAGCTCCTCGAGGAGCGTTCGATCGACAGATCCACGGTGTTCACCACGCAGCTGCCGATCGATCACTGGGCCGAGGTCATCGGAGATCCTGTCATCGCCGATGCCATCCGCGACCGCCTCGAGCATGCCGCCCTCACCATCAACATCACCGGGGAGAGTTACCGCGGGGTCAAAGCCCGCAAGCTTGCGGCGAAGAAGAAAGACGCGTAAACATCCGTTCCGACGGCTCCGCCGGAAACTCAGGGAAGGTGGGTCCTAAATCAGGAAATCGGGTGGGTCCAAAGCGGGAAATCGCGCACC
>DASUHA010000107.1:0-3080 GCA_036273735.1 Steroidobacteraceae bacterium | reverse complement strand
CCGGCCTTGCCTATGGATGGCTCGGCATGACCTCTTTCGAGCGACCGATCACCCGCACCGTCTACATTGCGACGCTGCAGGCCACCGACGCCTCGCCCGTAGCGCCGCAGGACGGTCTCGAGAAGACACCGCCGGCTCCCTCTGAGGCGAAGGCGGCGCAGAAGCCTGCTGCATCGTCGGCGGGCAAGCCCAAGGCGCCGAAGGCGGTGAGCATCGATTTCGCAGGGCTGCAGGCGCGCGCGGTGCCACTGCCCATACCGGCCGCGAGTTACCTCGATCTGCAGGCAGGCAAGGCGGGGACACTCTACCTGGCCAAGGGGCCGCTGATTACGGTGCCGTCGATCGGGGCGCCGAATGCCGCGGCCGTGGACCTGCAGCAATTCGATCTCGATTCGCGCAAGGTCACGGATGTGGTGGGTGGACTCTCCGCTGCATCCTTCGCCGCCAACCACGAAAAAATCCTGTATCGCAAGGGTGAGGGCTGGTTCATCGCGGACTTGAAGCCCAACGCCAAGCCGGACGCGCTCAACCTCGGTGATATGCGCGTGCGTGTCGTGCCTCGCGATGAGTGGGCACAGATGTACCGCGATGCCTGGCGCATCGAGCGGGCTTTCTTCTACAACCCGACGTTCGACGGGCTCGACATCGCGCAGGCGCAGAAGGAGTTCGCGAACTACCTGCCGGGTGTGGCGAGCCGCGATGATCTGTCCTTCCTCTTCTCGGAGATGATGAGCTATCTGTCGGTCGGGCACATGTTCATCCGCGGCGGCTACGAGCCGAAGATGGAGGAGATCACGGTGGGCCTCCTCGGGGCCGACTACCGCATCGAGGATGGGCATTACCGGATCGCCCACATCCTGCGCGGCGCGCGCTGGTATCCGAGCGTCTATGCTCCGCTCGCGCAGCCAGGACTCAAAGTAAAGGAGGGAGACTACCTGCTCGCAGTCAACGGCAACCCGATCGATGCGCACGCCAGCCTCTACCAGGCGTTCCAGGATCTGGCCGGGAAGACGCTGACCCTCACGGTGGGCCCGAATCCCCGGCTGGAGGGCGCGCACTCGATCGTCGTGAAGACCATCCCGAGCGAGGCCTCGCTCAGGCACGTCGCGTGGATCGAGCACAACCAGGAGCTCGTCGAGCGCATGAGTGGAGGCAAGATCGGCTATGTCTATTTACCCGACACCGCAGCGGGCGGGTACATCAATTTCAACCGGTACTTCTTCTCGCAGGTGCACAGGCAGGGCGTCGTGATCGATGAGCGCTTCAATCACGGCGGCGCGATTTCCGATTACATCATCGATTACCTTCAGCGGCGGCCGATGTCCCTGATCGTGCCTCGTTGGGGACGCCCGCAGGTCGGGCCTCCGGAGGCGATCTTCGGACCCAAGGTCATGGTCATCAACCAGTTCGCAGGCTCCGGAGGGGATGCCCTGCCGTGGTACTTCAAGATGGACCATGTCGGCACACTCGTGGGCGAGCGCACCTGGGGTGGACTCGTCGGCATCTATGGCTATCCGCCGCTCATGGATGGCGGCAGCATCACCGCGCCGCGGGTGGCGGTAGAGGGTCTGGATGGCACTTTCCCCGTGGAGAATCACGGTGTCAGTCCTGATGTGACCGTGTGGCAGGACCCCCAGCTCGTGCGCCAGGGTCACGATCCTCAGCTCGAGCGGGCCGTTGAGATCGCCGTGCAGCAGCTCGACGCTCATCCGCTGCCGCACTATCAGCTGGCTCCGTGGCTCAACTATCACCCGCACCTGCCGCCGCTCCCCGAGCCGGCGAAGAGCGTAGGAAGCCAGTAAGCCGCGACGCCTGCGGATCGGCGCGTTGGGTCGGAGCTAGGTGAGCGCTCCGGCCGGGTAGGTGTGCCCGCGCGCAGAGACCGCCTTCACCAACACCCACACGGCCATGCTCACGTGCAGGCCGAGCGCCTCCATGGCGCTGCGGGTGACGCGTGCGAGGACTGCTGCGCCCACGCCAATGTCGACCTTCACCAGAATGGCCTGTCCGACATCAGCGGAGAGCTCCGTGATCACGCCTTCGAGCGCGTTGCGGACGCTCAACCCGCGAGGCGACTCAGTCGCCAGAATGATGTCCCGGGCGAGAAGTTGAATGCGCATCCTTGCGCCGACGCGCACGTCCTGGACACTGATGTGAAGGATACCGCGCCCCAGCTGAACGTCCGCCATCCCACCCTCTGCATCCACCTGGATCACCGTACCGTCGATTACGGCGCCCACCACTTCAGGCCCGACGATGGCGCGGAACTCCGGCCGCAGGCTGATATCGCTCAGGGTGCCGAAAGCAATGATGTGACCGGCCTCCATCAGCGCCACATGGGTCGCGAGTCTCAGGACCTCCTCGAGCTGATGGCTGACGAACACCATCGGGATCGAGAGCTTGTCGCGCAGCGTCTCGAGATAAGGCAGCACCTCCTCGCGGCGGGCGGTATCGAGCGCGGCCAGGGGCTCATCGAGCAGCAGGAGGCGTGGCTGGGAGAGCAGGGCGCGTCCCAGGGCGACCCGCTGGCGCTCACCTCCGGAGAGCTGGTGTGGCCGGCGCTCGAGCAGCGGCTCGAGACCGAGCAGGGCGAGTACGCTGTCCAATCCAACAGCGCGGCCCTCCTTCGGCGCGCGCCGCTCGCCGTAGCGCAGGTTGGCCAGTACTCCAAGGTGCGGAAAGAGTCGTGAGTCCTGAAACACATAGCCGATGCGCCGGCGCTCGACGGGCACGCGGATGCGCCACCGGGTGTCGGTGAGCGTGATGCCATCGAGCTCGACCCGTCCCTGATCCGGCTGCAGAAGTCCCGAGATGATGTTGACCAGGGTCGTCTTGCCGCAGCCCGAGCGGCCGAAGAGCGCGACGACGCCCGGAGTCGGGGCCTCGAGCTCCGCCAGCAGCTTGAATCCCTGGAACCGCTTGAGGACGGACAATCGCAGCATGATGAGTCCCGATGCTCCTGCCAGCCTTCAGCGCCCGAGGAGCCGGTACACGCGCCGCGCCAGGACCTCGGCGAGTATCAGCCCGAGGATGCCGAGCGCCATGGAAAGCACCGCCAGTCGCATCGCCATGGCCTCCCC
>DASUHA010000106.1:0-112057 GCA_036273735.1 Steroidobacteraceae bacterium | reverse complement strand
CCGTCGTGCTTGCGCGTCTCGTAGTACAGCGACTCTTCCTGGATCTTGCTTCGCTGATACATCGTCTCCATGGCGCCGAGAACGCCACCGCGCTCGGAGAGCGACTCGAATTCCTTATACACCGCCTCCTCCACCAGGTCCGTCAAATACTCGAGCGCGAATGAGCCCTGCCACGGGTTCTGCGTCTTGTTGAGTCCGAGCTCGCGGTTGATGACGAGCTGGATCGCGACCGCGCGGCGCACACTCTCCTCCGTCGGCGTCGTCAACGCCTCGTCATAGGCGTTGGTATGGAGGCTGTTACAGTTGTCGAACAGCGCGTAGAGCGCCTGCAGCGTCGTGCGGATATCGTTGAACGATATCTCGCGCGCGTGCAGGCTGCGGCCGGAGGTCTGCACGTGGTACTTCAGCATCTGGCTGCGGGGTCCGGCGCGGTAGAGATCGCGCATGGCCCGCGCCCAGATGCGGCGCGCAACCCTGCCGATGACGGCGTACTCCGGGTCCATGCCGTTCGAGAAGAAGAACGACAGGTTGGGCGCGAAGTCATCGACCGCCATGCCGCGGGCGAGATAGTACTCGACGATGGTGAAGCCGTTGGCGAGCGTGAAGGCGAGCTGCGAGATGGGATTCGCGCCGGCTTCGGCGATGTGATAGCCGGAGACGGATACCGAATAGAAGTTGCGCACCCGCCGGTCGATGAAGTACTGCTGCACGTCGCCCATCATGCGCAGCGCGAACTCCGTCGAGAATATGCAGGTGTTCTGCGCCTGATCCTCCTTCAGGATGTCGGCCTGCACCGTGCCGCGCACCGCCTGCAGGGTCTCGGACCTGATGCGCTCGTAGACTTCCGCCGGCACGAGCTGATCGCCGGTGACGCCGAGGAGTGCGAGCCCCGAGCCGTCGTGGCCCGCCGGGCGCTCGCCCTTGTAGGCGGGCGGCGCGATGCCGCGCTCGCTCGCGGCCTGGTGAAGCGCCGCGATGCGCCGCTCCGCCTCGCTCCAGCGCCCCTCGGCCCGCAGGTGGTGCTCCACCCGCTGATCGATCGCCGTGTTCATGAACATCGCGAGAATCATGGGCGCGGGCCCGTTGATGGTCATCGACACCGAGGTCGAGGGCAGCGTCAGATCGAAGCCCGAGTAGAGCTTCTTCATGTCATCGAGCGTTGCCACCGACACGCCGGAGTTGCCCGTGCGCCCGTAGATGTCAGGCCGGGTATCGGGATCTTCGCCGTAGAGGGTCGTCGAGTCGAAAGCGGTGGACAGGCGGACGGCACTGCCACTTCGCGCGAGGTAATGGAAGCGGCGGTTGGTCCGCTCCGGCGGACCTTCCCCGGCGAACATCCGTGTCGGGTCCTCCTCCTCACGGCGGTAGGGGTATACCCCGCCCGTATACGGATAGTACCCGGGAAGGTTTTCCGTCCTGATGAATCGCAGTAGCTCGCCCCAGTCGCTGAAGCGGGGCACCGCGATCTTGGGCACCCGCTGGCGTGACAGGGTCTCGGTGTAGTTCTCACCCGTCACCTCGCGGTCACGCACCTTGTACGAGTAGGTCGCCTCGGTGGCGCTGCGCGCGCGCGCCGGCCAAGCCCTGAGATCCCTGAGGCCATCGGCGCCGACGTCCTCCAGCGCCTGGTTGTAGGCGGCGCGCAGCTCCCTTCGGGTCGCATCGGCTCCGGAATCGGCCACCGCCGCATCGCCGTAGCGCTCGAGCGGCGCGGGAAGGGCGGCATCCTTGAGTGCCTGCAACGATTGATAGAGGCCGAAGGCGCGGCGCGCGGCCTCCACCTGCAGCTCCGTGGTCTCGCCCACTCCGCGGCCGCTCTGGGCGATCTCGGCAAGATAGCGCGCCCGCCCACCGGGGATGAGCGGCTCGCGCGGCGTGACTTCCACCGGGCCGGGATCGGCCACCTGCCAGCTCGTGGTGCCGGCCCCCTTGGAGGCGATCGCCCCGCAAAGCGCCACGAACAGGCGATTGACGCCGGGATCGTTGAAGCGGCTCGCAATGGTTGGGAAAACGGGCAGATCCGTATCCGGCCGGCGCGCCTCCGCCGGATGATTCCGCCGCCATTGCTTGCGCACGTCTCGCAGACTGTCTTGCGCGCCGCGTTTGTCGCTCTTGTTGAGAACGATGAGATCGGCGTAGTCGAGCATGTCGATCTTCTCGAGCTGGCTCGCCGCGCCGTACTCGCTCGTCATCACGTAGAGCGAGACGTCGGCAAGATCCACGATTTCCGTGTCTGCCTGACCGGTACCCGCCGTTTCGACGATGATGAGGTCGAACCCCGCGGCCTGATAGAGCTGGATGACCTCCTTCAGCACGGCGGCGGTCGCAAGATGCTGCCGCCGCGTCGCGAGCGAGCGCATGAAAATAGCCTCCGCAGACAGGCTGTTCATGCGGATGCGGTCACCGAGCAAAGCGCCGCCGCTCCTGCGGCGGGTCGGGTCCATGGCGACCACGGCAATCTGCCGGTCGGGGAAGTGTCGGGTCAGCCGCGCGAGGAGCTCATCGGTGAGGCTGGATTTGCCGGCCCCGCCGCTGCCGGTGATGCCGATGACGGGGACGCGGGAGCGCGAGCGGGCAATGGCCCGGCGGATCTGCTCCGCATCGCCGCTGCCCGGCGGCGAATTCTCGAGCAGCGTGATGGTGCGGGCGATCTGCGCGTGATCGCGAGCATTGAGAGGCCGCGACTCATAGGTGGGCTTGACCGCCGAGCGGACCCGTGCAAAGACGTCATCCACCATCCCGTCGAGCCCGAGCTTTCGCCCGTCCTCCGGCGTATAGATGCGCTCGATGCCATAGCGCTCCAGCGCCTCGATCTCATGGGGAGCGATCGTGCCGCCGCCGCCGACGATGACGCGGATGTGCTCGCAGCCACGCTCCTTGAGCATGTCCACCATGTAGGCAAAATATTCGTTGTGGCCGCCCTGGTAAGAGCTGGCAGCGATGGCATCCGCATCCTCCTGGATCGCTGCCCGGACGATGTCGGCGACGCTGCGGTTGTGGCCGAGGTGCACGACCTCCGCCCCATGGGCCTGGAGCAGGCGGCGGATCATATTGATCGCCGCGTCGTGGCCGTCGAAGAGCGAGGCCGCGGAGACGAATCGAAGCGGCGGGACGGCGCCCTCGGGGATGGACTGAGCGGCGGCCTGGGCGCTGGTGCTGGACTTGGGTGCCATGGGGATGCTCGCTTGCAAGCTCGCGGCGGAGGGAATACTTTACGCGCCGGTAGGATGGCTACCGGCGAGTATGGTGCATGGCCGGCCCGCGGTCAAACCACGCTATACTACCGCCGCACGAACCTCCCGATCGGACCGAGATGCCGAGCAATCGCCCCAAATCAGGCTCGCCGCAGGCGCCCTCGCCGGCGGCCGCGCGCGATCTTCCGCCACCGTCTCCGTGGCGGGACAGCCGCGAGCGCCTGCGCGACCGCGAGGTCAAGCGCGATGCCGTCATCCGCGCGGCCGCGCATGCCTTCAACCGCAAGGGCTATCACAACACCTCACTCGATGACATCGCCGCGGCGCTCGAGGTGACCAAGCCCACCGTCTACTACTATGTCAGCAACAAGGAGCAGCTCCTGTTCGAGTGCTTCGTTGCCGGCATCGAAAGCATCCGCGCCGCCTTCCGCGAGGTGCGAGCGCTCGAGGCGCCGGCCCGCGAGCGGCTGCGGGCGGTACTGCGCCACTACGGCGAGGCCGTCGCCTCGGAATTCGGCTGGTGCATGGTGCGCGCGGAGGACCAGGACCTGTCGCCCGACATGAGCGCCCACATCAAAGCGATGAAGTCCGAGATCGATCAGGGCATCCGCCGGCTGCTGCGCGAGGGCATCCAGGACGGCTCGATTCATCCCTGCGATCCGAAGATGACCGCCTTTGCGCTCGCCGGAGCGCTCAATTGGATCGCTCACTGGTACCGGCAGAGTCAGTCGATGAACGGGGCGCAGATCGCCGAGGCATTCATCGCGGTGTTCGAGAGCGGACTCGAGCCCCGCCCAGAGGCTTCCAAAGAGGATCCAACATGTCGCAAACCGAAGTCTTCATCGTCTCGGCCCGGCGCACCCCGATCGGCGCGTTCCAGGGCGCCCTCGCACCGGTAACCGCGCCGCAGCTCGGCGCCGCCGCCGCCCGGGGCGCAATCGAGGCCGCCGGCATTGCCGCGGCCGACGTGCAGGAAGTGCTCTTCGGTTGCGTACTGCCGGCCGGACTCGGGCAGGCGCCCGCCCGCCAGGCGGCCATCGGTGCCGGCATTCCGCTCGCCACGCCCGCGACCACCATCAACAAGATGTGCGGCTCGGGACTGAAGGCCGTGATGATGGCCGCGGATCAGATCCGGGCCGGCAACGCCGACCTCGTGCTCGCCGGCGGCCTCGAGTCGATGACCAACGCGCCTTATCTCCTGCCCAAGGCGCGCAGCGGCTATCGCATGGGTCATGGGGAGGTGCTCGATCACATGTTCTACGATGGCCTGCAGAGCCCGTTCGACGGCAAGCTCATGGGCTGTTTCGCCGATGCGACCGCGAGCAAGTACCGCTTCAGCCGCGAGGCTCAGGACGCCTTCGCCGCGGAATCGGTGCGCCGGGCCCTGCGGGCGGTGGACTCCGGTGAGTTCGATGGCGAGATCACGCCGGTCACGGTCAAGGGCCGCAAGGGCGAGACGGTCATCGCCCGTGACGAGACTCCGGGCACCTGCGACATCAGCCGGATCTCCGCACTTCGACCTGCCTTCGGCAAGGATGGCACCGTGACCGCGGCCAGCTCCTCTTCGATCTCCGACGGTGCCGCCGCACTCGTGATTGCAAGCGCGGCGACCGCCGCCGCCCGCGGGCTGAAGCCGGTGGCGCGCATCCTGGCGCAGGCCAGCCATGCGCAGGAGCCGGAGTGGTTCACCACCGCGCCCGTGGGAGCCATTCGCAAGGTACTCGCCCAGCTCGGATGGAAGCCGCACGATGCCGATCTCTATGAGGTCAACGAGGCGTTCGCGACCGTTACCATGGCCGCGATGCATGACCTCGACATCGACCACGCACGCGTCAATGTCAATGGCGGCGCCTGTGCCCTCGGCCACCCGATCGGCGCTACCGGCGCACGCATCCTGACGACGCTGATTCACGCCTTGCGCCGCCGGGGCGGCCGGCGAGGCATCGCCTCCCTCTGCATCGGCGGCGGCGAGGCAGTGGCGGTCGCGGTCGAGCTGATCGGGTAGACTTCGACCCTCACCAAGGGGAGACAATGAAGATCCAAGACGCCCGTGCCGTCGTCACAGGCGGTGCCTCGGGACTCGGCAACGCAGTCGCGCGGCGCATCGTCGCGCTGGGCGGCAAAGTCGTGATGCTCGATGTACAGGACGGCCCCGGCCGGGCCGCCGCCGCCGATCTCGGCGGCAACGCCACCTTCATCCGTTGCGATGTCACCTCCGAGGCCGAGGTCAACTCCGCCATGGAGGCCGCGCAGGGCCGGATGGGCGGCATCAATCTGCTGGTCAACTGCGCCGGGGTGATCGGTGCCGGCCGTGTATTGGGGAAAAGCGGCCCGATGGCGGGTGAGTTCTTCACCAAAGTCGTGCACATCAATCTGATCGGCACGTTCCTGTGCGACAAGGCTGCAGCAGCGCTGATGCAGCAGAACACTCCGGCAGAGGACGGCGAGCGCGGCCTCCTGATACATACTTCCTCAGTGGCCGCCTTCGAGGGTCAGATCGGCCAGGCGGCCTACGCCGCAACCAAGGCAGCGGTTGCCGGCATGACGCTGCCGATCGCGCGGGAGCTTTCGAGATTCGGCATCCGCTGCGTGTCGATTGCTCCGGGCATCTTTTACACGCCGATGGTCGACTCCATGAGCGCGGAGCTGCAGGCTTCCCTCGCCAACCAGATCCCCTTCCCCAAGCGCCTCGGCAAACCCGAGGAGTTCGCGCAACTGGTCGTCGCCGCCTTCGAGATTCCGATGCTGAACGGTGAGACCGTCCGGCTCGATGGCGCCGTCCGCATGCAGCCCACCTGACGATGAACGCCTCGGCGCCGGAGCAGAGCATCCAACGCGACGTCATGGAGTATGACGTCGTGATCGTGGGCGCCGGGCCTGCAGGGCTGGCGTGCGCCATCCGGCTGAAGCAGTTACAGCACGACCTCAACGTCTGCGTGCTGGAGAAGGCCGCTGCCGTGGGAGCGCACGCCCTGTCGGGCGCGGTGATCGAGCCCGGGCCGCTGGATGCGCTCGCGCCGGAATGGCGCGACTCGCCGCCTGAGATCTGCGTCCCGGCGGTGCGGGACGAATTCCGATTGCTCACCGCCAAGGGCAGCATGAAGCTGCCGTTGCCACCGCAACTGCACAATCGCGGCAACTTCATCATTTCCCTCGGGCTGCTGACACCCTGGCTCGCGCAGAAGGCCGAGTCTCTCGGCGTCGATGTCTTCCCGGGCTTCGCCGCAGCGGCGCCGCTCGTTGCCGCGGAAGGGGCGGTCGCAGGCGTGCAGCTCGGTGACATGGGCCTCGACAAGGACGGCAAGCCCGGCCCCAACTTCACCCCGGGCGCCGAAGTGCGTGCGCGCACCACCGTGGTCGCGGAAGGCGCCCGTGGGAGCCTCGCCAAGCAGCTCATCCGCCGCTTCAGCCTCGATGCCCGCTCGAGCCCGCAGTCCTACGGGCTCGGCATGAAGGAGCTGTGGCAGTTGCCGGACGGTCGGGTGCAGCCCGGCCTCGTCCAACACACGCTCGGCTGGCCGCTCGACTCGCGCACCTACGGCGGCAGCTTCATCTATCACCTCGACAAGAATCGCATCTACGTTGGTTTCGTGGTCGGGCTCGATTACGAGGACCCGCGCCTCATGCCCTTCGAGGCGTTCCAACAGTTCAAGCACCATCCGCAGGTCAAACCTCTGCTCGAGGGCGGAGAGATCCTGGCGGCCGGAGCGCGCACCATCGCCGCGGGCGGCTGGCAGGCCATTCCGCGGCTCGAGATGCCAGGCGCGATGCTCATCGGGGATGCCGGCGGCGGCGTCAATGTGCCCAAGATCAAGGGGGTGCACCAGGCGATCCGCTCCGGGATGCTGGCCGCCGAGCACCTGGCTGAAACCGGCAGCTCCACGGGCTTCGACGCCCGCTGGCGCGCCTCTCCGGGCGGCCGCGAGCTGCGCGCCGTGCGCAACTTCAAACCCGGGTTCAAGCGCGGACTCTGGTTCGGGATCGCCAACGCCGGCATCGAGTCCCTGACGGGCGGACGGACGCCGTGGACACTCGCCAATAGGGTGGCGGATCATGCGCGCCTCGAGAAATTGAGCCAGTACGAAACCCCCGACCGCGCCTGGGTGGAGCGTACGCTACCGCCGCGTGACCGTCTGGCATCGGTGTTCTTCGCCTCGACCAGCCATGATGAGAGTCAACCGGCGCACCTGAAGGTGCTCGACACCAGCATCTGCATCGACCGTTGCGCCAAGGAATTCGGCAACCCCTGCCAACGCTTCTGCCCGGCGAATGTCTACGAGATGGTCGATGACGGCGCGGGCGGCAAGCGGCTGCAGATCAACGCCGCCAACTGCGTGCATTGCAAGGCTTGCGACATCAAGGATCCGTACGAGATCATCAACTGGACGCCTCCGGAGGGCGGCTCCGGGCCGAACTACCAGTCCTTGTAGCAAGAGCTCCATGAGCGAGATCTGGCGCCCGTCGGCGTCTCGTGTCGCCGACTCCAACCTGACGCGGTTCGCTGCTTGCCTGAACGCACGCAAGGGAATGAATCTCAACGGGTACCAGCAGGTATACGACTGGTCGGTATCGCACCCGGAGGAGTTCTGGACGGAGCTCGCACGGTTTGCCGACGTTCGCGCCGAGTGGGGTTCGGGCCCCGTGCTCGAGAATCCAGGCCGCATGCCCGGCGCGCGGTTCTTTCCCAACGCGCGGCTCAACTTCGCGGAAAACCTGCTGCGGCACGATGACGATCACGCCGCCATCGTGTTCGTCAACGAGCGCGGCGCCCGCCGGCAGCTCACTCACCGCGAGCTGCGCCGGGAGGTCGCGCGCGTTGCTGCGGGATTGAGGGCCGCCGGCATCGCTGAAGGCGACCGGGTCGCAGGATTCCTGCCCAACCTGCCGGAGACCGCCATCGCCATGCTCGCGACCGCGAGTCTCGGGGCGACCTGGTCTTCCTGCTCCCCGGACTTCGGCGTCCATGGGGTACTCGATCGCTTCGGGCAGATTGCGCCCAAGGTGCTCTTCACCGCAGATGGCTACTTCTACGCCGGCAAGACACTGGACTCGCTGGCTTCGATGGCGGAAGTTGCCGCGAAGCTGCCGAGCGTCGCGCTCATCATCGTCGTTCCCTACATAGAGTCGGAACCACGGCTGGAGCGCTTGGGCCCGGCTGCATCACGTGCCCGGCTCTGGCAGGCCTTCGGGGAACGTGGCGCGCCCCTGCGCTTTGCATCCGTGCCATTCAATCACCCGCTCTACATCCTGTACTCCTCGGGCACCACCGGCGTTCCGAAGTGCATCGTGCACGGGGCGGGCGGGACACTGCTGCAACATCAGAAAGAGCATCTGCTGCACACGGATTTGAAACGCGGCGAGCGGATCTTCTATTTCACCACCTGCGGCTGGATGATGTGGAACTGGCTGATGAGCGCACTCGCCACGGGCGCGACCATCGTCCTCTACGACGGCAGTCCCTTCCATCCCGACGCGGGAGGGCTCTGGCGAATGGCGCAGGAGGAGCACGTCAACGTCTTCGGCACCAGCGCCAAGTACCTCTCGGCTCTCGAGAAGAACGGCTACACGCCGGCACGGAGTGTTGACCTCACGGCACTGCGGACGGTGCTCTCCACCGGCTCGCCGCTCCTGCCCGAAGGCTTCGATTTCGCTTATCGCGCGATCAAGCCGGATCTGCATCTCGCCTCCATCTCCGGCGGCACCGACATCGTTTCCTGTTTCGCTCTCGGCTGCCCGACACTGCCCGTGCATCGTGGAGAGATCCAGTGCCGCGGTCTCGGGATGGCCGTCGACATCGTGGATGATGACGGCAAGGCGGTACGCGGCGCGCGCGGCGAGCTGGTGTGCACGGCGCCCTTTCCGTCGATGCCGGTGGGTTTCTGGAACGATCCGGACGGGGGGCGTTATCGGGCAGCTTACTTCGAGCGGTTCCCGGGGATATGGCATCACGGCGACTACGCGGCGCTGACCGAGCATGGCGGGATCGTGATCTACGGCCGCTCCGATGCCGTGTTGAATCCAGGCGGTGTGCGCATCGGCACCGCGGAGATCTACTCCGCCGTCGAGAGCCTGCCGGAGATCGTGGAGGCGATCGCCGTGGGGCAGGACTGGCGCAATGATGTCCGCGTGGTGCTCTTCGTGCGCCTGCGACCGGGGATCGGCCTGGACCGCGCGTTGCAAAGGAGGATCCGGGAGGCCATCCGCACACAAACCACGCCGCGGCACGTGCCGGCCAGGATCGTTGCGGTCCCCGACATCCCGCGCACCCCGTCCGGCAAGCTCAGCGAGCTCGCAGTGCGCAGCGTGCTCCATGGACAGCCGGTCAAGAACATCGATGCGCTCGCCAACCCGCAGGCGTTGGAGCACTTCAAGAACCTGCCCGAGCTCGCAACGGACTGATGCCAGATGAATGACGTGGGCACGGGGACGCTGCGCGAGATCTACGGGCATCAGATCGCCGAGCGCGGCTTCCGCGCAGATCCGGCACAGCTTGCCGCGGTGACCCGGCTGGAGGAGCTGCGCTCGCGACTGATCGTTGCCCATGAATCCCAGGCGTCCCTGGGCGGACGCCTGCTGCGCGCCGTTGGACGGCGAAGCGCGCAGACCCCCGAGCGCGGCTTGTACCTTTGGGGCCCGGTGGGGCGCGGCAAGACCTGGCTCATGGATCTCTTTTTCAACAGTCTGCCGTTCCCGGAGCGCCGCCGCCGTCATTTCCATCGCTTCATGCACGATGTCCACGCCGAGCTGAAGGGCTTGAGGGAGCTCGAATCGCCGCTCGAGACGGTGGCCGATCGCCTGGCCGCCGAAGTGCGCGTGCTCTGCTTCGATGAGCTCTTCGTCACCGACATCGCCGATGCCATGATCCTGTCCAGGCTCTTCGGCGGCCTCTTTCGGCGGGGTATCACCCTGGTCGCCACCTCCAACATCGCGCCGGATGACCTGTACCGCAACGGCCTGCAGCGCCAGCGCTTTGTGCCGGCAATCAAGCTCATCAAAAAGAATGTGGACGTGCTCGCGATCGAAGGCAAACGCGATTATCGCCTGCGCCAGCTCACGCGGGCCGGCACGTACCTGCCATCCAGGGACCCCAACACGACCGCGAGACTGCGCACGCTCTTCTCCGAGCTATCGGACCACGCTGATGCGTCTGACGGTACCGTGGAAATCGAAGGCCGGCCGATACCCGTGATGCGCCAGAGCGAGAGCGCCGTCTGGTTCGATTTCGAGGCGATCTGCGCCGGCCCGCGCAGCCAGGATGATTACATCGAAATCGCGCGCAACTACCAATCCGTCGTGGTCTCTGAGGTTCCCACGTTCGATCCATTGCGGGAGGACGAGGCGCGCCGCTTCATCGCTCTGATCGATGAACTCTATGACCGCTGCGTGAAGCTCGTGATCTCCGCTGCAGTGCCTCCAGCCGAGCTCTATCGTGGCGACCGCCTGTGCCTCGAATTCCAACGGACCGCAAGCCGGCTCACCGAGATGCAGAGCGAGGAATATCTCGCCCGCCAGCACCGGCCGTAGTAGCGGAACGGCGCGCCAGGGGCGTGTCAGACCGGCCGTGGTCAGGGCCATACCGCCGGTCGCCCATGGCGGCGAGCCATCCCGGCAGGCGTCGTTGGCCGGCCGCTTTAGACCTCGACGTCCTTCACTCCGGCGCTCCTCACCTTCAGCGGCGCTTCGGTACGACTGACGATCTCATCCACGGAGACGCCCGGCGCGCGCTCGATCAGCTCGAGTCCCGCCGCTGTCACATCGATCACTGCCAGATCGGTGATGATGCGGTTCACCACGCGCAGGCCGGTGATCGGCAACGTGCACTGACGCTTGATCTTCGAGTCGTTGCCCTTCGCGCAGTGCTCCATGACGACCACGATCCGCTTCGCCCCGGAAACGAGGTCCATCGCCCCGCCCATGCCTTTCACCATCTTGCCGGGAATCATCCAGTTGGCGATGTCGCCGGCCTCGCTCACCTCCATGGCGCCGAGAATCGCGAGATCGATGTGTCCCCCGCGGATCATCGCGAAGCTGTCCGCACTGTCGAAGATCGAGGCGCCGGGCAGCATGGTCACCGTTTGCTTACCCGCGTTGATGAGATCCGCATCCTCCTCGGTCTCGTAAGGGAACGGCCCGACGCCCAGGAGTCCGTTCTCGCTCTGCAGCACCACCTCCACTCCTGCCGGAATGTAATTGGCGACCAGCGTCGGGATACCGATGCCGAGGTTCACGTATTGACCGTCTCGCAGCTCCTGAGCCGCGCGCATCGCCAGCTGCTCTCGCGTCAGCATGTCAGTCGTCCTCCGATCAGCCCACGATGTTGGGTCGCGTGGTGCGACGCTCGATACGCTTTTCGTGTTTGCCGACCACGACGTGCTGCACGAAGATTCCGGGAGTATCGACCTGTTCGGGCGCGATCGCGCCAACTTCGACCAGCTCTTCGACTTCCGCCACGGTGATGCGGCCTGCCATCGCGCACAAAGGATTGAAGTTGCGCGCCGTCAGACGGTACTGCAGGTTGCCCAAGCGGTCGCCGCGCCACGCCTTGACGATGGCCCAATCCGTGCGGATCCCGCGCTCGAGTAGATATGAGCGGCCATCGAACTCGCGCACTTCCTTCTTCTCCGCAACCACCGTGCCGACTCCCGTCGCGGTGTAGAAGCCTGGAATGCCAGCGCCCCCGGCGCGCAGCCGCTCCGCCAAGGTCCCTTGCGGAACCAGCTCGACCTCGATCTCGCCCGCCATGAGCTGCCGCTCGAACTGCTTGTTCTCGCCCACGTAGCTGGAAATCATCTTACGGATCTGCCGGTTGGCGAGCAGCAACCCCAGGCCGAAATCATCGACGCCGCAGTTGTTCGACGTTATGGTCAGATTGCGCACGCCGATCTCGCGCAGCGCCTGGATGCACAGCTCCGGGATGCCGCACAACCCGAACCCGCCGGCGGCTATGCTGGCGCCGTCGCGGATCCCATGCAGCGCCTCTGCTGCGCTCGCTCGTACTTTGTTCATGGCCGTACGCAAACTCTTCGAAGTGGCATCGCGAGAATACCCGAATGGGGGGCGATGTGCCTCAGGTCTCCGGGAAGAGTCTCGGGAATAGCGCATCCAGCGTCTCGACGGGAAATCGCAGGGTTACGGCACCCTTCGGGGTGTCGGAGCTGAGCAGACCCACGACAGTCAGCTCGTTGAGGACTCGGCGCGCGGTGCGCTGAGGCAAACCCGTAATGCGACCGATTTCGCCGCGCTGGAATTCACCCCGGATCAATGCCTCTTCCAACAGGTGAGCGGCTTCAGGTCTCAGGTTATCGCTGCGCTCAACGAAGCGACGCAGTCGCTGCGTCAGCGTATCGAGGTCAAAGAGGCTTTTCATGAATTGCACTTGATCCAACGCGACCTGCAGGAACCAGCGAACGAAGTCGGTGAGGGCACGCTGGGAAAGATTGCCGCGGCCATCGAGATCCCCTTGCCGCGGAGTGTCCGCGCGATCCATCATGCTTTTGTAGTCGCTACGACTTTCCAGTCCTCGAGCAAGACCGCGCGAGATCGACCAAAGGCCATGGGCGCCGATACCAGCGACGTGCCCCATCGCGTGACTCATCAGGCGACTGACGCGGCCATTCCCATCAGGGAACGGGTGTATGTAGTTCAGGCGATGGTGCGCCGCGGCCATGGCAATGATGCGGCCCGACTTACCGAGGCGTGAGAACGCATACCGTTCGGCGAAATATCTCATGAATTCGGCAACACGCATGCTGGAAGGCGGGAGATGACGACCAACCGCCACGTCCTGCGCCGGGGTCGAACGCCATTCGCCGGGCGCCATGATCAGATCACCTCCTCCGCCGCGCACGCGCAGCATCTCTTCGGGCGCGTCGCGATAGAACTCCCGGTGTAACCACAATATGAAGTCCACCGATGCCGGCTCGGTCAAGCGGCCGTCGGCTGCCATTCGGTCTACTTCGGACTGGACGCGCACATGTGCTGCGGCCTCGAGCTGTAGATTCCTCCGGGCGGCGTCTTCGTCGAGGTTACCGGCAAGTGCGCGCTCGATGTCTCTGGGGCGCGTGTTATGACCCTCGATCAGATTGCTGTAGTAGGCGTTCATGATGCGCACGAGGTCGGCCAGATTGGCCGCCGTGAGCGGATGGAGCGTATTACCCAGCTCTGCACTGGCAGCCGACAATTCGGCGACGAGGTCGGCAATCCCCTCCCCCGGCTCTTCCAGGCGGGCGGGCTCTATGCGCTGAACGGACTCGATCGCATCCATTTGGCCGATCACTTAGTCTCGTAACATTATGAAAAGACAAATATTATATCAATATTTATCTTATTTTGGCCGATCTTTTGGCCGATCTTTTCACTGGGCTGCTGGCCGATTTATTGGCCGATTGTCGGCATACGTAATCATTTGATTTACAACAAAATTCTATCTTTCAGGTGCGCGGCAGAGCGACCTTTTGGCCGATCCTAGCTCCGCGCCTCGGCTTCCGCCCGCCCGAGCTGCTCGGCGAGTCGTTGCTCCGACACCCGCATGACTGTCTTCAGGTCCTGTGCGTACAGCGAGACCCGGAACTCCTCGATCATCCAGCGAAGTTGCCGCAGCTCGACTTGCGGTCGCGTCTCGAGAGACTTCGCCGCGAGCTTGCCGACAGCCTCCATCAGCGGGCGCACGCGAGAGGCCAGCTCCGCGTCGCGCCGCGCTTCCGCGGGCAGCCGTCCGAGCCGGCGCACGATCGCCTTCAGATAACGCGACAGATGACCCAGCCACGGTTGTGGCGTCGACTCGATGAAGTCGGCGGGCAACAGTGCGGCAAGTTGGGCGTTGATTTCGATGACGGCCGCAGCTGATGCGGGATTGCGCGACGCATCGAGAGCTGCGCGCACGGCGCGCCATTCCTTGAGGACGCTTCTTACGATCTCGATGAGTCGTTCGCCGGTCTCTTCGAGCCGGCCCCGGCCCTCCTCCAGCCGCTGAGCGAATGCTTCGCGGCTGCGCGGCAGCGGAGCCTCCACAGAGGCGAAGCAATCGGTGAAGATGCGCTCGCCAACGGCATCGGCCAGAGTCTGGGCGAGATCGAGCCCACGGCTCTGCAGCACGAGCTCGCGGTCTTCCGCCACCCGCTTTTGCCAGTAACGGGCCTGCTGAGGCAATGCGAGCAGCGCCAGGCGCGCCACGCCCCGCCGCGACAGCTCCTCGGCATGGGCTGCGCCGCGGGCCGCCACCCGTGCGACCGCAGTATGCCTGTCCTCGATTGCCGGATAGACCGTCAACAGCAATCCATTTCGCTCGATCTGACTGCTGACGGGCAGCTCGCCGAAGTCCCACTGGCGATGCAGCGTCACCCTCTCCTCCGCCGCCCTGCGAGCGCTCACTGCGGCTCCCGATATTTTTTGCCTGAGAGCAGCGAGATCGCGCCCCTCGGCCAACACCCGATCCTGCGCGTCGATGACTCGGATGTTCATTCGTAGCCAATCGGGCACAGGCAGGGCTGCGAGGTTCGCCGGGGCCACCGTTGCGTCGACCCGTTCCGAGACCCAGGCAGCCAGACCGGCATGAAACCCGCGCAAGCCGGTCCCGGGCCCTGCAGGACCGGTGGCCGCCTGCGCGGTCAGCTCCTCCAGCGCCTGCCGGGCGTGCTCCGGAACCGGCACCAGCAGCTTGCGCTGCGCCTTCGGTAGCTCGCGCAGCACGGCGATGATCTTCTCGAGACGCCAGCCCGGAACCAGCCACGCCAATCGATCCGCCTCGAGCGCATCGAGCAGAAGGTCGGGGACCACCAGCGTGACACCGTCATCCGGTTCCGCGGGCTCGAACCGATACTGCAGCGGCAATCTGTTACCGCCGACATCAAGCGCATCAGGGTATTGGAGGTCATCGACCTCGCCTGCCTCGCGTTGCATCAGGTCCGCGGGCGACATGTACAGGAGCCGCGGCTCGCGGCGCTCGGCCTGCGCGCGCCACTGCTCGAAGTCGCCTATCGAGCTGACTCGCTCGGGAATGCGCGTGGCGTAGAAAGCGATCTCGCTCTCCTCGCCGATCAGGATATCGCGTCGGCGGATCTTGGCCTCCAACCGCTCGATGTCCTGGCGCAGCCGTTGGTTGGCGTGGAGAAACTCCCCACGGACGGTGACCCGGCCCGTCGTAACCTCGGCACCGGCACCGACCAGGGCCTCACGGATAAAAATTTCGCGTGCCTCCCTGGGCGCGACCGGTCCGTAGTTGACACGTCGTCGCGTGGCGAGAGAGAGCCCATAGAGCGACACGGATTCATACGCCGCCACGAACCCGCGATCCGCCACCCAGTGAGGCTCGCTGAACGTGCGCTTCGCGAGGTGCGCACCCGCGCGCTCGATCCACGCTGGGTTGATCGAGGCCACCATCCGCGCGTAGAGCCGCGTGGTCTCGATGAGACTCCCGGCGACGACCCACTTGGGTGGCCTGGCGGCGAGCGGCGAGCCGGGGGCGATCACGAAGCGCATACCCCGCGGGCCGTCGTATTCGCGCTTCTGATTGAGCGTCCCGACGGAACCGAGGAAGCCCGTCAGGATCGCGTGGTGCAGGTCCGCGTAACTCGCGGACGCGTGATTCGGCCGCAGATCGAGCTCGCGGACGCTGCGGGTGAGCTGATGGTGAAGATCCTGCCACTCGCGCATGCGGAGGAAGGAAAGGAAATGCTCTCGGCACCACTTGCGCAGCTGATTGCCCGAAAGCGCCGCGGCCTGCTCGCCGAAGGCGCGCCAGAGATTGAGCACCGTGACGAAATCAGAGCGCCCATCCGCAAAGAGAGCGTGCTTCTCGTCTGCCTGCCGTTGCATGTCGGACGGCCGCTCACGCGGGTCCTGTGTCTCGAGGAATGCCGCGATGACCAGCATTTCCGTGAGGCAGTGATGACGCGCCGCGGCGAGCAGCATGCGGCCGAGCCGCGGATCGACCGGCAGGGTTGCAATTTTGCGGCCGAGGCTCGTCACGCGCCGGTCAGCGTCCATCGCCTGCAGCTCCTCGAGGAGCCGTACGCCGTCGTTGATGAGCCGAGTATCCGGCGGATCGAGAAACGGGAAGCTCTCCGGATCCCCAAGCCCGAGCGTCGCCATCCGCAGGATCACGCTCGCCAGGTTGGTGCGCAGGATCTCCGGAGGCGTGTAGGCGTCGCGACCTGCGAATTCCTCCTCCGAGTACAGACGAATGCAAATCCCCTCAGTCTCACGGCCGCAGCGGCCCTTGCGCTGATCCGCGCTCGCCTGGGAGATGCGCTCCACGTGCAGGCGCTGCACCTTGCCGCGCACGCTGTAACGACTGATCCGCGCCAGCCCCGAGTCGACGACGTGGCGGATACCCGGCACGGTGAGCGAGGTCTCGGCGACATTGGTCGCGAGGATCACGCGCCGCCCGGAGTGCTTCTGGAAAATCCTCGCCTGATCGGCGGCTGACAACCGCGCGAAGAGCGGCAGCAGCTCAGTGCTCGCGAGCCGTGCCTTCGACAGAGCATCGGCCGCCTCACGGATGTGCTTCTCGCCGGGAAGGAATACGAGGGTATCGGCGCTCGCTCCTCCTGAGCGCGAGTCGAGCTCTCGCACGGCCTCCACGATACCCTCCGGCAGCGACAGCTCCGCGGCATCCTCGTCCTCGGCAACGAGCGGCCGATAACGGACCTCCACCGGATAGCTGCGGCCCGATACCTCGATGACGGGCGCCCCGCCAAAAAACTCCGACAGCCTGCCCGGGTCGATGGTCGCAGACGTTACGATCAGCCGCAGATCCGAGCGCTGCGGCAGAAGCCTTTGCAGCACGCCGAGCAACAGATCGATGTTGAGACTGCGCTCATGCGCCTCGTCCAGGATCAGGGTGTCATAGCGGCGCAGCTGTGGATCACCCTCGAGCTCCTGCAGCAGGATGCCGTCAGTCATGAGCTTCACACGGCCTTGTGGGCCGGTGTGATCGGCGAACCGCACCTGATAGCCGACCGCGCCGCCGACCGTCGTGCCGAGCTCCTCCGCCAGCCGCGTGGCCAGAGCGCGCGCTGCGATGCGCCGCGGCTGAGTGTGCCCGATCAGGCCTGCGGTGCCGCGCCCAGCGGTCAGACAGAGCTTCGGCAGCTGTGTCGACTTGCCCGAGCCCGTGGCCCCGCACACGATGATTGCCGGATGGCGCGCGAGGGCAGCGACGATCTCCTCGCGGTGCGCCGTGATCGGCAGCGCCGGATCATAGTCGAGCCGTAGGGGAAGTGCGGGCCGCGGACCGCCGCGCTGGGGAGCCTCCATCCCCCAGAGTGTAATTCAGCGCCTCGAGCGATACTAAATCACGCCGCGGCGGATCTGATCCTGCTCGATCGACTCGAAGAGCGCGCGGAAGTTGCCTTCGCCGAAGCCTTCGTTGCCCTTGCGCTGGATGATCTCGAAGAAGATTGGGCCGATCACGTTGCAGGTGAAGATCTGCAGCAGCAGGCCCTCGCCACGCTCCGGGTTGCCGTCGATCAGAATCCGGCGGCGGCGCAGCTCATCGAGCGGCTCGCGATGTCCCGTGACGCGCCCGTCGACGGCTTCGTAGTAAGTGTCCGGCGTGTCCTGGAAGGCCAGCCCACGGCTGCGCAGCACATCGACGGTACGGTAGATGTCATCCGTGGCGAGCGCGATGTGCTGAATGCCCTCGCCGTGATACTCCCGCAGATACTCCTCGATCTGGCTCTTTTCGTCCTGCGACTCGTTGATGGGAATGCGGATCTTGCCGCAGGGACTCGTCATTGCGCGCGAGAACAGGCCGGTGTGCTTGCCCTCGATGTCGAAGTAGCGGATCTCGCGGAAATTGAACAGCTTCTCATAGAAGCCCTTCCACCGATCCATGTGCCCACGCTGCACGTTGTGGGTGAGATGATCGATGCACGTGAGACCGGCATTCTCGCCGGACGGCGCCGGAACCGGTCGGAAATCAACATCGTAGATCGAGCTGTCGCCGTACCGATCGACCAGGTAGACGAGCGAGCCGCCGATGCCTTCGATGCACGGAATGTTGAGCTCCATGGGGCCTGCGCTCTGCGGGCCGGGCTTGGCGCCGAGCTCGAGCGCGCGACGATACGCATACGCCGCATCCTTGACACGAAAGGCCATAGCGCAGGCGGACGGACCGTGCTGACGTGCAAATTGTTGCGCGAACGACTCAGGCTCGGCGTTGATGATGAAGTTGATTGCCCCCTGCCTGTGCAGCGTCACGTTTTTCGAGCGATGGTGTGCCTTCACCGGGAAGCCCATCCGCTCAAAGAGCGTCCGCAGGAGCTGCGGATCGGGCGCCGTGTACTCGACGAACTCAAAGCCGTCGGTACCCATCGGATTATCACGGGACTGGCTCATCTGCATCTCCGTCGCCATCTCGTTGCGCGTGCAACTATTATACAGCCCTCAGCCGCGGCTGCCCATGCGTGTGCGGCCGATGAGGCCGCCTATGCGTGTGCGGCCGGCAAGGCGGCCTATGCGTATATAATCGCGCCCCACCATGCATGCACCAGACCCCTCGTCAGACGACAGTCGTCTTCTGCGCAGCATTCCCCCGGCCCGTCTCGCGCTGATCGAACGCATCGCTCGCACCCGCCCCGGCCCCCAGCGCGGGCCCTCCGCGGCCTCGCACGCTGCTCTCTTCCGTGAGATGCAGCAGCGATTCCTGCGGACATATTTCCGAGGCGTCGGCGAGGAAGACCTCGCGGAGCGAGCGCCTGCTACCCTCGCCGGTGCAGCCCGCTCTCACCTGGAGCTGGGCTGGCGCCGTGCCCCCGGCCAGTCCCTGGTCCGGATCTTCAATCCCGATCGCGAGCGCGACGGCTTCGAGTCGCCGCACACGCTCGTGCAGATCGTCACCGATGACAGGCCTTTCCTGGTCGACTCCGTCGGCATCGCCTTCGGTCGCGCCGGGCTTGCGATGCATCTCATCGTCCACCCGGTGCTCGAGGTTCGGCGCGATGGACGCGGCCGCCTCACCGGCCTCGGCACGAACGGCGATCAGGCGCACCGGGCGGAATCCTGGGAGCTGTACGAGATCGATCGGCAGACCGATCCGGCGGCCATCGAGCGGCTGCATCGCGACATCGAGTCGACACTGACCGATGTAAGCCTGGCCGTCGATGATTGGCCGGCAATGCGCGAGCGGGTGCGCGCTCTGATTGCGGATCTCGAGCGTGACCCGCCTCCCCTGCCGACCGATGATGTCAGGGAGGCCCGCCAGCTCCTCGAATGGATGGAGGAGCGTCACTTCGTCTTTCTCGGCTACCGCTACTACCGCCTGGAGCGCGGCGCCCAGGAGGACCGGCTGATCCCGGACTCGCGCAGCGGCCTCGGCATCCTGCATGCGCGCGGCACGGGATCGAAGCCTGCCGCGACCGTGTTGACGGGCGACATCCGCGCCCGCGCCCGTGATCGGGATCTCCTCGTTCTCACCAAGGCCAACTCCATCTCGACCGTGCACCGCGCCGAGTTTCTCGACTACGCAGGTGTGAAGACCTTCGATACCCGGGGGCGGGTCGTCGGTGAGCACCGGTTCCTGGGCCTCTGGACTTCGACCGCCTATCACCGCAGCCCGCGTGACATCCCCGTGCTGCGGCGGAAAGTCGATCGCGTGATCGAGTACTTTGGTCTCGATCCGCACGGTCACGACGGCAAGGCCGTGCTCAACGTGCTCGAGACCTATCCGCGTGATGAGCTCTTTCAGGCGGGCATCGATGATCTGATCCGCATCGCCCGCGGCGTCGTGAATCTCTACGAGCGCCGCACGGTCCGTCTGCTGGCGAGACGCGATCCCTACCAGCGCTTCTACTCCTGCCTGGTGTATGTGCCGCGCGACCGCTACAACACCGAGGTGCGCCAGCGCATCGAGCAGATCGTGCTCGAGGGATTCTCCGGCCAGTCGGTCGAGAGTCAGGTGCAGATCTCCGGCTCGAGCCATGCGCGCGTACACGTGGTGGTGCGCACCGAGCCCCCGGGACGCAAGGTCGATATCGCCGCGGTGGAGCGGCGGATCGCGGAGGCGGCCCTCACCTGGACAGATCGCCTGCGCGAGGTGCTGATCGCGCACGACGGCGAGGCTGCCGGCATCGCGCTGGCGAGCCGCTATCGGCGGGTCTTTCCGCTCGCCTACGAGGAGGACGTGGCACCGGCCGATGCCCTGGTCGACATCGCCGATCTCGAGCAACTGCGCGCCGCGCCTGAGGCGCGGCGGCTGAGCCTGCACCGCCCGCAGCACCAGAAGCCCGCGCGGATGCATTTGAAGGTCGTGCGGCTGGGGGACCCGGTACCGATCTCGGACCTGCTGCCGATCCTGGAGAATTTCGGCCTGCGGGTGATTGCCGAGCGGCCCTATGAGCTGGCCTGGCCCGAAGGCGGCACCGCCTGGATCCAGGACTTCGAGCTCGAGCATCGCGACGGCCTCGCGATCGACATCGGCCGCATCGAGGCGCGCTTCAAGGAGGCGCTCACGATGACGTGGGGCGGGGATGCGGAGAACGACGGTTTCAACCGCCTACTGCTCGGTGCCGATCTCACTGCACGCGAGATCACCGTGCTGCGCGCGTATTGCCGCTATCTGCTGCAGACCGGCGTACCTTTCAGCCAGGCGTACATGGAGCGCGCGCTCGCGGCGAATCCGGCGATCGCGGCCGGGCTGGTGCGTCTGTTCGAGGCACACCTCGATCCGGCCGCTCAGCAGGCAGCGGCACGCGGCAGCCGCGGCCGCCGGGAGCGGCCTGATGCGAGCGGCAAGCCCTCGGAGCAGATCGCCGCCCAGATCCTCGCCGGCCTCGATGCCGTCACGAGCCTCGATGAGGATCGAATTCTGCGCGCCTACCTCGGACTCGTCCAAGCGACGCTGCGCACCAACTTCTACCGCCGCGATGCCAGCGGAGCACCGCTTGCCTATATCTCGCTCAAGCTCGATCCGGCCGCCATTCCCGACCTGCCGCTGCCGCGCCCGAAGTTCGAGATCTTCGTCTACAGCCCGAGGGTCGAGGGCGTACACCTGCGCATGGGCTACGTGGCGCGCGGCGGCATCCGCTGGTCGGATCGCCGCGAAGACTTCCGTACCGAAGTGCTCGGCCTGATGAAGGCGCAGAACGTGAAGAACACGCTCATCGTACCGGTGGGCGCCAAAGGCGGCTTCGTGCCCAAGCGTCTGCCGGGCGGCAGCCGCGAGGAAGTGCAGGCCGAGGTCATCGCGTGTTACCGCACGTTCATCCGCGGCCTCCTGGATCTGACCGACAACATCGTCGGCAGCCACCTCGTGCCGCCGGCCCAAGTGGTGCGCCGGGACCCTGACGATGCCTACCTCGTGGTCGCTGCCGACAAGGGCACGGCGACTTTTTCCGACATCGCCAACTCCATCGCCGCGGAGTACGGCTTCTGGCTGGGCGATGCCTTCGCCTCGGGCGGCTCCGCCGGCTACGATCACAAGCGTCTCGGCATCACCGCGCGCGGCGGCTGGGAATGCGTGAAGCGGCATTTCCGCGAGCTCGGTATCGATATCCAGAAGACCAACTTCACGGCTGCCGGCATCGGTGACATGTCGGGCGACGTGTTCGGCAACGGCATGCTGCTCTCGCGGCACACTCGCCTGCAGGCCGCATTCGATCATCGACACATCTTCCTCGATCCCAACCCCGATCCGGCGGTGAGCTTCGCGGAGCGGCAGCGCCTGTTCGATCTGCCGCGCTCGAGCTGGGACGATTACGACCGCAAGCGGATCTCCAAGGGCGGCGGCGTCTTCGCGCGCAACGCCAAGTCGGTGACCCTCTCACCCGAGGCGCGCGCCCTCCTCGGCCTCGAGGCCGTCTCGAGCACACCGACGGACATCATGCGGGCGATTCTGCGGATGCCGGTGGATCTGCTGTGGAACGGCGGCATCGGTACGTACGTCAAGGCGGCGCGCGAGTCGAATGCGGAAGTAGGCGATCGCGCCAACGACGCCCTGCGCATCAACGGCCGGGAGCTGAAGGCCAGGGTCGTCGGTGAGGGCGGTAACCTCGGCCTCACCCAGCGCGGGCGCATCGAGTACGCGCTCGCGGGCGGGCGTCTCAACACGGATTTCATCGACAACTCCGCCGGTGTCAACACCTCCGACGTCGAGGTCAATCTCAAGATATTGCTCAATCCCATCGTGCAGGCTCGCGGGCTCACCGCGGGCGAGCGCAACCGGCTGCTTGCCAGCATGTCGAGCGAGGTGTGCTCGCTGGTGCTGCGCAACAATTACCTGCAGAGCCAGGCGATCAGCACGCTCGAGCTGCAGGCCCGCGCCCGCATGTCGGAATTCCAGCACCTCATCCGCTCGCTCGAGCGCTCGGGCGAGCTCAACCGCGCGCTCGAGTTCCTGCCCACGGACGATGAGCTGACCGAGCGGCGCAAGGCGGGCGCCGGGCTCACCCGCCCGGAGCTCGCGATCCTGCTCGCCTACAGCAAGATCTGGCTGAACAATCATCTGCTCGACTCGGACGTGCCGGAGGACCCGTATCTTTCCACCGAGCTCGAGCGCTACTTCCCCGCGCCGGTGCGCCGGCGGTTTGCGCGCGCCATCTCCCGTCACCGGCTGCGGCGGGAGATCATCGCCACCGCCACCACCAACAGCCTGATCAACCGGATGGGGCCGACTTTCGTGCCGCGCGCGCAGGAGGATACGGGCGCGGAGCCTGCGCAGATCGCGCGTGCCTACACCGCGGCGCGCGAGATTTTCGACATGCGCACGGTATGGTCGGATATCGAGGATCTCGACAACAAGGTGCCGGCGAGGGTGCAGTACGCGGCGGCGTTCGAGACCAGCCGGCTGCTGCGCCACGCCACCTACTGGCTGCTCGCGCGGCGCCGCGCGCTCAAGGTGGATGCAGCCGTGGCAGAATTCCGCGCCGGAGTGCACGAGCTGGAGTCACGCATCGGCCAGGTGCTCTGCGGCTCCTGGCGCGAGCAGTTCGAGCAGGTGCGCGCACAACACATCGAGGCGGGCTTGCCGCCTGAGCTGGCTGCGCGGGTGGCGAGCCTCGACGCACACAACGCCTCGCTCGACATCGTGGAGTTGGCCGGCTCGCAGCGCATCGCGATGACCGAGGCTGCACGCGTCTACTTCGAGGCCGGCGCGCGCACGGGTCTCGACTGGGTGCGCCAGCAGATCGATCGGCTGCCGGTCGAAGGGCCGTGGCAGGCCACGGCACGCACCGGCCTGCGCGATGCGGCCCTGCGCCTGCACCGCAGGCTCGCGGAGCGCGTGTTGAAAGTCGGCCGCGGCGGCAGCGCTGAAGAGCGCGTGACGGCCTGGCAGGAGGCCGCCGGCAAAGAGCTGGCGCACTGGCAGCGCACCCTCACCGACATGCGTGCGGCCGGCGCCGCCGATTTCGCGACGCTCACCGTCGGTGTCGAATCGTTGCGGAAACTCGCTGAATGAGGATGGGATCGGGACTCTCATGAGCACGACCGGCAAGCTGATACTGGTCCGCCACGGCCAGAGCATCTGGAACCTCGAGAATCTCTTCACGGGTTGGACCGATGTCGATCTCTCGGATCAGGGCCGCGAGGAAGCCACACGTGCGGGGCGGCAGCTTCTCGAGGAGAGGCTGCTCGTAGACATCGCCTTCACCTCCGTGCTGAAGCGGGCGATCCGCACGCTCTGGATCATGCTCGATGGGATGGATCGGATGTGGATTCCCGTCGAGCGCTCATGGCGCCTCAACGAGCGCCACTACGGCGCGCTGCAGGGACTCGACAAGGCACAGACCGTCGAGCGCCATGGCGCGGAACAGGTGAAGGTCTGGCGCCGCAGCTACGACATTCCGCCGCCACCGCTTGCCTCCGATGACGAGCGCCATCCGCGCTTCGACCCGCGCTATGCCGATGTGCCCGCCGCGGAGCTGCCGGCGGCGGAATCACTCAAAGACACGCTCGCCCGCGTGTTGCCCTTCTGGCACAGCCGCATCGCGCCGGAGCTGCGCCGCGGCCGCAACGTGCTGGTTGCCGCGCACGGCAACAGCCTGCGCGCGATGGTGAAGATGCTGGATGAGGTATCGGAGAGCGAGATCGTCGAGCTCAACATCCCGACGGGCGTTCCGCTGCTCTACGAGCTCGATCCGCAGCTGAAACCGCTCGGGAGTCGCTACCTGGGCGATCCGGCTGCCATCGCCGCCGCAGCCGAGGCGGTGCGTCGTCAGACCGAGAAGCGCTGACGGCGCTCGCCTACGCCGCCCATCCGTCGTAGCGGCCGTTGAACTCGGTTGCGAGCGCGCCCATGCGCTTGCTGATCTCCACCACATCGGTCAGGATCAGGCGCATCGTCCTGGTCGCATGCAGGCTCAACGGCAGAGTGGGCTCATCCTCGATCGGCTTGACATCTACACTGAAGCCGTCCGGCTCCAGGCGCGCGCGCACCGCACTGCAGGCGCTCTCATCGGGCAACGCCAGGAAGAAATCGACCGGGTATTCGTTGAAGGGCACATACCCCTGCGCGCGCAGGCGCTCCACCATCTTCTCGTCCCAGGTCTCCTGATGCGTCGGACGTAATTTGCGCAGGGTGAAGTAGAGGCGCACCACGATTACCGTGCCGATACCGGCGCAGGCAACCACCATCCAGAGAATGCTAATGGGCAGCTCCCGCTCTACTCGTCAGGGGCGATGGTGACGCGCAACCCGGCCAGCTCGGGGGTGAACTCGAGCTGACACGAGAGGCGCGAGTTGTCCTGAGTGTGCGCGAGCTCCGTGAGCAGCTCCCGCTCGTCCGACATGGGCGCAGGCAGCCGAGCCTGCCAGTCCGCATCGACGTAGACGTGGCAGGTCGCGCAAGAGCACATGCCGCCACAGATCGCCGCCACCCCGTAGTCGAGCTCGCGCAGGGTCTCCATGACCTTGAGACCGGTCTTTGCATCGACCTCATGCTCCTGACCGTCGCGGTCGATCACGCGCAGCAACGCCATTCACTTACCTCGGTTTGCAGAATCGCCCGGGCGAACGCAGGGCCAAGCCAATAGTTTGCCGATTCACGCCCGCTGGCGCCAGCCGCGTGAGCGCGCGTCCGCCGAGACACGCGTGAGTACCCGCGCGGGCCTCGCGGAGGTCCACCATCGATGGGCAGTTGGCTCACAGAGGGCCCAGGATCTTCAGGACGAAAGCCGCCTTGCCACCCTGCCGGTCCCGGCTCTCGAGCGTGGCGCGCAGCTCCCGGCGAAGTGTCTCGAAGACGTGCTCGTATTCGCCGAAGATCTGGGTGCTGAGGCTGCCGCTCACCACTTTGAGATTGCCGGCCGCAGTCAGGCGGGCTATGAAGTCGTGGATCTCCGGAGCAAAGTGTTCCGCCAGCGGATACAGACTGATTTCGACGCCGATCTCCATGGGAGCATTGTAATTCATGGGCTAGAATGTCCGCCGTCGGCCAGCGCCCAGTCATCCCCGGACGGGGACCGAAAGCGATGACTCAGAAAATTCAAGTGCATCAGGTGGATGCCTTCACCGTGGAGCGATTCACCGGGAATCCCGCCGGCGTTGTGCTCAATGCCGACCGGCTGTCCGAGGCGCAGATGCTGGCCATCGCTCGCGAGCTCAACAACGCCGACACCGCATTCATTCTGTCTGCCGAGGGCGAGGGCCACGACCTGCGGGCGCGCTTCTTCACGCCGCGTACCGAGGCCGGGTTCGTCGGCCACGCCACGGTCGCTGCGCACTACGTCCTCTCCCGCAGACACGATGCTCCCCGGCAACTGCGGCAGAAGTCCAAGGCTGGAGTGGTCGACATCGAGATCCGCGGCAGCGGCGATGACCGCAAGATCGCGGTGCGGCAGAAGGCCCCGCCTCTCGGCCGGGAGCTCAATGACCGCGAGCGGCTGGCGGTGCTCGATGCGCTGGCGCTCGCGACGGACGAGCTCGATACCCGCTGCCCCCTCCGAATCGCCGGCTCGAGCAGCACGCGCCTTCTGATCGGGGTACGCGGCACCGAGCCGCTGAAACATCTGAAGCCCGACATGACTCGTCTCACGACACTCTCGGCGCAGATCGGCGCGGCCGGGTACTTCGTCTTTGCGCTGACGCCCCACAACGAGGATCACCTCACCGAATCGCGCATGTTCTGTCCGGCGCTCGGCATCGGCGAGGATCCGGTGAGTGGCAACGCCCACGGCCTGCTCGGGGTTTATCTCGCCCATTACGGATTCCTCGCCCATGACCTGCGTCGCGCCTCGTTCCGCGGCGTACAGGGCCAATACCTGCATCGTCCCGGGCGGGTGGAGGTGGAGCTGGACTTCACGGAGGGGGCTGTCGCGGGTGTGTGGATCGTCGGCCAGGCGGTCTCCGTCTTCGAGACCGAGCTCGTTCTCTGATCGGCCCTGCGTAACGGACCTCACCGCGCGCCAACTCCAACTCGTGGGTCGCGCACCGTGGCCACTCGAGCCGACGGTGCGTCGCCATGACGACCGCCGTGCCCCCTGCGACCTTCACCTCGATGCGCTGCGACAGATCGCGCCGGGTAGGCTCGTCCACCCCGGAGAAGGGCTCATCGAGCAAGAGCAGAATCGGATCCCGTACCCACGCTCGCGCAAAGAGTACCCGGCGCAACTGGCCGTAGGACAGCTCGCGCAGCGGCCGGTCCGCGAGCCCGCTCAAATCGAGCGCCCGCAGCGCCCGCCTGGCCGCTGCGCGGTCGGCATCCGTCGGCTCATCGTTCAGACCTATGCTCGCGTGGCGTCCGGATTGGACGACCGCGCTCGCCGTGAGATCCTGCGGATGGTCGGCCTGCAGATGTGGCGCGACGAGGCCGACGCGCTCCTTGAATTCCTGCAGTGGCACTCCAGGCTCGATGCCTGCCCGCTCGATCCGGCCACCGACGGCTACCCCATGATCGCCGTATAGTGTGCGCAGCAGCGTGGTTTTGCCCGAGCCGTTGTGTCCATGCACCACCCAGCAGTCGCCTGCATGGATCGTCAGTGAGACGCCCTTGAGAGCAACGTACTCATCGAGGTGAACGCGAGCATTGGTCAACCGTATCAACACACGGTCGTTCGCTGCCGGCTGGGCGGCAGGCTTCTGCCTCGCCTGACCGGAGGACTCGATGCCGTGTTCCAGCCAGCGCGTGAGCGGCGCTCGCCGAAGCGAGCCGCGGTAGACGACTCGCCCGTCCTCGAGAACCAGGGCATGAGTGGCACTGGCCGGAACGTCCTCGATACGGTGAGTGGACAGCACCCAGGGCACCGCCGAGCGGACGGTACTCTCCAGCCAGCGCAGCGCGCGCCCGTGATTGAATTCGTCGAGTCCGTTCAACAGCTCATCGAGCAACAGCATCTTCGGGCGAGACGCCAGTGCGCGAGCCAACAGAGTGAGTCGCCTCTCCCCATAGGAGAGCGTGAGAAAGCGACGCTCCGCCAGCGGCTCGATCCTGAGACGCCTCAAGACCGCATCGACCCGCTTGCGGTCAGCGTGACTGACGGACTGAAGCGGAATGTCGGTGCGGTGAACGCCAGTGGCCACGACCTGCCGCACAGTGTGATCCCAACCGTAGCGGGTGTACTTATCCTGACGCTCCGGACCGACGTACCCGATCTCCTCCTGAATCTCCTGCGGCGTGGGCCAGACATCGCCCTTCCAGCGGTATCGGCGGCTCTCCCTACTGCCAGGCGTCGGCCATACGGAGCCGGCGACGATCTTCATGAGTTGCGTCTTGCCGGCGCCGTTCCCGCCAGCCAACACCCAGCGCTCACCGGGACGGATGGTCCAGGTGACATCCTCGAGCACCAGCCGCCCGCTGCGCTCGAGGCGTACGTGCTGCAAACGTGCCTCCAGGTAACGAGGATGCTCGGCTCCGTCCCTGCGCCGAGCCCGCTGGGCCGGCATTCGCCGTCCAAAGTCGCTCCTGGCGCCTTTGTATGGATATGATCGGCGCATGCAGCATTTTGGCACATACGATGTCCTGATCGTCGGCGGCGGTATCAACGGCGCCGGCATCGCACGCGACGCCGCAGGCCGCGGGCTCTCGGTTCTGCTCTGCGAGCAGGACGACCTTGCCGCCCACACCTCCTCGGCCAGCACCAAGCTCATCCACGGCGGACTGCGGTACCTCGAGCACCTGCACATCGCGCTCGTGCGCAAGGCGCTCATCGAGCGGGAGATCCTGCTCGGCTCGGCCCCGCACCTGATGCGGCCGCTGCGCTTCGTACTGCCGCATGATGCACACCTGAGGCCGGCTTGGGTCATCGGCGCGGGGCTCTTTCTCTACGATCATCTCGCGCGCCGGCACCGACTGGCTGGCTCTGCGCGCATCGACCTGCGGCGTCATGTGGCGGGCGCGGCGCTTAAGCCGCAATACGTGCGGGGATTCGTCTACTCGGATGGATGGACCGACGACGCGCGGCTCGTGGTGTTGAACGCGGTCGATGCTCGCGAGCGCGGCGCCCTCATCCTGACGCGCACCCGCTGTGAGAAGTTTGAGCCCGAGAGAGGTGGCTGGGCTGCGACGCTCGCAACGCGATCAGGACCGCAAAGGGTGCTGGCCAGGTCGGTGGTCAATGCGACCGGCCCCTGGGTGAGCCGCTTTGCGCAGCAGGCCTCGCCGGTGGGCGTATGCCATACGGTCCGGCTGGTGAAGGGCAGTCACATCATCGTTCCGCGGCTCTACGCGCATCGCTTTGCCTATCTTTTCCAGAACGACGATCACCGGATCGTGTTTTCAGTTCCCTACGAGCGCGACTTCACGCTCATCGGCACCACGGATGTGGAGTACTCCGGTGACCCGGGCACCGTGCACATCGACTCCGAGGAGATCGCCTATCTCTGCGCCGCTGTCAGCCGCTACTTCGCCAAGCCCGTACAACCCAAGGACGTGGTATGGAGCTATAGCGGAGTGCGTCCCCTCCTGGACGATGACGTAGCTGACCCGGCGAGCGTCACGCGCGACTACGCTCTCGAGCTCGACCGGCACCCCGGGCCGCTCCTGACGATCTTCGGCGGCAAGATCACGACCTACCGCAAGCTCGCCGAGAGCGCGGTCGACATGTTGGCTCGCGAGCTCGGCTCGCGGGCGGCTCCCTGGACGGCCCGCGCGCTGCTTCCAGGAGGCGACCTGCCGCGTGGCGCCTATGCCGGATTCCTGCGCAGCCTGGAGCGCGCCTATCCGTGGCTTCCCACCGCGTTGCGATACCGGTATGCCCATGCATACGGCACTCGTATCCAGCGCATCCTGCGCGGCGCCCGCTCGCTGGCCGATCTCGGCGGGGAGCTGTTGCCGCAGCTGTACGAGCGCGAGGCCGACTACCTCTGCCGGGAGGAGTTCGCCCTGACCGCGCAGGATATTCTGTGGCGGCGTACGCGACTCGGGCTGCGTGTTGGGACCGAGGGAGTCGCCCGGCTCGAGGAATGGTTGGCACAGCGCGGCGGCAGCCGGCCCTCGCACCCGGAACACCGCCCCGTTACCCATACTCTTTGAGAGGCGGGTCGATGCCATGCGCTCGCTGACGACCACCGGCACTCGCGGGTGGATGCTCGTCGTCCTCCTCGCTCTGGCGCCGATGTGGCTGCTGGGCACGCTCGATCGGGGCGCCTGGACGCCGGATGAGCCACGGGAGGCCGACATCGCATGGCGCATGAGCGTGCAGAGCCACTGGGTCCTGCCACAGCTTGCGAGCGAGCCGTTCCTGGAGAAGCCGCCTCTCTCGTACTGGGCCAGCGCCGAGTCGATGCGGCTGCTCGGCCCTTCCACGCGCGCCGCGCGCGTCCCCAACCTGCTCTACGCTGCAGTCACGGCCCTCGCCATCGGAGCCCTCGGATTTGCGATGGACGGCGCAGTGGCTGCGATCGTGGCCGCTCTCGTGGCGGGCACTGCCGTCACAGCCTTCCGCGTGGCTGTCTGGTTGGCGCCGGATGCATGCCTCCTCGCCGGCTGCGCGCTCGCGCTGCTCGGAGCCTATATCGGCTATGCGGCTGCGCCCGGGCGCAGGAAACTCCATGGCTACCTCCTCATGCACGCCGGCGCGGCAATCGGCTTCATGGCGAAGAGCGCACCGGGCTGGCTGGTGCCGGGCGTGGCGCTCTTCACGCTGATCGCCTGGGAGCGGCGCTGGTCGGAGCTGCGGCGTGCGGAGCTATATGCCGGCCTCCTTCTGCAGGCGATCATCATCGGTCCATGGGTTCTCGCCGTCGCCCACACGGCCACCGGCGGCGAGTCTCTGCGGGTCCTCTTCTGGTACAACCTCGCCGGACGCTTCACCCACATTGCGGCCCCTGCCGCTTACCGTTACAGCACGGAACATCCCAACTCGCCCGGCAAGTACTTCATCGAGCTTCCCGTGTATCTCCTGCCGTGGAGCGCGCTCGCTGCGACGGCAGCTCGACGGGCGTTGGATCGGGTGCGTCTGCGCGATTCACGCGGCACCGCCTGGCGATTCGCCGTGGCGGCTTCACTCCCCTTCCTGCTTCTTCTGACTCTGGCGGCTACGGCGAGAGACATCTACGCGGCCCCGGCTCTGCTCGGAGTGAGTCTCCTCGTCGCGCTCGAAGTCAGCGAGCTGCAACGCGGTTGGGCTCCGGGCCGTCGCGACCACCTGCGCTGGACGCGCTGGCTGATCGCCGCGATGGCCTGCACGTTCGGCGCAGCGCTCGTCGTGCTCGCGATCGGTCGAGCAACCGCTGATAACGCGGGTCTCGCCGGCGGCACGATTCCTGTCATCGGCTATGGCACCACTGCAGCGGTGGTACTCGTGTTGGCCGGGTGCGCACTGCAGCGAGCCGCCACGATACAGCGCGATGGAGGCGTGCTGCGTAGTTTTCAATGGACTTACGCTGCGTACGCGACTGCCTTTTGCGTGACGTCACTCGCGGTGTTTCCGACGATAGATCGCTGGCACGATCTTCCCGCACTGGCGAGACAGATTCACTCGGATGCCGCGCATGCTAGCCTCGCCCTGCTGGATCCGGACGAGACGACCATCGCCATTCTCGATCGTGGGCTGCGCACACCCTTCACCGTGCTCACGACCGATTCCCCCGAGAGCGCCGTACGCGACTGGATCAGCGCGCGCGGCGCGCGCGCACGCGTGCTCGTGCTGCTGCCGGGGCACGCCTCGGGCGAGCTCACTCCGTTGCTCGAGCGCGCTCACCTCGAGCGACATCCCGGTGACGGCATTGCCGCAGAGCTCGCGGCCAATGGAGTCGCCTCCATCGTTCGGCGCTATCAGGTACCGCACGGCCGTCGGTACGCCCTTCTCGGTCCGACTACACATGAGACCCCTTGATGGAGCGGGCGAGCGTACGGACGCAGCGATCCATCACACTGACGGGCGTGTTTCCGTAGCCGAGGATCAATCCCGGTTGTCTGCCCGTCGCGGCTTCGTAGCAACGGCTCAGAGGCTGTGGGTTCAGTCCTCGCCGCCCCGCCCGCTCGCAGACCTCAAGATCGTCCATATCGGGCGGTAACGCCACGACGAGATGCAGGCCCGCGTCCGCTCCCAGCACGTCGAGCGCCGGCAGGTATCGTGTGAGCGCGGCCTGCAGCGCTTCCCGGCGCTCCTTGTAGAGCTTGCGCATGCGGCTCAAGTGCCGCGTATAGCGGCCCTCCAACATGAAGCGGGCAAGCGTGGCCTCCTCGATCTGGCGACCGTGCCGCCTCAGGGTCGCAAGGCTCGCGCGCAGCGGCCCGATCAGCTCCGGCGGCGCGATCAGATAGCCCAGGCGTAACCCGGGAAACAGGGTCTTGCTGAAAGTGCCCAGGTAGATCACGGGCGCCTCCTCCGTCAAACCCTGCAGCGCCACCAGCGGCTCGCCGCCATAGCGAAAATCGCTGTCGTAGTCGTCCTCCAGGATCCACGCGCCGTGTTGGTGCGCCAGCGCCAGCAATTCCAGCCGCCGGGGCATCGGCAGCACCCCCCCGAGGGGCCACTGATGCGAGGGTGTCAGGTAGATGAAGCGCGGCGCGGGATGCGCTGACAGATCAGCGGTCACCATGCCGCCTGCATCTGCAGACACGGAGTGGACCTTCAGTCCCGCGGCGGTGAACACCGAGCGCCCGCCTGCATAACCGGGATTCTCCATCCATACGACGTCCCCTTCCTCTCCGAGTAGACGGCTGCAGATATCCAATCCGGTCAGCGTGCCGTCGGTGATGAGCACCTGCTCGGGCGAGCACCGCAGGCCCCGCGCGACCCGCAGCCGGTCGCTGATTGCAGTGCGCAACGCAGCGCTCCCCTGACTCTCCGCATAGCCCAGGTCGCATGCCTGGATCCCCTGGAATGTCCGCCGGACTGTCGACTGCCACTCCGCCAGCGGGAAAGCATCCAGAGCCGGCACACCGGACGTGAACGGCCACAGCTCCTCGCGTGTCTCCTGGGTAAACGGCAATTGCCGTACGCGGCTGGAAAGACGTGCGGCCCGGCGCATCTCGCCGGGCCGTCGGCGCGGAGGTGGCGGTAGTGAAGCAACCACGGTGCCCTGCCGGTCACTGAGCAGATAGCCCTCGGAGCAGAGCTGCTCGTAGGCATGAACGACCGTGTTGCGGGCGACGTCCAACTGCTCCGCGAGCGCCCGCGAGCCCGGCAGGCGATGGCCGGCAGGCAAACGTGCTGTGCCGATGGATTCGCGCAGGTTGAGGTAGAGCAGGCGCTGGCGTGAGGCCACCGGCTCTTTTCGCGCGGATTTCAACAGAAACTGGTAGTCCATGGAGCGGCCGTGGTTCCATGATTCTTGCGATTTGTGGCTCTTTATTTGGAGCCACAGTGTTCGCATAGTGCGCTTCCCTGCTGCGCGAGGCCACTGCAATCATGAGCGCCACCGTCCCGCCGACCCCCCGGACCCGAATTCGGCGCATTGCCGAGCGGGGACGCTACGATGCAGACACGGTTCGTGAAATCGTGGATGCCGCCTGGCACTGTCACGTGGCGTTCGTCGATGAGGGCGGCGTGCACTGCATCCCCATGGCCTGCTGGCGCAGCGGGGATGCTCTGTATCTGCACGGCTCCAATGGCAGTCGCATGTTGAAGGTCCTGGCGGGCGGCGCGCCGGTCTGCGTGACGATCACCCATCTAGATGGGTTGGTGCTGGCGCGCAGCGCCTTTCACCACTCGATGAACTATCGCTCGGCCGTGATCTACGGCCAGTGCACCCGTGTGCCCGAAGAGGACAAACCGTCGCTGCTCGAGCAATTCATGAGACACATCGCCCCGGGCCGTGAATCGCAGGTCCGTCCTCCCGACCCCAACGAGCTCGCCGCGACATTGGTTTTGCGGCTGCAGCTGACGGAGGCGGCCGCAAAGATTCGCGAGGGCGGGCCGAAAGACGATGATGCGGACATGTCCAGGGATGTCTGGGCCGGCGTCCTGCCCGTACACCTGGCGCACCTGCCCGCCGTGCGGGATCCGGCCTGCTCGATTGAGCCGCCGGGCTACGTCCGCGAATGGACTGCCAACACCTGAAGGGGTACGGCCGGGGCCCGGCAGCTCATTTCTCCCAGTGCCGCATGGCGAACTGCCTGGGCTCGAAGATCGCTGGATCGAGCTTGGGATTGACCCGGATGTCGGCATAACGCTCGCTGAACGCATTCTTGCCTTCGACGTAGAGCTCCACGCGAGCCGCGACCCACCCCGGCGACGTCTTGCGGTAATCCAGGAAACGCACATCGTTGGTCTTGGACGGGTCATGGTCATCGGGCTCGACCAGGCGGACGAAAAGCAGGCGCTTGCTGTCGATCCAGAACTGCTTCGTGGTCGAATCGCCGGCATCGGCGCCCACCACGTAGACCGGTGCACCCTCCCACGTGTCTTCGCGCAGCTTGGTGAGGTCGATGCCAGCGAGCTCATCGATGGTGCGTCGCACCGGCTGCCGATAAACATCGAAGCCCAGGACCAACAGCAGGTGAATGAACGGGCGCGAGGTGGTGACTTGGCCCGCTTTGAACCGGGTCATCGTGCCATCGGCGATCAGGACACCGTTGCCCTGAGCCGGATCGCCGATGTCGATGCGCAGATTGCCGGGCAGCAGGGCGGCCTCGTGCCAGATCTCGCTCTGGCTGGTGCCGTCGGGGTTGTGGGTGGTGCTGGTTTGCTCGAAGGTGAGCGTCTCGTACCAGTCGTGTTGGTAGCGGCCGTGCATCGCGCGAAGCAGGTCCTTGCCGTTGCGGATCTTCGCGGCGCCCGCATGCGCAGAAGGAACGGCCCAAAGAATGGCAAAGAACAGCGCTGCGGCACATTGCAGCGATGGACTCAGGGCTCGGATCATGAGTGTCCCCAATGTTTTTTTTGGAATGGCGCGCCCGGAGGGATTCGAACCCCCGACCACCTGGTTCGAAGCCAGGTACTCTATCCAACTGAGCTACGGGCGCGCGGCTTTGTTCGCATTGTATTGCATTCGGCCGGCCCGGAGGGATTGCTCGGCCCATCCTGGGCCTCGGCCCTGCGGGCCCGCGCTGCGCGCGTCCAAAATCGCTCCAGGCGATTTTGTGCTCGGCCCATCCTGGGCCTCGGCCCTGCGGGCCCGCGTTGCGCGCGTCCAAAATCGCTCCAGGCGATTTTGTCGAACCCCCGACCACCTGGTTCGAAGCCAGGTACTCTATCCAACTGAGCGACGGGCGCGCGGCTTTGGTCCTATTTTATCAGGCTACTCGCACCGCCTGCGGCTTTACGCCATAGAAATAGCTGACCGCCAGCAGGCCGAACCAGAACGGCGCCACGTAGAGCGCCACCCGCGTATCCGGTTGCAGCCAGAGCATGGCGGTCACGAACAGCAGGAAGGCGATCACCAGGTAGTTCACCACCGGGGCGCCCGGCATGCGGAAACTGGAGGCTGGCGCCCGTCCCTCGCGGACCGCACGGCGATATCCCAGGTGCGCGGCCATGATCATGCCCCAGGGCAGTAGCGTCCCGATCAGCACGATGCTCGTCACCCAGGTGAAGACGTGCGCCGGTACCTCGTAGTTGAGAAATACCCCGATCAGCATGATGGCTGCCGAGGCGTGAATGGCCGCTGCCGGTACGTTCTGCCGGTTGACCGAGGCGAAGACGCGCGGACTCTGGCCGCGGCATGCAAGGGAATAGAGCATACGGCCGGTACTGAAGATACCGCTGTTGCACGAAGACGCCGCGGCGGTGATGACGACGGCGTTGATGATGCTCGCTGCCGCTGGGATACCCAGCTTCTGGAATACGAACACGAACGGGCTCGTGTCCGGGCTCAACTGATTCCAGGGCACGAGCGCCATGATGACGACCAGCGCGCCGATGTAGAAGAGCAGGATGCGGAAGATGATTCCGTTGGTCGCCCGCGGCAGCACCACCGCCGGATTCTCGGCCTCGCCGGCCGTGACACCGATCAGCTCCACGCCCGAGTAGGCGAACATCACGATTTGCAATGTCAGGAGCACGCCGAGCGTGCCGAATGGCAGGAAGCCCCCGTGGGTCCACAGGTTGGTGAAGCTGGCCTGCGAGCCGAAGTCGCCGAAATGGAAGAAGATCACCCCGAGTCCGGCCAGGATGAGCGCCATGATGGCCACGACCTTGATCAGGGCGAACCAGAACTCCAACTCGCCGAACACCTTTACGGCGACGAGATTGGCGCCGTACAGCACGATCAGTACGATGAGCGGCGGCAGCCACTGCGGCATCCACGGGATCCAGAAGCGCACGTAGATGCCGATCGCGGTGGTCTCGGCCATCACCGACACGACCCAGTTGAACCAGTAGGACCAACCGGTGATGAACCCGGCAAAGGGCCCGCAGAACTCGTCGGCATAAGTGGCGAAGGAGCCGGCGACGGGCCGGTAGGTCAAAAGCTCCCCCAGCGCGCGCATGATGAAGAAAATGACGATGCCGCCGGCGAGGTAACTCAGCAGGAGCCCAGGTCCCGCATTGTGGATCGCCTGGGCCGAGCCGAGAAAGAGGCCCACCCCGATGGTGCCGCCCAATGCAATGAGCTGTATGTGCCGGCTGCGCAGGTTGCGCGAGAGATGCGCCTCGGACTGCGACACGTCAGGCTGCCTGCACGGATCGCGGCTTCGTACGGAAGAGATAACTGACGGCGAGCAGGCCGAACCAGACCGGCGCTACATAGAGCGCCACCCGCGTGTCGGGTTGCAGCCACAGCATGGCCGTGACGAACAGCAGGAAGGCGACCACCAACCAATTCACCACGGGTGCTCCCGGCATGCGAAAGCTCGCGGCCGCCACCCGTCCGTCGCGCACTGCACGCCGGTATCCCAGGTGCGCGATCATGATGATGCCCCACGTCCACAGCGTCCCGATCAGCGACACGCTGGTCACCCAGATGAAGACATGCTTGGGCACCACGTAGTTGAGGAAGACCCCGATCAGCATGACTGCCGCCGAGACGTGGATACCCGCTGCCGGCACGTGCTTGCTGCTCAGGGATGCGAAGGCGCGCGGGCCCTGGCCGCGACACGCCAGCGAATAGAGCATGCGGCCGGTGCTGAAGATGCCGCTGTTGCATGAAGAGGCCGCAGCGGTGATGACGACTATGTTGATGATGCTCGCCGCGGCAGGAATGCCCAGCTTCTGGAACACGAACACGAACGGGCTCGTGTCCGGGCTCAGCTGATTCCAGGGGACCAGTGCCATGATGACGACCAGCGCACCGATGTAGAAAAGCAGAATGCGGAAGATGATGCCGTTGGTCGCTCGCGGCAGCACCACCGCCGGATTCTCGGCCTCCCCGGCCGTGACGCCGATCAGCTCCACGCCCGAGTAGGCGAACATCACGATCTGCAGCGTCAGCAGCACACCCAGCATGCCGAACGGCATGAACCCTCCATGAGTCCAGAGGTTGGAGAAGCTGGCCTGCGAGCCGAAGTCGCCGAAATGAAAGAAGATCACCGCGAGCCCGGCCAGGATGAGCGCCAGGATGGTCACGATCTTGATGAGGGCAAACCAGAACTCGAGCTCGCCGAACACGCGCACGGCGAAGAGGTTGGCGCCGTACAACACGATCAATGCGACGAGCGGCGGCAGCCATTGCGGCATCCAGGGGAGCCAGAAGCGGACGTAGACGCCGATGGCGGTGATCTCGGCCATCACCGTCGCAATCCACATGAACCAATACGACCAGCCGGTGACGAACCCGGCGAATGGCCCGCAGAACTCGTCGGCATAAGTGGCGAAGGAGCCGGCGACGGGCCGGTAGGTCAAAAGCTCCCCCAGCGCGCGCATGATGAACAAGATCGCGGTGCCGCCCACCACATAGGTCAGCAGAAGCCCCGGGCCGGCATTGTGGATGGCCTGTGCCGAGCCGAGGAAGAGGCCCACGCCGATCGTGCCGCCCAGGGCAATGAGCTGGATGTGCCGATTGTGCAGGTTGCGCGACAGGTTCGACTCGGATTGCGACACGAAGACCCCCTACCTTTTCGCCCGGGTGGGTGCGATGGCTGCGTGGGATCTTACCCCGGAGAGCACGATGACCCGCAACCCAACGCATGCGCCGCGGCACCGACAGCCAACCCTGCGGACCGGCCCGCGGCTCATCGCCCGCATGCTAATCTGGCCGTCGTGACTTCCAAACGTACTGGCCTGACGACTGAAAAGAACCGGTGTCGCTGGGTTCCGGCCGGTGATGAGGAATACACGCGCTACCACGATGAGGAGTGGGGTCGGCCGGTGCACGATGACCGGCACCTCTTCGAGATGCTCACCCTCGAGGGCGCCCAGGCAGGCCTGTCCTGGTCCACCATCCTGCGCAAGCGTGCCGCCTATCGAAAAGCGTTCGCAAAGTTCGACCCTGCCAAGGTGGCCCGCTTCGATGCGCACCGGCGAGCGGCGTTGCTCCAGGATCCCGGCATCGTCCGTAATCGCCTCAAAATCGACTCCACGGTGAGCAACGCACGGGCTTTTCTCGCCATCCAGCAGGAGTTCGGCTCCTTCAGCCGCTACCTCTGGGATTGGGTCGGCGGCCGTCCCGTCATCAACGGCTGGCGGCGCGGCCAAGTGCCTGCCCATAGCGAGCTGAGCGACCGGATCTCGCGCGATCTCAGGAAGCGGGGCTTCCGCTTCGTCGGCTCGACGATCATCTACGCCTACCTTCAGGCCGTTGGCGTGGTCAATGACCATACGAAGGGATGCCACCTGTACCGGCCTCGCCCCGGGGCAACGCGTGTGGCTAGCAAGGCGTCCCGCTCTTAAGATAGCCGGTCGATCAACCAGGGGATCCCTATGAAATCGCTTTCCGCGGCAGTCGCCATCATTGCTGCCGCCCTCGCTCCCGCCGCCTACGCCGACTGCAGCTACCCGCACGCCCCCGAGCACCTTCCGAACGGCAACACGGCCACTCTGAAGGAAATGCTCGCCGGGGAGCAGGCCGTGAAGGCCTACAACCAAGAGATGACGGCGTACCTTTCCTGCATCCAGCTCGAACGCGACAGCCGCGTGGCGCAGGCGGGCGATAAGCTGACCAAGGAGCAGAAGCAGGAGCTCGTGGCCATCGAGGACCAGAAGCACAATGCCGCGGTGGACCAGCTGCAGACGGTGGCCAATCGGTTCAATGCCCAGGTGAAGATCTTCAAGGCACGGGACAAGAAGTCCGACTGACCATGCTCAGTCCCTCCCAGGCAGATGAGCTCATCGCGCAGCACCTGGCGTGTCTGCCGATCGAGTCACTCCCCCTGGCGCAGTGCGCAGGGGCGGTACTGCGGGAGAACATCTACGCCGAGCGCGACCAACCGCCCTTCGACCGGGTGACCATGGATGGAATCGCGCTCGACAGCCGGGCCGTGCGTGACGGCGCGCGCCGCCTGCAGATCCAGGCCATGCAGGCGGCCGGCGATCCCCCGCTCGCGCTGACGGGACGCGATCGTTGCATCGAAGTCATGACCGGTGCGGCGATGCCCGCTGGATGCGATGCCGTAGTGCCGGTGGAGCAGCTCACCGTCCGCGACGGCGCGGCGGAACTGGCGCAGGACGTCTCGGTGGAGCCCGACCAGAACATTCACCGCCGGGGCACGGACACGCGCCAGGGGAACCTGCTGCTGGCCGCCGGAACACGGCTGGGGCCGCCGGAAATCGCCATTGCGGCCGCAGCCGGGATGCCGCGCATCCGGGTGAGCAGTCAGCCCATGCTGGCCGTCATCTCCACCGGTAACGAGCTGATCGAGCCGGGCGAGCCGATTCAGCCGCATCAGGTCCGCCGGTCGAATGCCTATGCCATCGCGGCGGCCTTGCGGCTGCATGGCTTCCAGCGTGTGGCGGACGACCACATTGCGGACGATGCGACTGAGCTCAGGCACCGGCTCAAGTTCCACTTGGAGACGCACGATGTCCTCGTGCTGAGCGGCGGCGTCTCGATGGGCAAGCTGGATCTCGTGCCGCAGGCTCTCGAGGAGCTCGGCGTGCGCTGCATCTTCCACAAGGTCGCCCAGCGCCCGGGCAAGCCGCTCTGGTTCGGCATTGCCGGCTCCGGCTCCGCGGTCCTGGGCCTGCCCGGAAATCCGGTCTCGACGGCCGTATGCGTCTCGCGCTACGTCCTGCCCGCGCTGGCGGCCAGCCAGGGGGAGGCGCCCTCGCCCGCGGAGCGCATGGCGCTCGGGGCGCCGGTCACGGTGACGCCCCCTCTCACCCTCTTCGTGCCGATCCGGATCGAGATCGACGACTGGGGGCGCGGCTGGGCCATGCCTGCGCCTACCAATGGCTCGGGCGACTTCACCGCGCTCGCCGGCACGGACGGATTCGTCGAGCTCCCCCCGGGTCCCAATACCTACCCCAAGGGGTTCGTGACCCGCATGCACCGGTGGTAGGCTGGACGCTGGATGTCTTCGCCTGATGTCATTCCGTTGCCAAGCTCCGGGCCGCGCGACCGGCGCGGCCGGCCCGTGCGTGACCTGCGCATCTCCGTCATGGACCGCTGCAACTTCCGCTGCCCCTACTGCATGCCGCGGGAGACCTTCCATGACCGTTACCGATTCCTCGGCTCGCATGAGCGCCTGTCGTTCGATGAGATCGTGCGCCTGGCGCGCCTGTTCGTGCGCCTCGGCGTGCGCAAGCTGCGCTTGACCGGCGGTGAGCCGCTGCTGCGGCCCAATCTCACGGATCTGATCGGTGATCTGACGGCCATCGAGGGCGTCGATGACATCGCCCTCACCACCAATGGCGTCCTCCTCGCCAAGTACGCTTTCGAGCTGCGCGCAGCCGGCCTGCAGCGCATTACGGTCAGCCTCGACAGCCTCGACCCGGAGGTTTTTCGCCGGATGAGCGGCGGCTTCGGCGGGCTGGAAGACGCGCTCTCGGGGATCGAGCACGCCCGCCGCGCGGGCCTCGAGCCGATCAAGATCAACGCGGTCGTACAGCGTGGCGTCAACGATCACACCGCGCTCGATCTGGTCGAGCGCTTCCGCGGGAGCGGGATCATCGTCCGTTTCATCGAATACATGGACGTCGGCAATCGCAACGACTGGCGCCCGGAGCTGGTGGTGCCTTCGAGCGAGCTGCTGGCGCGCATCGGCGAGCGCTGGGCCCTCGTGCCGCTCGGCCGCGAATACCGCGGCGAGGTGGCGGAGCGTTATGCCTTCACCGATGGCGGCGGGGAAGTGGGCTTCATCTCCTCCGTCACGCAGCCCTTCTGCGGCGACTGCTCGCGCGCGCGATTGTCCTCCGACGGCGTGCTCTACACCTGTCTCTTTGCAACCCACGGAACGAGCCTGCGCGATGCGTTGCGCAGCGGCGCCACCGATGATCAGTTGCTCGAGACGCTGCGTCGCGTCTGGGTGGATCGGACCGACAACTACAGCGAGCGGCGGCAGGCGCAGCGGGAGGCGGCCACAGGGGCCCGCAAGGTCGAGATGTTCTACATCGGTGGCTGATGGGACGCTCCGGACTCTCTCACCTGGACAACCGCAACCGGCCGACCATGGTGGATGTTGGATCGAAGGATGCCAGCCAGCGCGAGGCGGTCGCGGAGGCCAGAGTGCGCCTGCCACGCAACGTGACGACCGCGCTGCGCGCGAGCGGGCATCGCACGAAGAAGGGGCCGGTCTTCGACACGGCGATCATCTCGGGCGTCATGGCGGCGAAGCGCACACACGAGCTCATCCCTTTCTGCCATCCGCTCGCCCTCGAGCACTGCTCCGTGGAGATCGAGGAGCGGCGCGGCGGGGAGATCGTCGTACGCTGCCGGGTCGCGGTCCATCACCGCACCGGCGTGGAAATGGAAGCGCTGACCGGTGCGACGGTCGCAGCCCTCACGATTTATGACATGTGCAAGGCGCTTTCCCACGACATCGAGATCACGGGTGTGCGCCTGCTCGAGAAAACCGGCGGCAAGCGCGCCTACCGCCGTAGCGCGCCATGACCGCGGCACCCCTTTACGGGCTGGTACTCGCCGGGGGCCGCAGCACGCGCATGCAGCGCGACAAGGCGGCGCTGGAGTACGCGGGACGCAGCCAGCTCGAGCGTGCAATCGAGCTCGCCACCCCGCTCGTCGAGCGGCTCTTCGTATCCGTTCGGCGCGACCAGACCGGCGACCCGCTGCGCGCGCGCTTCCCGCAGATCGTCGATTCCGGCGAGGTCGAGGGGCCCATCGCCGGCATCATGGCCGCCCAATCCTGTTATCCCCATACGGCCTGGCTCGTGCTCGCCTGCGACCTCCCGCTGCTCGACCCGACAACACTCCGGCATCTCCTGCGCGCGCGCCGCCCGGAGCGGCAGGCGACGGCTTACCGCTCGAGCCGCGACGGTCTGCCGGAACCGCTGTGCGCGATTTACGAGCCCTCGAGCCGCGAGGCCATTCGCGCCTACATCGCCGCCGGCCGTGACTGCCCGCGAAAGTTCCTCCTCAACTCGAACACCGCTCTGCTCGATCAGCCTGCGCCCGGAGCGCTCGACAACGTGAACACGCCGAAAGAATACGACTCTGCTCTCCACCGCGTGCAGCCCACCACAGCTGCTTCCGCTGCAGCGTCCACGCGGCAGATCAACGTTCAGTACTACGCCCTGCTGCGCGAACAAGCCGGACGCAGCTCCGAATCGCTGGTGACCAACGCCGCAACACCGCGTGACCTTTATCAGGAGCTCAAGGGGCGCTATCCATTCTCGCTTGCACCCGAGATGCTGCGGGTGGCGGTCAACTCGGAGTTTGGCGACTGGGAGCAGCGGCTGGCCGAGGGCGACTCGGTCGTATTCATCCCGCCCGTGGCGGGAGGCTAAGAACCGCCGCGACCATGTTCCGCTTCTCTTCCACTCCCCTCGATGAGTCGGCCCTGCCGGTCGGGCTCCACGATCCGGCCTGCGGCGGCTATGCCGCGTTCGAAGGCTGGGTTCGCGATCACAACGAAGGCCGGCGCGTGCGGCGGCTGGAGTACGAGGCCTTCGAGCCGCTCGCCATCAGGGAAGGTGAGCGGATCATCGCCGAGGCGGTCGTTCGCTTCGGGGTGGAGCATGCCGCGTGCGTGCACCGGATCGGGTCGCTCGAGATCGGCGAGAAGGCAGTCTGGGTGGGCGTGACTGCGCGCCATCGGGACGAGGCATTTCGGGCATGCCGCTACATCATCGACGAGGTCAAGCATCGAGTGCCCATCTGGAAAAAGGAGCACTACGAGAACGGTGACTCCGGCTGGGTGAATTGCGAGCGCTGCGCCGAGCATGCCGGACCTGCGCATGAGGGGCATGCGCACGAGGCGGCGATCGCGCCGGACTACTCGCGGCAGGTCGCGCTGAAGGAAGTCGGAGCGGCCGGCCAGGAAAAGCTGCGGCGCGCCGCCGTGTTGGTCGTGGGCTGCGGCGGACTGGGCGTCCCGGTCATGACCTATCTCGCCGCCGCCGGGGTTGGGCGTGTGGGCCTGGTCGACAGCGACCGGCTCGAGGCTTCCAACCTGCATCGCCAGACCCTCTATTCACTTGCCGATGTCGGCAAGCCCAAAGTCGAGCTGGCGGCGGCACGGCTGCATGCGCTCAATCCGCAGGTCGAGGTGCTCACCTATGCCATCCGGATCGACGCCGCGACGGCGCCCGCAGTCATGGAGCCTTACTCACTCGTCATAGACTGCACGGATAACTTCAGCACCAAGTTCATGTTGAATGACACCTGTGTGCGTCTCGGCAAGCCGATCATCTTCTCCAGCGTCTACCAGTACGAAGGACAGCTTCAGGTCGTGCGGCCGGAGCGCGACGGCGCCTGCCTGCGGTGCGTGTGGCCGGAAGCAACCCGCGACGGGCTCGTCGGCAATTGCGCCGAGGCAGGCGTTCTCGGTCCGGTGCCGGGCACGTTCGGCTCGCTGCAGGCGCTCGAGGCGTTGAAGCTGCTGCTCGATCTGCCGGGCCAGCTCGCGGACGAGCTCTTGATGTTGGACCTTCTCAGCCTGAGCGTCACCCGTGTACGCACGCGCCGCGCCCTCGATTGTCCGGACCACACCCGCAGGGCCGACACTGCGGCGGGCGGCGCGGGCGCCGGGCGCGCCGAGGCAAGTGACATTGAAGTGAGCTTCGATCCCCTCGAGCGCGCCCTGGCTGCCGGGTTCGAGGTCGTCGATGTCCGCGAGACCCATGAGCTGCAGCGGCTCGCCACGCCCTGCTCGGCTGCGCGCCACCTGCCGATTGCCGAGTTGCTGCACGGCAGTGCTGCCCTGCCGCCCTCGGGCAGATACCTCTTCGTCTGCGCGAGCGGCAAGCGCAGCCTCGCTGCGGCGCAGGAGCTGCGCGCTCGGGGTTACGAGCGGGCATTCTCGCTGCGCGGCGGCATCGCTGCACTGACGCGCAGCGCCGCGATCTCTACGGCCTGAGCTGGCCTGAGCCCCGCACGACGTACTTGTAGCTGGTCAGCTGCTCGACGCCCACGGGCCCACGGGCGTGGAACCGATCCGTGGAGATGCCGATCTCCGCCCCCATGCCGAACTCCCCACCATCGGCAAACTGAGTCGATGCGTTGTGGAGCACGATGGCGCTGTCGACTCGCCGCAGAAAACACTCCGCCGTCGCCTGGTTCTCAGTGACGATCGACTCGGTATGTGAGGAGCCGTATTTGGCGATGTGCGCGATCGCGCCGTCGACGCCGTCCACCACCCGCGCAGCAATGATGGCGTCGAGATATTCCGTGTACCAGTCCTCTTCTTTTGCTGCCCGAACACGCGCATCGGCCTTCTGCACGGCAGCGTCACCCCTGACCTCACAACCGGCGTCCAACAAACCGCGCACCACGGGCGCGAGATGTGTGTCGATGCAACCGTGGTCTATCAGCAGCGTCTCGGCAGCGCCGCAGATGCCGGTACGGCGCATCTTCGCATTGAGGGCGATGGCCTGCGCCATGTGCACGTCGGCATCACGATCGACGTACACGTGGCAGTTGCCCTCCAGATGACCGATGACCGGCACACGAGCCTCCTGCTGGACGCGCGCGACCAAGCTCTTGCCGCCCCGCGGCACGATGACATCCAGATAGTCCGTCATGGCGGCGAGCATGTACCCGACCGCGGCCCGGTCGGTCGTCGGCACGAGCTGGATGCACTCGCGCGGCAGCCCGGCCGAAGCCAGCCCGGCCATCAGGCAGTCATGTATCACGATGTTGGAACAGCGGCTCTCCGAGCCGCCGCGCAGGATGACTGCGTTGCCGGATTTCAGGCAGAGCGCGCCGGCATCGGCAGTCACGTTGGGCCGGCTCTCGTAGATGATTCCGATCACCCCGAGCGGCACCCGGACCCGCTGGATCCTCAGGCCATTCGGCCGCTCCCATTCGGCGGTGACGATTCCGATCGGATCCGCAAGCGTCATGACGGCCTCGATGCCGCGCGCCATCGATTCGATCCGGCGCTCATCGAGCGCCAGACGATCGAGGAGCGCGCTTCCCAGGTTGGCGGTGCGCGCCGCCGACATGTCGCGGGCATTGGCCTCGAGAATGCCGGCAACACGAGCGCGGATTGCATCCGCGGCCCCCAACAGGGCCGCATTCTTGGCGGTGGTCCCGGCCAGTGCCAGAGTCGAGGCAGCCGCGACCGCATTGCGTCCGAGCGGCTCCATCAGCTGACTGAGATCTGCGCTCGCGGACACCATGACCACTAGCCGGCTCCGACGCTTTCTTTCGCCCCCACCTCCTGCTTGAGTAGCACGAGGTCATCGCGGTGGATCATCTCGTCGCGCCCGCGAAAGCCGAGGATGCTCTCGATCTCGGATGATTTTCGCCCCATGATCTTCGCTGCATCGATATCGGAGTAAGCAACGATACCGCGAGCGATCTCGGTCCCGTTGGTGGCCAGCACGCTCACGGTGTCACCGCGCTCGAACCTGCCGCAGGCGCTGACCACACCGGCGGGCAGAAGGCTTCTGCCGTCCAGCAATGCGCGCAGAGCGCCGGGGTCGATCGTGATCGCTCCTGCGGGCCGGAGCGTCCCGGCGATCCATTGCTTGCGCGCCGCCACCGGCGTGGCGCTCGGCATGAACCAGGTGCAGCGGACACCCTCCTCGATCCGCCTGACCGGATGGCGATGGTGGCCGGCGGAGATACACATGTGACAGCCGGCTGCGACGGCGATTCGCGCGGCCAGGATCTTGGTCGCCATCCCGCCCGATCCCACATCGGAGGCCGAACGGCCGCCCATGGCCTCGATCTCCGGCGTGATCTTGAGCACCTCTTCGATGAAATTCGCGGCACGATCCTTGTTCGGATCGGCTGTGTAAAGACCGTCGACATCCGACAGCAGCACCAGGCAATCCGCCGCGATCATCTGCGCCACCCGCGCGGCCAGCCGGTCGTTGTCGCCATAGCGGATCTCGGCCGTCGCCACGGTGTCGTTCTCGTTGATCACCGGCAGCGCACCGAGGGAGAGCAGCGTTTCCAGGGTTGCCCGAGCGTTCAGGTAGCGAGGCCTCCGCTCGCTGTCCTCCAGGGTGAGCAGTACCTGCGCCACCGTGACGTCACGGCTCTCGAGCAGATCCTTGTAGGCATGGGCGAGACGGATCTGCCCGACGGCAGCGGCCGCCTGGCTTTCCTCGAGCCGCAGCGGACCCTTTGCCAGCCCGAGCTGTCGCCGGCCGAGCGCAATTGCCCCGGAAGAAACGAGGATGACCTGCTGCCCCCGCTTGCGCAGCCTCAAGAGGTCCTCTACCAGGCTCTCGAGCCAGGCCCGGTTGATGCGTCCGGTGTCCGCGTCCGTCAGGAGTGCGGAACCGACCTTGACCACCACGCGCCGTGCCCTGGCGAGCGGCGAGGACGATGACGGCCGGGGGATGGTCATGGGAAAACTATACGCTAAACTTGCAGCCGCCAACCTGAGGAAGCAAAGCGGTGAGCAGAGATTACGAGCCGGTTTCCGGACAGTGGTACGAGAACCTGGAAGACGAAGAATCGTTCCGTGTTCTCACGGTGGATGAAGACTCGGAGCTGGTCGAGATCGAGTATCTCGACGGCGAGATCGAGGAGATCGACCTCGAGACCTGGCATGAGATGGATCTCGAGCAAACGGACGAGCCCGAGGGCTGGGCAGAGGCGGACGATGAGGATGAAGACGAGGAGGAAGAAGAGGACGAGGAGGACGACGACGACGATGATTGGGACGACGACGAGGACGATGAGGACGACGAGGACTGGGACGAAGACGAAGAAAGCGGGCGCAGTGAATACTGACCGCGCGTTGGCTACTTGAGCCGTTCGAAAGCAAGTGATGTAGCAGGCAGGGGCCGTCCGTTGCTCGGCCCATCGTGGGCCTCGCCCCCTTGGGGGCCGGCCGCTGAAACGGCCGCAGGCCTGTTTTAGCCGATGAACCCAGATAGTTGGTATCACGAGAAGGAATCGGCATGGCTGTACCGGCAGGTCGCCGCCGCCGAGGCCGATCCTCATAAGCAGCGCCTGTTCACCCAGCTAGCTGCCGCTGCCGAGGAACAGGCGGTCAAGTGGGAAGCCGCTTCGCGAAACACCACCCGGGCTGCGACCGCGGGCCGCGTATTCCAACCCTCGATGCGAGCGCGCATCGTGGCCGAATTGCTCCGGGTGCTGGGCCCTCGCGCCATGCGCTCGGTGCTCACTGCCATGAAGCTGCGCGGCCTGTCCGTCTATACAGTGCCCGTGGCCGGCGGCCACGCCATGCCAACTACACTATCCGAGGTCGGCGTCCGCCATCGCGGCGGATTGGGCGGCAACCTCAGAGCCACCGTATTCGGTGTGAACGACGGACTGGTCTCCAACGCCAGCCTGGTGCTCGGCGTCGCGGGAGCGGCTGTGCCGGGCTCCTTCGTCCTCGTGAGCGGGTTGGCAGGTCTGCTCGCAGGCGCGCTGTCCATGGCCGCCGGCGAGTATGTCTCGGTGCGCTCCCAGCGTGAGATGTACGAGTATCAGATCGCACTCGAGCGGGAAGAGATCGCCGAGTATCCCGAGGAGGAAGCTGAAGAGCTGGCGCTCATCTATGAGGCGCGCGGCGTCGCCCTGACACAGGCCCGGGAGGTCAGTCAGGCGCTGCTCGCCCGGCCGGAGCAGGCCCTCGATGTGCTCGCCCGTGAAGAGCTCGGCTTGAATCCGGACAACCTCGGCTCGCCATGGGGCGCGGCCATGGCTTCGTTCCTGTCGTTCGCAGCCGGGGCTGCCATACCGCTCATACCCTTCCTCGCCGGGATGAGCGACGCGCTGGCCGCCACCGCCGCGCTCACTGCCATCGCCCTATTTGCCGTCGGGCTCGCACTCAGCCTCTTCACCGGCAGACAGGCCCTGCGGGGTGCGCTGCGCATGGTGCTGATCGGTGGCGGTGCCGGGGCCGTGGCCTTTTGGGTCGGCCGAGCCCTCGGCGCTATGATTCACTGAGCGTCGCCCGGCGAAACGGGCTTGAAAAGCCGGTGTTCCGGCCCCAGAGCAAGCGCCATGAAGCGCATTTTCCTGCTCCTCCTCACCAACCTCGCGGTCCTCGCGGTCCTCACCATCGTGGCCCATCTGATCGGCCTCGATCGCTGGCTCGCCATGCGCGGGGGGAGCCTCGAGGCGTTGCTCGTCGTTGCCGCCGTGTTCGGCTTCGGCGGTGCGTTCGTATCCCTCCTCATGTCCAAGTGGATGGCCCGCACCGCCATGGGCGTCAGGGTCATCGGCCAGCCGACCACCCGGACGGAGCAGTGGCTGGTGAGCCTCGTCGCGCGGCTGGCGCAGGCCGCGGGTGTCGGGATGCCGGAGGTCGGGGTGTTCGATTCACCGGAGCCCAACGCCTTCGCCACCGGTTACAGTCGTAACGGCGCGCTCGTGGCCGTCAGCACCGGCCTCCTTGCCACGATGAACGAGCAGGAGATCGAGGCGGTTCTCGGGCATGAGCTGACTCACGTCGCCAACGGCGACATGGTCACGCTGACTCTCATCCAGGGCGTGGTCAACACCTTCGTGATCTTCCTGTCGCGCATCATCGGCAACCTCGTGGACCGCACGCTCTTTCGCTCCGAGGACGGGCGCGGGCCGGCCTACTTCCTCTGTGTCATCGCCTCGCAGATCCTGCTCGGGATCCTCGCCAACATGATCGTCATGGCTTTCTCCCGCTGGCGGGAGTTCCGCGCCGATCGGGGCGGCGCCCACCTTGCGGGCATTCCCAACATGATCGCGGCGCTCGAGGCGCTCAAGCGGGCGCACGAGCCGCTGCCTTCGCACCAGTTCGCCTCGTTCGGCATCACCTCGGGTCCCGTGGCCCGTGGTCTGCAGCGTCTCTTCATGAGCCATCCGCCGCTCGATGAGCGGATTGCTGCGCTGCGCGCGCTGACCGTGGCCTGACGACACAGCTCGTGTCACCCCTCACCCCCGCGCAGGCGCTGAGCGGACTCGAGCGCATCCTCGGCACGCAGGGCATGCGTGCCGGCGAGGCCGGGGACGGCGCCAATCTCGAGCCCTTCCTCATCGACCAGCGCCGGCTCTACCACGGGCGCGCGCTCGCAATCGCACTGCCGAGAACCGTAGCCGAGGTGACGGAGCTGCTCGCATTCTGCAACAGCCACCGTATCGGCGTCGTCCCGCAGGGCGGCAACACCAGTTACTGCGGCGGCGCAACACCCGATGAATCCGGCCGCGAGATCGTCGTCTCGCTCTCACGCCTCAATCGCATCCGCCAGGTCGATCCGCTCAACTATTCAATCGTCGCGGAGGCGGGGTGCGTCTTGGTGGACGTCCAGCAAGCCGCGGATGAGATGCAACGGTTCTTTCCGCTCAGCCTGGGCTCGGAGGGCAGCTGTCAGGTGGGCGGCAACCTTTCGACCAACGCAGGCGGCGTCCACGTGCTGCGCTACGGCATGATGCGCGACCTCGTGCTCGGCCTCGAGGTGGCGCTCGCGGACGGGCGCCTCCTCTCCTCGCTCGGGACGCTCCGCAAAGACAACACGGGTTACGACGTCAAATCGCTCTTCCTCGGTGCCGAGGGCACTCTCGGCATCATCACTGCCGCCAGTCTGAAGCTCTTTCCGAAGCCGCAGGCCTTCGCGACCGCGTTCGTTGCAATTCCCGACCCACGCGCCGCCGTGCGCCTGCTCGCCAGTCTGCGCGAGGCGAGCGGCGACCGTGTCAGCTCCTTCGAGCTGGTCCCGCGGATCGCGGTGGATCTCACGACGCGGCACATACCGGGTGTTCGCGACCCGCTCGAGGTATCTCATCCGTGGTACCTGCTCTGCGAGCTCACCTCCGCCCGCGCCGCCGATCCTCTCGAGGACCTCCTCGAGCAGAGCCTCGCCGGCGCGCTGGCGGAAGGCCTGGTGTCGGATGCGGCAGTGGCGCGCAGCACACGCGATCGGGCGGCTTTCTGGAAGCTGCGCGAGACCATTCCCGAAGCCCAGCGTCTGGATGGCGGCAGCCTCAAGCACGACATTTCGGTGCCGGTCGCCTCGATACCCGAGTTCATCGAGCGTGCCTCGCGCTGGCTCACCGACAACGTGCCCGATGGGCGCCTGGTGGCCTACGGTCACGTGGGCGATGGCAACCTGCACTTCAACCTCAACCAGGCTCCCGGCAGTGATCGCGCCGCCTTTCTCGCCCGCGAAGAGCCGATCAAGCGCGTCATCCACGAGATGGTGAAGGATTTCGGCGGCAGCTTCAGCGCCGAGCACGGCATCGGCCGACTGAAGGTGGGCGAGCTCGAGCGCTACGCTCCGGCCGTTGAGTTGGATCTGATGCGCGCCATCAAGCGCGCCTTCGACCCCAACGGCATTCTCAATCCGGGGAAGGTGCTTCGTTGATGGCCACCTGCGACGGCGGGGCACATCCCCCCATGCCTAGGTTGCCCGCTCGCGACGTAGTCTGACCAACCCCTCCTGCGCCGTGCTGGCGACCAGTTTGGCGTCGCGGGCGTAGACGTTGGCGCGCGCGAAGCCTCTCGCTCCCGAGGCGCTCGGGCTCTCGACGGCATACAACAGCCAATCATCGACCCTGAGCGGGCGGTGAAACCACATTGCGTGATCGATGCTCGCCATCACGATGCTGCTCCTCAGGAACACGGACCCATGCGGCAGGGTCGCGGTGTCGAGGAGGAAGTAATCCGAGAGATAGGCGAGCAGCCGACGGTGCAGCCTCTCATCCGCCGGCAGCCGATCGACCGCGCGAAACCACACCTGCCGGGACGGCGGCGCACCCTGCGGCGCCACGTAGTCGAAGGGCTGCACCAGCCGGAATTCGAACGGGCGGGGCTGCTCGAGAAATCGCCGCAGGCGCTCGGGCAATCGCGCGAGCAGCTCCGGCGGTGGGCGGCTGGAGTCAGGCAGCTCTTCGGGGGGCGGCACCGTGGGCATCGCGATCTGGTGCTCGAAACCCTCCTCGAGAACCTGGAAGGATGCCGCCATGTTGAAGATCGGCTCCCCGTGCTGGATTGCGACCACACGGCGGTTCGAGAAGCTGTGACCATCGAGGCTGCGATCGACCTGATAGACGATGGGCGCGTTGAAGTCGCCCCGGCGCAGGAAGTAGGCGTGCAGCGAGTGCACGATGCGCCCCTCGATGGTGGCGGAGGCCGCGGTGAGCGCCTGGCCGAGCACCTGGCCGCCGAATACCTGCGCGCTGCCGATGTCGCGGCTCTCCCCGCGAAACAGATTCACCTCGAGCGGCTCGAGCTCCAGGAGCCTGAGCAGGTCCGCAAGCTGTGCGTTCATTAGTCGGGGACGCCGAGGCGCTGGTGCATGATCGGGCTGGTGGTGGTGTACTGCAGGAACTGCCGCTTTTGAGGATAGAGGTGGTGCTGGATGGCGAAGGCCGCGAGCGCCGCCTCGTGAAAGCCCGAGAGAATGAGCTTCTTCTTGCCGGGATAGGTGTTGATGTCGCCCACGGCGAAGACGCCGGGCAGACTCGTCTGGAATTTCTCCGTGTCGACCTTGAGGGCTTTCTTCTCGAGCTCGAGGCCCCATTCGGCGATCGGCCCGAGCTTCGGATGGAGCCCGAAGAAGACGAGCAGCCGGTCCGCTTCGAGCGCATGCACCGTGCCGTCCGGTGTCTTGATGTTGACGCCTTCCAGCCTGCCGTCCACCGTGATCAGCGATTGCGGCAGCGCCTCGAAGCAGCGCATGCGCCCGGCCGCGACCAGCTCCCTCATCTTGGCCGCCGAGGCCGGCGCTCCCCGAAACTCCGCGCGCCGGTGCACCAGCGTCAGGTTCCTGGCCCGCGGCGTCAGCTCGATCGTCCAGTCGAGCGCCGAGTCGCCACCGCCGAAGATGACCAGCCGCTTGCCTTCGAGCGCGCCGACGTCCTTCACCCGGTAGAGAATTCCGCTGCCCTCGAAGGCCTCGGCGCCCTCTATGCCGATCCGCCGCGCCTGAAACGAGCCGACCCCGCCGGCAATCACCACGGCGCCGGCATCGAAGCGCGTACCGGTGGCCGTGGCGATGGAGAATCGCCCGTCCTCACGGCGCGAGAACTGGGCCACCTCCTGCCCGAGATGCAACTGCGGCTTGAACGGCTTGATCTGCTGCATCAGCCGGTCCACCAGCTCCTGCGCGCCGCAGACGGGGAGCGCCGGAATGTCGTAGATGGGCTTGTCGGGGTAGAGCTCGGTGCACTGTCCGCCAGGGTGAGCGAGCGAATCGATCACATGGGCGCTGATGCCGAGCAGACCCAGCTCGAACACCTGGAACAGGCCGCAGGGCCCCGCCCCGACGATGACTACTTCGGCCGAGATCGGCTCGCCGGCCGCTGCTGATGGATTAAGGCTCAATTAGGCCCCTTTCGGGTTGCGTCTCGAGGAACGGCTTGGGCCGGCAGGAGCCGGGGGGCGGCTACGCGCGGCCCGCGTTCGCATCGGTGGGGGTGTGGAAGTACTCGCTTTCCGAGGCCAGCTGGTCGATCAAGCGCCTCAGCTCCGCCATGCGCCCCTCGGCCGTGCTGATCGGCATGCAGTCCTGGCAGCGCGGATCGCCACAGGGCTGGCGCGAGTACAGCCAGTATTGCAGGGCGCCCGCCAGCAGCCCATCGGCGATGTCCCAGAGATCGGCATCTCTGTCCTTGTCGGCCAGGCGGTTGCCCAGATCGACCGCCTTGGTGAAGGCAGAGTCGAATGTGTCAGCGATCTCGGTCATGGGCCCTGCTCTGCGGCATCCGGATAGTATAAGGCAATCACTGCGTCCGTTTAGCCGTCAGGACGCGATGTCTTGACTCATCTGCGATGCCCTCCACGGACTCCCCGCAACCGACCGGCGCATGATGCCACTAAGCTCGGGGGCAGCCTTGGCCTATCAGGCCCGGCCGCTCGGGTTTATGTCGCATGCACAACGCAGAGCACATCAATCAGCGCCGGCTGCGGCCGCGATTCGGCATCGGCACGCGCCTCACATTGGGCCTCGCCGCAGTGGCGGCAGTGGTCGTGGTTGCCCATGTCCTCGCAACCCGCACCACCCGCGCGGCCGTGGAGGCCGTGCGGAACATGCGCATCCGGCACGAGCCGCTCGCCCATCGCGCGAGCGCGATCCTCGAGAGGTTGAGCGCCTACGATAGCGCCGTCAGCGACAGCCTTCAGTCCGACAAGGGCGATTTCCTGGCGCTCTCCGCGGCCGGCGATAACCTGCAGAAGGCGGTCGATGCGTACTTCGATGAGGCCGAGGCGCTCACCCCCGCGACCCGACGGCTTCACGATGAGCTCCTCGCCCACATCCAGAACGGGCGGCAGCTCGCGCTCGATACGGCACAGCGGCTGCAATGGGGGCAGCAACAGCGGCAGGCGCTCGACCGGGTCTACCAGCTCATCGCCAAGGCTGGAGGCACTGGACTCACCATCCACGGCCAGGTCATCGCGAGGCCCTCGCTGTCCGCGCTGGCGAAAGCGATCGATGCCGTGCGCTACAGCTATGGCTCACCGGCCGCGACTGCGGCGCGCGAGCGCAGCTTCGAGTCCGTGCTGCAGGCGCATGCCGCGGATCTCTCCCGCTCACCCGGTCGAGCGTGGATGGACGTCGTGCAGTCTGACTTCGAGCGCGCGGCCCGTCTGCGGACAGACATCGGGCGGCTCGATGCCCGGGACACCACGGCCCGCCGCGCGCTGCTTGCGCAGAGCAATGTCCTCACCGCTGACGTCCAGAGCGAGCTGCAGGCGCCCGCACGCAGCAGGCTGCTCGATGCCGCCCGTTACGCTGCGACCTCGGCCGAGGCCGCCGAGCAAACGATCACCCTCTCAGGTCTGGCGATCCTCCTCGTGATGGCGATCGTTTCGGCACTGCTCCTCGCGAGCATCAGCGTTCCGGTGCGGCGGCTCACTGCCGCAACGCGCCTCCTGGCCAGCGGCGATCGCACCGCGCGGGCGCCGCGCGGTGGCTCCGCGGAGATCGACGAGCTGGCCGAGTCCTTCAACACCATGGCCGACCGGATTTCCCAGGCCGAGGCGGACCTTCGTGCCCATCAGGCGGAGCTCGAGCGGCACGTCGCCGAGCGCACACGCCAGCTGCATCATCTCGCCCACCACGACCCGCTGACCCAACTGCCGAACCGCCGGCAGCTCGGGGGACGCCTCGGTGGCGCGCTGGCCCGAGCACGGCAGACGGGCCGGCGCGTGGCACTGCTCTTCATCGACATGGATAACTTCAAATCGGTGAACGACACCCTGGGACACAATTTCGGCGACCGGGTCCTGCAGGGGATCGCCGAGCGCCTCGAGGCGGCGGCCGGCGCCAACAGCCTGGTGGCGCGCCTCGGCGGCGACGAGTTCACCCTCCTCATCGAAGACCTGCGCACCGTCGAGGAAGTCGAGGAGCGCGCGGCCGCGCTGGTCGCAACACTGCAGCAGCCGCTCACTATCGAGGGCCGGGCGCTCGCCACAACGGCCAGCATCGGCGCGAGCCTCTTTCCCGATCACGCCGATGACCCTGAAGGCCTGCTGCGGGCAGCCGACGTGGCGCTCTTTCGCGCGAAGGAGCTCGGCCGCAATCGCTTTGCGCTCTACCGTGCGGCGCTCTACGACGAGGCCGCCCAGCGGTTTCGCCTGGAGCAGTCATTGCGCCAGGCCGTAGAGGCGGACCAGCTCTTCCTGATGTTCCAGCCCGAGGTGACGCTCGGTGGGTGTGAGGTGACGGCCCTCGAGGCCCTGCTGCGCTGGCGCAAGCCCAGCGGCCGGATCGCCACCGCCTCGGAGTTCATCCACGTCGCCGAAAAGAGCGGTCTCATCCACGACCTGACCGGCTGGGTGCTGCGCTCGGCCGCCTCGACCGTCGCAGCCTGGCGCGCCGCCGGCTGGCGCGACGCGCGCGTCGCCATCAACGTATCGCCGCCCCAGTTTTTCGAGAGCGATTTCGTCGATCACATTGCGAGCACGCTCGCGGCCGCACAGCTTCCCGCAAGCGCCCTGGAGCTCGAGCTCACCGAGACCGTGCTGCAGACCGGGACCGCGACCATCGATGCCCTGAGGCGCCTGCGCGAGCTCGGCGTCTCCATCGCGCTCGATGATTTCGGCATCGGCTACTCCTCGCTGACCTCGCTCGAGCAGCTGCCGATCAATCGCGTCAAGCTCGACCGGATGCTGATCGAGGGAATCGATTCCAACCCGCGGTCCGCCACCATCGTCCGCTCTATCGTCACCCTCTGCCACGGCCTTGGCCTGCAGGTCGTCGCCGAGGGTGTCGAGCGACCCACGCAGCTCGAGTTCCTGACCCACTGCGGCCCGATGGCCGTGCAGGGCTATCTCCTCGCCCACCCCGTGGAAGCCGCGGACGCACCCGCCGAAGCGAAGGCCGCCGCTGCCCGCGCACGAACGTTGCTGGCCGCCGCCGCGTCGACCCCGCCTCTCGCCCTGGTGAGCTCCCGCAAACGCCCTCAGCCCGCCTGACAGAGCTAACGGACCCAACAGGCCTCCCCCATGGCAATCCCAGGGCGAGAGGATCGCAGCACAAAATGATTCCTGGCCGGAAGCTGATCGCCAGGACGGCGATCCGCTAGCCTACATGGACGTATTCACGGCGTTCCGGCCAGGGATCATTTTGCGATGCGATCCGGACATCCTGTTGTGAATGCATCCCGCACACGCACCCCCACATCCGGCTGATCCGCGAAGAACCCGTCTATCCCAACCGCCAGGAACTCACGCAGCTCCGCTTCAAGATCCAGCCCCACAGGCAAAAACTCGCTCTCCGCCCGAAACGTCCACGGGTGCACCTGCAGCCCCCTGGCGTGGCAATCGGCGACCAACGGCGTCGGCCGTGTCAGCTTTCCGGCCGCGTCACGTGGAATGACCAGCGACTTGGCGGGGCCGACGGCCGCGGCATAACGGGCGATCCCCTCCAGCCCCTTCGGGGTCACGAGGTCAGCATAGGTGCGCGAGTCGCCGCTGCGGACGAGATCGTACGGCGCACCGGCCGCCTCGATGAGCTGCACCAGCGGCAGCCGTGTCAGTTGGCTCAGTGCCTGGAGATTGCCGGTCTCGAACGACTGCAGGAACGCGCGCCCATCACGACCACGGTAGCCATGGCGCTCGAGCGTCTCCACCAGCCGCTCCTCCATCGCCAATCCGAGACTAGCGAAATAACTCGGGTGTTTTGTTTCCGGGTAGACCCCGACAGGAAGCGGCAGCGGTAACCCCAATTCCAGCGTCCGCAGCCGGCGTTGTTCTTCGACGCCGCGCACCAGGGCCAGAATCTCCTCCAGTGTTGGAATCTCGAGCCCGCCATCGAGACGTGTGTTGGCGGGACGTGACTGCGGGATCCGCTCCCGAGCCCGCAGCGTCTTCAGCTCCTCGAGCAGAAAATCCTCGGTAAACCAACCCTCGACCCGCACGCCATCGATGACCTTCTGCGTGCGTCTGCCCGCAAAATCCGGGCGCGCGGCAACATCCGTCGTGCCGCCGATCTCGTTCTCGTGTCGCGCAACGAGTACACCATCACGGGTCATCACGAGATCCGGCTCGATGTAATCCGCGCCCTGCTGCATGGCGATAAAGTACGAAACCAGAGTATGCTCCGGTGCATACCCGCTCGCGCCGCGGTGCGCTATGACAATTGGCTGCGGCATTCGGGAATGGTAATTGCTAAACTCGCCAAGTGCTGCTCACCGATCACGATATCTATCTCTTTCGCGAAGGCACGCACGTGCGTGCCTACGAGAAGCTCGGGGCCCATCCGCAGCCACGCCGCGCCGATCGGGAGCAGGGCACGGATTTCGCCGTCTGGGCGCCCAACGCCGCGAGCGTGTCGGCGGTAGGTGATTTCAACGGTTGGAATCCCACCGCGCATCCTCTGACTCCGCGCTCCGACTCCTCGGGAATCTGGGAGGCCTTCGTCCCCGGAGTACGGGCCGGGAGCCTCTACAAGTATCACATAGTCTCGCGTCAGGCGGGCTACACCGTCGACAAGAGCGACCCGTTTGCCTTCCATTGCGAGACGCCGCCGCGCACCGCCTCGGTGGTGTGGGACCTGTCATACGAGTGGGGCGATGGGGAATGGATGGGGGCGCGCGGCCGCGCCAACTCCCACGACGCTCCCTGGTCCATATACGAGCTGCACCTGGGCTCATGGCGGCGCGTCCCGGAGGAGCACAACCGCTGGCTCACCTACCGGGAGCTCGCGCACGCCGTGGGCGACTACGTGGTCGAGATGGGCTTCACGCACGTGGAGCTGCTGCCGGTCATGGAGCATCCGTTCTTCGGGTCGTGGGGCTATCAGATCACCGGCTATTTCGCGCCGACGTCCCGCTACGGCACCCCGCAGGATTTCATGTACCTCATCGATCACCTGCACCGCCGCGGCATCGGGGTGATCCTCGACTGGGTGCCGTCGCATTTCCCGACCGACGAGCACGGGCTCTCGTACTTCGACGGCTCGCACCTTTACGAGCACGCCGATCCGCGCCAGGGCTTCCACCCGGAGTGGAAGAGCTCGATCTTCAACTACGGCCGCGCCGAGGTGCGCAACTTCCTCGCGAGCAACGCCCTCTTCTGGCTCGACACCTACCATGTCGATGCGCTGCGCGTCGATGCGGTCGCCTCCATGCTCTATCTCGATTACGGACGGCGCAGCGGCGAGTGGATTCCGAACCGCTTCGGCGGCAACGAGAATCTCGATGCGGTCGAATTCCTCAAACAGATGAATCTCGCCGTCTATCGCGATCACCCCGACTCGCAGACGATCGCCGAGGAATCCACTGCCTGGCCGATGGTCTCGCGCCCGACCTATCTCGGCGGCCTCGGCTTCGGCCTGAAATGGAACATGGGCTGGATGCACGACACGCTGAAGTACCTGCAGACCAACCCGGTATTCCGCAAGTACCAGCAGAACCAGCTCACGTTCAGCATCTGGTACGCCTTCAGCGAGAACTTCGTGCTGCCGCTCTCGCATGATGAGGTGGTGCATGGCAAGGGCTCGCTCATCGGCAAGATGCCCGGCGATGAGTGGCAGCAGTTCGCATCGCTGCGCCTCCTCTACGGCTACATGTGGACCCATCCCGGCAAGAAGCTCCTCTTCATGGGCGGGGAGATCGGCCAGCGGCGCGAGTGGCAGCACGATGAGAGCCTGGAGTGGCACGTGCTCGCCTTTCCGCTGCACGAAGGCATCCGGCGCTGGGTGCGGGACATCAACCGCGTCTATCGTGCGACTCCGGCCCTGTACCAGCGCGATTTCACGCCGGACGGCTTCCAATGGATCGACTGCAACAACGCCGATCAGAGCGTGATCGTGTACCTGCGCAAGGGACAGCGGCCCGAGGATGTAGCCCTGATCGCATGCAACTTCACGCCCGTACCGCGAGACAACTATCGCATCGGCGTGCCTCGCGGTGGCTGGTGGCGCGAGCGCCTGAACAGCGACGCGGCGGAGTATGGCGGCGGCGGGATCGGCAACTTCGGGCGCGTGGAAGCCTCGCCCCTCTCATCGCATGGAATGACGCACTCGCTGGTGCTGAGCCTACCGCCGCTTGCCGCCCTGGTTCTGACGCCCGACTGACACTGCGGTAGGGAGGCGGATGACCAAGGCTCGCGTCGTCATCGAAGGTTTGACTCCGCAGGTGGACTGCGGCCGGTTTCCGGCGCGGCGTGTGTTGGGTGACACTGTCGTCGTGGAAGCGGACGTGTTCACTGACGGCCACGATGCAGTTGCCGCATCGCTGTTGTATCGGCACGAAGGCGAAAAGCAGTGGCACGGCATGCCGATGAGCCTCCTCGGCAACGACCGCTGGCAGGGCCAATTCACCGTCCAGGCGCTCGGCCGCTACTTCTTCACGGTCGAAGCCTGGGTCGATCACCTCGAGAGCTGGCGACGCGGGCTCGCTAAGAAACACCAGGCGGGGCAGGACATCGAGGTCGAGCTGCAACAGGGCGCGGCGCTGGCCCTCGCGCATGCCGGGCGCATGAAGGCGCCGCTAGCGCGCCAGCTGCGGGAATGGGCCAAGGCACTGGCCGACCCGGTCCGGGAGCGCGAGGAGCGGGCGCTGCTGGCGCAAGGCGATGCGCTGCACGAGCTCGCGCGGCGCAGTCCCGACCCGCAGCTCATCGAGCGGTGGGATCCGCCGCTCACCATCGAGGTCGATCGTGAGCGGGCCCGCTTCTCGAGCTGGTACGAGATGTTCCCGCGCTCGGCCACCACCGGCCCGGGGGAGCACGGCACGCTCGCGGACGTCGAGGCACTCCTGCCCTATGTCGCCTCGATGGGATTCGACGTCCTCTATCTGCCGCCCATCCATCCGATCGGCGAGATCGAGCGCAAAGGGCCCAATAACCGCACCGGCGCCTCGCCCGGTGACCCGGGCAGCCCCTGGGCGATCGGCAGCCGCGAAGGCGGGCACAAGGCGGTGCATCCGCGCCTGGGGACGCTCGAGGATTTCCACCGGCTGCTCGCGAGCGCCGGCAGTCTCGGCATCGAGATCGCGCTCGATATCGCCTTCCAGTGCGCGCCCGACCATCCCTACGTGCGCGAGCACCCGGAATGGTTCCTGAAGCGCCCCGACGGCTCGGTGCAGTACGCGGAGAACCCACCGAAGAAGTACCAGGACATCTACCCCTTCTGGTTCGAATGCAACGACTGGAAGGGGCTCTGGGCGGAGCTCAAGAGCGTGTTCGAGTTCTGGATCGCCCAGGGCGTGCGCATCTTCCGCGTCGACAATCCGCATACCAAGCCGTTCGCGTTCTGGGAATGGGTGATCGGCGAGATCCACCGCTCCCACCCGGAGGTCATCTTCCTCTCCGAGGCGTTCACGCGCCCGAAGGTGATGTACCGCCTCGCCAAGCTCGGCTTCACGCAGTCCTACAACTACTTCCCCTGGCGCAACAGCAAGCGCGAGATCATCGACTACTTCACCGAGCTCAGCTCGCGCCCGGTGCGGGAGTTCTTCCGTCCGAGCCTCTGGCCCAATACCCCGGACATCCTCACCGAGTATCTGCAGTTCGGCGGCCGGCCCGCCTTCGTCACCCGGCTCATCCTCGCGGCGACGCTCGGGGCGAGCTATGGCATCTATGGCCCGGCGTTCGAGCTCATGGACAATCGCCCACGCGAGAGCGGCTCGGAAGAGTACTTGGACTCGGAGAAATACCAGGTGCGCTCGTGGAATCGGGACGAGCCGGCGAGTCTCAGGGACCTCGTCACGCGCCTCAACCGCATCCGCCGCGACAATCCGGCGCTGCAGAGCGATGCCGCCCCGAGGTTTCATCCCCTCGACAACGAGGCGCTGCTCGCCTTCAGCAAGACGAGCGGCGAGGACTCCGTGCTGGTGGTGGTCAACGTCGATCCCCACCACCCGCAGACCGGCTGGGTGGAGCTCGACCTGGCGGCGCTCGGACTGCCGACGGATGGGCCGTATCAGATGGACGATCTGCTCTCGGGGGCCCGCTTCCTGTGGCGCGGCCCCCGCAATTACGTGGCTCTCGACCCCGCGGGCACGGCGGCGCATCTGTTCCGGATCCGCCGCAAGGTGCGCACCGAGCGGGATTTCGATTATTTTCTCTAAATGAACGCCTCGGCCGAGCCGCCGCCTTTCACCGGCGATCCTCTCTGGTACAAGGATGCGGTCATCTACGAAGTGCACGTCCGCGCCTTCTTCGACAGCAACGAGGACGGCATCGGCGACTTCGCGGGCATCACCCGCAAGCTCGACTACATCCAGGAGCTGGGTGTCAACACCATCTGGCTGCTGCCGTTCTATCCGTCGCCCGGGCGCGACGATGGCTACGACATCGCCGACTATCACAACATCCATCCCCAGTACGGCACGCGCCGGGAATTCCGCACCTTCGTGCGCGAGGCGCACCGCCGGGGGCTGCGCGTCATCACGGAGCTCGTGATCAATCACACCTCCGACGCGCACCCCTGGTTCCAGGCCGCCAGGCGCGCGCCGGCCGACTCGGCCAAGCGCGATTTCTATGTTTGGAGCGAGAACTCCGAGCGCTACGACGGCACGCGCATCATCTTCCGTGATACGGAGAGCTCCAACTGGACCTGGGACCCGCTCGCCAAGGCTTATTACTGGCACCGCTTCTTCGGCCATCAGCCCGACCTCAATTTCGACAACCCGCACGTGGTGCGGGCGGTGATCCGGATCATGGAGTTCTGGCTGGCCCACGGCGTCGACGGGTTCCGTCTGGATGCCATTCCCTACCTCGTCGAGCGTGAGGGCACGAACAACGAGAACCTGCGCGAGACGCACGAGATCATCAAGAGCATCCGCAAAGTGATCTCGGCCCGCCACCCGCAGGGGATGCTCCTCGCCGAGGCCAACCAGTGGCCCGAGGACGTGCGCGATTACTTCGGCGACGGTGATGAGTGCCACATGGCCTATCACTTCCCGCTCATGCCGCGCATGTACATGGCGATCGCGCAGGAGGACCGCCATCCGATCGTCGAGATCATGGATCAGACCCCTGACATCCCCGACACCTGCCAGTGGGCGGTCTTCCTGCGCAATCATGACGAGCTGACGCTCGAGATGGTGACCAGCCGCGAGCGCGATTACATGTATCAGGCGTATGCAGCCGATACGCGGGCGAGGCTCAACCTCGGCATCCGCCGGCGCCTGGCCCCGCTCATGGAGAACGATCCGGAGCGGATCAAGCTCATGAACAGCCTGCTGCTCTCCATGCCGGGCTCGCCGATCATCTACTACGGTGATGAGATCGGCATGGGAGACAATTTCTATCTGGGCGACCGCAACGGCGTACGCACGCCGATGCAGTGGAGCCCGGACCGCAACGCCGGCTTCTCGCGCGCCGATCCGCAGCAGCTCTATCTGCCGCCCATCATGGACCCGATCTACGGGTACGAGGCCGTCAACGTCGAGGCGCAGACCCGCGACCGCTCATCGCTCCTCAACTGGATGCGCCGCATGCTCGCCGTGCGCAAGACCTCCCAGGCCTTCGGCCGCGGCACCCTGCGCTTCATCCGCCCCGGCAACCGCAAGGTGCTCGTCTACCTGCGCCAGTATGCCGAGGACACGATCCTCTGCGTGGTGAATCTCTCGCGCTCGGCGCAGCCGGTGGAGATCGATCTCTCCGAGCACAAGGGTTCGATTCCCATCGAGCTGTTGGGGCGAACCCCGTTCCCGCCGGTGGGAGAGCTGCCGTATCTGCTCACCCTGCCGGCCTACGGATTCTACTGGTTTCGCCTCAGCCGCGAGGCGGCCCCGCCGCCCTGGCATGATGAGCGGCTGCAGCGCGAGGACCTGCCGGTGCTCGTGCTGGTGGAGGGATGGAACAGCTTCTTCCCGGACAAGGTCGCCGCCTGGCGCGCGGGGCTCGCGAAACGGCTGCGCGTCCAGCTGGAGGAGCGCATCGTGCCGCAATACGTCGCGGCGCAACGCTGGTTTGCGAACAAGGGTGCCCCGATCACGAGCGCTCGCCTTCTCGATCACACCGATCGCCAGGATCCGCTGCCTCGCTGGTTTGCCGGCATCTACAGCGTCGAGACCGAAGGTGTGAGCGAGCGATATTTCGTCCCGCTCGCCATTGCATTCGAGGACACCGAAGAGGCGCGTTGGCGCAGGCTTCAGCCGGCTGCCCTGGCACGCGTACGCCAACAGGCAACCGTCGGCGTGCTCGCGGACGCGTGCTCCGACGACGGGTTCGCGCGCGCAATCATCGATGCCATTGGGGCTTCGGCCGAGCTGCCTACTCAACACGGTCGCGTGAGATTCACGCCCACTGCGCTCTACCCGGAAATGCGCGGTGATGCGGCCGCCGAGCTGTCAGTCACACCGACCGGCGCACAGAGCAGCAACACCACGCTGCGGGTCGGCGATGCACTCTTCCTCAAGATCTACCGCAAGCTGCAGCCTGGTTTGAATCCGGAGCTGGAGATCGGCCGCTACCTCACCGAGGTGGCCCGGTTTCCCAACATCGTGCCGGTCATCGGAGCCGCGGAGTATACCGACGACGAGTCGGCCACCTACACCATGGCCCTGCTCCAGGCGTTCGTCACCAATCAGGGTGACGGCTGGACCTATACTCTCGACTACCTGGCACGTTTCCTCGAAGACCGGCGCAGCGGTGTCCCGATGCTCGACGATGCGCACGGCCTATACCTCTCGCAGGTCAGGACGCTCGCCATCCGCACGGCGGAACTGCACCGCGCGCTCGCCCATCGGACGGACGATCCAGCGTTCGCGCCAGAACCGATTACCGCTGCAGACGGGGCAGCATGGGGCGCAGCCACGCGCGCCGCGGCGGATGCGACCCTGACGCTGCTCTCCGCTCGATTGCCGCAGCTACCACCGGCGGTGGCGGTGGATGCAGAATCGCTGGTCGCGCGCCGCGGAGCTTTGTTACGGCGTATCGAGCGTTGTACGTCGGCTGCGCCCCAAGGTCTGAAGACGCGCCGCCATGGCGACTACCACTTGGGTCAGGTGCTCCTGAAGCGCAACGATTTCATCATCGTCGACTTCGAAGGCGAGCCCGGACGCACGCTCGCGGAACGCCGTCTCAAGCACTCCCCGCTGACAGACGTCGCAGGTATGCTGCGCTCCTTCGCGTATGCCCGCCACGCCGCGCTCGACCGTTACTCGGTGCAGGGAGGCGATGAGTCCGGCCGCTGGGAGCAGCAACTTCACGCCTGGGAGCAGGAGACGCGCCGCACCTTCATCACCGCCTACGACGAGGTGGCGAGCGTCACGGGCCTCTATGAGTCGCTGCAACGGGCCCAGCCGCTCCTCACCCTCTTCGAGATCGACAAGGCCCTCTACGAGGTTCGCTACGAGCTCGGGAACCGTCCCGACTGGACCCGCATTCCTCTCCATAGCCTTCTCGCCATCACCGAGTAGGGACATCGGAGGCGCTCCTTGGATCAGACATCGTCCCGCCGACGCACGGCCGCCCAGACGGACCGGGAGGGAGTGCAGCCGATCGGCGCCGTCTGGCCGGGTCAGCCCTATCCCCGCGGCGCCACCTGGGACGGCGAAGGTGTCAATTTCTCGCTCTTTTCCGCCGGCGCCGAGAAGGTCGAGCTGTGCCTGTTCGACCCTGCGGGCCGGCACGAGCTGCAGCGCATCCCCCTGCGGGAGCGCACGGATGAGGTCTGGCACTGCTATCTTCCCGAGGCGCGCCCCGGACTCCTCTATGGCTATCGGGTCCATGGACCCTACCGCCCGGAGCAGGGGCTGCGCTTCAATCCCAACAAGCTCCTCATCGAGCCCTACGCCAAGCGGCTCGAAGGTCCGCTCGTCTGGAGCGATGCGCATTTTGGCTACCGCCTGGGCCATTCGAAAGGCGATCTCTCCTTCGACAAGCGCGACAGCGCGGCAGGCACGCCCAAGAGCCGGGTAACCGACTCCGCATTCACCTGGGGCGATGACCGCGCGCCACGAGTCCCCTGGCACGACACGGTGATTTACGAGGCCCACGTGCGCGGACTGACCATGCGCCATCCCGAGGTGCCGGGGCCGCTGCGCGGCACCTACGCGGGGCTGGCGACCGCGCCGATCATCGAGCATTTCCTGCGCCTCGGCATCACGACCGTGGAGCTGATGCCGGTGCATGCCTTCGTAGATGACCGGACGCTCCTCGACAAGGGCCTGCGCAACTACTGGGGCTACAACACGATCGGCTTCTTCGCACCGGAGCGCCGCTACTCGGCCTCCGGGCAGATCAGCGAATTCAAGACGATGGTGAAGACGCTGCATTCGGCCGGGATCGAGGTGATCCTCGATGTGGTCTACAACCACACGGCCGAGGGCAACGAGCTCGGGCCGACGCTCTCGATGCGCGGCATCGACAACGCCGCATACTATCGCCTGAGCCCGGAGAACCCGCGCTACTACATGGACTTCACCGGCACCGGCAACACTCTCAACCTGCAGAACCCGCGGGTGCTGCAGCTCATCATGGACAGCCTGCGCTATTGGGTACTGGAGATGCACGTCGATGGCTTCCGCTTCGATCTCGCCTCCGCACTCGCACGCGAGCTCTACGACGTCGACCGGCTGGGCTCCTTCTTCGACACCATCGGCCAGGACCCGGTGCTCTCCCAGGTGAAGCTCATCGCCGAGCCCTGGGACATCGGCAGCGGCGGCTACCAGGTCGGCAACTTCCCTCCGGGCTGGAACGAATGGAATGACAAATACCGCGACAGCATGCGCGCCTACTGGAAAGGCGACAGCAGCCTGATCGGCGAGTTTGCGCGCCGCTTCACCGGCTCCTCCGACCTCTACGAGGCGAGCGGCCGCAAGCCGCATGCCAGCATCAACTTCATAACCGCGCACGACGGCTTCACTCTCGCGGACCTCGTGAGCTACAACGGCAAGCACAACGAGGCGAACGGCGAAGACAACCGTGACGGCGCCAACGAGAACCGCTCCTGGAACTGCGGAGCGGAGGGGCCGACCGAAGATGCCGCGATCCGCGCGCTGCGCTCGCAGCAGAAGCGCAATCTGATGGCGACGCTGCTCCTCTCTCAGGGTGTGCCCATGGTGCTCGGCGGCGACGAGCTCGGGCATACGCAGCTCGGCAACAACAACGCCTACTGCCAGGACAACGAGCTCTCCTGGCTCGACTGGGACCTCGATCCCGAGCGACAGGCCTTCCTCGACTTCACCGGCCATCTGATCGATCTGCGCCGGCGCCATCCGGTGTTCAGCCGCCGGCGCTTTCTGCAAGGCGACAGCGCCACTACCGACGGTCTGCGGGAGATCATCTGGCTGAATCCTGACGGACGGGAGATGGCCGGGGGGGAGTGGGACGTACCGTTCGCCCGCTGCCTCGGGCTCTATCTCGCGGGCGCTGCCATCGAGCGCCGCGACCGGCGGGGGCGCCTCGTGACCGACAACAACTTCGTGCTGCTCTGCAACGCACATCACGAGCCGGTCCCTTTTCAGCTGCCCGAGCAGCTCGCCGAGAAGGTGTGGTGGACCGTCCTCGATACCGCCGCCGCCCTGCCGTTCACACAGCAACGCCTCGAGACGGGAAACCGCTACCAGCTGCAGGGTCGCTCGCTCGCGCTCCTGCGCGAGACTGCATATCGATGAGCCGGCGGCGGCACGAGATGCCCTTCGGGGCACAGGTCCTGAGCGACGGACAGGTCCGCTTTCGCCTCTGGGCACCTGCTGCCCGACGCGTCGATCTCGTGTTGGAATCTTCCGCCGGACCACCGAGGCTCGTGCCACTGAAGCGCTCGGTGTGCGTTGACACCCCTGAGACCCGTCGTCGCGGCGACGAGACGCCCTGGGAAACGCTGGAGCTCATCACCGATCAGGGGCGCGCCGGCAGCCGCTATCGCTTCTCGATCGACGGCGAGCTCCTGGTGCCCGATCCGGCCTCGCGATGCAACCCGCTGGGAGTGCATGGCCCGAGCGAGGTGGTCGACCCTGAGGTCTTCGACTGGACGGACGGCGACTGGCATGCCCGGCCATGGCAGGAATCCGTGGTCTATGAGCTGCATGTCGGGACGTTCACGCCGGACGGCACCTTCGCCGGCGTCGCGGGCAGGCTCGAGCATCTGCAGCGACTCGGCGTGACGGCGATCGAGCTCATGCCCATCGCCGAGTTTCCCGGCGCGCGCGGCTGGGGCTACGACGGCGTATTGCCGTATGCGCCGGCCTCCGTCTATGGCTCGCCGGAGGACCTCAAGTCGCTGGTGTGCGCGGCCCACGCTCACGGCATCGCAGTGATACTCGATGTCGTCTACAACCATTTCGGTCCCGAGGGCAACTTCCTCCACCGCTACGCGCCGCAGTTCTTCACCGGTCGCCATTCGACTCCCTGGGGATCGGCGATCGACTTCGAGGGGCCGGCGAGCCGCACGGTGCGCGATTTCTTCATCCACAACGCGCTCTACTGGCTCGAGGAATACCATCTCGATGGCCTGCGGCTCGATGCAGTGCACGCGATCTTCGATGCCGGGGAGCCACACATCCTCAGCGAGATAGCCCGCGCAGTTCGGGAAGGGCCGGGGCGCGAGCGGCCCGTGTATCTCGTGCTCGAGAACCTCGGCAACGAGGCTCGCCGGCTCGGCCCGGCGGGCACCGCCGCCACTTTCGATGCTCAATGGAACGATGACGTTCATCACTGCCTCCATATCCTGCTCACCGGCGAAACTGACAGTTACTACCAGGATTATCGGGAGCGGCCACATAAGCTCCTCTGCCGCTCACTCGCGGAAGGGTTCGCCTACCAGGGCGAGAGCTCCAGCCATCTCGGCAGGCCGCGCGGTGAGCCCAGCGCGCATCTGCCGCCATCGGCGTTCGTCAACTTCCTGCAGAATCACGACCAGGTAGGCAATCGCGCCCGGGGCGAGCGGCTCACGCAGCTCGCGCGTCCCGAGGCCCTGCGGGCCGCGGCGGCGGTGCTGCTGCTCGCGCCTTCGCCGCCGATGCTCTTCATGGGTGAGGAATGGGGCGCCCTCGAGCCCTTCCCCTACTTCTGTGACTTCGAGCCTGGGCTCGCGGACAAGGTCCGCGAGGGGCGTCTGCGCGAGTTCGCTCATTTCCAGGGCTCCGTACCCGACCCCGGCGATGCGGCGACCTTCGCATCGGCGCACCTCGAGTGGAGCCGCCTCACGAAGGCGACCCACGCCAGGATGTTCGATCACTACCGCCGCCTTCTTGCCATCCGCCAACGCGACATCGTGCCGCTCTTGCCGCGCATTCTCGGGGGCGCGTGTGTCGCTTTCGATCCGGGCGGCGCTTTCGCGGTGGATTTTCGGCTGCGGGACGAGGGCGTGCTGCACCTCCTCGCCAATCTGAAGGACAACTCGGCGCCGGTCATCGGCCGGCCCGCCGGGCGCATGATTTTCGCAACTCACCCAGGGATCCGGGCGGCACTCGCCCGCAATGAGCTGGCACCGTGGAGCGTCACCTGGCTCCTGGAGCGCAGCCGTGCCGCACGCTAGCCGTAAGCGTTCCGACAGGCCCGCCGTCGCGCACATCCCACGCGCCACCTATCGCGTGCAGCTCAATGCCGGCTTCACGTTCCGGGATCTGACGGCGATCGTCCCGTACCTGGCGGCACTGGGAATCAGCCACGTCTACTGCTCACCCTACTTCCGTGCGCGCTCGGGCAGCGCCCACGGATACGATGTCGTCGACCACAACTCCTTCAATCCCGAGATCGGCAGCCGTGAGGAGTTCGACCAGCTCGTCGCAGCGCTGCGTGCGCACGAGATGGGGCACATCCTCGACATCGTACCTAACCATGTCGGTGTCATGGGATCCGACAATGCCTGGTGGATGGACGTGCTCGAGAACGGCCAGGCATCGATCTACGCGGACTACTTCGACATCGATTGGAACCCGGTGAATGCAGCGCTTGCCGACAAGGTGCTGGTGCCGGTGCTCGCCGATCCGTATGGCGCGGTGCTCGAGCGTGGCGACCTCGAGCTGCAGTTCGAGCGAACGCTCGGCTCCTTTGCCATCCACTACCACGAGCATCGCCTGCCGCTCGATCCGCGCACGTACCCGCGCATCCTCGATGCCGTGCTCGCGATCGAGCACGACGCGCGGCTCGAGGCTCTGCGGCACCGCTTCGGCGCTCTCCCCGACCGGCGCGGTTCGACGCCAGACAGGATCGCCGAACGCCATCGTGACAAGGAGGTACACAAGCGGGCGCTCGCCGAGCTCATCGCCGCAGATGCCGGTGTTTGTGCGGCCGTGGACCAGGCACTCGCGGGACTGGCCGGCCACCCCGGCGATCCCGCGAGCTTCGATCCGCTGCATGAGCTGCTCGAGTCGCAGGCGTTCCGGCTGGCCTACTGGCGGGTTGCATCCGATGACATCAATTATCGCCGCTTCTTCGATGTCAACGATCTCGCCGCGCTGCGGGTGGAGAATGAGCCCGTGTTCGAGGCGACGCATCGCCTCGTCCTCGAGCTCATCGGCTCGGGTAAGCTCGATGGGCTGCGGATCGACCACGCGGATGGCCTCTACGACCCGCTCGGGTATTTTCGCCGGCTGACTGAGAGAATCGCACGAACGACAACTGCAGCCGGGGCCGCCCGGCCCATCTACCTGGTGGCGGAGAAGATCACCGCCTCGTTCGAGCGCCTGCCTGCCGACTGGCCCCTCAACGGCGAGACCGGCTATCACTTTGCCAACGTGGTGAATCGGCTGCTGATCGACCCCGGCACCCGAGCGCGGATGGGCAGGACCTACCGCTCCATCATCGGCGAGCCACGGCTGTGGCCGGACGTCACCTACGACTGCCAGCACCGGGTACTGCGCAAGTCGCTCGCCTCCGAGCTCAACACGGCCGCAAACCTCCTCGCGCGCATCGCCGGTGGCGACCGGCAAACGCGGGACTTCACGCTCGCCAGCCTCTGGCGGGCCCTCGCCGAAGTCATTGCCTGCTTTCCCGTCTACCGGACCTACGTGACGGACAGTGTCTCCGAGAGCGACCGGCGCTACATCGACTGGGCGATCGCGGGGGCGCGCAGGCGCGGCTCCTCGATCGAGCAATCGGTGTTCGATTTCGTGCGCAGCGCCCTATTGCTGGAGCTTCCGGCACAGGGCGAGAGCGCGCGCGAGCGTATGCGCCGCTTCGTGATGAAGTTCCAGCAGATCACGGCACCCATCACGGCCAAAGGCGTCGAAGACACGGCGCTCTACCGCTTCAACCGGCTGGTCTCGCTCAATGAAGTGGGCGGTGAGCCCGATCTCTATGGCTCGAGCGTCAACGCCTTTCATACCGATGCCAAATATCGCGCCAGGCACTGGCCGCACGAGATGCTCACGACCTCTACGCACGACACGAAGCGCTCGGGGGACGTGCGCGCGCGCATCAACGTGCTGTCGGAGATTCCCGCCGAGTGGCGGCGGGCAGTGGACCGCTGGCGGCGAATCAACCGCATGCGGCGCCGGGAGGTCGGCGGAATGCCGGCACCTTCTGCCGATGACGAGTATCTCTTCTATCAGACCCTGATCGGCAGCTGGCCCCTTGCGGAGCCGGACGAGGCCGGGCTTGGCGCCTATCGCGAGCGCATCGAGGCCTACATGCTCAAAGCCGCGCGCGAAGCCAAGGAACGCACGAGCTGGGCGGCCGCTAACCCGGAGTACGAAGAGGCCCTGATGCAGTTCATCCGCGCGGCGCTCGAGCGCCGCGAGGGGGGACTCTTCCTCGCCGACTTCTGCGCCTTCAATCGGAGCATCGTGCGCTTCGGGCTGCTGAACGGTCTATCGCAGACCCTGCTCAAGCTCACCGCGCCCGGTGTGCCTGATGTCTATCAGGGCGATGAGCTGTGGGACTTCTCGCTGGTCGATCCGGATAACCGGCGGCCGGTCGACTACGACGTGCGCCGCCGACTCCTCGCCGGGCTGGCCGGCGACACCGCCGCCGACCTGACGCTCGCGCGCTCGCTCGCCGGCGATCTCACCGATCCGCGCTGCAAGCTCTTTCTACACGCGAGGACGCTGGAGCTCAGGCGGCGCGATCCTGAACTTTTCCGGCTGGGGGAGTACCTACCGTTGAAGGTCACCGGACAGCGCGCGCTGCATCTTTGCGCTTTTGCACGCCGCCTCGAGGGAAGGCTGGCGGTCGTGTTGGCGCCACGCCTGTACCTCAAGCTGCTGGGCGCCGCAGGCACGACCGGTGACGGGCAACGCCTACAGTTCGGCGGGGAAATTTGGGCTGACACCGCGGTACAGCTGCCGTTGAGGCCCGGTGTACCCCTCTTCAGCGTGCTGGACGGGGCGGAGGTGCCCTCGATCCGCGAAGACGGGCTGCGCAGGATGAGCGCAGCAGCGGCGCTGCAATCGTTTCCGGTGGCGTTGCTGACGGGCAGGGAATGAGGCGCGTCAACCTGGCAGGGCGCCGGTGCGTTGTATATTTACACGAGGAGATGGAGCCGAACTCATGTCATGGTCAACATCCTATCGTCAGTGCGCTTGGCTGCTGGTCGTGGCGGCGCTCCTGGCCTCCTGCTCGGGCATTCCCCTCAAACAGCGGGAGGCGGCCGAGCGCAACCGCTTCGAGGCCTACGCCGGCAAGCCGGTCGATCACTTCACCTGGCTCACCCGTTACGATGGCTGGGAGCCGATCTCGCACTATCAACTCGTCGTCTGGACGGACATCAACCAGGCATACCTCATCAGGGTCTTCTCACCGTGCACCGACCTCATGTTCGCCAGAAGGATCGGGCTCACTTCGACCGCCAACACCGTCTACGCCCACTTCGACTCGGTCCGCGCCGATGGCTGGCGCTGCCAGATCGATACCATCCAGCCGGTCGACTACCTGAAGATGAGGCACGATCTGCGGCAGGCCAAGTCTAATGGCTGAACGCCTGCGGCGCGTTGCTCGGCCCATCCTGGGCCTCGGCGCACGTCAACGATATCCACGAGCCTGCAAGCTGAACAGACGTGAGTAAGCGCCGTCGAGCCTCATCAGCTCCTCGTGGCTGCCCCGCTCTCGGATCCTGCCGCCCTCGAGGACGACGATCTGATCGGCCATCCGCACCGTCGAGAAGCGATGGGAGATGAGGATCGTGATGCGCTCGCGGGCGAGCTGGCGGAAGTGCTCGAAGACCTCGGCCTCCGCCTGCGCGTCCATCGCGGCCGTCGGCTCATCCAACACCAGGACATCGGCTCGCGTGCGCATGAACGCGCGTGACAGCGCCACTTTTTGCCACTGACCGCCGGAGAGCTCGCGGCCGTCCTGGAACCACTTGCCGAGCTGCGTGTGATATCCCTGGGGCAACGTCTCGATGAAGGCGCTGGCCCTGCCCTTGGTCGCCGCCTCGTGCCAGCGCACCTCGTCCTCGAAGTACCGCTCGTCACCCGCCCCTACGTTCTCGCCGACCCGCATCTGGTAACGGGCGAAATCCTGGAAGATGACACCGATCCGCTCGCGCAGCGCCCCCTCATCGAAGCGCGCGAGATCCTCACCGTCGAGGAGGATCCGCCCACTGGTTGGCGTGTAGAGGCGCGTCAGCAGCTTGATGAGCGTCGTCTTGCCGGAGCCGTTCTCACCTACCAGCGCGAGGCTCGCACCGGGCCGCAGATGTAGAGTTACATTCTCGAGCGCCGGGCTCTGCTCTCCGGGATAGGTGAAACTCACGTTCTCGAATCTGATGCCGTCCTCAGGATGCGGTCCACGCGCCACGCTGCCGATGGGCGGCGGCACCTCCGTCTCCAGGTATTCGTAGAGCGTCGAGAGGTAAAGATTGTCCTCGTACATTCCACCGACTGCGGACAACATGGCCGAGACGGCCGATTGGCCCTGGCGGAACAGGGCCAGATACATCGTCATCTGTCCCAGGGTGATCGCCTTCCTGACGGTGCTCACCGCAATCCAGGCATAGGCTGCATACAACGTCAGGGTCGCAATGAGCCCGAGGCCGAAGCCCCACGCATCCCGGCGCACGGTGAGTGCGCGATCCTCCTCGTACAGCGTGAGAAAGATGTCGCGGTAGCGCTGCAACAGCCGTGGCCCGAGGCCGTAGAGCTTCACCTCCTTGGCGTGGTCCTCCCGCGCGAGCACGGTCTCGAGGTAGGTCTGCATGCGCGTCTCGGGCGAGCGCCAGCGGAACAGGCGGAAAGCATCCCCGGAGAACTTCGCCTCCGCGATGAAGGCGGGCAGGCCCGCGAGCAGGAGGATCGCGACCGCCCACGGGGAGAAACGCGCAAGCAACACGGCGTAGCTGACGAGCTGAATGCCGTTCTGTCCGAGGCCGAAGGTGCGCGTGACCAGGCTCAGCGGCCGGCTCGACGCCTCGCGCCGGGCGCGTGTCAGCTTGTCATAGAACTCGGAGTCCTCGAAGTGGCGCAGCTCGAGGGTGAGGGCCTTCTCGAGGATCATCTCGTTGACGCGTTGGCCGAGCTGCACGCGCAGGAGGGACTGGGCGAGCGACAGGCCGCGCTGCGCAGCAGCGATGGAAGCCACGAGGATGCCTTCGAGGACGACGAAGCCGACTACACGACGGGTATCGACGCCGCCGGTACGGATCGCGGCGACGACCGCATCGACGATGAGCGAGCCGATGTAGGCGACCCCGGCAGGCAGCACGCCCGCGATGACAGTGAGGCAGGCTAGAGCGACGGTCAGCGCACGATTGGTGCGCCAGACGAGCTCGATAGCGCGGCGGCTGTAGCGAAAGACACCGAAAAACCCGCGGAGGGTGAGCTTTTCGGGCTGGGCGACCGGAGAGGTACGGCGAAGGCGGCCTGGAGCGGCGACTGACATCGAGGGTCACATGGGGGCATCGGGGCCCGAATCCAATGGGCGGCGCTCTCCTCGAGCGGCCTTCATCGGATCAGGGACCTCACGGGATCAATACATTGCGCCCTTCGGCCACGGCGCGCTCGGCCATGAGAAAAGCCGCGGCGTTCCAGGACTGCCCGGGCATACCGTGGGGTGTGCCCTTCGTGCCGTGCAGCCACTCCGTGAACGACCAATTGCCTACGGCGCAGGCACGCGCCAGATTCTCGAGCTCGAGCCGCGCCTGGCGCAAACGGCCGGCAGCCGCGAGTGCAGCGACCCAAAAGCCGCCGACCATGGGCCAGATGCCGCCGTTGTGGTACTGCCAGACCTCATTCTGACGGTGGCGGGCCATGTAGGGACGCCAGAGCGCGCTGCGCCTTCTGATTGGACGCGTAACGACACGCACGGGGTAGAGGCGGCTGACTTTCGCACGTTGCAGCGCATCCAGGGTACGACGGCTCGCCGAAGCACCGGCGAGACCGCAAAGGACGGCGAGGAGATTACCGAACACGTCGCCCTCCTCGCCGAAGAACGAGAAGTTGACGAAGCTCAGATACAAGTCACGGTTGCGCGCGCGACGCAGCACATATTCATTGAGCAGGCGCGCACGTCGATAGCGCGCCATCACCGCGGAGAAAGGATGAAAGAGACCGTTGAAATTCTCGCGTGTCTCCTCGGCGCGGTCGAGACCATAGCGGCGCTTGACGGCATACCACAGCGCGTTGGTGTAGAGCACGAATCCGGAGCGCGGCATGATGTCCGCCCAGTCACTGGCCTCATTCTGCTGCAACAGGAAGAAACGCTGATGCTCCTGGGCGAGGAGCCACTCGAGCGCGCGCCCGATGCGGCGCGAATGCTTCCTGCGGCCGGAGGGCGCGCCGCGCTCGAGGAAATCGAGCGCGAGCAGCCACCAGAGGGTGGAGTCGATGCAGCCGAGATACCAGAAATCCGCCTCCCGCGCGCCGACCTCGACGAACTTGGGGATCTGCCCGTTGGCGGCCTGATGCTCGCCCAGTGTCTCGAGACCAACCGCTGCTGCACGCTCGAGCTGCGCATCTCCGGAGAGCGCCATGCCGATCGCGCAGATGGCGGCATCGCGTCCGAAGACGGCCGTGTAGCCGCGACGGCGGGCTCGCTCTCCCGGCGAGGCCGCAAGGATGCCGGCCGGTGTCAGATTGCGGTGGAGGAGATCGATCGACCGTACACGGCAGGCGTCGATCAGCATCGCGCCGCTGTTGGCATCTGTCGGTTTGGGCATGGCGGAAGGCATGATACCCGCGAGCGCTGCAATAGCCGGCTGCACGCGCCGCCCCCCCATCCAGGCTCATAGGGGCCCCGATCGGCGGTCTCGCCAATCACGCAAGGACCTGATAATATTGATAGTCTTTGTACAGCGCAGGCCAAGCCGGCCTCCGGGGACGCGCTGGCGCCAACGGACGTCTCAGGAAACCGGCCCAATCCCATGAACCGCCCCATCCGCAACATCGCCATCATCGCGCACGTCGATCACGGCAAGACGACTCTGGTCGATTGCCTGCTCCGGCAATCGGGCACCTTTGCCGCTCACGAGAGGCTGACCGAGCGCGTCATGGATTCGAACGACATCGAGCGCGAGCGGGGCATCACCATTCTCGCCAAGAACTGCGCGATAGAGTACGGCGGCACCCGCATCAACATCGTCGATACGCCCGGACATGCGGATTTCGGCGGTGAGGTCGAGCGCGTGCTCTCGATGGTGGACGGGGTCCTGCTGCTCGTGGATGCAGTCGAGGGGCCGATGCCGCAGACGCGCTTCGTCACGCGCAAGGCCTTGGCGCTCGGGCTCAAGGCGATCGTCGTGGTCAACAAGATCGACCGTCCCGGCTCGCGCCCGGGCTGGGTCGTCGACCAGACATTCGAGCTGTTCGACAAGCTGGGCGCGAGCGACGAGCAGCTCGATTTCCCCGTGATCTACGCCTCGGCCCTGCAGGGCTGGGCCGGCACCGATCATCTCGAGCGCCGGCCCGACATGTCGGCGCTCTTCGAGGCGATCCTCAAGCACGTGCCGCCGCCTGCCGCCGATTCCGCGCTGCCGCTGCAGCTGCAGATCTCCACGTTGGATTACAACAGTTACGTCGGCCGCATCGGCATCGGCAGGATTCGCCGCGGCTCCATCCGGCCCGGCCAGACAGTCGTGCTGCGCTACGGCAGTGAGGATCGCGGCCCCGGCAAGGTCGGCCAGGTGCTCGCCTTCACCGGTCTCGAGCGCCGTCCCGTCGAGGAGGCTACTGCGGGCGACATCGTCGCGATCACCGGCATCGAGGACGTGAACATCGGCCTCACCGTCTGCGACAGCCAAGCGCCCGAGGGCCTGCCGCCCATCCGGGTCGACGAGCCGACGCTCGCGATGAATTTCCAGGTCAACACCTCGCCTTTCGCCGGGCGCGAAGGCAAGTTCGTCACCAGCCGGCAGATCCGCGAGCGCCTGTACCGCGAGCTGCAAAGCAACGTGGCGCTGCGCGTCGAGGACACGGAAGAGCCGGATGTCTTTCGCGTATCCGGCCGCGGTGAGCTGCATCTCACCATCCTCATCGAGAACATGCGCCGCGAAGGATATGAGCTGGCGGTTTCACGTCCCCAGGTTCTGACGCGCACCGTTGATGGCGAGGTGCACGAGCCCTACGAGGCGCTCACGGTCGACGTCGAGGACACGCACCAGGGCTCGGTCATGGAGGCGCTCGGCACCCGCCGCGCGGAGCTGAGCGACATGGCCGTCGACGGCAACGGGCGCGTGCGTCTCGACTATCGGGTGCCCGCCCGCGGCCTGATCGGCTTTCAGGGGGAGTTCATGACACTCACCCGCGGCACCGGCCTCATGAGCCACATCTTCGACGGATTCGCCCCGGTGAAGGGCGAGATTCCCGACCGCCACAACGGCGTGCTCGTGAGCAACGAGCAGGGCGAGGCGGTCGCCTATGCCCTCTTCAACCTGCAGGAGCGCGGGCGCCTCTTCCTGAGCCCGGGCGAGAAGCTCTACGAGGGCATGATCATCGGCATTCACAGCCGCGACAATGACCTCGTGGTGAATCCCATCAAGACCAAGAAGCTCACCAACATCCGGGCCGCCGGCAAGGATGATGCGATTCTCCTGACGCCGCCCATTCCGCTGACCCTGGAGTACGCGGTCGAGTTCATCGCCGACGACGAGCTCGTCGAGGTCACTCCCGCCTCGATCCGTATCCGCAAGCGCTTCCTCAAGGAGCAGGACCGCAAGCGCGCGGAGCGCCAGGACGCAGTGCTCACCGCCTGATATTGGTTAATTGGCGCACAAAATCGCATGGAGCGATTTTGGACGGCGGGAGCCGGCCCGAGCAGATCGCCTGGAGCGATCTGCAACGTCGAGCGCGTCAGCGGTTGACGGCCCCGAAGGGGCGAGGCCCAGGAAGGGCCGAGTAACGGCTCGGCGCAGGGACGAGGCCGAGCAACGTCGGCATCCTGCCGCTTTGCGCGGCCAGCCCTGTGACTGGATGGACCTCGCCGGCAAAGGAGCGGCCTTTGCCGGCTAACTTAGTTGCTTTCGATCAAACGGGCCGAGCCCCGGTGATACCGATGAACTGCAGGAACTCCGCCCGCGTGCGCGCGTCCTCGCGAAAAGTACCCGTCATGCGGCTGGTGATCATCGAGACGCTGCGCTTGCGCACGCCGCGGGTGGTCATGCACTGGTGCACGGCATCCACCACAACCCCCACGCCCCGAGGCTTCAACACCTCATCGATGCAGCCCGCGATCTGCGCCGTCAGCTTCTCCTGCACCTGAAAGCGCCGCGCATATCCCTCCACGACCCTCGCCAGCTTGCTGATCCCCACGACCTTGTCGGTCGGCAGATAGCCGATGTGCACGCGTCCGATGATCGGCGCCATGTGGTGCTCGCAATGGGATTCGAAAGCGATGTCGCGCAGTACGACCATCTCGTCGTAGCCGCCGACCTCCTCGAAGGTGCGCCGCAGATAGTCGGCCGGATCGGAGTCATAGCCCGAGAACCAGTCCTGATAGGCCGACACGACCCGGGACGGTGTATCGCGCAACCCCTCCCGGCGCGGGTCTTCTCCGGCCCAGCGCAGCAGCGTCCGCACCGCTTCTTCGGCAGCCTCGCGCGTCACGGCGCGTTTGCGTGTCTTGGGCATCGGCACCTCAGTCGAGCAGCCGCTCCATGCGGCCGATGATCGTCGATGGCGCCACTCCGAGCGCTTTGCAGAGCTTCACGAGAGTCGTGAGCGTGGGCTGGCGGATGCCCCGCTCCATCTGGCTGACGAACGAGCGGTCGACGTCGGCGCTGAGCGCGAGATCCTCCTGAGAAATGCCGCGAGCCTCGCGCTGCTCACGCAGCACCCGGCCGAAAGCGGTTGCGATATGATCCGGCTGCATGTCGACGGCGAATGGCGGTTTCCGGGCGCGCGCTGCGTCCCGTGGATGCGCCGCACGGCGAATCCCCCCTCAGCGGGCACGATGATTCTTTTACTTGTGGCTTTCGGTCCACGGGATATATCCTACGGGCACCATGTCAACCGCAGCCGATGACGCCAACCTCGCGCTCTTTTGCGATTTCGAAAATATCGCCCTCGGCGTACGCGACGCCCGCTACGCTCAATTCGACATCACCCGTGTGCTCGAGCGGCTGCTGCTCAAGGGGTCGATCGTCGTCAAGAAGGCCTACTGCGACTGGGAGCGCTACAAGGATCTCAGGGCAGGCATGCACCATGCGGGGTTCGAGTTGATCGAGATCCCGCACGTCAAGCAGTCGGGCAAGAACTCGGCCGACATCCGCATGGTGGTCGATGCGCTCGACCTCTGCTACACCAAGACCCACGTCGACACGTTCGTCATCATCAGCGGCGACTCGGACTTCTCGCCGCTCGTGAGCAAGCTGCGCGAAAACAACAAGGGAGTGATCGGCGTTGGCGTGAAGAACTCCACCTCCGACCTGCTCATCGCCAACTGCGACGAGTTCATCTACTACGATGATCTCGTGCGCGAGCAGCAAAAGCCGCGTCGCGCACCCCGTAAGCGGGCGCACGCCCCCGATACCGCGCACGGGTCGCATGAGTCTAAAGACGGCGAGCACGGTCATCTGGAGGAGGATCGCAAGCAGGAGGCCTTCGAGTTGGTGCTGGCGACACTCGATGCGCTGCTGGCGGAGCGCGGCGCGGAAGACCGGATCTGGGGCTCGATGGTGAAGCAGACCCTGAAGCGCCGCCGCCCGGGATTCAACGAGAGCTATTACGGCTTCCGCTCCTTCAACAAGCTGCTGGAGGAAGCGGCACAGCGCAAGCTGCTCGCGCTCGAGCGCGACGAGAAGTCAGGTGGTTATGTCATTCACGCAGCGGAAGGCGGGGGTTAGAGTCGGAGGCCGTATCCACGCAGCGGAAGGCGCGGGTTAGAGTCGGAGGCCGTATCCCGCAGCGGAAAGCGTGGGTTGAACTCGGAGGCTGTCATCTCGCGGCGGAGAGGCCGGGCTGATTGACCCGGCAGGCGCCGCGGGCGTAGGCCGTGCTTCGATGCGGCGGTCGAGATATCGCTTCCCGGGCGCCGCGCGCTGCGGTGTCCGCGCCGCGGCTCCTGCCGCGTGAACCTCTCGGGCTATCGACCAGTGCTTGCCATCGAGGGGGAGCGCCGGTAAGAATTATCGTTCGCGAGACTACTGCCGCGAGGATCACTGCTGTGGCAGTTATTTTTCCCCATTCCCGCAATGAGCTTGTCAAGAAACGTTAAGGGCCGCGTCACCGGCGCGCTGCTCGCCGTGGCTGCCACAGCGCTCGCGGCGTGCGGGTCCGCAGGCAGCGGCGCACCGCAGGCCCCTGCGCCTGCGCCGGTCACGGTGGTCGCGGTGGCGGCGGAGCAGATCCCGATGACGCGCACATTCACCGGGCGCCTATCCTCCTACAGGCAGGCGAACGTGCTCGCGCGCGTGTCGGGCGTCCTGCGCAAGCGCCTCTACAAGGAAGGCGCGCAGGTCAAGGCCGGGCAACTGCTTTTCGAGATCGATCCTGCGCCCTATCGCGCAGCGCTGGATGCGGCGCTCGCAGCGCTGGCCCAGGCGAAAGCCAACGCCGCCAATGCCCACATCACGGCGCAGCGCGATCGCGAGCTCATCTCGAGCCATCTCGTATCGCTGTCACAACTCGATACCGATCAGGCGGCGGAGCGCTCCACCGCCGCGGCCGTGAAGCAGGCCGATGCGAACGTCGAGACGGCACGCATCAATCTCGGCTACACCCAGGTGACTTCACCCATCACGGGCATCGCCGGAGAGCAGCAGGTCACGGAGGGAGCGCTGGTAGGCCAGGGCACACCAACACTGCTCACGACGGTGGATCAGGTCGATCCCATCTATGTCAACTTCGATGAGCCCTCGACGCAGGTCGAGGAGATCTCGAGCGCCGTGCAGGCCGGCCGGGTGAGCGCGGTGAGCGGCGATCAGGCCAAAGTGCAGCTCACTCTGCCGGACGGAACGCCGTACGGAATGCCTGGCGCACTCGACTTCCGCGCGGCCACTGTCGACCCGAGCACCGGCGCGGTGGCGCTCCGCGGAATCATTCCGAATCCGAGCCACAGCCTGCTGCCCGGCATGTTCGTCAGCCTGCGCCTGACGGTCGGTATCGCCAACCGTGCGTTCCTCGTGCCCCAGGTGGCGCTGCAACGCGATGCGCAGGGCGCTTATGTGCTCAGCGTGACCCCCGAGAGCACGGTGGTTCTGAAGCGGGTGCAGGCCGAGGCCGCCGAGGGGACCGACTGGATCGTCTCGAGCGGCCTCGAGGACGGCGATCGGATCATCGTTGCAGGCATCCAGAGCGCTCATCCCGGCGCCAAAGTGGCTGCCACCGAGGCGCCCCCGGTCGCGATTCGCAGCGCTGCCGAAGGCGGCACGGAACCCGGGCCCGGCGTTCGGGGTCAAACCGGCCCGCGCGCTACTGCCGACGCGCGACAGTAGGAGCTGCGGTGGCGCAGTTTTTCATCGACCGGCCGGTCTTCGCCTGGGTCATCGCCCTCCTCGTCATGCTGATGGGCGGCATCGGCCTCTCCAGGCTGCCGAGCGACTCATATCCCGACATCGCGCCGCCCGAGGTGAACATCAGCGCCAACTACCCCGGCGCGAATGCCAGCACGGTCGAGACCACCGTCACCCAGGTGATCGAGCAGCAGCTCACCAGCATCGACAACCTCCTCTACTTCACTGCCCAGTCGAGCTTCGGCCAGGCACAGATCACCCTGACGTTCGCCACCGGCACGAATCCTGACATCGCGGCGGTGCAGACGCAGAACCGCGTCTCGCTCGCCGAGCCGCTGTTGCCCGCGGAGGTGACTCAGCAGGGCATCCGGGTCAACAAGTCGAGTGCGGGATTCCTGGCGGCCATCGCGCTGCGATCGGGCCCGGGCGGCCCGGACGCCGCGCAGCTCAATCATCTGGTCGCCTCGCGCGTCCTCGATGCCATTCAGCGCATCTCCGGAGTCGGCTCGGCAACGCTCTTCGGCTCCGACTTCGCCATGCGGATCTGGCTCAACCCCGACAAGCTGCACGCTTACGGGCTTTCCGCCGCCGATGCGCTCAACGCCGTGAGGGGGCAGAACATCCAGATCGCCTCCGGCTCGGTCGGGGCGGCGCCCGCGGTCGAGGGACAGGGGACCACCGCCACGGTCACTACCCAGGGAGAGTTCAATTCGGTGCAACAGTTCAGGAACATCCTGCTGCGCACCAATCCCAACGGTACCTCGGTGCACCTCGGTGATGTGGCAACGATCGGCCTCGGGATGCAGAACTACGCCTTCGCCACCAAGGTGAACGGAACGCCGGTCGCCGCGTTCGGTATCCAGGCGCTGCCGGACGCCAACGCATTGCAGGTGATGAAGTCCGTCAATGCGGAGATGGCGCGGCTGCAGCAGTCCTTTCCGCCAGGCGTCACCTGGTTCACGCCGGTGGATTCGACGCTCTTCATCAATGCCGCCATCCATGACGTGATGTTCACGCTGCTCGAGGCTATCGGGCTCGTGTTCATCGTGATGCTGATTTTCCTGCAGAGCTTTCGTGCCACGATCATCCCGATGCTCGTCGTGCCGACCGCGCTCCTCGGCGCGGCGATCGGCGTGTATGCGCTCGGCTACTCGATCAATCAGCTGACTCTGTTTGCGATGGTGCTCGCGATCGGCATCGTCGTCGACGATGCCATCGTGGTCGTCGAGGCGGTGGACCGCATCATGCGCGAGGAGCATCTGCCGGCGAAGGAAGCGGCGCGCAAGGCAATGCGCCAAATCAGCGGTGCCATCGTGGCCATCACGCTCGTGCTCGCCGCGGTGTTCATCCCGAGCGCCATGCAGACCGGCAGCACCGGTGTCATCTACCGACAGTTCGCGCTCACCATCGCCCTCTCGATGTTGTTCTCGGCGTTCTTCGCACTCTCCTGGACGCCCGCGCTCTGCGCCACCCTCCTGCGGCACGAGCACCTGAAGGCGAACATCATCTTCCGCTTGTTCAACAGGGCATTCGAGGGTACGCGCGCCGCCTACGTGCGGCGCGTATTCCAGTCGGTCACGCACCTGCCGCGCTGGTTGGCCGGTTACGCCGTGCTGGTGGTTCTCGGGGTGTTCCTGTTCGTGAAGCTCCCGGGCAGCTTCGTGCCGGAGGAGGACCAGAGCGAGGCGATCGCCAGCATCGAGCTGCCGGCGGGCGCGACGCTGCAGCGGACCGAGGACGTGCTGCTGCGCGTTTACCACATTCTCAGCAGTAATCGCAGCGCTCACGATGTCTTTCAGGTCGCCGGCTCTGGCTTCGCCGGCGAAGCGGAGAACGCCGGCCGGGCCTACATTCACCTCATCCCCTGGGGCGAGCGCAAGGAAACTGCCGACGATTTCGTGAACTGGGCCAACACCGCCGTACAGCACCAGATCCACGATGCACAGGTGGTCGTCACCAACCGACCCGCGATCCGCGGCCTGGGTCAATTCGGCGGCTTCGACTTCTACCTCGAGGATCGGGGCGGTCTCGGCCGCCAGGCGCTGACGCAGGCGCAGGACAGCCTGATCGCGCACGCGGCCAACGATCCGGCGCTGTCCGAAGTCCGCGTCAACGATCTGGCGCCGCAGCCGCAGCTGCTGCTCACCGTCGATCGCGTGCAGGCGCAGTCGATGGGCGTCTCCGTAACCGACGCGTATTCGGCTCTGCAACTCATGCTGGCTCCCGTGTTTGCCAATGATTTCATTTACGACGGACGTGTGCTGCAGGTGCTGCTGCAAGCGGACGCTGCATACCGCATGGGGCCTGATGCCCTGCAGCACTACTATCTCGCCGGCTCCAACGGCACCATGATCCCGTTGTCGAATTTCGTGAGGACGAAGTGGATCATCGCCCCGCCCACGCTGACCCGCTACGACGGTTACCCCGCGGTGGAGGTCGTCGGCACTGCGGCCCCGGGGCACAGCTCCGGCCAGGCGATGAGTGAGATGGAGCATCTGGTCGGCACCTACCTGCCGCACAGTTTCGGTTACGACTGGGCGGGCCAGTCGCTGCAGGAGCTGGTCTCCGCCGCGCAGGCGCCGGCGCTCTTCGCTCTCTCGATCCTGGTCGTGTACCTCGCGCTCGCAGCGCTCTATGAGAGCTGGAGCATTCCGGTGTCGGTGCTCTTCGCGGTGCCCGTGGGCCTCATCGGCAGCACGCTCGCGACCCTCGCCCGCGGGCTGCCCAATGATGTCTATTTCAAAGTGGGCCTCATTGCCATCATCGGGCTCACCGCAAAAAACGCCATCCTCATCGTCGAATTTGCAGTCACCGAGCAGCGCAACGGGCGCAGCCTTCACAACGCGGTATTGGAGGCCGCCAGATTGCGCTTCCGGCCCATCATCATGACCTCGTTTGCCTTCATCCTAGGCGTCTTTCCGATGGTCGTGTCGTCAGGCGCCGGCGCCAACGGCCGTCATGACATCGGAACCTGCGTGGTTGGCGGCATGTTCACCGCGGCAGTGCTTGGCGTGTTGCTGATCCCCGTGTGCTACGTCTCAGTCCGGCGGATGCTCGGCGATGTGTTGGATGAGCCCGGCCGCAGCGAGATCGCTCCGCCGCCGGCTACCAATCCCTAGCGGAAATCCGCTGCGCTTCAGCCGGTCCGTCGCCGGGCGGCGAGTCTCTCGAGGCCCTTCCAGATCACGTAAGCCGGCAGGCCCACCGCGGTGATGAGCAGCGTGAAGCCGGTATCCTGCGGATTGGTAATGAGAGCGTTGCCCATCATGGCCAGGGCCGCGAGGAGAAAGAGCGCCGGCACCAGGGGATACCCCCAGGTCCGGTAGCTGCGTGGCAGGTCCGGGCGCTTGCGCCGCAGCACGTACACTCCCGCGACGGTTGCCGCATAGAATGGCCAGACGCCGAGAACGTACCGGTCGGCGAGCTGCGCAAAGTTGTTCTGCAGCACGAACACGCAGCCCAGGCCCGCCGACAGCAGGATCGCGACCGACGGTGTCTGGAACCGGGGCGAGACGCGGGCGACGGCACGGAAAAAGAGTCCGCGATCTGCCATGCCGTAAATGATCCGCGGATCGGTCATCATCGAGCCGTTGAGTCCGCTGAAAGCAGACACCAGCACCAGCCCGGCGATCACCGCCGCGCCGGCGCTTCCGATCGAGGGTATCCGCGCGGCCGCACTTGCGGCGACGAGCGGCGAGCTCGCCATCTCCGACGCTGACAACGCGTGCCAGAACCCGAGGTTGAGCAGGACATACACCAGCATGACGCACGCCGTGCCGAGAACGAGGCCGACGGGTAACGTGGTCTGCGGTCGAGAGACCTCGCCTCCTACCGAAGTGAGGTTCGACCAGCCGTCATACGTCCACAGAACTGGGATCAGCGCGCTTGCGATCAGCGACAGGCCGAAGCCGTGCGCCGCGGCCGCGGGCGCAGGCAGGGATGCCGGAGCGCGCACGGCGGTGAACGCCAGTAATGCCAACACCATGACCGCGATGAATTTCGCCGCAGTCGTGACATTCATGATGGCGGAGGCCCGCTTCAGACCGATGTAATTGATGCCGCCCATCAGCGCGATCGTGAGCGCCGCGACATAGTGCACTCCCGCCGCCGAGATGGGCAGGAAATACCCCAGATATTCGGCAAAGATGGTCGAGGTGGCGCCGAGGGCTGCAGGTGTCACGACCGTGAGACACGCCCAGCCATATAGAAACGCCGGCAAGGGCCCGTAGCATTCGAGCAGGTACGCGAAGATGCCACCCGACCGAGGCAGCGCCGCGCCGAGCTCTGCTGCCGAGAGCGCGCCACAGAGACTGATGATCCCGCCGAGCACCCAGCAGAGCATCGCGGGGCCGGCCGCATGCAGTTGCGTTGCCAGGGTGGCGGGAACCCGAAAGATGCCGCTGCCGATCGTGACGCCGACGACGACGGCGGTCGCGCCCCACGGGCCCAGCGAGCGCGGCATGGGCTCTCCCCAGCGATCAGCGGCCACGTTCTGCTCGGACTTGTCGATGGGCCCGCCTGAGTCCGCTAGTATCTTTTGAGTAACGCTTCGATGTCGGTGCGCTCCGCCTCGATCGCCTGGAAGAGTGGCACATGCTTCCAGTCGGGCCCTCCGTTGACGATCGCCGCAAACGCAACCCAGCCACCGTTGCGCTTGCGCAGATAGCCGGCAATTCCGCAGACTGAGCGCGGGTTGTCCAAGGTGCCGGTCTTCAACGCGACCCGATCCAGCCATGCCGCGCCGCCCTGGCGCAGGAATACGAAGGGCGCATCGCGCGGCACCACGAGCCCGCCATAGAAGGCCGGGAAGCGCCGCGCGTCGTGATATTGATACGCGAGCAGACGCACCAGGTCGTTGGCTGACAGGCGGTTGTCGGTGGTGAGGCCGCTGCCGCTGTAGATGGGCGGGGCGATGCGGGAGGCCGGCCGGTCGCGGGCCTGGACGCGTTGAACGAAATCCGACAGCAGCTTGCCGGCTGCCGCCAGCGCCTGCGGCGGGTGATCATCGACGCTCGCGGCCATGTCCATGGTGAGCACGTCCGCGATGTAATTGTTGGAGAACCGGAGCATCCGCCCGAGCTGCTCACGCAGGCTCAGCCCCTCGACGGTAGCCATCGGGTAGCTGCCCGCGGGCGGCCGGCTCGCACGGACGACTACCGGCCCGTCGACGGCGACTCCGATCTCGCGCAGCGTTTCCTTGAGCAGGAGGCCTGCTCCGAGCGCCGGATTGGACATGGAGCGATATACGGTCTGATCGTCGCCGAGTGGAATGTCGCCGCCGATCTGCAGAACATCGCCACCCGCGGCGGTCGTGCGCCGCTCGATCCAGAACGTCTGTCGGTGCCCCCGCGCCACGGTACGGATGAGACCCTGTACCTCCACTGGAAGTTGCGTGACACCACAGCCGCGCACCAGCGCGGCGGCACCCGGCGCAGTCGGCCGAACGACGATGCACCAGTTGCCGAAATCCACGCCGATCGCGGCGAGTGGCGCGTTGTATGCCGAGTCACTGCGCTCGAGCGCATGGCAACGATCCTGTGTCTCGCACGTGACCACGCCGAATGGGGCAGGATCGACGAAGAGGTCACCACTCACGACCGTCACACCAGTGCCACGCACCTGCGCAGCCAACTGCCAGAGCGACTGGTCATCCAGCGATGGATCGCCGGCACCCTGGAGGATGAGGTCGCCCGTGACCCTGCTGCGGACGATAGGCGCGTTCGCCAGCAGCCGCGTCTGGAACATCTTGTCGGCGGGCCACGTCTGCAACGCCATGGCCGTCGTCGTGAGCTTGGTCAAAGAGGCCGGGGTGAGGCGGCTCGTCGCATTGAGCTCCTCGATGACGGTTCCGTCCTCGAGGTCTATCGCGGAGGCTGAGACGAGCGCACCGCGCTGCTCCAGCGCATGCAGCGCGCGCCACTGCGCGTGCGCCGGGGAACCGGCCAGGACAGCGGCAGCGAAGAGGAGCAAGGAAAGCGCCTTGGCGCGGTACGGCAATGGACAGTGCGTCATCAGGCGGAAAAGTATCGCATCCCCGCGCGGCTCACGCTCGCGTAATGTCACGGAAGGGTGAAGTGGAACGCCGCGCCTCGACCGGGCTCGCCCTCTGCCCAGATCCTGCCACCGTGCCGCTCGATGATTCGGCGCACGATCGAGAGGCCGACTCCGGTGCCCTCGAATTCCTTGGCGCCGTGCAGGCGCTGAAAGATGCCGAAGAGCCGCTCGGCGCGCTGCGGATCGAAGCCCGCGCCGTTGTCTCGAATCGAGTAAAGCCTGCCGCCTTCGGGCCCCTCCGCACCGTCGATGGTAATGAGCGCCTGCTCGCGGCGGCGGGTGAACTTCAGCGCGTTGGCGATGAGGTTCACCCAGACCTGGCGCAGCAGCGACAGATCGGCCTGCGTGTCCGGAAGGCTCCCGATGCGGATCTCGAGATCGCGCGCGGCTTCGGCGGCGCGCAGCTCGTCGGTGACTTCCCTGACCAGGGCGCCCATGTCGACCGAGCGCTTCTGCAGTGGCTCGCGGCCGAGCCGCGAGAGCCGCAGCAGATCTTCGATGAGCTCACCCATTCGCGTCGCCTGGGCCGAGGCCGCCTCGATGTGCTGGCGCGCTTCGGCCGGGACATCCGCGCCAAAATCCTCCTGAATCACGTTCAGGAGCCCATCGATGGTGCGCACGGGTGCGCGCAGATCGTGTGATACGGAGTAGCTGAACGCTTCGAGCTCACGGTTTGCTACCTCGAGCTCCCGATTGGCCGTTTCCAGCTCGACGGTCCGCAGCGACAACCGCTCGAGGAGCGCGGCGTTCTCCCGCCGCAGCCGCAGCATCGCCTGGGTGCGCGCCAGCACCCGCAGGATCACACGAAGATCGAATGGCTTGAGGATGTAATCGAGTGCACCGGCCTTCATCGCCTCCACGGCCGTCGCGATGGTGCCGTGACCGGTCATGACGATGCCCGCGATGCCGTGATCGATCTCCCGTGCAGCATTGAGGAAAGCGATACCGTCCATGCCGGGCATGGTGAGGTCCGTGAGGACGATGTCGAAGGATCCCGAGCGCAGCGCCTCGAGAGCCGCCGAGGTGGCGGTGAAGCCCTTGATCGTGTAGCCCTCATCCTCGAGCGTGCGGCACAAGGCCTCGACCTGCGCCGCCTCGTCGTCCACCACCAACAGCCGGTTGATTGCCTCGCCGTCCATCGATCCCGTCCTCCACCATTGAGCGCCACCTTAAGGCAGCAGGTAGCGGCTGTAAATGGATCGTCCGCCCGGCCTGTGGCACTGTGACTGTCATCTGCGCGTGTGCGGCAATCCGGCCACGAACAAGGAGTTGGCGATGCAGCTCGTGAAACTTTCACTACTCGTGGTGATGACCGCACTCCTCGGGTCGCTGCCCGCGTTCGGACGGCCGTTCACTCCACGAGACCTCATGATGCTTTCACACATAGGGCATCCGGCTGGCCACAGACGGACTCGATCATCCGGGCTTCCGGCTCGATGTCAGGAATGGAAATTTGGCGCGCCCGGAGAGATTCGAACTCCCGACCTCATGGTTCGTAGCCATGCGCTCTATCCAACTGAGCTACGGGCGCGCCGTGTGGAATGGTCTGCGTTCGCAGAGCCCTTTAGCATAGCACACATACCCCGTTTGGCTCCACTCCGAGGGGCCTGCGTGCCCCCGGCCGATTGCCAATCTGTTCTGGTCGCACCGCCTCTAAATTGTATCTGTTATCGCGCATCGGCATCGGTCACGCTATTGGCCCATGGCTTATCGAGCAATCAATTTCGCGCAGAAATTCCGGCTGTTCGCGGACCAGTGGCAGCCCAGGGTCGTTGCACAGATGAACGACTATCAGTTCAAGCTCGTCCGGATCGAAGGCGATTTCATCTGGCACAACCACGAAGAGACGGATGAGACCTTCATCGTCCTCGAGGGCACACTGCGAATCGACTTCGAGGATGGAGCCGTACGGCTGGCCGCCGGCGAGATGTTTGTCGTGCCGAAGGGCGTGCGGCACAAGCCCTACGCGGAGGGAGAGGTGAAGTTGCTGTTGATAGAGCCGCGAGGGCTGGTGAACACCGGCGGCGAGGGCGGCGAGCGCACTGCGCCTAATGACGTCTGGGTCTGAAGGTGTATCTTGCCGGTCCAAAGTGTCGGTTCCTACACCATCTCCGATGACCGCGCCCGCCTCGATCTGCACGCGATTCACGCGTACTTGAGTCGGGCATATTGGTCGCCAGGCGTCCCGCTCGAGGTGGTCGAGCGCGCAGTGTCCGGGTCCCTCTGCATCGGTGCCTACGATGCCGGCGGAGCGCAGGTCGGTCTCGCCCGTTTCGTTTCCGATTATGCGACGTTCTGTTACGTCTGCGACGTCTACGTGCTCGAGGAACATCGTCGTCGGGGCCTATCGAAAGCTCTGCTCCAGATGGCCTTCGACCATCCCCTCCTTCAAGGTCTTCGCCGCTGGAGTCTCGTGACCAACGACGCGCACGCCTTGTACAGCCGGTTCGGCTTCGTACCGCTCGCGCAACCCGAGCGCCACATGGAGCTCAGGAACCCTGATATCTATCGGGCCCGATGAGCCCGCGGCCGGGCAGCCCTTCAGGTCGCGGTCGGGGACGTGGCCGGCTGCAATTGCCTCTGCTCCTCCCGTCGCCGCTCCTTCTCCTCACGCTGTTTCTTTTTCGCGAGGTGGTGGCCGACGACGCAGCCGGCTACCGCGCCCATCACCGCGTGATGCCGCGCGACGTGTCCCGCAACGGCGCCCACGGCGGCACCCTTGATGCAGCCCTTCGCCTCGGCGCCGTTCGGTGCACCGAGCACGAGCAGCGCGGCCACGGGCACCGCAACCCATTGTTTCGAAAGAGTCCAGGCCATCTCGGATTCCTCGTCAGCGCACACTGAATGACGGTGCCAGCCGGCCGCTTTGGCGGCTGCGACACCACTCTCGAGCGCTAGAACACCGAGCTGCGCGAAAAGTTGCTGCTGCGGCCATGGCTGCAAGAGTCATGCGACTGTGACGGGTCGCTTTTTACCCCGGTTTCCATGATCCGGCTTGTCCTGTGCAGGCGTGCCGTATTCCCGACCGTAAGGGCACATCCGCACGACTGGGCAGCGCCCGCAGAGGGGAGCCGTCCGATGGCAGAGCTCCCGGCCGTGATGTCTGAGGAGCAGATAGGCACGCCTCATCTCATCGGGCTCGTCCAGCAGCCGCATCAGCGCCTCCTGCACGGACCGATAGCTCGCAGCGTAGCTCGAGCGCTCGGCTCCCAACCCGAGGCGCAGCGGTACGTGCGGACAGTTCGACGGAACCGCCGCGATCGGCACGCCGGCACAAAAGAGAAGAATCTTGTCCGCGCCGGGATCGCCGATCGTCGGAAAGCGTTTGAGCGCTTTTCGGGCCTCTTTCGAGCCGTCGAGCGCGCTGCGCAGATCGCCGCCAAAGTCCTCGATCACGAGCCGGGCAATGAGCTTGAGCCGCGATGCCCGCAGCTCCGGTACGATTCCGCCTGCTCGGAGCACCTTGGCGAGCAGCCTGTCGCTCGCGCCCAGAAGCGCGGCCGGGGAGAGCCCGACACTGCGCTTCAGCGCCTCAAATCCCTTGCGGCAGTTGTCCTGGGATGGCGGATAACCGCAGTTGGCATAGACGATGAGCTCATAGGGGTCCGTAGGCTCCGCAAAGACGATGGGCCCGTGGTGCTTCTCGAGCTTGCGCAGGAGTGCCGTGAATTCCTGCCGTGTCATGGGGTGACCTCTACGCGCTGGCGCAGTCTCGCTCGCCGGAAGAGAGGCCGCAATGGGGCGCGTGTGTCACAGAGCGCGCAGCCCGCCCGTCTATAGTGAGGAAGTGGCGACCCAAAAAGGTATTCCGATCGTGAGCCCGATGCAGGATCGTTCCGGCGAATTCGAGCGCCACCGGCCGCGGCTCTTCGGCATCGCCTACCGCATGCTCAGCTCGCGCGTGGACGCGGACGATGTGCTGCAGGACGCCTACCTGCGCTGGCATCGGGGCGCATCGGATGAGCTGCGATCGCCCGAAGCCTGGCTCGTGACCACGGTGACGCGGCTGTGCATCGATCGGCTGCGCGCCGCACGCGCGGAGCGCGAGCACTACGTGGGGCCCTGGCTTCCCGAACCGCTGATCGGCGAATCCGCGCCCGCGGCGGACGCGCACGCCGAGCTGTCATCCAGCCTCTCGATTGCATTCCTGGTCGTGCTCGAGCAGCTCACCCCGGATGAGCGCGCCGCCTTCCTGCTGCATGAGGTGTTCGACACCGCCTATCCCGAGATCGCTCAGATCCTCGGCAAGAGCGAGGCGGCCTGCCGTCAGATGGTGAGCCGCGCCCGTAAGCGCGTGCGTGATCAGCGGCCTCGCACCGAGGTGACCGAAGCCGCGCGCCGCGCCGTGCTCGAGCGCTTCGTGCATGCGATGCAAACACAGGACAAGGCCGCGCTCCTCAAGCTCGTGGCCGAGGGCGCGAGCTGGGTTTCCGACGGCGGCGGCCGGGCTCGAGCCGCGCTCAAAGTGATTCGCGGGCGGGAACGGGTCGTGCGCTTCGCGCTGGGCGCGGTGGCACGTCACCTGGATCGCCTGACGTTCGAGATGACCGCCGTGAACGGCGAGCCGGCGCTGGCGCTACGAGCCGGCGAGGCGCTTTTCTCAGTCATCACCGTGCGCACGGATGGAGTGCGGATCCTCGATGTGTTCACGGTTCTGAACCCGAGCAAGCTCGGCGCGCAGGCGGTGATCGCGGCTGATTGAGCGTTCCTGTCACAGGCCGGCGCTGCTCTTCGTCTACGGAGCAGACACCCCATCCACGAAGGAGATCGACATGAAAGCCCGCATCGAATTCCGGCAAGCCAACCCCAAGGTGATGCAGCTCCTGTTGGCGATCGAGGCCTACCTGCACGGCTCGAAACTCGAGTCCCGCCTGCTGCACCTCATCAAGACGCGCGCCTCGCAGATCAACGGCTGCGCCCAATGCCTGGATATGCATACCAAGGATGCGCGCGCCGAGGGCGAGTCCGAGCAGCGCCTCTACACTCTCGATGCCTGGCGGGAAACCCCCTTTTTCGACGAGCGTGAGCGTGCAGCGCTCGAGTGGACCGAGGCGGTAACGCGGGTTACCGAGGGTCACGTGCCGGATGAGGTATACGAGCGCGTCAAGCCGCATTTCACCGACGAGGAGCTCGTCGACCTCACGCTCGCGATAACCAACATCAACGCATGGAATCGCCTCAACATCGCGCTGCGTACGGTCGCCGGCAACTATCAGCCGGGGATGTACAAATCCCTCATGCCGGGAGCTCACGCCAAGCAATGACCGCTTGGCCGAAAAGCCCCCGGAGTTTCTCGTCTACGGCGATCGGATCACGGGCAGCGGCAGGTACCGTGGAGCCACGGGCGTCGACTGTACGATGGACGTCGTGGTCTGTCCGTAGGCGAGAAACTGATCGAGGATCACATCCAGCTTGTCGAGCGACTCGAGGTACACCTTGAGGATGAAGCAATCCTCGCCCGTGATTCGGTGACATTCCACGACCTGAGGTAAGGACGCCGCCAGCTCGATGATCTTCGGTAACTTGCCGTACGTCGGACGGACGCGTACGTAAGCCGCCAGGGGATAGCCCAACGCTGCCGGATCGACCTCGAGGCGACAGCCCCTGGTGACACCCGCCTCCTCCAGGCGATCCATCCGCTCGCGCGTGGCGGGGGCGGACATCCCGACTCGTCGCGCCAGCTCCGACACGGTGATGCGCGGGCTCTCCATGAGTAGGGCAAGAATCTTGACGTTGAGCGCATCCTCGAGCAGATGCGATATCTGAAGGCTAGATCGGCGATCTGCCTTCATATTAACGCGCTTTCTCGCGGTAGGCATTAACATCTCCATTATAAATGCGGGTTTTAGGTGCGATTATGCGCTCGCCATGAAGCCCGCGCCATCACCCCCGATTCCCTTACCGGCCTCTGCGGCCGTGTCTCACCGCGGCGAGCGCGTTCCGCCGCTCGCCTTCTTCCTGGTCAGCGCCGTGTTCCACTATCTGGGTCCTGCGTTCGCGGTGCTGCTGTTTGCGCGCATCGCGCCACTCGGGGTTGCGTGGCTGAGGATCGCGAGCGCGGCAGTGGTATTCGCGGCGTGGCGGCAACCCTGGCGCTACTACCGTGGCCTCAAGCCCGCCGCCCGGCGGAGCGTTCTGCTGCTAGGAGGCGTGCTCGCGCTGATGAATGTGTGCTTCTATCTCGCCATCGACCGCGTACCGCTCGGCACGGTCGGCGCGATCGAGTTCGTCGGCCCGATCGGGCTCGCTGCCCTCGGCGCGCGCAGCGCACGCAATATCGCTGCTCTGGCCCTCGCCGTCGCAGGTGTCTACCTGCTCGCCGACGTCCGCTTTTCCGGCCAGCCAGTCGGATTCATTTTCGCCTTCGCGAACTGCGCGCTATTCGTTCTCTACATCATCCTCGGACATCGCATCGCCGCCGACGGCGGCACCGCCGGAATAGATCGCTTGGGCGTCGCGATGCTCGTGGCCATGATCGTTGCCTTCCCGATCGGGATCCGCGACGCGTTGCCAGCCTTCCCGAGTCCGACGCTGCTCGCCGCCGGCATCGGCGTCGGCATCTGCTCCTCGGTGATCCCTTACGTCTGCGACCAGTTGGCCATGGCGCGCCTGCCGCGCGCTACGTTTGCGCTTCTCCTCTCGCTATTGCCGGCAATGGCGAGCCTGATCGGCGCGCTGGTGCTCCATCAGATTCCCAGTGCCGTCGAGCTCACCGGCATCGGGCTCGTGATCGGCGGAGTGTTGATACACCGCACTCGAGCCGCCTGAGCTCGGCTCAGGGCCGGCAGCCAGCGCGACCGGCCCGCTAGTGTCCGCTCGCGGCCGGAGGTGTCAGCTCGGCATCGCCGTAGCTGCCGCGAAGCCGGCCGTCGCGGGCAAAATCGCGGATCATGCGGAAGTAGCCCGGAGCGATGCGGGTCGGAACCCGCGAGCCATCCGCCTCGGTCTCGAACAACATGATGCCGTGCTGCGCTTTGGGGTAGTAGGCCACCGTGAAGGGGTGCCGCTGCGCGATGAGTGAATCCAGACGGCGGCGGGTCTCGGCACTGGGGGCCTGATAGTCCTCACCGCCCAGCACCCATAGCTGCGGGACCTTGCCCGCCCTCAGAGTCGGCATCGGATCGTAGTTGAAGGGTGTATGCCAGTCGAACTTCGGACCCATGGCGCGCAGCTGCGACTTCGACTGCGGCAATACCAGGAATATGAAGTCGCCCTGCACATCCTTGAACCAGGGTTTGCTTCTGTACCGAGACCGTACCGCGTCGAACTCGTCGATGCCGCTCTTGAAGTCACTGACAAACACGGCCTCCGCCGCCTTTGCAACCGTCAGCGCATCGGCGATGTCCGTGGCGGAATAGCCTTTTTCGCCGAGCTGCAGCTCCACTGCCTCCTGATCCTCGGCGATCACACTCACCGCCAAGCCGTAGGCGACGATGACGAAGTCAACCGCGGCGCGATTCGCGGCAATGGGCGCCACCCATCCGCCCTGGCTCGTGCCGTGATAGCCGATGCGGCTCAGACGCGCGCCCGCCAGATGCCGGGCTTCGTGTACCGCGGCGACCGCGTCGTCCGCCAACAGGTTGAAGTCCTGGGTGTAGACGCCTCCGGACTTGCCCGTTCCCCGTTTGTCGTAGACGAACATGCCAACGCCTTCGGCGGGCAGAATGCGCTGCAGGGCCCAGGTATCGAGCGCCGAGGCATTCTCCGAGCCATGCACGAAGACGACGACCGCCACCCTGTTCGTGCCTTTCGGCAGGATCAGACGACCCACGAGCCTCGTGCCGTGGCTCGTGAATGTAGAAGTCCTCACATCGAACGCGATTTGCCGACCGGAAACCCCGGCGAAGTCGATACGGCGCGCGCCACATGCCGAAAACCTGACGGTCTTGCCGTCGGCATGATCGGTCCAGCCATACGTGCTCATCCAGGCCCCATCCGCGCCCTTGTGGAGCACGCCGGTCTCGCCATCGAACTGCTGCCACTGCAACGTATCCCCATCGTCGGGTGAGATGTCGACCAGCCTTCCATCGGTAAGCCGATAGCTGCCGACATGGCAGTTTCCGACAGCGCGTGCCTGCACGGTGGGGGCCGTGAGCAGGACACCGAGCGCGACGGCGCCTATCGTGCCCGGGAGCAGAGATTTCCACATCGGAGCGCCCTCATGATGACAGGCGTGTTTTAGCGTACGGGCCGCGTCTCGTCTTGGACGGATTCAAGGTCAACTCCATAAACCAGACTCACGAGCCCGCCTCGAGGCTCCTGCGCCCGGCGAAGCGTGAGCTTGCGGCGCATAGGCTCAGCGATGCGGATGAATGACCCGGTCATCCGCTGGGTCTGCACTCTCTGAAGGAGATTTCCGAGGCGGTTCGACACAGGCTGCTCCGAGCGCACGAGCGGCCTGGGTCCGGCCGATCAGTGGGATTGCTTCAAGGACGCGTTGAGCGCCGTGGCGAGCGCCGCCTCACCGCTCACCAGGTCGTGCCACGCGAATTCGAGTCCTTTGCGGTGCCCCTTGAGCACGAGTTTAAGGCGCTCCGGCTCGATCGTGAGTACATACGGCTTCTGATCGATCAGGAGTTCACGCTTCAGCGGCTTGTCGAGCTTTGTCATCGTCAGCTACCTCGCTGGTGGTGGATCGGTGCCAGGCTCTCGATCGGCGCGCCCGGCTCTGCGCTCATGCCAACACTTTCCTGGAAGTCGTGGGAGGGTGGATGTTACAGCAGCGCTCTTCGCTCACGGCGGGACGATCGATATCGCAGGTGAGCGCAGCGAGCGAGAATTTGAAGGTCATCGGGGATTCAGCCATTCTTCAGTTCAGATCACCAAGAGCGTTGCCGCGAGGGGAAAAGCCATGTCGAAGTCCCGGCGCGAATTCATCATGTCGTCCGCAGCCTTGCTCGGTGCGGGTGCTGGTGCCTCGAAGAGTGCCACGAAGCGAGCCACCAAGCCGGCTGCAGCAGGTAGTCTGCCGTCCGGCTCACCGCCGGTATTTGGGACTGCAAATGGCGTCGGGCCGGAGGTGACGGCCGGCACTTTCGCCGAGGCGGAAAAGTTGATGCGAGTGCAGATGAGCGCCAAGGATTGCGCGGAGGCCGCAGAGAACTGGCGCGTCAGCATGGCGCCGCTCTACGAGCGCCGCACGGGACCTCGCAGAGTCGATCTCGAGCCGAGTCTCGCCCCCTACTCCCGGTGGAATCCGGTGCTTTCCGGACGGAGTCCGGCATCCCGGCCGGCTCGGTTCGTGGGCAGCGGTCGGGATCCGGGCCCTCTGCCCGCAAACGATGCCGACATTGCTTTCTCGCCGCTGTGGAAGCTCGCCCGGTGGGTACAGTCGCGGCAACTGAAATCGGAGCGGTTGACCGAGCTCTACCTGCAACGCATTCATACCTGGGACCCGCGTCTGAAGTGCGTGATCACCCTCACCCGTGATCTGGCGCTCGAGCAGGCGAGACGGGCAGACCGCGAAATCGCAGCGGGCCGCTATCGTGGCCCCCTGCACGGGATTCCCTGGGGAGCCAAGGATCTCCTGGACACCGCCGGCATCCGCACCACGTATGGCGCGGAACCCTTCAAGGATCGCGTACCGGCAACGGATGCAGCCGTCGTACACCGTCTGCACGAGGCCGGGGCCGTGCTCGTCGCGAAACTGAGCCTCGGTGCATTGGCCCTGAACGATGTCTGGTTCGGCGGCCAGACCATGAATCCCTGGCTCCTCGAGGAGGGATCGGGCGGCTCGAGCGCCGGCCCCGGTGCCGCGACCGCGGCCGGCCTGGTCGGCTTCTCGATCGGCAGCGAGACCGAGGGCAGCATCGCCGATCCGAGCACCCGCTGCGGGGTGTGCGGGCTGCGCCCGACTTTTGGACGTGTGCCCCGGACGGGAGCGATGACATTGTGCTGGTCGCTCGACAAGCTGGGGCCAATCACCCGCAGTGTCGAAGACACGCTGCTCGTCCTTCAGGCGATCTCAGGACCGGATGCAGGCGACCTCTCCAGTGTGCCGAGCACGCTCGATTTCGATGCTCGGGCCGGCATCAGAGGATTGCGGGTGGGATATTTCCCGCGCTGGCAGAGCGAGGCGACGGAGGTCGACCGGCGCGCTCTGGAGCAGCTCACGCCCCTCGGCCTCGAGCCCGTGGAAGTAGCGCTCCCTGACTGGCCTTACGACTCGCTCAACGCCATCCTCTTCGCCGAGGCGGGTGCGGCTTTCGAGGAGCTGACGCTCAGCGGCAAGGCCGATCAAATGACGATGCAGACGCCCGATGCGTGGCCCAACACGTTCCGTCAGGCCCGCTTCGTGTCGGCCGTCGATTTCGTACAGGCCGATCGCTTCCGGCGCGCGGTGGCTCAGCAGATGGATAAACTCTTCTCGAAAGTCGATGTGCTCCTCGTACCTTCACTGCGCGACGAAATGCTGACCATCGGCAATTTCACCGGCTACCCGTCGTTGACGCTGCGAGCGGGTTTCATGTCCGTCAGTCAGGCCCGCAGCGACTGGGCACCCGACCCGCATCACCCGCTACCGCGCTTCGATCCGCCGCGGCGCGTACCGCACAGCATTACCCTGGTGGGACGCCTGTTCGATGAAGGGACGCTCGGCCGCGTCGGGCTCGCCCTGGAGCGTGCGCTCGCAGTGGAGGACCAGCGTCCTCCCGGGTTTGCCTGAGGCACGACCCATTTCTTACGCGTGTCTTTTCCCGAGCCTGAAGCTCATCCCGCCGTTCCACAGGGCCTGACGACCGATCTCGGCGAGAGCCGAGATCGGGTCATCGATCGTCAGTACGGGATTGCCCTCGAGCATTCCGCCCTTGCAGGCGAAGCGCACCGCGCCATACGGGATCAGGAGCTCCGGCTCGCTGAGGTCGCCGGCATAGAGCAAGACCTCGCCCGGATTCGGCTGACACGTTGCATTCTCGCGCGGCAAGCGCAGGCCGGCGGGCCACGTCTCACCGAGGGGTGACCAAAGCGCTTCGCCGCTCCAGCGGGCATGTATGATCTTGGCTCGATAGGGCAGCACGGTCATCAAACGCTCGCACGACTGCGGCGCCAGATCATCGCGCAGCGTGGCGGAGAAGCGCGTGCTACCTATTTCGAGTTCCAACACGGTGGTTTCCAGAGGCATTTTGAGTCATCCGGCGCGTGACGGAACTCGACCTTAGCCGAGCTCCCTTGCGGCGGTATTGGATGGATTCAAGGCCGGCAACGCGCTCGCGGACGGGGTGCTACGGGGGTATACTCGCTGCGATTCATCGCCCCGAGATATCAACATGAAGATATCGGCACTGACCACTCGGCCATGGGCGGCCAACCGCGCGGCAATGCGGATTCTCTCAGCGGCGTGCCTCCTCTTCTGCGCGCCGGTCATAGGTCAGGCGCAATCCGATTCCGGTGCCACGCAATCGCTCCCAAATGTCACCGTGACGGCGCCCAGGCCTCCGACGGCTCAGCAGCTCGCCGGACCCAGCGTTCCTCACTTCATCGCGCACCACGCCGCGCTGTCCGTCGCGCTGGGCCAACTCACGCGCTGGCGCACGCCGGTCTGTCCGGTGGTCAGCGGACTCTCCCCGGGATTCAGCGAGTTCATCGCCACGCGTCTACGGGCAATCGCCGCGAGTGCTGGAGCGCCGGTTGCATCGGACAGCCGCTGCAGGGTCAACATCGAAATCCTGTTCACGACCCAGCCGCAGGTGGCGATGGACGCGATCGCGAAGGCCTATCCCGACATGCTCGGAATGCATTATCACTCGCAAATGACGCAACTGAAGGAAGTCACTCATCCGATCCAGGGTTGGTACGTGACGGCCACCCGAGGCCAGTGGGGCGGGAGAGCCGGTGACCAGACGTGGGCTCACAACATGTGGGGGCCGAATGACCTCCTGGCGGCAGGAACGGTGCCGGGATGCGCTCCGGGTAGCCGATTGTCGACCGAATGCACCAGTGAAATCGTCAACGTATTCATCGTGGCAGACACGGGAAAAGTCGCCGGCTACCCCGTCGGCTCGATTTCCGACTACGTGGCCGTCGTGGCCCTCAGCATGGTCCAGTCGCTGGATGTCTGTGACCCGCTGCCGAGCATACTCGACCTGATGTCGCCGAGTTGCCGCAGTCATGACAAGCCCGACGCGATCACCGCCGGCGACCTGGCGCTCCTCAAAGCCCTGTACCGCGCAGATCTGAAGCTGGTTCCCGATCTCGAGAAAGGCAACATACAGGCGCAGATGATGAGCGAGTTCCGCAGCGAGCACTAACGGCTGCGCTCAAGCGGGATGGGCATGCCGATTGCTGAATCGGGCGCACGTTGGCACCCGCCCTGAGGCGGTCAGCTCCACGGGCCGTCAGTGAACCATCCCGACGTCGAGACCTCTTCCGCCGGATATGCGCGGCGCTTTTCCGGGCGCGCCGGGCACTACCTTCTCAAGGTCCAGGAAAACGCGCTGGTTCGCACTCTGCGCGATTGCCCGCCCGGACGCGTATTGGATGTCGGCGGCGCCCACGGACAGCTCGTCGATCCGTTGCGGTCCCTGGGATGGTCGGTCACGGTGGTCGGAAGCAGCGAGGAATGTGGCCACAACCTGCGCGTCCTGCACGGAAAGCGCGACTGCGAGTTCGTCTGTTCCGACATCCTCCATCTGCCCTTTGCGGATGCCAGTTTCGAGCTGGTGACTTCCGTGCGGTTGCTGTCGCACATGGAGGACTGGCAGCGATTTCTGGGGGAGCTCTGTCGCGTCTCGGCGCGGTGGGTCATCGTCGACTATCCGAGCACCTCCGGCATCAACGCACTCACACCGCTCTTTTTCAAGGTCAAAAAGAGACTCGAGGGCAATACCCGCACGTACCGCAGTTTCTCCGCCCGCGAGCTGAACCGAGTTCTTCAGTCGCACGGCTACAGAAAGGGCGCCGCATCGAAGCAGTTCGTGCTGCCCATGGCTCTGCACCGCGTCTGCGGCTCGGCAGCACCCCTGCGGGCGGCCGAGTCGGCAAGCCGGGCCATTGGGCTGACCGCAATCGCCGGCTCTCCCGTCCTCCTGCGGGCGGAGCGGGCTGGAATTCAGTAGGTCCGGCCGGCTATCACCCATCGGCACCGCGCGCGGGGATTGAGTATGATCGTGCGCTGGCGCTTCCAGGCACGAGATGGTCCTGATCGGGGGGTGTATGAGTGAGCAGAGTGAGGAGCAGGCGCTCGAGGAGGGACACGAATGCGCGATGTCTGCGCTGACGGCGCAACGGAAGAAGATCGCCTCGTTGGGACCTGGAGACCGGCTGCATTGGTGGCTGGGGTTCCTGGCCGCGGCGATGGGCGCCGCTCTTGCAAGCGTAGGCGAGCCCGCACTGCGCGTACTGCACTCCGCCCTCGGAGACGATGAAGATCCCGGAGCCACAGCCCGGAGGACCAAGAGCAGCTACATCAGGGGCGTTGCGAGCCGGAACAAGAAAAAGGCATGAGTGCGCGCGGCTCCCTGGCTGCAATGACCTGACACAGAGGCGGTGCCGCCTGCCGAAGCTCTGTTAGGATCCGGAGCTGCCTCGCCGGTTGGCACCTTTCTGCGCCAGCCAGGCTGCGATACCGGCCAGCCCGCTCGGCGATATCGAGCGGCGTCTGCCCGGACCAGCGAGCCGGCGCAGACCCTCACGCATGGCGCGGTCCAAGCATGATGATGATCATCCCCGCAACGGCGACGGAGGCTCCCACGAGATCCCAAGCCGTCGGCCGAACCCCGTCGACGAGCCATAGCCACAGGATCGCAACGCCGATATAGACACCACCATACGCCGCGTATACGCGCCCCGCGGCGGTCGGTTGGAGAGTCAGAAGCCAGGCGAAGAGCGCCAGGCTCACGAAAGCGGGGATCAGCAGCCAGGGCGATCCTCCCCGTTTGAGCCAGAGATAGGCCAGGTAGCACCCGAGAATCTCCGCCACTGCGGTGACGGCATAGAGGCCTGAGGCCCTGAGTATGGGCATGAGCGGATATGGGATGCTTTCGCGCATGGGCTCACCCCGCTCGATGAATTTCCACGGTGACGTGGGAGAGCATCGGCAAGTGGCTGAGCTTTTCCCGGTAGAACTCGGGCCCGCGGGCTTCGTGAGTCTCGACGGCCAGGATCGCACCGAGATGTCCAGGACCCAATCGCCAGACATGCAGATCGGTCAGCTGGTCGCCCTGTGCCCGCACCGCGCCGTGAATTCTTTCCTCCAACGCCCGATCAGGGCTCATGTCGAGCAACACGCCCGCCGCGTCCCGGATCAGGCCGAATGACCAGCTGGCAATGACCAAGGCGCCGGCCGTGCCGGCCAATGGGTCCATCCACAGCCAGCCGAACGCTCGGGCGAGCAGGAGGCCGACGATCACGAGCACCGAGACCGCAGCGTCGGCGGCGACGTGGATGACCGCCGCACGCATGTTGTTGTCGCGGCTAACCCTACCGAGGGCGTGAACATGCGACTCGTGCGCAGGCGTTGCCTGACCGTGAACGTGCCCATGCTCATCGCCGTGGTGGTGCCCGTGTTCTGGTACGCGATCGTGATCGTGCACCTGTTCGTGCCCGTGACCATGTCCGTGCCCGCATCCCTGTCCGTGTCCGTGATGTTGATGACCTGCGCCCGACAACAGCCAAGCGGATGCCAGATTGACGGCGAGCCCGAGAGCGGCAATCGGGATGGCTTCGCGGAAATGGATGGCTATGGGATGAACGAACCGGTTGACGGCCTCATAGCCGATCAACGCAGCGATCATCGCCAGGATGACTGCCGAGGTGAAACCCGCCAGGTCGCCGAGCTTACCGGTGCCGAAAGTAAATCGACGGTCGCCCGCGTGCCGACGCGCGTAGCGATACGCGAGCGCCGTCAGGAGCAGGGCGCTGGCATGGGTGGACATGTGCAATCCATCGGCGACCAGCGCGAGCGACCCGAAGGAGATGCCACCCACGATCTCGAGGGCCATGGTGAGTCCGCAGAGCCAGATCACGGCCCAGGCCCGGCGCTCCGCCCGTACATACCCCTCGCCGAGAAAGGCGTGGCTGTGCCCTTCCTGAAAGAAGACTGACTCTGGGGGAGACACGAAGCGACCTCACCGCAAGTAGCTATGGATCACTGACAGCAGCGCTTCCGCGGCCTCCTGCCGCTGCGCTGCGGACTGGCGCTTCGGCTCCACGAGGTGCGTGCGGACGTGATCCTCCACGACTTCCGCGGTCAACCCTGCCATGGCTGCGCGGGTGCTGGCGAGCAGGTGCATGACCTGCTCGCAGCCGGCCTCGCTCTCCAGCGCCCGCTCGATCGCCTCGACCTGGCCGCGGATACGTCGCACTCTCGCCAGGAGCTTCTGCTTCTCACGAATCGTATGGGACATGGCCCCAGTATCGCATAGGCCCCCTCCCTATGCGATCGTTCAATCCGTCGCGCTTTCCAGTGCCGAGATCAGCGGACAGCGCACCTTGCCCTTGTTGCTGCTGCATTTCCTGATCAGCCTCGCCAGGGCGCGTTCCATCGTGGTGAGCTGCGCGATCCGCTCGCGCACCGCCGCCAGCTTCTGCCCGGCGATCTCTTCCACCTCATGGCAATGGAGGCCATCCTCGAGGGACAGCAGATCCGCAACCTCTTCCAGACTGAAACCCAGCTGCTGCGCTCGCCTGATGAAACGAAGCCGTTGCACATGCTCCGGCGCATAGTTACGGATGCCGCCCAGCGGTTTCACCGGCTCGGGCACGAGCCCCCTACGCTGGTAGTAACGGATGGTTTCTACATTGACTCCAGCCCGCCGGGCCAGGGTGCCGATGGTGCAGCGCTCTGCCATATTGACTCCGTAGTCGACTACGGACCTAAGGTTACGCCAACAGCAGGTATGGCGACAGGCTTACGGGTCGCAGCGAAATATTCCGGAGGGCAGCGGTGAGTGACAGACCCAAGGTTCTCGGTGTGACCGGCGGGGCCGTTGCCCTGAGCGGATTGGCGCTCGCCCTCGGCGCCTGTTGCGTAGCTCCCTGGGCGGTGGGTCTACTCGGCGTGAGCGGGGCCGTGATGCTCGCGAGACTGGCCGGCCTACACTCCCCGATCGTGGCGTTGACAGTCCTGCTGATCGGGGTGGCTTTCTGGTACGCCTATCGCATGGGCCCCACTGCAACGGGCGAGGCTTGCCCGGCCGAAGATCGCAAAAGGCTGCGCATCACTTTGTGGATAGCGGCATTCTTCGTCATCTGCATCGACATCGCTTCCTATCTGCCGAGCCTGGCATCGTTTTGGTAATGGAGACAACGTGATGCAACGGCCGAGGTTTCTGCCGACGATGGTCGCCATCATGACCGCACTTCCTCTTACAGGGTGCGGCCAAAGCCAGGGCGCTACGATCGCCGACGTCCGTTACACCGTGCTCAACACCGACGAGCAGCCGCTGCGCGAAGACTTCAATCGCAACCGCGGCGCAGTAAAACTCGTATTCCTCGTGGACCCCATCTGTCCGGGGTGCCTGCGCGGATTGGCTGACATGGGCGATCTCCTCTCGAAGCTGGGTGCGGGTGCGCCGGTCAAGGTATACGTCGTATTCGAGCCGGTCATCGGCGGCCGGGCCAAAGACATTCCGGCAGCAGCGGCGCTACTGCGATCTTCGACTTCGAGGCTCTACTGGAATCCGACGGGTGATTTCGGTCGGGAGATGTCGCACGTACTGCATTACTGGAATGGCCATCGCTGGGTGTATGCGTGGGACACGTGGCTCATCTATCGACCTGATGCCACCTGGAGCGACGCGACGCCACCCGAGCCTGCTTTTCTCATGCACCAGCTCGGAGGGTTGCCTCACACCAAGCAGTTTCCGCACCTCGATGTCGACGTCTTCGCGGCCAAAGTGAATGCGATGGTGGAAGCCGTCGGCCGACGGGATGGTCCCCAATGACGGCAGAAACCCCCTCCATCGTGCCGGTGAGGAGCTCGGAGCTCACCTGCCCATTCTGCCGGGCGCGTCACGCGGAAGCGATGCCGGTCGATGCCTGCATCTACTTCTTCGAATGTCCTGCGTGCGGTTCCATGCTGAGGCCCAAGCCGGGTGATTGCTGCGTGTTCTGTTCGTACGGCTCCGTGCCGTGCCCGCCCGTGCAGCTGGCCCGGGCCACAGGTGATCCGGGCTGTTGTAGGTGACCTCGAAGTGACCGCAAGCCCCCGAGGCTGCGCACCCGCAGCGCCCGCAATGTCCAAAGACTGGCTGCGTCAGCCCATCGGCATCCTCTTCTGGTGGGTGTTGCCGATCTCGCTCGGAATTTCGACGAACTTCCGGCATATGCCGCTCGCACGGACCGCCCTCATATGGACCATCGCGTTGGCGTGGATGGGAACGGGGTGTGCCCTCAATGCGGCACGTTGCGGCCGCCGCCATTGCTTCATCTCCGCTCCGCTGTTGTGGCTTGGCGCCATAGCAACCGGACTCGTCGGGCTCGGCGTCCTGCCCGGCGGAAACGCACTCGGGGTGGCAGTCAACAGCACCCTCGCTTTGGCGGCGCTGTCTTTCCTGTCGGAGTGGTTCTGGGGCCTGTATGCAGGAAACAGGTAGTCAGGATCGGCTGCGCGTCGCCTGCCCGTCGCCCGAGGGTTACTGCTCAATGCGCGCCTTGAACGAGGGTCTGCCACGCCCCCAGGAACTGCTGCCACGCCGGCCGCAGGCTCTGCTGCAGCGACTCGAACGAGTGCCGCAGATCGTGGCCGTGGTGAGTGAAGTACCACACCACGAAGATGAAGAGACACACACCGAGGAGTCCGTCCCAAAACGAGTGCCACGGATAGGCGTACCCGTAGAAGCGGGGCATCAGGCCGTGACGAACGGCCCGCAGCGGCCATACCACCGCCTGATAGATCAGGACAAGCGCGATGATCGAGGCCCACAGTGGCAGGTGAAACGGCATCCAATCGAACACCGCGCCCGTCGTGATCAGCGAGAACAGCGCGAGCAGCCAGGCCACTGTGATCAGCACTGCGATGAGACCCAGCGCGGCCCATATCAGGCCGGAAATGAGGTGCGCCAGCGGTGGCAAGGGCGGCTGCGGTGACGACGGAATGGGGCTCGGGGGAACACCTGCCCATCGATATGCGCGCCAGTGAGCGCGGCTCCGGCGCCACTCCTGACGCCACTCCGCCCTGGCCTTGCGCCATTCAGCTTTCCACTGCGCGCGCGCCTCAGGCGAGTGGTTGTGCATCGCTGCCTGGGCGGCAACATCGGCCAGGCGTGCAGCCTTGAGTTTCGCCCGCTCCACCAGCACGCGTGCGTTGAAAGGCAATCCCCTGGCTGCGGCGTACTCCTCCGGCGTCTTGGCATACGGCACGATGAACATCATGGCGATGTAGAGCAGAACGGCAAGTCCGCCGGAGAGCACCGCCGCGATCACGAACAGGAGCCGCACCAGCGTCACATCGATATCCATGTAGACGGCAATGCCTTTGCATACTCCACTGATCAATGCGCCATCGCTGATCTGGTAGAGCCGCTTCGAGGCCGCGGCGCCACTTTGGGGCGCAGCACCCGCGGCGGTGCCAGCGGATCCGCTCCCTCGGGCTGCCGCATCGGCAGAGGCACCATCGTGCGTGGCGCCGGTTCCGGCACCCGAGTCCACCGGCCCCATCTCTCGAATGACCTGCTCGACCTCGGCACGGACGACCACCGTCTTGTGCGGGGTGAGGCAGCGCTCCAACTTGTCCGCGATTGCCTGCTCGAGATCGGCGAGGATCTCGGTCTGATCCGGATTGCCCGCGAGTGAGCGCGAGGCCCGGTCCAGATACTCTGCCAACGCCGCATGTGCGTCGTCTTCGAGCTGGTAGGCCCGACCGTTGAGGCTCACGGATATGACCTGTCGCATGGATCAAATTCCCATCGAATCGATCGTTTGATTCAGACGCGCCCAATAGGCGTCGAACTCTGCCAGCTGCCGCCGGCCGGCGGCAGTGAGGCGGTAATACTTGCGCGGCGGACCGGCCTCGGATTCCTGCCACTCGTAGTCGAGCAGCCCTTCGCGCCGCAGGCGGCTCAACAGCGGATACAGCGTCCCCTCCTGCGTCGCGAAGTCCGTCGCGCCCAGTTTCTTCAATATGTCGGCCGCATACACCGTCGAGCCGCTGACGATCCGCAGTACCAGGAACTCCAGGAATCCCTTGCGCAGCGCTCCGAGTTTTGGATCCTCGCTCATTGAATGGAAAGCTACCTTGTTTCATAAAGGTACCATGAAATGGCCACGCTTTCAAGCGAAATGAAAGCTCTACGGTGGGCGGCAGCCGAGCGGTCCGATCGAGGTGATTTGTCCGGGGGAACGGATCAGCAATGCAACGGCTGATCACTCACGGGCTCACCCCGGACGAGGTCGCCATACCTGCGCACAGGGTTGCGTGGGTCGTGACTGCGCAACCCCCTCGCGCTCGGGCCGCTGAACCGCGAGCAACGCGTTTCGGGCGGCGACGGAGTGCGAGCCCTCCAGTGCAAACCGCGGCGTGTCAGTGCTTCAGCACTGAGCTCGCTCGGGCGACGTCGGATTGCAGACGCGCCACGCCCTTGTGCTCGTCATCGATGTACCCGCTCGCAACCTGCATCATCTCAGGTGTTGGTTGCACGTAGGCATAGTCGACGCGGGTATAGATCGCGCTCAGCCACGAGCGCAGCCGCGGCGGGAAAACATCGAAGCCCCTGCTGGACTGGATCTTGAAATCGATGACGGCATCGATGTCGCGATTGAGATCCGCAAGCACCTTCTGCGCCCGCCTCGCCGACACCTGTTTGTCCGCCACGGCCTTCTCGATCCTGCTCCGGGCATCCGTGGCATCGTTGAGCGCGATATCGAGTCTGTTCATGGACGCCTGGATGCTCATCAGCAGATCGAAGCGCTGCTGCAACCCGGCCTGTGTGGTCCTCAGATTCGGATCGAGCTTGACCTCGAACGACTGCTTCTGAGTGTTACCGCCATAGGTCAGGACCGCGTAGTACGTTCCCGGCACCACTTCCGGACCAATCGGCACGGTCACTGAACGGCCGGCGTGATACGCGCCCTTCACGTCCACCGCCGTCGGATATCGCAGGTTCCACATGAAGCGATTTACGCCGGGATGGAGCTTCTCCGGCTTCGCCGCCCGCCTCCGAAAGGTGGCACCGCCTTCATTCGGCTTCTGTGGCAACAAGAAGCTGCTGATCGGCTTCCCCTCGGCGTCGGTGAAGCTCAGCTTCACCGGCTGCCCTGCGTAATCTGCCGGCAGATTGAAGAACACCGCGGTGCCCGTGGGCAAATTGGCTCCGCCGACGCTGCTGCCGCCGCCTTCGCCGAAATCAAACGTGCTCCGCTTGACGAGCCAGGTCTGCTGCGGCTTGAAGAGATACGGCGAGTCATCCGCCACGTGCGCACTCGTCAGCTGCTCCAGGAACTGGAGGTCATCGAGCGCCCAGAACGCGCGGCCAAAAGTGGACAGCACCACCGTGTGCTGCGCGGACTGGATGGCCACATCCGTCACCCGCACCGGCGGCAGATTGAGGCCCAACGGCACCCACTGAGTGCCGCCGTCCAGGCTCGTGAACACCGTGGCACTCGTGCCGACCAAAAGGAGATCCGGGTCGCCCGGGTCCTGGCGTACGCTCTCGATGTACTGATCAGCGGGCAGCCCCGTGGTGATTTCCGTCCAGTGCTTCCCATAGTCCGTGGTCTTGTACACATAGGGATGGAAATCGTTCCACTCAAAGCGACTCGCCGCCATATAGGCCGTACCAGCGTCGGTATGCGACGGCTCGATGCACGTGATGGTTGACCAGGTCGCCAACGCCGGCGGCCGGACCTGGCTCCAGTGACCACCCCCGTCCGTCGTCACATACACCAACCCGTCGTCGGAGCCGGTCCAGATGATGTTGTCGCTGAGCGGCGAGAAGGCGATCGTGGACAGCGTATCGAACATCTCTTCGCCGGTCATGTCGGCGCTGATCGGACCGCCCGAACGCAGCTGCTTGCTCTTGTCGTTGCGTGTCAGGTCCGGGCTGATCACTTTCCACGGCAGGACGCCGGGATCCAGCGACTCGAACAGCACGTTCCCGCCGACCAGGAGCTCATTCGGATTGTGGGGCGCGAACACCGCGGGCCGATGCCACCAGCCGTAACGATACTTGATCTCCGTCCCCGCCAGGCCGAACTTGAACTCGGGCCACGGGCTCACGTTCGTGATCAGCCCCGTCCGCTGATCGTCGCGGAACTCATCGCTATAGTAGGCGTCTCCGTAGGTAATCCACGGCCGCCCCGGTGTCGGCACCACCCAACCCTCTTCGCCACCCGCGACCCGAGGCCATACCGGAGGCAGGCGTCCGGCGGGCACCGCACTCGGTCCGAAGTATGAGCCGTCGTCCTGCTGAGCGGCGTATATGTTGAAAGGAAACTGCTTATCGAGATTGGCGTGATAGTACTGCCCCGTCGGCTGATTGAGCTCGGAGCTCCAGGTCTTGCCGCCGTCCCGCGTTACGGTTGCGCCGCCGTCGTTCCCTTCGACGAAGATCTGGGGATCATTCGGATTGATCCAGAAGGCGTGGTTGTCTCCGTGCGGCGGCTGTATCTCGGAGAGTGTCTTACCGCCGTCGTGGGAGACTTGTATGCTCGTGTTCGGCAGATAGACCGTGTTCGGATCCTTGGGATCGACGTATACCCTCATGTAGTACATGGCACGCTGGGTGATCGCCGGACTGTTGTTCATCAGCGTCCAGCTCCTGCCACCATTGTCGGACCGAAACAGCCCTCCGATCTCACCCCGATATTTGACCTGCATCAGCGTGTAGACGACATTGGGATCGCTCGGCGCGACGGCCACCGTCACCTTGCCCCAAATGCCCGGCGGCAGCCCCGTACGGTGCGAAATATTGGTCCATGTGGCTCCGCCGTCCGTGGTCTTGTAGAGGCCGCTTCCCGGACCGCCGCTCGACAGCATCCAGTGGCGGCGATAGGCCTGCCACATCGAGGCATACAGCACCTGTGGATTCGAGGGGGCCATTCCCAGAGTGATGGCGCCGGTCTTGTCATCGACGTAGAGAACCTTCTTCCAGGTGGCCCCTCCGTCGGTCGTCTTGAAGACGCCGCGGTCGGGATTGGATACCCAGCCCTGCCCGAGCGCTCCCGCGTACACGACGTTGGCATCGTTTGGATCGACGATGATCCAGCTGATGATGCCTGTCTTCTCCAGTCCGATGTTGCTCCACGTTTTGCCGCCATCGGTCGATTTGTGCATTCCGTCGCCGGTCAGGAAAGTATTCCGGAACGCCGGATTGCCCGTGCCGACGTAGATGACCTTCGGGTTTGAGGGCGCTACCGCAATCGCGCCGATATTGTTGTTCTTGAAGTATTTGTCGGAGATGTTCTTCCAGCTGTTGCCGTAGTCCCTGCTCTCCCACACGCCACCGCCGCCCGCTCCCATGTAGTAGTGATTGGGTTCGCTGGCTATGCCCGCGACCGATTCCACGATCCCGCCCCGATAGGGACCGAGGCTACGCCACTGCAGAGCGTGGGCGAGCTTCGCTGGAGGCACGGTGGCTGCAAACGCCGAGGGCGCAGCCAGGAGCACACCGGCGAGCAACCCTGGCGGGCGGAAGTCATTCAGCTTGAACATGATCGATCACCTCGGAGCTAGCCAGTCCCGGTTGCCGTTATGAACGTCGCGGTCGTATCGTGTAACTTCTTCAGCGCTGGAGCGTGCGCGTAAATCATGTGACCCGAATCATAGAACTCCATGTGGATGTGAGCGCGTAATTCCCGCGGTATATTCAGGTGGTTCATGATGTAGACGGTTCCGAAGTATGGAGTCGCAAGGTCGTAGTAACCGTTTTGCGCCAGCACCTGAAGACCGGGATCGCGCTTCATTGCCTGCGCGAGATCTACCGCAACGGACGCGAAGCCGTCCTGCGGACGCCGCGTCAGAGGGTCCAGATGCTCGAGGCTCCAGGGACGAACGTTCCCTTCCAGCAAGTAGACACGATCGCGGCCGAATTTGAGTGTGCCATGCACGTAATCGTTGAAGGCGGCCGCGTAGGCTGAGCTGATGGCGGCTGACTGCGGATCGTAGAGGGCGCCCTGGCTCAGCGGGTCCATGCTCGGACCGGAGAAGCGCGAATCCAGTCGTCCGACGGTGTCATCCTGGTCGGCCAGCAACTCATGGAAGAATTCCTGATCCGTGACGCGCAGATTGGCCTTCTCGACGAAGGCCGTGCTGAGGCCGGTGTATTCATGCAGCTTTTGCGCAATGGAGTTGAACTTGTCTGCGCTCAATGCATTGCCGGCATTCAATGCGGCGGCATAATCGCCGAGCGCGAATTGCTCCACCTGCTGCAGGAATGGCTCCAGCGTCGCGGGCTGCTTCGGCAAGCGATGGTGGTACCACGCCGTGGCCGCGTATGTGGGCAGGAAGACCTCGTAAGGAACGTCGTTGTTCGGCCAAAACCGGTTCGTGAGATGGGTCAAAACCGTCGATTGCAGGATGATCCCGTTGATGTCGGTGGCATTGCGCTCCTGCAGGTAGTCGACCAGGGCCGCGCTTCGTAGCGTTCCATAGCTCTCGCCGTAGACGTATTTGGGCGAGTTCCAGCGGTCGTTTTTGCTGAGATAGCGGGTGATGAACTGCGCGAATGACGCAACGTCCGCGTCGATACCATAAAAGTCCTTCGCCTCCCCGACACCACCCTCATCCTTCCCTATGATGCGGCTATAGCCCGTGCCCATTGCGTCGATGAAGACCTCATCCGTCACATCCAGCAAGCTGTACTCGTTGTTGACGATTTTGTAGGGTGCCGCGGGCGTATGCGTATGGTCGCTGGTCACTACGCGCCATGGCCCGAACGCCCCCATGTGCAGCCAGACGCTCGAGGATCCCGGGCCGCCATTGTAGAAAAAGGTCACGGGGCGTCGGCTTGCGTCCTTCACCCCACTCTTCACATATGCGATGTAGAACATGCTGCCGGTGGGTCTGCCGCGGGCATCCTCGAGAACGATGGTACCCGCGGTCGCGGTGTACTCGAGCTTGCGTCCCTCGACCGTTACGCTTCCCCGCGTAACCGATTCGACGGTCTTCGGAGGGGAGAGCGTGCCTGGCGATGCGGGACCCCTGACCGGTGGCTTTGCCTTCGCCATTGGGGATACTCCCCAGAACGCGAGCGAAGCAATCATCAGTGATCCCACGAGTCTCTTCATGTTTGAGCCTCCCGCCGCCTGGTCGATGAACTTATCGCTCTGAGTGTGTTGCTTCTCGTTCTGAAGCAGCAGGATATCCGGATCGGTATCGCTCGCGCTCGAGCGGAGCATGAGGGTGGCGCATTCCGGCTGGTGCAGCTCGCCCGGCTTGCTGCGGCACGGCACTGCTCAGTGCGATGCGCCCAGGAGTTGGCTGGTAATTCGCTCCGCCATCCCTCGCGCATCAGCGTCAGGGTCGTTGGTCAGGATGATCACCGTCGCATGGCGCGAAGGTATGCGAACGAAGGCAGCTCGCTTGCCGTCCTGCGTTGCATACGCCGCGAAGCGTTGCACGCCATCGAACGTATCGGGCGTCCACCCTCTGGAGTAGTCGGCTTTTGGCCAGGTCGCCTGATACTCGAGACCGAGGTCCATCCGGTAGAGCTCATCGACGTCCGATACGATACCCGGGGCACCCGGCGGAACCGTGGTGCGGTGCATGCCGATCGGCGTCGAGAGCCGGGCCACGCACTTCTCGAGCGCAGATGAGTAGTAGGTTGGCCGCAGGGGACCGCCGGGACCACTCCGGGGGGGAGCCTTCGCCGGAATTTGGGCACATAGGGAGGTAAATACCTCTCCAATGTCGCCGATGGGAAACTGCGGGAGCGTCGTCCTTGGCATGTATCGATCCTGCGGAGGAATCCCAAACGCGCGGTCGACGAATACGTCGCCTCCCTGCGCAACGAGCACCGTCGCGCCACCCAAGAGAGGCGCGTCGTATTTCTTGAACAACGACGCAATGAATTGACTGGTCACGGGAGATCTATCGGCAGCACGGCTGACGACCTTCCGGGTGTACAGGTTGTATGTATCGCCCGGATGCAACATCAGGTACGGGACACCCTTGTCCGTCGGGCCATTCGCGCTGTAGACGAACGCCTTGTCACGGCCGATTATGCGTCCCATATCCCCGTGGATTACCCACGCCGTTCCCTCGTCCGCGGAGATACCGAGCACTTCGGGATGTCTCGCTATTACGTCGGTCAGATCGGCCAGACGCTCGCGCGCGACGACGTGCATGTCGGTGGCGGTATCGCGCAGATAGCCGAAACCTTTCTCGTGTCCCGGATAGTCCTCGATGTAGTTGTTGTTGCTCGGCGCGCCGCGCACCAGGAAATCGCCGAGGACAGCCATGCCGGCTGAGGAGCCGCCGATGACCCCGCCCCGCTCGAGTACGCCCCGGAATGCATGCTCACTCTTGGTGCCGCCGTAAGCGGCTACGTCGAGGTACTGGCGGCCGCCATCGAACCAAATGCCCCTGGCCTGTTTGATGATGGCCACGAACGCCTCGCTATCGGCGACTTCGCGGCTCTGCGTGAAGAGCACGCGGACATTGCGAGCTCCGTTCTTGCGAAGCCCCTCGCCCACCCACTTGGGAGCTGCGCTCGTGCGGTCCGGGATGCTGTTGTTGGGCACGTCGAGGATGAGCGCGTCGGGCCCGCCCGCGGCATCGATGAATGCCTTGTATATCTCCGGCCCCTGCGCGCCGCCGCCGACCGCGATGACGGTGCCGTTCGGCGGGCCGACCCTGACCGGTCCCGTGCCGAAGGGCTCGGCTTTGAACGGCGCATTGAAGGGCGCAGGCGCCACCGGGCCGGCTGCGGGCTCGGCGGCAAAGCCGGCGGCGGAACAGAGAGCGAAGGCAAGAAGGGAGACTGCGGCGAAGGTTGCGCTCTTGTGCATGGCATTTTCCCCCTGAAGACCGCCCTAGAACTTCACCCCTATACGGCCGTAGAGGAACCGACCCGGTAT
>DASUHA010000105.1:0-8351 GCA_036273735.1 Steroidobacteraceae bacterium | reverse complement strand
ACAGGACGTCTGACGGTCCGTCCTACGATGTCGAGGCCGCTGCCGTTCCAAGAGATCTAGCCCTGCGTCCATGCGAGCCCGCTCGGCCGGCGTACCACGCGACGAGCAGCATTGCCCCGAAAGTCAACGCCAACACGCAGGCCTGCTGCGGCAAAGTGAGTGGCGCCTCGTCGACGATCAGCCCCTTGCTGAGGAAGGCGAAGGGCAAGTGGGTCGTGAAAACGGCCAGCGAAGAGCGTCCGAGGAGCGCCAATCCTGGCAGCCGGATGATCGCCAGGGCCGGCAGGAGCGTATGCCGCACCACGACCGCGAGGGCGGCAAAGTTGAGCACGCGCAGTGCACCGAGGTGCCATTTGCTGAGCAGCGGCGAGTCATCCGAGAGGTCGAAGCCGAGCCCCGCGAGCTGGTGGCGCCAGACGAAAAATACCATCGTGACCGCAAACGCGCCGACCAGGAGGCCACGGGTCAGCGGATGCGCGCGAGTTGGAGCACGAGGAACTCGGGGGCTCATGGGTCCCGCTCCGAGCCAGAGTCCGGCGACCCACACGAGCTGCCAGCCGAGCCAGTCGAATGACCCGAGCGCGCTCGGAGGCAGGGCGAGACCGCTCGCTCCGAGCGATTTCGTGAGCAGCCAGCCACTTCCACCAAGCTGCGTCAAGGCCCACAAGAGAGCCGAGATTGTCAGGATGACCGTCCAGCCGCTTCTGGCCGCCCGATGCAACAGCAGCGGCGAGAGCACGAGCAGGACGACATACATCGGCAGGATGTCCAGGAGCGGCGGCTGGTAGAGGAAGAGCGGCCCCGACACGGCCGCGCGCACCGGCGCCTCGAAGAAGAACGACAGATGATTGAGCAGGGTCTGCCGCCCCGTCGTGATCGCGATGCTCGCCACGACCGTGAAGGCGAAGAAAAGGAGTGCCAAATGGACGAAGTAGAGCTTCCCGGCGCGCGTCCACAGACGCTGGCGCACATGCGCAACGCCCTTCTCGAGGAGCTGGCGCGAGTAGATCGAGCCGACGAGAAAGGCAGAGAGGAAGACGAAACCTTCCGCGGCCGACACCCAGCCGAGCGGTTGGTTGGCGTAGAGCTGAAGGCCCGTCGGCAGATGATCGAGAGTCATCACGACGAGGAGCAGGCCGCGCAGGGCATCGAGCTCCTCGCGGCGGGAGGTCATGGACACGAGGTGACGCTACTCCGTGATACCGCGTCAGCGGAAAGGCGAGGCTAGGCTATCCATGGGGCCTCATTCGCGTCTCTCAAGAAGGGTCGAAATATCTTCAGGGCCGGGGGATGGAACCTCAAATTTGGTCAAGACACAGCAAGCGGAGCCTTGGCTCCGTTCGAGCTCAAGCTTCAGCTTCCTGCGGGAAGCTCATCCCAACGGTATTGAAGCCGCCGTCGACGTACAGAACCTCGCCCGTGATCCCGGCCGCAAGATCGGAGCAGAGGAAGGCGGCGGCGTTGCCGACATCCTCAGGCGTGACGTTGCGCCGCAGCGGCGCCACTTCCGCGACGCGGTTCAGCATCTTGCGGAAGCCCGTGATGCCGGCCGCGGCCAGCGTCTTGATGGGGCCTGCAGAGATGGCGTTCACCCGGATGCCCTGCGGGCCCAGATCGGCGGCCAGAAAGCGCACGTTGGCCTCCAGGCTCGCCTTGGCGAGCCCCATGACGTTGTAGCTCGGGATAGAGCGCACGGCACCGAGATAGGAGAGGGTGAGGAGCGCCCCCGCTCGCCCCGCCATCAGCGGGGCTGCACCTCGCGCCAGCGCCGTGAGGCTGTAGCTCGAGACATCGTGCGCAATGCGAAAGGCCTCGCGGCTGGTGTTCTCGACGAAGCCGCCGGCAAGGGCTTCGCGCGGTGCGAAAGCCACGGCATGGACGACGACGTCGAGGCTGCCCCATTCCCGCTTCAGCTGGTCGAAGGCGGCATCGATCTGGCCATCGACCATCACATCGAGGGGCATGGTGAGCCGGGAGCCGACCGACTGGGCGAGCGGCTCGACGCGCTCTTTCATCTTGTCGTTGACGTAGGAGAAAGCGAGCTCGGCGCCTTCGCGGTGCATCGCCTGCGCGATGCCCCATGCGATCGAGCGGTCGGTCGCGACACCGACGATGAACGCGCGCTTACCTGAGAGAAATCCCATGCCGGAGCCTGCCGCAAAGTGACGGAAGGCAGCAGTTTAGACGAATCGGGCCGCCTAGCTGCCGGTATTCGCCACGCGGATGGTGAGCTTCTGCCCGGCCAGGATGGGGGTGTGCAGGTTGATCGCGTTCCAGGTGAGAATCTGCGCCACTTTCACCTGGAAGAGATGGGCGATCTGCCAGATCGTATCACCGGAGCGCACCGTGTAAATGACCTTGCGGGTCTCTTCACCCACGGGGTCCGTCTCCTGTGATGCTCCTTTGGCCAGAGTCGGCGAAGATTTGTGGTGAGACGCATGCGTATAGAGCTTCAGGCGCTGCCCGGGCCGTAGCACCTCGCCTCGCGAGAGGCCGTTGAGGTGTGCCAGCGTCTTCACACTCATGCCGTGACGGCGGGCGATCGACCACAACGTATCGCCGGTCCGCACCACCTGGAAACGCAGCTCCCCGTGGTGCTCGACAGGCACATTGGCATAGAGCCTCAGCTTCTCACCGGGCCTGAGGAGGTGGTGCATGGAAATTCCGTTCATTCGCGCGAGCGTGCGCGCGTTCATCCGATAGTGGCGCGCAATGCTCCACAGCGAGTCGCCCCGACGCACCACCTGAAATTGCACGTAGCGACCCCACCGTGCGCGGCCGTCCACGCGAGCAGCAGCGAGACGTACGTTCTCGGGGAGCGTATAGACCGTCGCAGGGACCTCGATGTCCTCACCCACAGTGAGCCGTCCATTCGGCAACGTGTTGAGCTTGCGCAAAACCTCCGGCGTCGTCTTGAAATGCCGCGCCACCGAGAAGACCGAATCATGACGCCGGATCTCGTAGTGCTCGACACCCATGCGCTCATCCGGCGTGAGGTCCGTGACGTTTTGCGTGAAGACCGGCGACGCATTCACGGGCATGAGCAGATAGAACGGCCCCGTGGGATCGGTGGCCCAGCGGTGGAACGCGGGATTGAGGTCGTAGACTTCTTCCGCCGTGATGCCGGCGATCTGCGCGGCCACCTGCATATTGATCTGGCCGCCGGTCGAGACACGCTCGAAGTACGGCTCATTGGGGATCGGTGAGAACTCGAGCCCGTATTTCGCCGGGTCCTGAACCAGGCGTTTCATGGCGAGCAGCTTCGGCACGTAGGCCTCGGTCTCGCGCGGCAGGTGCAGATGCCAGAAGTCGATCTGCCGATGCTCCGCCTGATTGACCTGCACGGCATGCTCGACTGCGAGCTCGCCGCAGTTGTAGGCGGCCACCGCGAGCAGCCAGTCGCCGTTGAACTCATCATGCAGCGCCTGCAGGTAATCGAGCGCGGCATTGGTGGAAGCGACGATGTCCCGCCTGCCGTCGTACCACCAGTCCTGCTTCAGACCGAAGCGCGAGCCGGTGGCCGGAATGAACTGCCAGAGTCCGGCGGCGCGCGCGCGCGAGTACGCGTACGGCTCGAAGGCGCTCTCGATCACCGGCAGCAGCGCGAGCTCGAGCGGCATGTGCCGGCTCTCGAGCTGTGTCACGATGTAATAGAGATACATGTCCGCGCGGCCGAAGGCGCGCTGCAGATAATCCGGATTCGAGGCGTACCAGTTGAGCTGCTGGTCGATCGCAGTCTGCTCGGGGTCGGGAATGATGAAGCCGGTCCGAATGCGATCGAAAAGATCGGCATACTGCGCCGGCGCGAGGGCGGCGGGCTGCGCTTCCGGCGCCGGCGGCGGTGGTGGCGGGGGAGGCGCCGGCTCGGCAGGGGGGGGCGCGGCGGGCTGTGGCACGATGGCCTGCTGCGGCTGCGGACGCGGCGGGTGTGTCGCGCAGGCGGCCAGCGCGCCCAGCGCAACGAGCGACAAAGCAAGACGAATGGGGCGTAGTGTTTCCGTCGCCAAGTTTCCGACCTCTGAAAGGCGTGCTAACTTCTTCTCGCACCGGAGCGAACGCACCGGGCATCGGAGGTTAACTTATTCGCACGCGGAAATTTAACCGGTAACTTCACACTATTGCCAGTACTTCATGGGACCCCCGCACAAATCCCAGTTCCAGGAGCCGCACGCCGCACGCATGGCGTGGTGGTCGAGTCCGCTCGGCAGCGCCCTCATCGCTGCTGAATCGCAGCTGCTGGGTGAGGCGCTCGAGGATGTGTTTGGCTGGGAATTGCTGCAGATCGGCGCCTGGGGCGCAGGGCGGGAGTTGTTGTCCGGCGCCCGCACGCGCCATCAGGCCATCCTCGCAGCGCCCGGTCTGTCGTCGAGTGCCGACATTCGTGGGCGGCCCACCCAGCTTCCCGTCATCAGTGACTCGATCGATGCGGTGCTGCTGCCGCACATTCTCGAGTTCGCCACCGATCCCTATGCGATCGTGCGCGAGGCGGACCGCGTCCTCGTCGGCGAGGGACGGCTGCTGGTGCTGGGATTTCGACCATGGAGCCTCTGGGGCGTGCGCGGGCGCTGGAGCCGTAGCGGCTTTCCCCCGGGCATGCGCCGCGTACTCTCCGAGAGAAGGATCCGTGAATGGCTGGTACTGCTCGGATATGAAGTGGTATCGGCGCAGCATTATTTGTTCCGCGGGCCTTGGCGCGGCGGGAGCGTCACGGAGGAGGGGTCCGGCCGGCTGCTGCGGCGCGGCCTCACGTATCCGCTGCCCGCCAACGCCTATCTGCTCAAGGCGCGCAAACGCATCTATACCCTGACACCCATCCGTCCGCGATTCCGTGAGAGACCGGCCGTCCTGGGCGGGCTCGTTAAGCCGACCACGCGCTCGCGCGCGTGAGTCCGAGTCGCACGATCAAAAGAAACATGTGAGCACTCAGGACGACGCAACCGGCGGCTGGGTAGACATCTATACCGATGGCGCCTGCCGCGGTAATCCGGGGCCGGGCGGCTGGGCGGCCTTGCTCAGCTTTGCCGGCCGCGAGAAGGAGCTTGCGGGCGCGGAGGCGCTGACCACCAACAACCGCATGGAGCTGACGGCGGTCATTCGTGCGCTCGAGGCGCTGAAGCGTCCCGTGCGTGTCCGTGTGTATACCGATTCGGAGTACGTCCGGCGCGGCATCCGGGAATGGGTGCGCGCATGGAAGGCGAGGGGCTGGCTCACCGCAGACCGCAAGCCCGTAAAGAATCAGGATCTGTGGGAGCGGCTCGATGAGCTGGCAGGCGGTCATTCCATCGAGTGGCACTGGGTGCCCGGCCACGCCGGTGTGCCCGGCAACGAGCGGGTCGACAGGCTTGCCAACGAGGCCATCGATGCGATGGCGCCAGGCAGTGCGAAATAGGCACAGGGACGTGCCCCGCCGCCGCAGGTGGCGGAGGTCGCGGGCAAAAACCGCGCTTTTGATCGCGACCGCGCTGGGACGGGCAGGATGACCGTATCCAGCGCCATGAGAAATGCTGCTAGACTTTAAGTCCATGCGACAAATCGTTCTCGATACCGAGACCACCGGTCTCGAGCCATCGCTCGGACACCGGATCATCGAGATCGGCTGCGTCGAGCTCCTCAACCGGCGGGTGACGGGGCGCACCTTCCACCGATACTTGAATCCCGAGCGCGATATCGACCTCGGCGCCGAGGCGGTGCACGGCCTGCAGCGCGCCGATCTGGCGCGTCAGCCGCGGTTCGCCGAGGTCGCGGACGGTCTGCTCGCCTTCATCGACGGCTCGGAGCTCGTGATCCACAACGCCGAGTTCGACGTGGCCTTCCTCGACGCCGAGCTGCGCCGGGCCGGGCGCACCGAGCTCATGAGCGAGCTCTGCCGCGTTCTCGACACACTGGTGCTCGCGCGCGAGATGCACCCGGGCCAGCGCAACAATCTCGATGCGCTCTGCAAGCGATACGACGTCGATAACTCGCGGCGGGAGCTGCACGGCGCGCTGCTCGATGCGCGCATCCTGGCGGATGTCTATCTCGCGATGACGGGCGGCCAAGCGGCGCTGGCTCTCACCGAAAGCGTCTCCGGCGGCATCCTCGGCGCGGGTCAGGTCCGCGCCCTGGTGCGGCCGCCTGCGCCGCTGCGGGTCATTTCCGCCACCGAGCAGGAGCTGCGGGCCCACCGCGACATGTTGGCGCTCATAGGCAAATCGAGCGGCGGCCGCTGCCTCTGGCCCGCCGCCGGGGATGACCCGGTCGCCGAGGCAAATCGCGCCTGAATTGGGGGGATATGTTTCATCTACGCAAGTGCCGTATCGGCATCGTTGGGCTGGGCTATGTTGGCCTGCCGCTCGCCGTGGAATTCGGCAAGCACTTCGACACGATCGGCTTCGACATCAAGCCGCATCGCATCAAGGAGCTCGCGAGCGGTCACGACAGCACGCTCGAGGTCTCGCGGGCGGAGCTCAAGGCGGCCTCGCGGCTTTCCTTCAGCACCGAGCTCTCGAGCCTGAAGCGCTGCCACGTGCTCATCGTGACGGTGCCGACTCCGATCGATGAGTACAAGCGGCCGGATCTCACGCCGCTCGTGAAGGCGAGCGAGACGGTCGGCAAGGCGCTCACCAAGGGCGCCGTGGTCGTGTACGAGTCGACGGTGTACCCCGGATGCACCGAGGAGGTGTGTGTTCCGATCCTCGAGAGAGAGTCGGGCCTCAAGGTGAACCGCGATTTCTTCGTCGGCTACAGCCCGGAGCGAATCAACCCCGGCGACAAGGAGCACAGGCTGACGACCATCCGGAAGGTGACCTCAGGCTCGACGCCCGGGGCCGCGGAGTTCATCGACAAACTCTACGGAGCCATCATCACCGCGGGCACCCATAGAGCCTCCAGCATCAGGGTGGCCGAGGCCGCGAAGGTCATCGAGAACACTCAGCGCGACGTCAACATCGCTCTCATCAACGAGCTGGCGCTGATTTTCAACCGCCTCGGGCTCGATACCGAGGAGGTGCTGAACGCCGCCGGCACCAAATGGAATTTCCTGCCCTTCCGGCCGGGCCTGGTGGGTGGCCACTGCATCGGCGTGGACCCGTATTACCTCACGCACAAGGCGGAGTCGATCGGCTATCACCCGGAGATGATCCTCGCGGGGAGGCGTCTCAATGACAACATGGCGCTCTACGTGGCCGGTGAGATCATCAAGCTCATGACCGCCAAGCGCATCCACGTAAAGGGTGCGCGCACGCTGGTGCTCGGCATGACGTTCAAGGAGAACTGCCCCGACATCCGCAACTCCAAGGTGATCGATGTAGTGCGGGAGCTCACCAAGTACGGCGCGAAAGTGGACATCTACGACCCCTGGGCCGACGGGCAGGAGTGCCGTCACGAGTACGGAGTGCGGCCGATCAAGACGCTGACACCGAGAACCTACGATGCCGCCGTGGTGGCGGTGGCGCACAGGCAGTTCCGCGAGCTGGGTGCCGACGGCGTGCGGCGCCTCTGCAAAAAGAACCATGTCCTCTACGACATCAAACACGTCTTCCGCTCGGCGGAAGTGGATGGTCGTCTGTGAAGATCCTCGTGACGGGTGGCGCCGGGTTCATCGGCTACCACACGACGCTGAACCTAATCGCACGCGGTCACGAGGTCGTCGGACTCGACAATCTCAACGAGTATTACGACGTCACCCTGAAGGAGGCGCGGCTCGATCGGCTGAAGCGGCAGGCGGGATTCCGCTTCGTGAGGCTCGATCTGGCCGACGACGCCGGCATGAAGGAACTGTTCGCGCGCGAGAAGTTCCAGCGCGTCGTGCATCTGGGCGCGCAAGCAGGCGTGCGCTATTCCCTTCAGGACCCGCACAGCTACGTGCGCAGCAACGTCACCGGTACGCTGAACGTGCTCGAAGGCTGCCGCTACAACGGCGTCGAGCACCTGGTATATGCCTCGACCAGCTCGGTCTACGGCGCCAACACCGACATGCCATTCTCGCCCCATCGGATCGCCGATCATCCGCTGACGATCTATGCGGCCACCAAGCGCTCGAACGAGCTGATGGCGCACACCTACTCCTCGCTCTTCGGCCTGCCCACCACCGGACTGCGCTTCTTCACCGTGTACGGACCCTGGGGTCGTCCCGACATGGCGCTCTTCCTCTTCACGCGCAACACTCTCGAGGGCAAGCCGATCGACGTGTTCAACAATGGCCACCATCGGCGCGACTTCACCTACGTGGAGGACATCGCCGAGGGCGTGGCACGCGCCTGCGAGCGGGTGGCGCAGCCGTCGCCCACGTGGGACAGCAACGCGCCCGATCCAGCATCGAGCCGCGTCCCCTTCCGGATCTACAACATCGGCAATCACCAGCCGGTCGAGCT
>DASUHA010000104.1:0-3212 GCA_036273735.1 Steroidobacteraceae bacterium | reverse complement strand
AGGCGCGCGTCTTCGATACGAGTCTCTCGGAGGAGGGCATCATCGGCCGTGCCGTCGGCCTCGCGCTCGCGGGCCTGCTGCCCGTCCCGGAGATCCAGTTCCGCAAGTACGCTGATCCGGCCGCCGAGCAGTTGAATGACTGCGGCACCATGCGCTGGCGCACGGGCAACCGCTTCGCGGCGCCGATGGTCGTCAGGATTCCGGGCGGTTTTTTCAAGTGTGGCGATCCCTGGCACAGCCAGACCAACGAAGTCGCGTGGGTTCATGGCATCGGCTGGCGCGTGGCGGTGCCCTCGAATGCGGAGGATGCGACCGGACTCCTGCGCTCGGCGCTGCGCGGCAACGATCCGACGATCTTCTTCGAGCATCGCGCTCTTCTGGACGGCTCTTGGGCTCGGCGTCCGTATCCCGGGGATGAATACATCGTTCCGTTTGGTGTTGCTCGCCGCACTCGCGAGGGCGCAGAAATCACCATCGTGACCTGGGGCGCAATGGTGGAGCGCTGCGAGCGTGCGGCGGCAGCATCCGGCGTCGATGCGGAGATTCTCGACCTGAGGACGCTATCGCCGTGGGATCGTGAGGCCGTGCTCGCCTCCGTGCGCAAGACGCACCGCTGTCTCATCGTGCACGAGGACAACCTGACTGCCGGGTTCGGGGCGGAGATCGCTGCCTGCCTCGCCCAGGAGGCGTTCTTCAGCCTGGATGCTCCCATCGAGCGGCTCGCCATGCCCGACATTCCCAGCCCGCACAGCCCGCGGCTCCTCGAGGCAGCCGTCCCCGGTGTAGACTCGATCACGCAGGCCATCCAACGGATCGCGAGCGTTTGAGTCATGTCGGTGACGGCCAAGAGTGTGGAAATCAGGGCCCCCTCGGCACAGGAAGAGGGCACGCGGTCGCAGGTGTTGCGATGGCTGAAAGCCGTCGGCGAGCCGGTTGCCGAGCACGAGCCGCTCATCGAGCTCGAGACCGACAAAGTCACGGTCGAGGTGCCATCGCCGGGCGCCGGCGTGCTCACGGAGATTCTGAAGCAGGAGCAGGAGGAGGTGGCACCCGGAGAGCTCCTCGGCAGGATCGGCGTGGCCGTTGCGGCGAGCGAGGCGAGCGGCAGCCCGATCGCGCCGATGCCGCGCAAGGTTGGCGAGGGCGCGCGCGCTGTTCCCGGGAGCGACTCGCGCAGCTCCGATTCGCGCGGCGCAGGTGAGCTGACGCCGGGCTCAGCTTCGGGCGGTGCCGGCGCTTCGCGTCCGTTGAGTCCTGCTGTCCGGCGTCTGCTCGCTGAGCATTCGCTGGATTCGGCGTCGGTTCGGGGCACGGGCGAGGGCGGCCGCATCACCGTCGCAGACGTGATGCGGGAGGTCGCTGACGCCTCACATCGCCCGGCCGCGGCCGGCGCTGCTTCGCGCGAAGCACCGATTGCGCGCACCGAGACGGACGCTGCAGATGCGGCGAGCGACTCCAACGGCACGGGTACGGCCAGCCACGGCATCGCACACTCGCCCATACGCAAGCGCATTGCCGCTCGGATGGTTGAGAGCCTGCTGCACACCGCACCTCACGTCACCACCGTGTTCGAAATGGACATGAGCGAGGTGCTCGCTCACCGTCAGCGACATCGCGAGGCGTTCGCACGCCAAGGCGTGGCACTGACATTGACTGCGTACTTCGCTCAGGCTGCAGTGACTGCCATCCGCGCGGTGCCGGAGGCCAACAGCCGTTGGACGGACGCCGCGCTCGAGATCTACGACAGCATCAATCTCGGGATCGCGACCGCAGCCGAGGGGGGACTCGTGGTGCCGGTCCTCGCGAACGTCGAGTCACTGGACCTATTGGAGACCGCCCGCCGCCTCGAGGATCTGGTGCGGCGCGCGCGTGATGGCGCGCTGACACCCGCGGATGTCCGCGGTGGCACCTTCACACTGTCCAATCACGGGGTGAGCGGGAGCCTCCTCGCCGCCCCGATCATCATCCCGCAACCGCAATCGGCAATCCTCGGCATCGGCAAGCTCGAGAAGCGCGCCGTGGTGATCGAGGAGAGCGGCGGGGACAGGATCGTCGCACGCCCCTGCTGCTATGCCACGCTCACCATCGATCACCGCGTAATGGATGGCAGCCGCGCCAATCGCTTCCTCGAGACGTTCACGGAGCGGCTCGCCCGCTGGACGGAATGAGTCGCAGGTGACTCGGGGCAGCGGGGCCGCTAAAATGCGCGGCTGCGCTTATTCCATTTTTTTGGTCCATTTTTGGATGTCTTGGCGGAGAACGTCAGCATGACCGAGAACGCACCCGCAATGCCCGGCGGACCAGTCGAGGACGAAGAGCCTGATCTGGCACGACGGCGGATGCTCACCACGACTACTGTGGCCTTCGGCGCCGTGGGCGTCGCACTGGCTGCAGTGCCGTTCATCGAGTCACTCGAGCCCAGTGAGAAGGCGAAGGCGCTGGGATCTCCGGTCACCATCGACATCTCCAAGCTCGCGCCGGGGGAGATGATGAGCGCCGAATGGCGCCAGCGCCCCGTTTGGATCCTGCATCGCACCGAGGAGCAGCTCGCTGAGCTTCCGAAGCTCAACGGCCAGCTCAAAGATCCGCAGTCGAAGGAAGAGCAGCAGCCGCCGAACCTCGCGGGCTGGAATCCGGTCTCGCGGTCCATCAATCCGAAGTACCTCGTGGTCGTCGGCATCTGTACGCACCTGGGATGCATTCCGAAGTACCGGCCGCAGCTCAATGCCGCGGACCTGCCGGCGGGCTGGCCGGGCGGATTTTTCTGCCCGTGCCACGGCTCCCGCTATGACCTCGCCGGCCGGGTCATGGACGGCTCGCCTGCGCCGCTCAACCTGCCGGTCCCGCCGTATTACTTCAAGGATGCCAACACCATCAGCGCCGGCGAGTTCGCCGACGGCAGCCAGCAGAACTGGGAGCCGGATACCTGGTAAACCGCCGCGTGCGCGGGCGAGGCCGGCGTAGACGCTCGGCGCAACGCCCGCGTAATCGGCCAGGCGTAATTGGCTAACGTAACTGGCCGGCGTCCATCCCGCCGAAGCGCGCGCGGACCTCAGCGCTCGCTGGCGGCAGTACACCGCTGATCGTCCTGCCGGTATCTCCGAGGAATTGCTCGGAAGCCGCGAAGACTGCGGAGTAGAGCCGCGCCGTCAGCTCGTACGCTTCCGTGCCGACCCATTCCGCCGGCAGCAGCGCCGGCGGCAGCAGCGGGT
>DASUHA010000103.1:0-10395 GCA_036273735.1 Steroidobacteraceae bacterium | reverse complement strand
GAAGAAATAGCGGTTGAAGTTGGTGAAGCCGCCCCACGCGGTGTCGGGCAGGTACACGTAGCCGATCCGCCCGCCGCTCAGGCGGTCGACGAGCTCCTGGTTGTGCTCGAGCCAGGCGACGTGGCGCAGTCCGGCTTCGCTCGGGACGGTGTTCACGACCACCGGATGAGAGCCCTGCATCGTGGGGCTGGGGCCCACGGTGAGCGTGACCGTCTTGCCGGCGAGATCCTGGAACGCCTGGTAGAGGCTGATGCCCGCATCGATCGGGTTGCCGTTGACGGCGAGCAGGTAGTCGCCCTGCTTCACCTTGAGCCCCGGCTGCGCGAGCGGTGCGTAGACACTCGGGTACCAGCTGCCGCCGCCGTAGATGTGCGCGATGCGGTAGTGGCCGTGCTCGATGCGGTAATCCGCTCCCAGGAGGCCCACGGTGATCTCGTCCATCTTCGGGACGTACCCGCCGCGGATGAACATGTGCCCGACGGAGATATAACTCATCATCTCCTCGAAGAGGAACGACAGGCCGTCGCGGCTCGCGATGCCCGGCAGGTAGTTGGCGAACTCCTTCTCCGCCGCACCGATGTCGAGCCCATCGAAGGTCGGGTTGTAGAAGAACGCCCGCTGAATTCGCCAGGCATCGTGGTACATCTGTGCCCACTGCTCGTGCGGCACGACGAGAACGCGCATGTCACCCAGCTTGAGCTGATCGGGCTTGGCGTGGGGCGCAGCGTCCGCGATGAACCAACTGTCGCCCTTGCGGTAGAGCAGCTTCCCGTGATCCGCCGCGAACGCGCCGCCCGTGATCCCGTCGATCACGTCCGTGACCTTGCGGGAGTCGAGGCTGTACTGCAGCACATCGAGCGGTGGGCCATTCGGTCCCGTCGCGGAGGGCACGAGCAGCTGGGGCCCCCGCAACAGGTAGAAAGTCCCCGCGGTGCCGGCGTCGAGCTCGACGTAACTCGCGGCCGGGATGGGCAGCGGCACGGCGCGCGCCTGCAGACCCTGGAAGTCGATCGCCACGGGCTTGGGTGGCTCGGGCTTCTTCGCGGAGTGCTCTGCCGGCTTCGCCTTGTCCTTGCCGTCCTTGTTGTCCTTGTCATCACCGGCGGCGCCCTGCGCCTTCTCGAAGCCGGTCTGCGGTGCCAGCGGCGAGGCGGTCGTGGCTTGCAGGGTGGCGGCGTATACGGAGCGGGTGATCGGCCGCTCAATGGAAGTCATGCTGAGCCAGCCGTATGCGAGGCCGGTGTCGGTGCTCGAGGTGAAGTAGAGATGCTTGCCGTCGGCGTCGAATACCGGATTCAAACAGTCGCTCTCGGCGTCGGTCACCTGGTGAGTCGAGCCATCCGCCAGGGAATAGATGAAGATCGCATGCAGATAGTTCGGCATGATCTTCGCGTAAGCAATCCATTCGCTGTCGGGTGACCATCGGGCCTGGAAAGCGTGCAGCGGGATGTCATAGGTGTCGGTGCCCACCTTCTTCGGGCGGGCGCCCGAGCCGTTGGTATCGACGTACCAGAGCTGCAGCTTCTGGTCGCTGAAGATGAGCTTCTTGCCATCCGGTGACCATGCGAGGTCGTAGTAGTAGGCATCGTCCTGGCCGAGCGAGATGTGACGCACCGCTCCGGTGCCGTCCTGCCGGCGAATATAGAGGTCGTACTCACCCGCAGCGTCGGAAAAATACGCGATCGACTGGCCGTCCGGCGACCACGCCGGGTCGCGGTCCATGGCGCTCGGGCTCTCGGTGAGGTTCTCGGTGCTGCCATGCTTCACGGGTACGGTCAGGATGTCGCCGTGAGCCTCGAAGACCGCGCGAAGACCATTCGGCGAGACATCGAACGCATCGATGTCCTGCGCAACGTCCTCGAAACGGGCGCGCCGCTGTGGGAAGTCACCCGCAACGGTGACCGGTACGTCCTGAACCGCGCCCGACGCAAAGTCATAGATGTGAAGCTCGCCGAACTGCGAGTAGACGATGCCGCCGGGTCCGGCGGAAGCCGAAGTGATGTCGAATCCGTGGTTGTCGATCACCCGTTTCACCTGACGGCTCTGCGTGTCGTAGGCGTAGAGCGTGATCGGACCATCGCGGTCGGAGAGAAAATAGATCGTGTGCCCGACCCACATCGGGTCGTCCTCGTTGGAGTTCAGGTTCGGGATACGGATCGTGCTGGAATCCGAGAGGCGCGCGATCCAGATCTCGGTGTGCTGACCTCCCTTGTAGCCTTTCCAGTACGGTTCCCACTGGAAGCCGGGGACATAGGCGATATGACTGCCGTCGTCCGAATACGATGCCATCTCACCCGTCGGCAGCGGCAGCGCCGTGGGAAATCCACCTGTGGCAGGCACGGTATAGAGCTGCTCCGGATCAGAGTAGCTGTAGCGGTGGGAGCGGAAGAGCACGCTCTTGCCGTCCGGAGTCCACGCCAAGGGGAAGTCGGGATCGGGATGGTATGTCAGGCGTCGCGGTTGCCCGCCGGTAGCGGGCATGACATAGACGTCGGTGTTCTTGTCGTAAGTCCCGGCGAAGGCGATCTGCGACCCGTCCGGCGAGAAGATTGGCGCGGCAAGGAGATCGACGCCACTCGCGAGCACGTGCGCCTGACCTCCTTCGCGGGAGACGCTCCAGAGCTGCCCGCCGTAGTCGAAGACGATCTGCGTCTTCGACATCGTGGGAAGACGCAACAACAGTCTGTCAGCGGCACCTACGGAACAGCATGAGATGAGGGCGAGGGTCGCCGCGAGCCATTTCCACATGACAGTGATCTCCGCATTCGCGCAAGGGTCAAGGGCCCGCTTAGTTTACGCTCGTTCCGATGCGTTTTTAATCAACTATCAGGCGTCCGGTACGGCTTTCTCGCTCACCATGGTCAGCACGTCATACGCGGCGACCGTCTCGCCGTCCTGGTTGGTGATGAGCGCATCCCAGCGGACCTCGCCATACCCCTGCCCGGCCCGCAGCGACTTCTCCTTGCAGGTGACGCGCACCTTGATGCGGTCGCCCGGCTTCACGGGCTTGGTGAAGCGCAGCGAGTCGATGCCGTAGTTGGCGAGTACCGGCCCGAAGGGCGGGTCGACGAAGAGTCCGGCGGCGGCGGAGACGAGGAAGTAGCCATGCGCGACCCGGCCGCCGAAGATCGGGTTGCGGCGCGCCGCGGCCTCGTCCATGTGAGCGTAGAAATGATCGCCCGAGAGCTCGGCAAAGCGCTCGATGTCCGCCACGGTCACTTCCCGTTCCGCGGAATTGAAACTGTCGCCGATGGCGAGCGCACCGTAGGGAATGCGGAAAGGATGCGCGCCCGGGTCGCGCTCGCGAGAGCCCTTGATCCAGCGGCCCGTGACCGCCGTGAGGACATCGGGCGTCCCCTGAACTGCGGTGCGCTGCATGTAATGAAGCACCCCGCGGATACCGCCCATCTCCTCTCCCCCGCCCGCACGGCCCGGTCCGCCGTGAACGAGATGTGGGAGCGGTGAGCCGTGTCCCGTCGATTCCTTGGCGCAATGTCGATTGACGACGAGCAGGCGCCCATGGAAGGGAGCGAGCCCGAGCACCAGTCGTGCCGCCACCGCCTCATCGCCCGTGAATACCGAGCCGACGAGACTTCCAGACCCGCGCCGCGCGAGCGCGACGGCCTCATCCATACCCTCGTAGGGCACCACGGTGCAGACCGGCCCGAATGCCTCCACTTCATGCACGGCGGCAGCGCGCGAGGACTCGCGGCAAAAGAGCAGGGTCGGCGCAATGAAGGCGCCCCGGTCCGCATCGGCGTCGGCCAGCTCGAGTTGCCGGCCATTGCCACTGACGATCTCGGCCTCGCGCTCGAGCTTGGCCAACTGGCCGAGAACCTCGCGGCGCTGGGCGAGAGAGGCCACTGGGCCCATGCGCACCTTTTCCTGACGCGGATTGCCGACGACCACCTTGGCGAGCGCTGCCTTCAGGGCCTCGACTACCTCAGTGGCCGTGCCGGCCGGAACGATGGCCTTGCGGATCGCCGTGCATTTCTGCCCGGCCTTGACGGTCATCTCGCGAGCCACCTCGCGCACGAAGAGATCGAACTCGGGAGTGCCTGGCGTTGCATCGGGGCCGAGCACGCAGGAGTTGAGTGAATCGGTCTCCGCCGTGAAGCGCACCGAATGGTCGATGACGGCCGGATGCATCCTGAGCTTGCGCGCGGTGGAGGCGGAGCCGGTGAAGGCCACGGTGTCCTGACAGGTGAGATGATCGAAGAGATCACCGACACTGCCGCAAATGAGCTGGATGGCGCCCTCGGGAAGGAGGCCCGACTCGATGATGCGACGGAATGTCAGCTCGGTCAGGTAGGCCGTGGTGGTCGCGGGCTTGACGACCGCGGGCACTCCCGCGAGAAAAGCAGGCGCCAGCTTTTCCAGCATGCCCCAGACGGGGAAGTTGAAGGCGTTGATGTGCACGGCCGCCCCTTCGAGCGGCACGCAGATGTGCTGGCCGGCGAAGCCGCCGGATTTCGACAGGCTCTCCGTGGCGCCATCGATATAGACGTGCGCATCGGGCAGCTCGCGCGTGCCCTTGCTCGCATACACGAAGAGGGTGGCGATGCCGCCGTCGATGTCGATCCACGAATCCGACTTCGTGGCACCGGTCGCATAAGAGAGCGCATAGAGCTCTTCCTTCTTTTCCGTCAGGTGCTTCGCGAGCGCCTTGAGGAGCCCGGCACGCTCGTGAAAAGTCAGGCGGCGAAGGTTCGGACCACCGACCGTGCGCGCGTGCGCGAGGCCGGCCCCGATATCGAGTCCCTCGGCAGAGGCGTTGGCAATCACCTCGCCCGTGGTCGCATCGCGAAGGGCGATGGCGTTTCCGGTCCCCGCCTGCCAGCGACCGGCGATGAAGCTCTCTAACTGCATGGCTCTGTCCTCGGTTCAGCGGCCGGTGAAGCGCGGGACGCGCTTTTCCATGAAAGCCGCCACGCCTTCGGCGTAATCGGTGGAGCGGCCGAGCTCCTGTTGGTAATCGCGCTCGACATCGAGCTGCTGCTCGAGCGTGTGGCTCCAGCTTTCGAGCATGGCCTGCTTGGTCCGCGCGAGCCCCCGCGTCGGAGCCACTGCGAGTTGCCGCGCGAGCGTGTCGACCTCGGCCGCGAGCGCACCATCCTCCACGCAGCGCCAAATGAGGCCCCATTGAGCCGCCTGCTCGGCCGGCAGCTTCTCACCGAGCAGCGCGAGGCCCATGGCACGGGCGTGGCCCGCGAGCCGCGGCAGCAGCCACGTGCCGCCGGAATCCGGCACCAGGCCGATCTTCGAGAAAGCCTGGATGAACGTCGCCGAGCGCGCCGCAACGACGAGGTCGCAGGCAAGCGCGATGTTGGCACCGGCGCCCGCAGCCACGCCGTTGACGGCAGCAATGACGGGGAGTGGCAGGCGCCGCAGCGTGAGGATCAGCGGCTTGTAGCCCCGCTCGATGGAAAGACCGAGATCGGGCGGCGCGCCACCCGGAGCGACCACCCTGTCTCCCAGATCCTGGCCAGCACAAAAGCCGCGGCCGGCGCCGGTAAGCACGAGGACGCGCGCCGAAGCGTCGCGCTCCAGCGTACTCAGGGCCTCCTTCACCTCGGCGTGCATCGAGGTGTTGAAGCTGTTCAGGCGGTCGGGCCGGTTGAGCGTGAGGCGCGCGATACCGTCCGATACCTCGAAGAGGATAGTCTCATAGGTCATGCTCGAGCCCCTGTTGGAAGGACGTGCGGGTCAGCGCTCGTCATAGTCGAGCTCGAGCACCGGAGTCTTGACCTTCGACTGGCAGGCGAGCACGTAGCCCTGCTCCAGCTCCCAATCCTCGAGCGCATAGTTCTGATCCATGACGACCTCTCCCTGTGTCACCTTGGTACGGCAGGTCGAGCAGACACCTGCGCGGCAGGAGAAGGGAAGATCGAGCCCTGCCCTCGCAGCCCCGTCCAACACGCTCTCCCCGTTCATCTGCATCGTGAAGGAGCGACGGCGGCCGTCCATGATGACGGTGACCTCGGCAACGTTGGACGCTGCGGCGACGGTGGGTTTTTGCGCGACCGCGGGCTTTTGTGCGATCGAGGCTGGTGCTGAGCCGGCCGCACTTACTTCGGGCAACACACCGGCGCCGGCCTCCGGCTTGCCTGTCTGCGTGCCCGCATCGCCCACCGTGGTCGCCACCGTGAAGTGCTCGGCCCTGATCCGATCGGCGCCGACGCCCAGGGCGCGAAGCGATTGCGATACGGTATCGATCATGTCGCCCGGGCCGCTGATGAAGTACTCGGCGACCTCGGAAGGCGCTAAGAACGCGCTTGCGAGCTGGCGGACGTGCTCACCATCGAGGCGGCCGTTGTAAACCGCCGCCTCCTGCGGCTCCCGGCTCATGAGAAAGTGCAGCGACAGGCGATCGAGATACCGGTCCTTGAGCCCGAGCAGCTCCTCCAGACACATGGCGCGCGCCGTGCTGCGATTGCCGTAGAAGAGAATGACACGACCGGCTTCACCGGCCTCGAGCCAGTGGCGGGCGATGGAGATAATCGGCGTGATGCCGCAGCCGGCGGCAAAGGCCACGCAGGTACCTCGCCCGTCCGCCGCCGAGTGCGGCGTGAAGCTGCCGTTGGGCGGCAGGACGTCCAGCCGATCTCCGGCCCGCAGATGCTGCGCAAGATACCTCGAGAAGCGGCCCTGCGAGTGCACCCGCGCCGTCAACCGCAACAGCCGCTCGCCAGGTGCACTCACCAGGGAGTACGTTCGCCGCACCTCCTCGCCCTCGAGCGAGGCTCGCAACACGACATGTTGGCCGGAGGCGCCGCGGTATTCGGCGGCAAGATCCGTGGGAACCTCGAGCGACAGCGCAATGGCCTCTTCGGCCTGCGGCTGCACCTGCGCTACGCGCAGCGGGTGAAACTTGAGCATGAGATCAAATGCACTTGAACAGATCGAAGGGCTCGAGGCAGTCGCGACAGCGGTAGTGCGCTTTGCACGGCGTGGATCCGAACTCACTCAGGCGCTCGGCCTCGTGGCTGCCGCAGCGCGGACAGCTGATCCTCGAGCCCCGCGCGGCCGGCGGGCAGATACCGAATGCCTGCAGTTTTCGCCTGCCCTCTTCGCTCAGCCAGTCGCTGCTCCAGGGCGGAGAGAGCACGGTTTCGATCCTCGCATCGCCCATCCCCTCACGCGCGAGCGCATCGCGGATGGAGCGTCGGATGACCTCGGTTGCAGGGCACCCGGAGTAGGTGGGCGTGATTCCCACGCGCAGCTGTCCGCCTTCGGAGCGGATGTATCTCACGATACCGAGATCGAGCACGCTCAGGACCGGGATCTCCGGGTCCATGACGGACCGCAGCACCCGCAGGACCCGCTCCTCCCGGAGGTCCGCGATCCGCGCGCGCGCCGGCTCGGCAAGCGCCTCACTCACCATGTCGCACCCGGGAAGGTGCGCGGCAGGTGTTGCATCTGCGCGAGCATGTGGCCGAGGTGCTCCGTGTGGACCCCCCGCTTCCCCTGCCAGGGATAGCGCGCAGCGGCCGGTCTCTTCAGCGTCGCCTCCGCCAACACCGCGCCGATCCGCTGCTCCCACCCGGAGCGCACGGCCGTCAGCGACGGAGCGATACCCGCTGCGGCCATCTCGTCATCGAGGCCGTCGGGCGTGAGCAGCTCGTCCGTGAAGCGCCAGAGCGCATCGAGCGCCTGCTGCACGCGCGCATGACTCTCTTCAGTGCCGTCTCCGAGTCGCACCAGCCATCCGGCGCTGAAGCGCAGGTGATAGCGGGTCTCCTTCACCGCTTTGGCGGCCACTTCGGCGAGCCGCGGATCGCTCGAGGCGCACAGCGCCTCGTAGACCTCGAGTTGCCAGGCATCGAGGAGACACTGGCGCACGATGGTCTGGCCGAAATCTCCGTTCGGCTGCTCCACGAGCGAGGCATTGCGAAACTCGGGCGCGTCACGCAGGAATGCGAGCGCGTCCTCATCCCGTCCCCGCGCTTCTATCTCACCGGCGTAGGCGAGAAGAAGCCTCGCCTGGCCGATCAGATCGAGCGCAATGTTGGCGAGGCCCAGGTCCTCCTCGAGCGCCGGGGCATGGCCGACCCATTCCCCGAGCCGCTGGCCGAGGATGAGGCTGGTGTCGGCGAGCCGCAGGACGTATTGGAAGCGTGACTCTGCAGAGGGCGAGCGGGCTTCAGGCGAAGACGCTGCGGGGGTCACAAGTTCTTGACCTCATCGGGGATCGCGTAGAACGTCGGATGGCGGTACACCTTGTCGCGCGCCGGCTCGAAGAGCGCGTCCGCTTCCTCCGGATCGGAAGCGACGATCTCGCTCGAGCGCGCCACCCAGATGCTCACGCCTTCCTGACGGCGTGTGTAGACATCACGGGCGTGCTCGATGGCCATGCGCGCATCGGCGGCGTGGAGGCTGCCGACGTGCTTGTGCTCCAAGCCGGAGCGCGCGCGGATGAAGACCTCGAACAGCGGCCAGTCCTCACTCATGAGCCGACACCTCACCTGCAGGGGATGTGACACTCGAGGCGGAGCGCGGTTGTGCGCTCCGCCCGCCATGCTTGGCGGCGTAAGCCGCTGCCGCCTCCCGAACCCAACCACCCGCCTCGTGGGCCGTGCGCCGCGCCTGCAGCCTCTCCTGATTGCAGGGACCATTGCCCTTGAGCACCGCCTTGAACTCGCTCCAGTCGATCTCGCCGGTGAGGTAGTGTTGGGTGGACTCGTCCCATTTCAGGTCCGGGTCGGGGATGCGCAGCCCGAGGAACTCCGCCTGCGGGACCGTGACGTCGATGAATTTCTGCCGCAGCTCATCGTTGGTGAAGCGCTTGATCCGCCACTTCATCGACTGTGCCGTGTGAGTCGAGGCCGCATCGCTCGGCCCGAACATCATGACCGAGGGCCACCACCAGCGGTCGAGCGCATCCTGCGCCATCGCACGCTGCGCGGCCGTACCGCGCGCGAGCGTCAGCATGATCTCGAACCCCTGCCGCTGATGAAAGCTCTCCTCCTTGCAGATGCGCACCATGGCGCGCGCATAGGGACCGTAGGAGCAGCGGCAGATCGGGATCTGGTTCATGATGGCGGCGCCATCGACCAGCCAGCCGATCGCTCCGACGTCCGCCCAGGTGAGCGTCGGATAATTGAAGATGCTCGAATACTTGGCACGGCCGTCGAGGAGCTGCGCGATGAGCTCCGAGCGCGCGACCCCCAGGGTCTCCGCGGCGCTGTAAAGATACATCCCGTGGCCGCCCTCATCCTGCACCTTGGCGATGAGGACCGCCTTGCGCCTCAGGGAGGGTGCGCGCGTGATCCAGTTGCCCTCGGGCAGCATACCCACGATCTCGGAATGGGCGTGCTGAGCGATCTGGCGGATGAGCGTCTGCCGGTACGCTTCCGGCATCCAGTCCTTGGGCTCGATCTTCTCATCGCGCTCGATGCGCTCATCGAAGCGGCGCTCGAGCGCGGCCTCGCCAGCAGGGCCGCGCTGCTCGTCGGGGACGGGATTATCCAGGGCCTGGGTGTACATGGCTCGCCGCTACGGCTCCGCAGACGTGACACAGGATTATCGTATCATGATCAGTTTTTGTGTCACGTTTTTCTTCGTGCCAGAATGCGGCCGTGCCACCGCTCACGAAACCGGTCGAGGCGCTCCTGCGCCGCTTTCAGGGTCAGCGGCCGCTGCGCGGCGGCTCGCTCCTCATCACCCTCTTCGGGGATGCCATCGCGCCCCGCGGCGGCGCCATGACCCTGGGGAGCCTCATCGATCTCGCCCATCCGTTCGGCCTTGCCGAGCGGCTGGTGCGAACTTCGGTCGCGCGGCTCGCGGCGGAAGGATGGCTCGCGGCCACGCGCCATGGACGGCGCAGCGAGTACCGGCTGACGGGGAGCGGGGAGAAGCTCTTCGCCGAGGCGACCCGGCGGATCTACGGGGTCAATCCCTCGACCTGGGAAGGACAATGGACGGTCGCGGTGCTGCCGCCCGCGAGCGGCCGTGGGAATTCACCGAAGGCCTCGGCAGCCAAGACGCATGCAGCACGCGCAAAGGCACCGGGAAAGCGGCGCAACGTGCGCGAGGAGCTGCGCTGGCTCGGGTTCGGGCAGTTGAGCCCGGGAGTGTATGCCCATCCGTCCTGCACTCTGGAGCAGGCGCGCGGTTGGCTCGCCACGGTGGGTTACGCCAATCACTGTTGGCTTCTCAAGAGCGCGACGGAGGGACTGGCTGCCGACCGCAGGCTTGCAGCCGAGGGTTGGAATCTCGGCGAGATCGGCCGCCGCTATCGGCGCTTCCGCGATACGTTTGCGCCACTCGCCGCCGCCGTGCGCGACTCGAAGCACCTCTTGCCACAGCCGGCGTTCCTCGTGCGCACACTCCTCGTCCACGAGTATCGCAAGATCCACCTCAAGGACCCGCTGCTGCCCCCGGCGCTCTTGCCGG
>DASUHA010000102.1:0-39669 GCA_036273735.1 Steroidobacteraceae bacterium | reverse complement strand
GTGCGCGACCGGCGCGCGACTGCACGCGCGGTCGAGTGGCGTGGTCGGGCGCCTGCCTTGGATGCTGCGGCCGACCTTCTCGGCTTACGCGGCATGCTCCAGCTTCCAGGTGAGGACGGCTGATGACGGTCGATCTGACACAGTTTCACGATGCATTCTTCGAAGAGAGCTTCGAGGCGCTCGATGCCATGGAGGCGGCTCTTCTGAAGCTCGATGTCGGCGCGCCGGAGCCCGAGCTGATCAACACCATCTTCCGGGTGGCGCACTCGATCAAAGGAGGGAGCGCGACATTCGGATTCTCGGAGATCGCCTCCTTCACTCACAGCCTCGAGACGCTGCTCGATGAGCTGCGAAGCGGCTCGATGGCGGTGAGCGTGGCGCTTTCCGACCTGCTGTTGAAATCGGTGGATGTCCTGCGCGCAATGTTGCGCGCCGTGCAGGCGAAGCAGCCGATCGACGCGCAGCGGGTCTCGGACCTGCAGTTCGACCTGGAAGTTGCGATCGCGAAGAAGAGCGAGGCGGTCGTGGCGGCTCCGGCTGCCGGGCGCTCGCCTTCCGGGCCGGCTCACCCGGCAGGCACCGCTGCCGATACGGCTCCAGTCGGCACCGCGCCCCGCTGGCACATTCACTTCCATCCGTACCGTGAGCTGCTCGCCCGCGGCAATGACCCCCTGCGCATGCTGCGCGAGCTCGCCGCGCTCGGCGATCTCGAAGTACGGGTCGATGCGCAGGCGCTGCCCGCACTCACGGATTTGAACCCACAGGACTGTTACCTCGCCTGGTCCCTCGAGCTGCCGGGAGAGATCGCCGAGGAGGCGATCCGGCAGGTGTTCGAATGGGCCGAGGGTGACTGTGACCTGACCATCGCGCGTCTTTCCGGCGAGGTGCCGGCGCCGGCGCCAACTTCGAGCGTCGCCCAGCCTGCGGCGCCGGCGACGACACCGCCGCCGGCACAGGCCGTCACGCAGGAGCCCGCTTCCGCGCCGGCGCTGACTGTCGTAGCGCCCGCGCCCCGCCAGGAAGCGGCAAAAGCGGAAGCCTCGATGAGCGGCCTCGGTGATTCGGGCTCGATCCGGGTGAGCGTCGAGAAAATCGATGAGCTCATGAACACCGTCGGTGAGCTCGTGATCACGCAGGCGATGTTGAGCCAGCTCGGCTCGCATTTCGACGGGCCGGACGCAGAGAAGCTGCGCGGCGGTTTGGCGCAGCTCGAGCGCAACATACGCGAGCTGCAGGAAAGCGTCATGCGCGTACGGATGTTGCCCATCAGCTTCGTCTTCAGCCGCTTCCCGCGCATGGTACGCGATCTCGCGCAGCGCCTCGGCAAGCAGATCGAGCTCAAGCTCACCGGCGAGCAGACCGAGCTCGACAAGACGGTGCTGGAGAAGATCGGCGATCCGCTGGTGCACCTCGTGCGCAACTGCCTCGATCACGGCATCGAGTCCCCGGAAGTGCGCACTGCGGCGGGTAAGCCCGCTGAGGGTACCGTGCACCTCGACGCCTCGCATCGCGGCGGCAACATCGCCGTGGAGGTAAGCGATGATGGCGGCGGCCTCGATCGGGCACGCATCCTCGCCAAGGCGCGCGCCCGAGGGCTCGTCGGCCCCAACGACTCGCTGACCGATGCCGAGATCTGCGAGCTCATCTTCGTGCCGGGGTTCTCCACCGCGGAGAAGACCACCGATCTCTCCGGGCGCGGTGTTGGCATGGATGTCGTCCGGCGCAACGTGAAGGAGCTCAACGGCAAGATCGAAGTGAAGAGTGAGCCCGGGCGCGGCTCGCGATTCGTCATCACGCTGCCTCTGACGCTCGCCATCGTGGACGGGCAATCCGTCTCGGTTGGCAGCGAGACCTACATCGTGCCGCTCCTCTCCATCGTGGAGTCGATGCAGCTCAAGGCGACCGGCGTCACCCGGCTCTCCGGCCATGCCGAGGTCGTCTCGTTCCGCGGCGATTACCTGCCGATCATCCGCCTGCACGAGCTCTTCGGCGTCGAGCCGCGCTCGCGTGCGCTGCACGAGGGCCTGGTGGTCATCGCCGAAGGCGATGGGCGGCGGGTCGGCCTCTTCGTCGATGACCTGCTGGGACAACAGCAGGTGGTCATCAAGTCTCTGGAAGCCAACTACGGGCACATCGAGGGCGTCTCGGGCGCGACCATCCTCGGCGACGGCTCGGTGGCGCTCATTCTCGATGTTCCGGGGCTCATCCGCGCCGCATCCATGCGAGCGGCGGCGTGAGGCCCATGGCAGTGCAGACGAGGCATCACAATCATGTCCAGTAAGACCGTCGACCCACAACAGGGCTCCGGCAGCGGGTCCCACCAGGTTCTGACTTTCGTGCTCGGCGACGAGACGTACGGGGTCGACATTCTGCGCGTCCAGGAGATCCGCGGTTGGTCCGCGGTAACCAAGATCCCGCATGCGCCGGCACACGTGCTCGGCGTGCTCAACCTGCGCGGCTCGATCGTTCCGATCGTCGATCTGCGGATGCGCTTTGCCCTCGAGCGCATCGAGTACACGACGGTGACGGTCATCATCGTGATGTCCGTCAACACACCGGCCGGCCGTCGTGACTTCGGTGTCGTCGTTGACGGCGTCTCCGATGTCGTGGACGTCAACTCCGCCGAAGTGAAACCGGCGCCCGAGCTCGGCTCGCGCTCCGCCACCGATTACATCCGCGGCCTGGTTTCGGTCGCCGAGCGCATGGTGGTGCTGCTCGACATCGACCACCTCATCGGCAGGGACCTCGCCCTTTCCGCCGGCGTCGATGGCGAGGAAACGCTCGCCGCCAGCGCCGCCTGATCCGAATAGAGAGCTCAAATGACCGCCACCAAAAGCATCATCGAGCAGACGCGCGAGGTGATCCACGCCGCCTCGCAGGGCGATCTCTCCCGCCGGCTCGATACCCGCATGGACAGCCCCGAGCTGCGCGCCATGGCCGAGGGGATCAACTCGCTGCTCGAGAGCATGTCCGGCATCGTCCGCGGCATGAGATCCACTGCCACCGAGGTGAATCGCTCCGCAGAGGAGATCTCGGCGGGCAACACCAACCTGTCGCGGCGCACCGAGGAGCAGTCCGCCTCCCTGGAGGAAACCGCCTCCTCGATGGAAGAGATGACCACCACCGTCAAGCAGAACGCCGACAACGCGGCGCAGGCCAGTCAGCTCGCCCTCGCGGCACGAGATCAGGCCGAGCGCGGCGGTGTCGTGGTGAACCAGGCCGTCACCGCCATGTCCGACATCAAGCAGTCATCGAAGAAGATCGCCGACATCATCGGCGTGATCGATGAAATCGCTTTCCAGACGAACCTGCTCGCGCTGAATGCGGCCGTCGAGGCGGCTCGCGCCGGCGAGCAGGGCCGCGGCTTTGCGGTGGTGGCGAGCGAGGTCCGCAGCCTCGCCGGCCGTTCCGCAACGGCCGCCAAGGAGATCAAGGGACTCATCCAGGACTCGGTGCGCAAGGTCGAGGACGGATCGGCGCGGGTCACTCAGTCCGGCCATACGCTCGAGGAAATCGTGGCATCGGTGAAGAAGGTCTCCGACATCGTCGCCGAGATCGCTGCCGCCTCGCGCGAGCAGTCGGCCGGCATCGAGCAGGTCAATCGCGCCGTCATGCAGATGGACGCGCTCACACAGCAGAACGCCGCGCTGGTGGAGGAAGCCACCGCCGCGGCGCAGAACATGGCCGGTCAGGCTCGCGAACTGGGCGAGAACATGGGCCGCTATCGCCTGGGGCACGAAGCGCCATACGCGCTGCGGCCGCCACGGGCCTCATCCATGGGAGCTGTGCGCACTGCGCGCAGCGCCTGAGTACGCCAACATGACTACCACGTTGCTCAGCCGCCTGAATCTCTGGCAGAAGCTGGGAGCCAACGTCCTGGCAATGCTCGTGCCGACGGTCCTGGTCGGGTTCTTCTATTTCACCACCATGAGCGGCGAGGTGAGCCAGGCGCGCGATGAGCTGCAGGCAGTCCGCTTCATGCAGGCCATCGACGCAGTACAGTCGAACGTGCTGACGCACGGCGCTCGGGCATTTGTCTTCGCGAGCGGCGACAAGGCCCGCGCCGCAGCCGTGCAGAGCAAACAGCAGGAGGTCGATGCGGCGCTGAGTCAACTGCAGGCAGTGAGCGACCGACTGGGCGCCCTCTACGGCGTGGGTGATGACGTGACGACGTTGCGCTCGCAATGGCGCACGGAGGCGGCGGCAGCGCTCACCCAGCCGGCCGCCCAGATCGCGGATGCGCACGGCGCGCTCCTCGATCGACTGAGTCTGATCACCACCGCCGTGGCCACCGGCTCGAGAATCGCCTCCGACTCCGACCAGACGACCCGCACGCTGCTCGAGATCGGCTCCGAGTACGCTCCGGCCGCGCTGGCGCAGCACGACAGCATGCGCCGCTTTGCGGTCGATGCTGCCTCCAAGAGCTATCTCGGCGGCGATGACCGCATGGGTGTCGTGATCTATCGTGGCCGGGTCGAGTCACAGCTCGAGCAGATCAAGGCGGGAATCGCAGAGTTGCCGCCGGAAGTGGCCGCGCCGCTGCAGGCGGACTTCGCGCAGGTGCAGCAGCTCTTCGGCCAGTTCGCCGATGGGGTCGACTCACAAGTCATCAACGCATCCAGCCTCAAGGTGAGTGGCGGAGCGATCTACGACGCCGGCATTCCGGCGAGCCACGCTTTGCAGAAGCTTTCCACCGACAGTCTGCAGGCTGCCGCGACGGCCCTGCGTGCCCGCGCGGCCGCTGTCGCTGCGCATCGCGACCTCACGGGCGCACTCGCGCTGCTCGCGCTCGGCGCCGCCCTGATGCTCGGCAGGCTGGTGAAGCTCTCGCTCTCGCGGCCTCTGAAGCATGCGATCAAGGTCTTCCAGCAGATCGCGCAGGGCCGCTACGACAGCCAGATCGACACGCGCCGCGAGGATGAGGCCGGCCAGGTGCTGCTCGCGCTCGCTGCCATGCAGGAGAAGCTGCGCGGGCAGATCGAGAACGAGCGGGCGGTTGCCGCGGAGAACTCGCGCATCCGTCATGCGCTCGACAAGGCCTCGACCTGCGTCGTGTTGGCCGACGCGCAGCACCGGATCATCTATCTCAACGACACGGCGCAGGCCACCTTCGCGCGGCATGCGGCGGAGATGCGCAGCGCTCTACCCGCCTTCGATGCCGCCAAGGTGCGCGGCGCGAGCCTCGAGACCCTGGCCACCGATCCGGCCGGCGAGCGACGCATTCTCGATGCGCTCAGCGGCGAGCGGGTGGAGGAGCTCACGCTCGGCGCACTTTCATTCCGCACCGTCACCAACCCGGTACGCGGTGAGCGCGGCGAGCGGCTGGGCACGGTCATGGAGTGGACCGAGCGTACCCAGGAGGTACGCGTCGAGGAGGAATTGCAGGGCGTGCTCGCCGCGGTGAACGGCGGCGACCTCACCCGGCGCATCGATCTTTCCCGCAAATCAGGCTTCTTCGAGGCCCTGGGCATCGGCGTCAACCGCCTGGCCGAGAGCCTGGTCGAGATCGTCTCGCGGGTGAAGGGCGCGGGCCGCGAGATCGCGCTCGGCGCCGAGGAGATCACCTCGGGCAATGCCAATCTTTCCATGCGGACCGAGGAGCAGGCCTCCTCGCTCGAGCAGACCGCCTCCTCCATGGAGGAGATGACCACTACGGTCAAGCAGAACGCCGACAACGCCGCCCAGGCCAACCAGCTCGCCCTCGCCGCGCGCGATCAGGCTGAGCAGGGCGGCGCCGTCGTGGGCAAGGCAGTGGATGCCATGTCCGGAATCAACGAGTCGGCCAAGAAGATCGCCGACATCATCGGTGTGATCGATGAGATCGCCTTCCAGACCAACCTGCTCGCGCTCAACGCGGCCGTCGAGGCGGCGCGCGCCGGCGAGCAGGGCCGCGGCTTTGCGGTCGTGGCGAGCGAGGTCCGCAGCCTCGCGGGCCGCTCCGCCACGGCAGCCAAGGAGATCAAGACCCTGATCGAGGACAGTGTCAGGAAAGTGGAGGACGGCTCCGGCCTCGTGACCCAGTCTGGGCGCACGCTCGGTGAGATCGTCACGTCGGTGAAGAAAGTGACCGACATCGTCGCCGAGATAGCGGCCGCCTCGCGCGAGCAGTCCTCGGGCATCGAGCAGGTGAACCGTGCCGTCGTGCAGATGGACGAGCTCACCCAGCAGAACGCCGCACTGGTCGAGGAAGCGACTGCCGCATCCCAATCCATGGCCGGACAGGTGCGGGAGCTCAATGAAATGCTGGGCCGCTATGAGCTCGGCGCGCAGGACGCGCAGACCTTGCTCGAGGAGCGCACGGCCGCGGCGCCGGTGGCCGCAGCCAGGACCACACCCCAATCCGCGCCAGGCAAGGCACGGCCGGAGCCCCGCCGCGCTGCGAGCGCGGGCGGCGAATGGATAGAGGCCTAGAGGTAACCCCATGCAATTTCTCAACCGCTTGCAGCTCTGGCAGAAACTGGCGTTCCTGGTCGCCGCGATGGGCGTGCCGACGGCGCTGCTCGGCGTCTTCTACCTGGGCGCCGCCAACGGCCAGGTTGCCCAGGCCCGCGACGAGCTCGCCGGCGCGGACTACGCTCACCAGGTGGGCGCAGTGCTGGCGGATGTCGCCAATCATCGCAGCCTCCTCTTCGCCGTGCTCACCGGTGACAGCGCGCGCCGCGGCGAGCTCACCGCATCGGAGGTCGCGATCGACCAGGAGATGGCCGACATCGACGCGCACGATTCGGCTGCCGGATCGCAGCTGCACGTCACGGACGAGTGGCAGGCGATCGAGAGCGACTGGAAGCAGCTGAAATCGGGCGAGCTGAAGCTGTCAGCCGACGATGCGGTGGCGCAGCACGATGCGCTCATCGGCCGGATCGTGAAGCTCGGCAACCTGGTGGTGGGCCGCTCGGCGCTCAACATCGATCCTTCGCCGCAGACCGCCTCGCTGATCCAGATCGCCACGCGCGATGTGCCCGGGGCGCTCATCGCTTCGGGCAACGTGCAGTGGTTCGCCACGCGCGCCAGCATCAAGGGTTACCTCGGCGGCGATGACCAGATGGCCCTTCATCTCTACCACGATGAGGTGGTGAGCGGCTTTGCGGCGGCGGCACGCGATCTCAACGGTGCGCCGGCCGCAGCGCGCGCGAAGATCACACCCGCCCTGCAGGTCGCGCACGGCGCGTTCGACGGCTCCTACGGGATCATCGAGTCGCGGATCATCAACGCGCAGAAGATGACCATCACCACCGCGGAGCTGTTCTCCGACTCACGCGCGATCAGCGCGAGCCTGAAGAGTCTCGCCGATCTCGGCTACTCGGCGATGAACTCGGCGGTGAGGCAGCGCCTGTCGCAGGTGACGACCTGGCGCAACCTCACGGCCGGCATCACGGTGCTCGCGCTCGGCGTAGCGCTCGTCCTCGCCTGGCTCATCACCCGCTCGCTCGCAGCGCCGCTCGCGCAGGCGATCGATGTGTTCGGGCACATCGCCGGCGGCAAATACGACAATACGATCGACCAGGCGGGCTCGGATGAGGCCGGCCAGGTGCTGCGCGCCCTCGATGACATGCAGGGGAAGCTGCGCACGCAGATCGAGAACGAACGACTGGTGGCCGCCGAAAACGCGCGCGTGCGCCAGGCACTGGACAAGGTCTCCACTTCGGTGGTGCTGGCGGACGCCGACCACCGGATCATCTATCTCAACGACACGGCGAGCACCACCTTCTCCCGCAGCGAGCACGAGATCAGGAGCAGCCTGCCGGGCTTCGAGGTCGGGCGGCTGCGCGGCGCCAGTCTCGAGACACTTGCAATCGACCCTGCAGCCGAGCACCGCGAGCTCGACACACTCGGCAGCTCCCGCTCGGTGGAGCGCGAGCTCGGCGCCTGCACCTTCCGCACCGTCACCAATCCGGTGCTCGATGAGAGCGGCGCGCGCATCGGCACGGTGATGGAATGGACCGACCGCACGCAGGAGGTCATCGTCGAGAACGAGATGCAGGGCATGCTCTCGGCGGTCGTCGCGGGTGATCTCGGCAGCCGCATCGATCTCTCCGGCAAATCGGGCTTCTTCGAGGCCATGAGCCGGGGCGTCAATCAGCTCGCCGACACCATGGCCGAGGTGGTTTCACGGGTGAAGGGCGTCGCGGCCGAGGTTCATCGCGGCGCCGATGAGATCTCTGCCGGCAACGCCAACCTCTCGCAGCGCACCGAAGAGCAGTCTTCCTCGCTCGAAGAGACCGCCTCCTCCATGGAGGAAATGACCACCACGGTCAAGCAGAACGCCGACAACGCCGCCCAGGCCAACCAGCTCGCTCTCGCGGCGCGCGACCAGGCGGAGAAGGGCGGCACGGTAGTGAGCCATGCGGTCGCCGCAATGGCAGGGATCAACGACGCATCGAAGAAGATCGCTGACATCATCGGCGTCATCGACGACATCGCGTTCCAGACCAACCTGCTCGCGCTCAATGCCGCCGTCGAGGCGGCCCGGGCCGGCGAGCAGGGCCGGGGCTTTGCGGTCGTGGCGAGCGAGGTGCGCAGCCTCGCCGGGCGCTCGGCCACGGCCGCCAAGGAGATCAAGGAGCTGATCCAGGACTCGGTGCGCAAGGTCGAGGACGGCTCGGTGCTGGTCACTCAATCCGGCCAGACGCTCGAGAAGATCGTCGCCTCGGTGAAAAAGGTCTCCGACATCGTCGCCGAGATCGCCGCGGCTTCCCGCGAGCAGTCCTCGGGGATCGAGCAGGTCAACCGCGCCGTCATGCAGATGGATGAGCTCACGCAGCAGAATGCCGCTTTGGTCGAGGAAGCCACCGCAGCCTCACAGGCCATGGCGGAGCAGGTCCGCGGATTGAACGGGATGCTCTCCCGCTTCCAGGTCCGCATGGCCGAAATCACCTCGCCGGCATCGGCCCTCCCTGCGCCCAAGCCCGCGCGGCCGGCCGCCGAGCGTGGCGCCCGCACCGACCGCCGCAGCACCAACAGGCCCTGGGCCGGACGCGGCAGTACCCCCAAGACCGTAAAGCACAAGCCGGAGAGCACGCGCGCGGCCGCACCGCCTGCGGGCGCCTCACGCGGCAACGGCACACTCGGCGCCGGCGATGCCGGCGATTCCGAGTGGCAGGAGTTTTGAAGTCATGTCCCTACCCCTATCGATTGGAGCGCCGTGATGGCCCGGATACTTGCAGTAGATGACTCGGCGGCGATGCGCCAGATGGTCGGCATCACCCTGACGGGCGCGGGCCATGACGTGCAACAGGCTGCCGACGGCGCCGAGGCGCTGCAGCTCGCCGAGCGGCAGAAGTTCGACCTCGTGATCACCGACGTCAACATGCCGAAGATGGACGGCATCACCCTCGTGCGCGAGTTGCGCAACCGGGCGAGCTACCGCTACGTGCCGCTGCTCGTACTCACCACCGAGGCAACCCTGGAGCGCAAACAACAGGGCAAGGCGGCCGGCGCGACCGGCTGGCTGGTCAAGCCCTTCAACCCGGAGCGGCTGCTCGCGACCATCGCCAAAGTGCTCGGCTGATCGTCAGATTCTTTTTATGTCGAAAATGAGGAACGCACCCATGAAGTCCCCGAAGCGAATCCTGGCCCTGGCCGTCCTGTCGGCCGCCTGCGCCGTGAGCCTCCAGGCCCACGCGGATCAATGCAGGCTGCCCCCGGCGCCGAGCAAGATTCCCGACGGCAGTACGGCCACGCAGCAGGAGATGGTGACGGCCATGGAGACCATCAAGCAGTACAACGACGACGTGCAGACTTATCTCAAGTGCCTGGACTTCGAGGCGCGGCAGAACCAGTTGACCCCGAGCGATCAGACGACTCTGCACAACGCGGCGGTCGACCAGCTCTCTCATGTCGCCGACCAGTTCAATACGCAGGTGCGCACCTTTAAGTCGAAGCACGGTTGAGGCACCCGTGTCGCTGCCGGCACGGGGCTCGCGCAGCGTGGGCCCCGTCATTTCCGCTTGCGACCTCGCGTGTGCGGCGGCTACCGCCGCCGCGCTGATCGAGCTCGCGCTCAGCGAGTCGCAGCGGCCCGTGAGCGAGCTCGGCGAGGCGCTGTCGCGCGTCAACGCGGCGGTGTTCGCCGGCACGACGCCGGCCGCCAGCGACCTCGAGACCTGCGTGGAATGCCTGCAGTTCCATGATCGGATGGTGCAGCAGCTCTCGCAGGTGCGTGACCTCCTCTCTGCCGTGGCCGCCACGGGCGCCGCCGATACGAGTCCCGGCGGGCGGCAGAGCTGGCCGGTGCTGATGGAGAACCTGCGCGCGCGTTTCACCTCCGAGTCGCACCGCATTCTCTTCAACCTGCTGATGCCGGATTCCGACGGTCAAAGTCACGTGCCCTCGCTCCACGCGAGCGAAGGCAGCGTGGAGCTCTTCTGATGACGCCGGTACCCACCGCGTCGGCGCGGGACAACGGCACCACGCAGCGGCTGCGCGAGTTCGCTTTCGGGGACGAGGACTTCCAGGCGCTGCGCCTGCTCATCAAGTCGCTCACGGGCATCCACCTCTCCGACCAGAAGCGGGAGCTCGTATACGGGCGGCTGACGCGGCGCCTGCGCACGCTGCAGATGCGCAGCTTCGCGGAGTACCGCGAGCGACTGAAGCGCGATGAGCGGGAGGTGGCCGAGTTCTGCAATGCGATCACGACCAACCTCACTTCGTTCTTCCGCGAGCCGCATCACTTCCAGTATCTGCGCGATCACGTGCTCACACCGTTCGCGGCCGCCGCACGGGGCGGACGGCGGCTTCGCATCTGGTCCGCGGGGTGCTCGACGGGTGAGGAGCCCTACTCTATCGCCATGACGATACTCGAGGCATTGCCGGACGCAAGCCAGTGGGACGTGCGCATACTGGCGACCGATCTCGACTCGGACGTTCTCGGGCGCGCACGCCGCGGAATCTATCCCGCCGAGCGCTCGGCCAACCTCACCCCAGAGCGGCAGGCGCGATTCTTCACGGAGCGTGAGGAGGCCGGCGGACTCTGCCGGCAGGTGACGCCGGAAGTCGCGGCGCTCGTCACGTTCAAACAGCTCAACCTCATTCATCCCCTGCCGATGAAAGGACCACTGGATGCCATCTTCTGCCGCAACGTCGTGATCTATTTCGACAAGGAGACCCAGCGGGACCTCTTCTCGCGCATCGCTCAGCTGCAGCGTCCCGGCGATCTGCTCTTCCTCGGTCACTCCGAGAGCCTCTTCAAGGTCTGCGACCGCTATGCCCTCATCGGCAAAACCATCCACCGGCGCGCCTGACGGCGAGCTGCCGCCGCCGCTGCCGGGCTTCGAGCAGTTCCAGCGCTTCTGGGACCGCGAGAACGGCTGCTGGATGGTCAAGATCCTGCCGGGCGAGTACTACGTGAGTCGCACCGTCGAGGCGATCTCCACGGTGCTCGGCTCCTGCGTTTCGGCCTGCGTGCGCGATCCCGCCTGCGGGCTCGGCGGCATGAACCACTTCATGCTGCCGGAGGATGCCACCGTCGGCCCGAACGACTGGCTCGATCCGTCTGTCGGCCTCGCCACCCGCTACGGCTCGTACGCGATGGAGAGCCTGATCAACGATCTGCTCAAGCTCGGCGCGGTGCGCGAGCGGCTCGAGATCAAGCTCTTCGGCGGCGGGCGCATTCTCGCTGCCATGACCGATGTCGGCGGACGCAACATCAGGTTCATCCGCGACTACATGACGCTCGAAGGCTATCCGGTCGCGGCAGAAGACCTGGGCGGCACTCAGCCGCGCAAGGTCGTCTATTTCCCCACGAGCGGCCGCGCACGGCTGCGCAAGCTCCGTCCGGTGGAGAACCGGATCATCAGCCATCACGAGCAGCTCTATCTCGCCAGCCTCGGCAAGCAGGCCGCCGGCGGCGAGGTCGAGCTGTTCGAGTGACGGATGCGAGCATGACTCCCACCGGACAATACCGGGCCCTCTCTGGCGCGAAGCGGCCGATTCGCGTGCTCATCGTGGACGACTCCGCGCTCGTGCGCAGCCTCCTCTCGGACATCCTCAAGGCAGCTCCGGGCATCGAGGTCGTCGGAGTCGCGGCCGACGCGCACGTCGCGCGGGAGAAGATCAAGCAGCTCAACCCGGACGTACTCACGCTGGATGTCGAGATGCCGAAGATGGATGGCATCACCTTCCTGCGCAACCTCATGCGGCTGCGGCCGATGCCGGTGGTGATGGTCTCCTCCCTCACCGAGCGAGGCGCCGATGTGACGCTCGATGCGCTCGCGCTCGGCGCCGTGGATTATCTCTCGAAACCCAAGATCGACCTCGCCGCGACCCTGAAGGACTACGCCGAAGAGCTCATCGAGAAAGTCAGGATCGCCGCCCGCGCCAGCGTCCGGGCGCTCGACCCGAGACAGTCCCGGCCGCAGGATGCCCCCGGCCCCGCTCACAGCGCCGACGCCGTCATACCGAAAGCGCCGCCGCGCACCCGGCCGCTGCGCACCACCGACCGTGTCATTGCGATCGGCGCCTCGACCGGCGGCACCGAGGCGATCAAAGAAGTGCTCATGCGACTGCCGCCGGACTGTCCGGGTGTGGTCATTGCGCAGCACATCCCCAAGGCCTTCAGCACGCCCTTCGCGCGACGCCTGAACGACTGTTGCCCGGTGTCGGTCTGCGAGGCCCAGGACGGGCAACAGGTGCTCGCCGGCCATGCCTACATCGCTCCAGGGGACCGTCACCTGATGCTGGTACGCGACGGCACCAGGTATGTCTGTCGTCTGGATGATGGTGTTCCGGTCAACCGGCACAAGCCATCGGTCGATGTGTTGTTCCGCTCGGTGGCGCAGAACGCCGGACGCAATGCCATCGGGGCACTGCTCACCGGGATGGGCAAGGACGGCGCCCGGGGCCTGAAGGAGATGCTGGACAGCGGCAGCCGCACGGTTGCGCAGGACGAGGCCACCAGCGTCGTCTGGGGTATGCCCGGGGAGGCTGTAGCGCTCGGTGCCGCAGAGCACACCGTCGCCCTGGAGAGCGTGGCGGACAGGATCCTCGCACTGGCCGAGGCGATGGACATCACGCGGGAATCGAAGGCCCTGGACCGGGACTTCCCGTGACCCTGACGCAAACGGTTCGAGCCTGCCGCCGTGCCCATGATCCGTGAACCAATTTGACGACGCAGGTCTCAATCCCGGGCAGGATACGCCGATACCGCAGGAAGAGGGCGTAACGATGAAAAGCTCCGTTGCAGAGGATCCCCAGGCCGCCAGCGACCCGGAAGCGTTCGCCTTCGTGCAGGCGTTGGCCGCCGAGCTGTCGCGGGGCAAGGTGGACCTGCCCAGCTTTCCGGACATTGCGCTGCGGATTCGCAAGGTCCTCGCCGACGAGGAGGTCTCGCAGGAGAAGGTCGTGCGCGTGGTGGGCTCGGAGCCGGCGCTCGCCGCCCGGCTCATGCAGATCGCCAATTCCGCGGCCATCAACTTCACCGGCAAGCCCATCACCGAGCTGCGCACCGCGATCGCCCGCATGGGCTTCAACATGGTGCGCAGCGCCGCCATCGCCTTCGCAATGTCGCAGCTGAAAAAGGTGGACTCGCTCAAGGGGCTCGAGCAGCCGCTCGATGAGCTCTGGCAGCGCAGCGCTGCGGTCGCCGCGATGTCCCATGCCGTGGCGCGCCGCTTCAGCAAGGTCAATCCCGACACCGCGATGCTCGCGGGTCTCCTGCACGGCATCGGCAAGCTCTACATCCTGACACGCTCGAACAGGCACCCGGCGCTCTTTGCGAACCAGGCGGCCTACAACGCCATCGTGCGCGATTGGCATTCACCGGTCGCCAGGGCGTTGCTCGAGAACTGGGACATGGCCGAGGAGATCATCACGGCCGTCAGCGAGCACGAGGATTTCAGTCGCGAGCACGACGGCCCGCCGGACCTCACCGATGCGCTGACCGTAGGACATCTGCTCGCGGCGTTCAAGGAGCATCCGGACAGCCTGGAGCTCAACATGCACGATGTGACCGCGTGCAAGCGGATGCAGATCGATCGGGCGAGCTACGAGAAGCTGATCGACGAGTCGGAGCATGAGATCGAGGCGTTGCGCAACGCGCTCGGCGTGTAGCAGCGCCATCACCACTGCGAGCCGCCGCCATGCACGCCCGATCATCTCCCACCACCGCTCCCGCGGGTGACGCGACCCCCGGGGAGGCAGACCGCGACGTCGCGTTCACGTTCGTACAGGCCCTCGCCAGCGAGCTCTCCGGCGGCAATGTGGAGCTGCCTGGATTCCCGCATATCGTGGCTCGCGTGCAACGCGTGTTGAGCGATGACAAGGCCGACGCCGGCCGGATCGTGCGCGTCATCGGGAGCGATCCGGTCCTCGCCACACAGCTCATTCGGATGGCGAACTCCGCGGCTCTGAATCCGGGAGGCATGCGGGTCACCGACCTGCGCGCAGCGGTGACTCGGGTAGGTGTCGACACGGTCCGTACCGCAACGATCGCCTTCGCGATGCAGCAGCTGCGTGAGGCGCCGACGCTGCGCGGACTCGAGATGCAGCTGGGCGTCCTCTGGCGCCGGAGCGTTCAGGTGGCGAGCCTCTGTTTCGTCGTTGCCCGACACCTGACCACTGTCAGTGCCGACACGGCGCTGCTCGCCGGGCTTCTGCAGGGCATCGGCCGCCTCTACATCCTGACCCGCGCCAGCGGCCATCGCTCACTCTTCTCCGATGCGGCCGCCTACCAGGCGATCGAGCACGACTGGCATCTCAGCATTGCGGCCGCCCTGCTCGAGAACTGGGGAATCGCGGATGAGATCGTGCAGGCGGTACACGAGTCCGAGAACCCCGAGCGCGACTCGCGCGGCCCGCTCAACCTGGGCGATGTGCTGGCGGCCGGCACGCTGCTCGCGGAGATCAATGGAGACTCGACCGCCCTCGCCGCCCAGATCGTCTGTGCGAGGCCGCTGCAGCGGCTGCGGCTGGATCAACTGGCTTGCGAGCGCTTCCTCGCCGAATCGGCGCAGGAACTGGCCGCGATGCGGGATGCCCTGGGGTAAGGGTGAGGGCGGTGCCTTTATCGACGACACTTAACGTGTCGTCGATCCGCCCGAACGCCCGGGCCACGGACGGCCGGGCCCGGGGGCCCTGCCGCCATGGAAGGCCGGTGGCACGGCCGTTACGCTGGTTACGCCGCCCCGAGTACGCGTCCCGGACGGGTGTTGGAAGCCGTATAACCCTTCGGGCCGTACGTGTCGGTTCGGGTCGGACGACCGGTCAGTGTATCGAGCATGCCCTCGACGCGCTTCAGACGCGCGGCGACGACGATGCCATTGCGATCGTTGAGGTCACGGCACCGTACGGCACGCTCCGCGCAATCCCGCAGGCGGGAGAGCAAATTACCTTCGCTGTCGCACCAGCCCATCAGGCCCTCGAGGCCTGCCCGGTCGGCCGAAAAGCCGTGGGCGGCGCAGAGCGAGCGGCGTTGCTCCTCGAGCCGGGCGAGCGCGCCCATGCGCTCCTGCCGGGCGCGGGTCGTCGTCTCCAGAACCTGGATGTTGGAAGTCTCGAGGACGCGGGATTCCTCGGCGAGCAATGCCTCGAGGTCCCCGAGAAGCTGCGACTCTTCGCGCAGCAGAGTCCCCAGATGCTCGCGACAGACTTCCGGGTCCACGGATCAGCCTTCCGGAAGCTGCGAGAGCGAGCGCTCGAGCTGCATCAGCTGATCGGCGATCTGCTGCGGCTGTACCGTGTAGGTGCCCTGCTCGATCGCCGTGCGAAACTGCGCCACCCGCGCCTCATCGACGGCAGGGAGGCTGCGCACGGCCTGCTCGAGCGTCGCAAGCTGGCTCGCCGAGTCAGTGATGTGTACATCGCCGGTAGCCGCGCTCGAGACGTCCGCGTCGGGCGAGGACGAGCCGGTCGCCGCATCGCGAGCCTTCTCCGCAGGACGGCCTGCGCCGATCGGCGCCAGCTCACTGCTCAAGCCACTGATTTTATTGGTCATATTGGAACTCCCGGAGGGATCCTTCACTGCCTGTATCGGCCGCTGGCCGGATTACTTTAGGGTGTGACATCGATCACCCGGTCGGACTCGACGACGCCCTCCACCACCTTGGCAGAGGAGACGTTCTGCACCCGGATGAGTGCCCCGTAGCGGCCATCCTGCAGAGCCACCCCGGCCGCCCGCACGTTGATCCCGTCGGCGGCGGCGACCAGGGTGACCTGCTCACCCTGGCGCACCATGAAATCGGGGAGCAGGTCCTGCGCCATCAGCACCGCGCCGGCCGGCAACGGGTGGCGCAGCGTACTGCGCGAGAGCTGCGCGGGGTCCGTGACATAACCCTCGGCCAGCCCACTCACCAGGCGCGTCTCAGCAACGACATCGTCGGCACGCAAACGCGCTCCCTGCACCCCGGACGACTTGAGCGCCCAGACGTGGATGCGCGATGCGATCGTCACGGGCACATATACGGTCCAGTTGGCTCCTTGGTGGCAGCCAACCGCTATGGATGCCTGTGCCTGTAGCCGCGTGCCGCTCAGCAGCGCCGCTTCGAGCGGCCCGCTACAGCGTACGAAGCGCAGGCGCGGATCGAGCCGGCTCGCGGTCACCACGATGTCGTCATCGCCGGAGGGCATCTCGGCCCGCACGAAATTCGTGGCGGCCGCGCTGATCGAGGCGAGCGGCTGGATCGGCGGCGCGGAAGCCCAGGCAGGGCCGAACCAGAGGGCTGAGGCGAGCCACAGGCCTGCGCGCGCGCGCGACCGCAGGCGACGGGTTTTCGACACTGAATCACTCATACGGACATAGATGTGCAAATGCCGCGCCAGAGCGCACACCGGGCGAGCACTCAAGTCCGGTCACGACATGCCGATACCTCATCCGCAGGCAACAGCGCCGGCCGCAGCTGTCCGCGGCAGCCGCAGCGCTGCGACGCGGCAAATCTCTGCCGCCCGGATGTGACCTGACTCACATTCCAACACCCCCTCCACCCCCCGACGGCGGCATCCACGCCCTGCCGGCAATTTGGCATGCGTCTTGCTCCAGATCCGGCCAGGCCCATAAACCGCCGGAATTCCGACATGCCGCTCGACCTCAACACCTATCTCGGCATCGAGCCCGATGCCCTCAAGGTGTATTCGCAGCGGGCGGAGGTGCTCGCCGCCAACCTCGCCAACGCCGATACCCCAGGGTATCAGGCGCGTGACATCGATTTTCGGGCGGCGCTCGCGGCCGCAGGCTCTCCCGGCGGCACGCTCACGCCAGTGACCACGAGCCCGCAGGACGTCACGGGCGGCTCCGCCGCCGGCGGCGGCCTCTCCACCGAGCAGTTCCTCAAATACCGCATCCCGCTCGCACCCGCGCTCGATGGCAACACGGTCGACTCGCAGATGGAGGAGAGCCAGTTCGCGCAGAACACGGTGCGCTTCCAGGCGACGCTCACTTTCCTCAACAACAGGTTCAGCGAGCTCTCCACCGCCATTACCGGTCAATAGCACCGGCCAGTCAGGCAACAGCACGGCAGACTCACCATGGCATTCTCCAACATCTTCAATATCGCCGGCTCCGGCATGTCCGCCCAGTCGGTGCGCCTGAACACGGTCGCGAGCAACCTTGCCAACGCCGACAGCGTCAGCAACAGCGCCGCGACCGCCTACAAGGCCCGCTACCCGGTCTTTCAGGCCATCCAGACCTCACTGATGACCCCAGGCGCGGCCATCGACCCGACGAAGGGGGCCGACGCTTCGGTGAAGGTATCCGACATCGTGCAGAGCACTGCCGCCGGCGCCGCGCGCTACGAGCCGGGCAACCCCCTGGCGGATGCCAACGGGTACGTCTACGCATCGAACGTCAACGTGGTCGAGCAGATGGCCGACATGATCTCGGCCTCCCGCTCGTATCAGAACGACGTCGAGGTTCTCGAGACCTCCAAGCAGCTCATGCTCGATACCCTGAAACTCGGCACCTGAGCAGCGTAACTCCCAACGCCAGGACACAACCTCATGTCAGTGGATTCAATTGGCGCCTTTGCCGCCCAGACCGCGGCCGCCGCCGCTGCGACCGCCGCCACCCAGAGCAGCTCCTCCGGCGGCGGCCTGCCGCAGATCAGCCAGAGCGATTTCCTCCAGCTGATCACCGCCCAGCTGCAGGATCAGGACCCCACGCAACCCGCAGACCCCAACCAGATGCTCAATGAGCTCGCCTCGCTGAGCGAGGTCAGCGGCATGAACAACATGAACGGGGCGATCGGCAACCTGTCGACCTCCATGCAGTCCTCACAGCTCCTGAGCGGCACGAACATGATCGGCCACGGAGTGCTCGCCGCCGCTACCACGGCGCCGCTTGCCGCCGGCGGCAAGGTGACCGGTGCGCTGGGAGCGCCCCCCGGCTCCGGCGCCGTCACCGTCCAGGTAACCGACTCGACGGGACAGCTGGTGCGCACTTTCCAGGTCGCCCCGCAGTCCTCCGGGCTCACGAGCTTCTCGTGGGACGGCACCACCAATTCGGGCAGCGCTGCGCCGGCCGGCACGTACACCTTCACCGCAGCCGCGATGAGCAACGGCGCGGCGGTCTCAGTACCCACTTTTCTGCAGAGCACGGTCAACAGCGTGACCATCGACCCGAGCACGCAGACCCTTTCCCTGAATACCAATTCCGGAACGCTGTCGCTCGCCGACGTCGTCCAGGTGAACTGAGGAGCCAGTCCCCATGTCATTCGACCTCGCCCTCTCGGGCATCAACGCCGCCAATACCGATCTCAACGTCACGTCGAACAACCTCGCGAACGTCAACACCACCGGCTTCAAGGAGTCGCGCGCGGAATTCGCGAGCCTGTTCGCTCAGACTCAGGAAGGCGTCTCCCGGACTGCAGTCGGCAACGGCGTGCAGGTCAGCGAGATCGCCCAGCAGTTCGGCCAGGGCAACATCACCTCCACGCAGAACAACCTCGATCTCGCTCTCAGCGGCTCCGGGTTCTTCATCATGAGCAACAACGGCGCCCTCAACTACACGCGTAACGGCTCATTCCAGGTCGACCAGAACGGCTTCCTCGTCGGCGCCACCGGCGAGCACGTGCAGGGCTACGCGCCGCTCGCGAACGGCGGGTTCAACACCGGCGGTCTCGGAGACCTGCAGCTGACGACGGCCGAAAGCGCGCCGAATGCGACCACGAATGCGGAGATCTCTCTCAACGTGCCGTCGAGCGCCACTCCGCCGACCACGACGCCGCTCAACCCGGCCGACCCGACGACCTACAATGACACCACCTCCCTCACGGTGTACGACTCCCTGGGCGCGGCGCATACCGGGCAGCTCTATTTCGTGAAGCAGGCGAGCCCCGCGAACACCTGGAACGCGAGTCTGTACGTCGACGGCACCGCCGTAGGCGCCGGCCCGCAGACCCTCACCTTCTCCAGCACCGGCGCGCTCACCACACCAGCCAATGGCAAGGTGAGCTTCGGCTCCTACACGCCGGCGACGGGCGCCAACGCTCTCAACATGACCTTCGATTTCAGCCAGGCCACCCAGTTCGGCGATGCCTTCGGCGTGAATTCCATCTCCCAGGACGGCTTCACCACCGGCAGCATCACCGGCATCAACATCAGCTCGACCGGCGTCGTGCAGGCGAACTTCACCAATGGGCAGTCGAAGACGCTTGGACAGGTCGCGCTCGCGAACTTCGCCAATCCGCAGGGCCTGCAGCAGGAGGGCAACACCGAATGGGCGCAGAGCTTCGATTCGGGCTCCGCCGTCCACGGCGTCGCCGGCGGCTCCGGCTTCGGCACCATCCAGTCGGGCGCCCTGGAAAACTCGAACGTCGACATCACCACGCAGCTCGTCCACATGATCACGGCCGAGCGCGACTTCCAGGCCAACGCGCAAATGATTTCGGCGACCAATACGGTCACCCAGGCGATCATCAACATCCCGAACGGTTGAGGTAGGAGCTCACGATGATACGTCCTCGTCCGAAAGCACATGAGGGAGCGGCCCAAGGCCGCCCTTGGGCCGCGGGATCAAATGCGGTGATTGGGCTGGCTGCCCAAAGCGCCGCAGGCGACTTTGGGCCAAATTGACGTGGATAAGTCACTGTACGTCGCGATGACCGGCGCCAAGGACATCCTTGATGCGCAGGCCGTCAACAACTTCAATCTGGCCAATGCGAGCACGACCGGATTCAAAGCCGATCTCGCCGCCTTCCAGAGCCAGGCCGTGGCCGGCAGCGGCTACGCCTCGAGAGTGTACGCGACGGCCTCGATCGCCGGCTGGGACCAGTCACAGGGAGCTCTGCAGACCACCAACGTGCCCCTCGACGTCGCGGTGCAGGGCCAGGGATACATCGCGGTGCAGGGACCCAACGGCCAGGAGGCGTATACGCGTGACGGCGATCTGCACCTGACTCCGGAGGGACTCCTCGTCACCAGCACCGGACAGGCCGTGCTCGGGGACAACGGCCCGATCAGCCTGCCGCCGAGCTCGTCGATCAAAATCGGCGAGGACGGCACCATCACGGTCCTCCCCTTCGGCGCGCCGGCACAGTCGCTCGCCACCGTCGGGCGCATCAAGCTGGTGAACCCGCCGCCCGATACGCTGGTGCGCCAGGGCGGCGGCCTCTTCCAGCTCGCGGCCGGCGGCACGGACACGGCCCCTGCCGATGCGACCGTGAAGCTCACCTCCGGCGTGCTCGAGTCGAGCAACGTCGATCTCGCGGGCGCGATGGTGAACATGATCGACCTGTCGCGCAATTTCGAGCTGCAGGTCAAGGCGATGAAGAGCGCGGATGAGAACGCGCAGGCCTCCGCGCAGCTCCTGCAACCCACCTGATAGAGAGAATGCCCTCATGAACGCAGCCCTGTGGGCCGCCAAAACCGGCCTCGATGCGCAGCAGACCGAGATGGCCGTCATCTCGAACAATCTCGCCAACGTCAACACGACGGGGTTCAAGCAGGACCGGGCCGTATTCGAGGACCTGCTCTACCAGAACCAGACGCAGGCCGGCGCCGACACCTCGCAAACCACGCAGTCGCCTTCCGGCATGTCGATCGGCACCGGCGTGCAGGTGATGGCGACGGAAAAAAACTACAGTCAGGGCGGTCTCACGCAGACCGGCAATCCGCTCGACCTGGCGGTCCAGGGACAGGGGTTCTTCCAGATTCAGATGCCGGATGGAACCCTCGCCTACACCCGCGACGGTACCTTCCAGACCAACGCCCAGGGACAGCTCGTCACGGCGAGCGGCTACCAGGTGCAGCCTGGAATCACCATTCCCCAGGGGGCGCAGAGCGTCACCATCGGCAGCGACGGCACCGTGAGCGTACTGCTCGCCGGTCAGTCCGCGCCGACCCAGGTGGGACAGCTGCAGCTCGCCAACTTCATCAACCCGCCGGGACTCACCCCCGTCGGCCAGAACCTGCTGGTGCAGTCGGCCGCGAGCGGCTCACCCCAGACCGGCTCTCCCGGGACCAACGGCTTCGGCACGCTCGGCCAGGGCAAGCTCGAGAGCTCCAACGTCAATGTGGTCGAGGAGCTCGTCAACATGATCCAGACCCAGCGCGCCTACGAGATGAACTCCAAGGCGATCTCGACCGTCGACCAGATGCTCCAGTATGCCACCCAGAACACCTGAGACCGCCCGGCGGCAGCTGCGTCACCTGCTCGCCGCCTTCGCGTGCCTGCTGCTCGCGGCCTGCGCGACACATCGGCCGGCCATTGAAGAGCCGCTGCAGCTGCCGCAGTTCACGCCGCCGCCTGCGGACGGTGCCATTTACCATACGGGCTACAGCGCGGGCCTCTTCGACAATCCGACGGCACGCAACGTCGGCGATACCGTGACCGTCGTCCTGCAGGAGTCGACCGCAGCACAGAAGAGCTCGCAGACCGACACGGCCAAGACCAGCAAGGATTCGCTGGCCTCGCCCACGGTGCTCGGCAACAACGTAACCATCCACGGCACGCCCATCTTGAGCGGCAGCCTCAACAACGCCAACTCCTTCAGCGGGTCCGGCGACAGCAAGCAGAGCGACAGCCTGGTCGGCAACATCACCGTGACGGTCGTCAGGCGCCTGCAGAATGGGAACCTCGTGATCCAGGGGCAGAAATTCATCGACATCAACCAGGGGAGCGAGTTCGTACGCCTCGAGGGCGTCATCCGCCCCATCGACATCTCGGCGGAGAACACCATCCCCTCCTCGGCCGTCGCCGATGCGCGCATCGCCTACGGCGAGAAGGGCGCGCTGGCCGACGCCAACCGCCCGGGACTGCTCTCCCGCTTCTTCAACAGTCCGTGGATGCCTTTCTAATGGCGCTGGATCCGGTCATCCCTGCCCGGCCCAGCGCGTCTCGAGCAAAAAGCGCGGTTTTTTGCTCGAGACTCCGCCACCTGCGGCGGCGGGGCACAGTCCCTGTGCCTGGGGTACAGCCACGTGCGCTGCCTCAGGTCGAATGAGAAACCCAACATGAAATCTGGACTCGGACATCCAATCTTCCGGACCCGGCGGCGTCTGCGTGCAGGCAGCGCGAGCCTCGCGCTCGCCCTCCTCGTCCTGCTCACCGCCGGCACCGCCCATGCGGAGCGGGTAGAGGATCTCGCCACCGTCGGCGGGGTGCGCAGCAACCAGCTGGTCGGTTACGGCCTGGTGGTGGGGCTCGATGGCACGGGAGACCAGACGAGCCAGACCCCCTTCACCATCCAGAGCATCGAGAACATGCTGGCCAAGTTCGGCGTGACCGTGCCGGCCAACACCAATCCGATGCTGAAGAACGTAGCGGCGGTGACGGTTCACGCGACGCTGCCGCCCTTCTCGAAGCCTGGTCAGACGATCGATATCACCGTTTCCTCGATCGGCAATGCCACCAGTCTCCGGGGCGGAAGTCTCGTTATGACGCCGCTATCCGGTGCCGATGGCCAGGTGTACGCCATGGGACAGGGTAGCGTCATCGTCAGCGGCTTCGGTGTGGAGGGCAAGGACGGCTCGAGCATCACGGTGAACGTCCCCAGCAGCGGCCGCATTCCCAATGGGGCGACCGTCGAGCGGGCGGTTCCCAGCAACTTCGACAGCGGTCCTTACGTCACCCTGAATCTCGACACGCCGGACTTCACCACCGCGACGCGCCTGACCGAGGCCATCAACAAGCTTCTCGGTCCCGATACGGCCGAGGCCCTCGATGCCGTGTCCGTGCGGGTCCGCGCGCCGACCGAGCCCAGCCAGCGCATCGCCTATGTCTCGACCCTCGAGCGGCTCGACATCGACCCCGCCGCACCGCCAGCCCGCGTCATCATCAATTCGCGCACTGGAACGGTGGTGATCAGCTCCGAGGTTCACGTGTTGGCGGCGGCTGTCGCGAGTGGATCGCTCACCGTCTCGATCACCGAGCGCTCGGATGTGAGCCAACCCGGCCCCTTCAGCAACGGCACGACGGCGGTCACTCCCCGCAGCACGCTCGACGTGAAGCAGGAGAAGGCGCACATGTTCAAGTTCCCGTCCGGAGTCAATCTCAATGAGATCGTCACCGCCGTCAACTCCGTGGGCGCCGCCCCCGGCGATCTGGTGGCGATCCTCGAAGCATTGAAGGAGGCCGGGGCGCTACGCGCCCAGCTGATCGTGATATGAGCCTGCCGATCATCGATCCCCACCAGCTCGCCGCTGCCGGCAACCTCGCCGGCCTCAAGCAGGCTGCCGCGAACGAGAGTCCGCAGGCGCTGCGCGAGGCTGCGCGGCAGTTCGAGAGCCTCTTCACCAGCATGGTGCTCAAGAGCATGCGCGCGGCGAGCTTCAAGGATCCGATCTTCGGCTCGGACCAGCAGGACCTCTATCAGGAGATGTACGACGACCAGATTTCCGCCGAGATGAGCAAGGGCAAGGGCCTCGGTCTCGCAGATATGCTGGTGCAGCAGCTGCGCCGCGGCGGCATCGGCGGCGCGGACTCCACGACCGGCACGATGGCGACCTCGGCTCAAACCGCGGGCAAACCCGTCACCGCTGCCAACACCACCGTCAGCACCGCCGGCATTGCCGGCGCCGCCAGCGGCAAATCGACCACAATGACTGTCACCACAGGTGGCGCAGCGGTCATCAGGGGCACTACGCCTGGTGCCAGCGCCATGGGCGCAGCACGGGCTGACGCCGGCGCAAGTACCCCTGCGGGCGCAAGAGCCGATGTCACCGTAAGCGCCAATGCGGGCAGGACCATCCCGGCGACCACGGCGAGCCCCATCGCCTGTCCCGGCAGCACTCAGCAGACCGAGTTCGCCCGCGCCCTCTGGCCCGATGCCCAGCAGGCGGCACGGCAGCTCGGTGTGAGCCCCGTCACACTTCTCGCCCAGGCGGCTCTCGAGACCGACTGGGGGCGCAAGGTGCCTCAGGATGCCAGCGGGAGTACGAGCAACAATCTGTTCGGCATCAAGGCCACCTCGGGTTGGACGGGTGCCGCAGTCGTCAACAGCACGCGGGAGTTCAGCGGTGGGGTGGCAGGGACCGTCAAGGCCGCCTTCCGCTCCTATGGCTCCGCGGGAGACTGCTTCCAGGATTATGTCGACGTGCTCAAGAGCAATCCCCGGTATCTCGGGGCGCTCGGCACGGGTAACGACGTGCAGGCCTTCGGTTCGGCCCTGCAGCAGGGCGGATATGCAACCGACCCCGCCTACGCCAGCAAGCTCACGGCCGTGGCGGGTACGCTGGCGCACGCCCTCACGCAAACGGCGGCCGGCTCCGGCTCGGCCCCAGTCGCTTCATTAAAGTTTGCGACCGGCCGGCCGACAACTGACGGCAGCGGTACGCTGCAAAGGCGATAACGGATGGCCGATCTCCTCTCAACCAGCGTCTCCGGGCTACTCGCCTTCCAGCAGGCGCTGGACGTCACGAGCAACAATATCGCCAATGCCTCGACGCCGGGATACTCCGTCGAGACCGCGAACCTCGCCGAGGCGCTGGGCCAGGCCACCAATGTAGGCTTCATCGGCAGTGGCGTCGACGTCCAGAGCATCACCCGCAACTACAACGAATACCTCGCGCTGCAGGTGCGTGGCTCCCAGGCGAGCTATTCGAGCGCCAATACCCTGGCGGCGCAGTCCGGCCAGGTCGATGACATGCTGAGCGACTCGGGCACCGGGCTCACCGCAACGCTGCAGAGCTTCGTCAATTCGCTGCAATCGGTTGCGAGCGCACCGACCTCTGCTTCCGCGCGCCAGGCGCTGCTCAATCAGGCCCACGCCCTCGCGCAGCAGCTCAACTCCTACGATTCGCAGATCTCGCAGTTCGGCTCGCAGCTGGAGACGCAGATCAACGGCGATGTGTCGCAGGTCAATAGCATCACCGCCAACATCGCCTCGCTCAATCAGCAGATCGCCGCCGAATCGACCTCCGGCCAGACGCCGAACCAGCTCATGGACCAGCGCGACCTGCTCATCGACCAGTTGAGCAAGCTCGTGTCGGTCAAGACCGCCACCGAGAGCAACGGGTCGATGGACGTCTACATCGGCACCGGCCAGGCGCTGGTCACGGGCGGAGTGGCCCGCAAGCTGATCACCACTCCCGGCACTTACGACGCCTCGGAAGTCGGCATCGCCATCAGCGGCGGCGGCACCAACGCGGACATCACCCCGGAGATCAGCGGCGGCGAGCTCGGAGGACTGCTCAGCGCGCGCAGCCAGGTGCTCGACCCGGCCCGCAACGCCATCGGCCAGGTGAGCGTCGCGGTCGCCACCATCGTCAATCAGCAGCAGCAGTCGGGCATGGATCTCTCCGGCGCCCAGGGCCAGCCGATGTTCACGGTCGGCGGCGTACAGACCCTGACCGCCTCGGACAACACCGGCAGCGCCGCCCTCAGCGTCACCCGCGGCGCACTGAGTGCGCTCACCTCGGACGACTACAAGCTGCAGTTCACCGGCGGCGCCTGGCAGCTCACCGACGTCACCACGGGCCAGTCGGTCGCGATGACCGGCAACGGCAGCAGCGGGACTCCGTTCCAGGCGGCGGGCCTCAGCATCGTCACGAGCGGCACACCCGCGAACGGCGACAGCTTTCTCATCCAGCCCACCGCGGCGGCCGCCGCAGGCTTCTCGGTTGCCCTCACGAGCCCGGCGCAGGTCGCAGCGGCCTCACTGGTTCAGGGTACCGCAGGCTCGGCCAACACGGGCAGCGCGACGGTGAGTGGCGCCAGCGTCACGAATCCGAGCACGTGGGTATCAGGGACATACACGGTGACGTTCGGAGCCGGCAACAGCTACACCGTCAAGAACAGCGGCGGCACCCAGGTCGGCTCGGGCACGTACACCAGCGGGACCCCGATCACCTTCCAGGGTGCACAGCTGACCCTGACCGGCGCCCCGGCGTCCGGCGATACCTTCACGGTCGGCCTCAACAATCCGGCCAATACCGGCGACAACAGCAACCTGCTCGCCATGACCGATGCGCTCGCTGCATCGGCGCTCAACGGCGGCACGACCTCGGTGACCGGCGCGGCAAACAGCCTGGTGAGCCAGATCGGCGTCATCACGCAACAGGCGCAGAACAACGCCACGGCGCAGCAGACCGTTAACCAGGACGCCACCACAGCGCGCAACAACGCCTCAGGCGTGAATCTCGACCAGGAAGCGGCGAACATGCTTCGCTACCAGCAGGCCTACCAGGCGATGGCTCAGGTCATCACCGCCTCGGGACAGATGTTCACGTCCCTCATCAGCGCCATTCAGGGGTAATTGCCGTGACCATCTCGACCCTCACCTTCCAGACCAATGCGCTCAATCAGCTGGAGGCGCTCGAGACCGCCCTGTCGAAGACGCAGATGCAGCTCTCGAGCGGCAAGCGCATCCAGACTGCCGCCGACGATCCGACGGGGATGGCGCAGGTGAATCAGCTCAACATGGAGCTCTCCGCGTCCCAGCAGTACGTCAGCAACGGCAATCTAGCCACGGCGAACCTGAACCTCGAGACGCAAGCGCTCACCGATGCCACGAACCTCCTGCAGGGCGCCCGCGATCTCGCCGTGGAAGCGAACAATGCTTCGCTCTCGACCACCCAGCGCCAGGACATTGCGACGCAGCTCAACCAGCAGCTGCAGCAGCTCGTCGCGATCGGCAACCGCACCGACAGCAACGGCAACTACCTCTTCGGCGGCTACTCTTCGAGCAGCCAGCCCTTTGCCCAGAGCGGCAATTCTGTGAGCTACTCCGGCTCGGAGCAGGTCAGCCAGGTCCAGATCAGCGAGAACCAGCGGATCTCCGCGGGCGATACCGGAAGCTCGGTGTTCATGAATCTGCCCGCCGGCAACGGCACCTTCACGACCGCGGCGGGCGCAGCGAACACCGGCGGCGCCTCGATCAGTCCCGGCACCGTGACCAGTCCCTCACAATGGGTTCCGGACACTTATACGATCACCTTCACGGACGCCACGGACTACACGGTGACCAACAGTGGCGGCGCCACCGTGACCACCGGCACCTACGACAGCACGAAGGGCGGCAATATCTCCTTCAATGGGATCCAGGTGGCGGTGAGCGGACCGCCGGCGAGCGGTGACACGTTCACGGTCGCTCCGGCTGGCCAGTCGAGCGCCTTCGCGACGCTATCCGGCCTCGTTTCCACCCTGAGCTCACCGACACTCAACGCCGGCCAGATCACCACTCAGATCAACCAGGCCCTGACGCAGATCGACGGCGCGCTCAACAACCTGGGGAACGTGCAGGCATCCGTGGGCGGCCGGCTGAACGCGGTGACCTCATCCCAGTCCGCGGCCCAGAGCCGCCAGACGGACCTCACGACCCAGGTCTCCAATATCCAGAGCACCGATTACGCGGCCGCTACCACCCAATTGAGCAGCGAGGAGATCACCCTGCAGGCGGCCGAGCAGTCCTATGCCTCGCTCGCCAAGCTCTCTCTGTTCAATTATGTCTCATGAGGAGCGCCGTAACTGCGCCAGCCGGCAGGCTACGGGCCACCCCTGTGATCCACTCTGCACTTCCCTCACCTGGGCTCCGCCTGATTCAAGTTCCCCCACGGCGCACCGATAACCTGCCTGACCGGAGGTGGACGAAATCCGCCTCCCCCCAGACAGCGCGACGGACGGGTGTCCGGCGCCTGAGAGAAACTTCAGGAGTCTAGACAAATGTCACTCGTCCTCAATACGAACATTGACGCACTCGTCGCGCAGAACAGTCTGACGTCGTCGGGCAGTCAATTGGCTTCCGCCCTGCAGCAGCTGTCCTCGGGTCTGCGCATCAACACCGCCGCCGACGACGCGGCCGGTTTCGCGATTGCCCAGGGCATGACCTCGCAGATCAACGGCTTGAACCAGGCCGCCCAGAACGCCAACGACGGCGTGTCGCTTGCCCAGACCGCCTCGGGCGCCATGCAGGAGGTCGTGAACGACCTGCAGTCGATGCGCGACCTCGCGGTCGAGTCGCTGAACGCCTCGAACAGCGCGAGCGATCGTACCGATCTCAACGCGCAGTTTGAGCAGTTGATGAACGACATCAACAGCGTCTCGTCGCAGACCCAGTTCAACGGCGTGAACCTGCTCGACGGCTCCTTCCAGGGCGCGACCTTCCAGGTCGGTGCCAACGCGGGCCAGTCGATCACCATCGGGGCCATTTCGAGCTCGAGCTCGAGCGCCATCGGCAACTACAACACCGGCGCGCTGAGCGTTGCCGGCACGGTGAAGACTGCCGACGGCACCTCGATCACCACGACCGCAGGCACCGCGGGCGTTTATAACGCCACCAACCTTGCCGCCTCGACGGATCTCGGCACGGCCGTCGCCGGCTCCAGCGTCACGCTGAGCGTGAGCGTCGACGGAACGAGCTACACCACCAATGCGGTGACTCTGAGCGGCACGCAGGCCACGGACCTCAAGAGCATCGCGGCTGCCGTGAACCAGGCGCTGAGCTCGGTCGGCGGCATCGTCGCCACCGTCGACAGCACCGCCGGCACGATCGTGCTGAGCGGCACGCCGACCGCCGGCTCGGGCCATGTGGTCAACTTCTCGGTCTCCAGCGCTACGGATGCCGCGGGTAACGCCGTCACGGCGGGTGCGAACACCCTGGCGGACCTCGGCCTCGACAGCTCAGACGTCGTGGGTGCCTACACCACCGGCGGCTCGGCGAACCCGACGGCGAACCACCTGAGCGGGCTCGACGTGAAGACCGTCGACAACTCCAACCTCACGCTGATCTCGATCGACAATGCGCTGCAGCAGCTTGCAAACAGCAGCGCGAATCTCGGCGCTTACCAGAACCGGTTCCAGGCCGCCATCACAGGCTTGAACACCGATTCGACCAACCTCAGCGCCGCGAAGAGCTCGATCGTGGATGCGGACTACGCCCAGGCGACCTCCAACCTGTCGAAGGCGCAGATCCTGCAGCAGGCGAGCACGGCGATGGTGGCCCAGGCCAATACCATCCCCCAGAACATCCTCACGCTGCTGCAGAAGCTGCCGTAAGGGGAGTGCACTGAGCGGAGAAATTCGCAGTCACGGACGAAGTTACCGAGGGTGGGTGCCGAAAGGCCCCACCCTCTCTTCGCTTCTACACGATGTGAGGCCGGGAGCCGCAGATGGCGTCTACTAATCCAGTCGTTTCGGTGGCGAGCAACACCAGCTCGGGCGCTGCCGGCGGCTCCGTCATCGACGTCAGCAGCCTGGTCTCACAGCTCGTCTCCGCGACCCAGGCGCCGCAGGAAGCGCTCATCTCGAGCAAGACTCAGGCGGTCACCGCGCAGATCTCGGCGGTCGGCACGCTGAAGGGCGCCCTCTCGACCTTCCAGGCCTCACTCACCACCATCAATACGCCGAGCTCGTTCAATACGCTCTCGGCCACGAGCAGCGACCCGACGGCCTTCACTGCTACGGCGGATTCCGATGCCGTGCTCGGCAACTACACCGTCGACGTCACGAAGCTGGCCCAGGGGCAGCAGCTCGTCTCGACCGCCTTCACGGGGGGCAGCTCCGCCACCGTGGGCACCGGCAGCTTGCAGCTCACCCTCGGCAATACGCATTTCAACGTCACCATCGGCAGCAGCAGCGATACGGTCTCCGGGATAGCCGCGGCCATCAATGGCGCGAGCGGCAACCCGGGTATCGAGGCGAGTGTCGTCACGGGCACGGATGGCGCCCACCTGGTGCTGACCTCCTCCCTGACCGGAGCCACCAATACGATCCAGGTTGCCGAGACGGACGGCGGCACTGCCCTATCGCAAATCACGTACAGCACGGGCAGTACCAACTACCGGGAACAGACGGCAGCCCAGGATGCAGTGTTCACCGTTTCCGGGGTCGATTTCACCAGCGCCAGCAATACCGTTACGGATGCGATCAGCGGAGTGACGCTGGATCTGCTGGCTCCAACGACGTCCGACACGACGCTTTCCGTTTCGACCGACACCTCGACGGTCGAGCAGAATATCAGCGATTTCGTCACCGCCTACAATACCCTGCAGGGCTCGCTATCGACGCTCGGCAGCTTCAACTCCACGACGAACACCGCCGGCCCCATGATGGGCGATGCGCTGTTATCCGGTGTGCAGAACCAGGTGCGCTCGGCGCTGTACAGCATCGTCAATACGGGCTCGGCCACCTACAATACCCTCGCGAGTGTCGGCATCACGACCAACAGCGACGGTACGCTGAACGTCAACCAGGCAACCCTTTCGGCGGCGCTGACGTCCAACTTTGCCGCGGTGAGCCAGCTCTTCAGCGGCACGAGCGGTGTCGCGACCTCGCTGAACTCGCAGATCCAGACCGCCCTGACCGCCGGCGGCTCGATCGACTCCCGCAGCAAGACCCTGGTGCAGCAGGAGAACGCCCTGACGAAACAGAGCAGTCAGCTCACCCAGCAGATGAAGGACCTGACGGCGAGCCTCACGGAGCAGTACGCGGCCCTCAACACGCTGCTCTCCTCGCTGCAGTCGACTTCCTCCTACCTGTCGCAGGCCTTCAACAACCTGCCGCGGGTGCAGGGCACCCCCTCGGCCTGAGCCCTCGGGGCTCAAGTTCCCCCTCGCCGAGCCGTTAATGGGGTATCGGGAATCGATGGAGTCATCTCGTGGGCCCTTACTCGCAGCAGGCGAAGCTCGCCACCTACCGCAGCGTCAGCGCACACGGCGTTGCCGATGCAGACCCGCATACGCTGGTTCTCACGGTCATGGACGCCACGATCGCCCGAATCGGTGCGGCACGCGCCTGCGTCGAGCGCAAGGAAACCCGCCGCATGGCGAGTCTGTTGCATAGCTCGGTCATCCTGGTCGCCGAGCTGCGGGGCAGCCTCGACCTGCAGAAGGGTGGCACGCTGGCGCAGAACCTGAGCGACCTGTACGAGTACATGACCCGCCGGTTGATGCACGCAAATCTGAACAGCGATGCGGCGGCGATGACGGAGGTGCTGAGCCTCCTCGGCGAGATCCGCGGCGCCTGGGTTGCCATCGGACCCCAGGTCAGGCAGCAGGCTCCCATCCCGGTAACGACCGCCGCCTGAACGCCTTCCGCGGAAACAGCGCCCACCCACCCGAGAGACGGGCGCGGCTCGTCAGCGAAATGCGACATATTTCGCTGCGCGCCTGAACATATCCTGCCAAGGTGGCGTCCATGAGCAGACGCCAGTCGCCCGCCCGGTCGGGGTCACATCCCATGGTACGGACACCCGTCCAACCCGTCCCTCCGGCAGCGATCCAGAAGGCCTGGGAAAGCTTCGGTCGCGGCGAGCGTAGTCAGGCGGAGGCGCTCTGCCGGTCGATTCTCAAGAGCCAGGCGGAGCATACCGGCGCTCTGACGCTCCTGGGAATCATCCTCGCCCAGTCCCGACGCACCGAAGAAGCGGCACAGCTTCTCGGACGGGCTGCCGAGAGGCAGCCAAAAGACGCGTCGGCGCAAAACAACTACGGCAACGTGCTCCGGGACCTCGGCCGGCACGTCAGCGCGTTGAGCGCCTACGAGCGCGCACTTGTCATACAACCGGACTACCCGGACGCACATTACAACCGAGCCCTGGTCCTGCAGGACCTGCGGCGCTTCGAGGATGCGATTGTGGGCTACGATCGCACACTCGCGTTCAAACCCGACTACGCGGCCGCTCACAACAATCGGGGTGTCGCCCTGCAGGAGCTCGGGCGCTGCGAGGAAGCCATTGCGAGCTATGACCGCGCACTGGCAATCAAACCGGACTACGCTGCGGCATACAACAACCGCGGCACGGCGCTGGCGAGACTGCAGCGCTTCGAGCAGGCACTGGGAAGCTACGAGCAAGCGCTCGCCCTCCTGCCGGCTTTCGCGGATGCACACAATAACCGCGGCGCGACGCTGCGCGAGCTCGGGCGCCTGGAGGAGGCTGCGGCGAGCTTCGAGCGGGCCGTTATGGGGAAGCCGGACCATGCCGAGGCGCACAACAACCGCGGCGTCGCGTTGAGGGAGCTCGAGCGCCTCGAAGAGGCGCTCGCGAGTTACGATACAGCGATCAAGGTCAAGCCCGACTACGCCGAGGCACACAACAACCGAGGCGTTGCGCTGCGCGATCTGAAGCGCTCGGGCCAGGCGCTCGTGAGCTTCGCCGAGGCGCTCGAATTGAAGCCGGAGTACCCCGAGGCGCTTCTCAATCAGGGCGCGACGCTGCACGATCTGCGCCGCTTCCACGAGGCGTTGGCGTGCCACGAGCGCGCCCTGGCAGTGAAGTCGGACTATGCCGACGCCTATCGGAATCAGGCGCTGACACTCCACGAGATCGGCCGGCGCGACGAGGCGTTGGCCAGCTACGAGCGTGCCTTGGCGCTCAATCCGGGCTCGAAGTTCCTGCACGGCATCTGCCAGCACGCGCGCATGCACCTTTGCGACTGGACAGCCTTCGAGACAACGCTCGCCGACATCACCTTTGCGATCGAGTGCAGCCGGCCGACCATCACTCCCTTTCCGGCGCTGTCGCTATTCGACTCGCCACGCCTGCAGCGAAAGGTCGCGGCCATATGGGCTCAGGAGGAATGCCAGCCGAAGCGCAGACTCCCCCCTTTGCGCCTCCATCCTCCCCACGAGAAAGTGCGCATCGGATATTTCTCCGCCGACTTCCGCAATCACGCGGTCTCGGCTCTTGCCGCGGAGCTCTTCGAGGTCCACGACCGTTCGCGCTTCGAACTCACCGCATTCTCGCTGGGCCCGGACGTCCGCGATGAGCTGCGCGAACGCGTGGAGCGGTCGTTCGACCGCTTCATTCCGCTCGGCGGCAAATCGGACGAACAGGTCGCCACGCTGGCGCGCAGTCTCGAGATCGACATTGCGGTCGATCTCGGCGGCTACACCCAGCATGCACGTCCACGGATCTTGGCGCTGCGGGCCGCGCCGGTCCAGGTGAGCTATCTCGGGTTTCTCGGCACCATGGGGGGCGATTTCATCGATTACCTCCTCGCCGATGAGATGCTGGTCCCGCGCGAGCAACGACGGCACTACACGGAGAGAATTGCCTACCTGCCGAGTTATCAGGCAAACGACACCTCGCGCCCCATATCGGACAAGATATTCACGCGCGCGGAGCTGGGACTTCCGGCGAGCGGCTTCGTCTTCTGCTGTCTCAATGCCAGCTACAAGATCAACCCGGAGACCTTCGCGAGCTGGATGAGAATCCTCACGGCCGTGCCTGGCAGCGTGTTGCTCCTGCTCGCCGACGGCACCCCCGTGCGGCTCAATCTGCGGCGGGAGGCCGCCGCTGCTGGCCTCGATCCGGCGCGGCTGGTTTTCGTTGGGAGAGTTCCCTACAGCGACTATTTGGCTCGCTACCGCATTGCCGACCTCTTTCTCGATACGCTTCCCTACAACGCGGGCACGACCGCGAGCGATGCCCTGTGGGCCGGATTGCCCGTGCTCACCTGCGCCGGCGAGTCGCTGGCAGCGCGTATGGGCGCGAGCCTGTTGACGGCAGTGGGCCTGCCGGAGCTCATCGCGTACGACCGGCCGGCTTACGAGCGGCTGGCGATCGAGCTGGCGGGTGAGCCCGGACGGCTCGCTGAGATCCGAGGCAGGCTGACCACGACGCGAGAGACAGCGACGCTCTTCGATACGCCACGCCTTGCGCGCAGTCTCGAGGCGCTCTACCTGCGAATGCATCAGCGCCAGCGCCTGGGCCTCCTGCCAGAGCACCTGCTGCTCGAGACGCCGCGGCTCGATCGGCGCGCCGGCTGATCCAACCCGAAAGCGCACCGACCGTGACCGACACCCGCATACATCAGATCTATTACTCCGAGCAGACGCGTGCCGAGCTCGATCCGGGCTTCCTGGCGCTCGACAACAGCGCGAACGAACGGCCGGACTGGCGGGAGTACTGGCCGATGCGCCGCTTCCTGCTAGGCCAGGAGCTCGAGCCCGAAAGCTATTACGGCTTCTTCTCGCCGAAGTTCAAGCAAAAGACCACGTTGACCGCGGCCACCGTGGACGAATTCGTGCGCCAGCGCGGCGGGAACGCGGATGTGATCTCCTTCTCGCCATTCTTCGACCAGATGGCCTTCCCGCTCAACATCTTCGAGCTCGCGGTGGCCAATCATGACTGCCGCGAGACCTTCGCCCAGTCGGCGTCGCTGGTCGCGCCGGGATTCGATATCGAGCGCAGCGTGATGAGCTCGCTCGATACGGTGTACTGCAATTTCTTCGTGGCCACGCCGCGCTTCTGGCGTGAGTGGCTCGCCAAGTGCGAGATCATCTTCGACCTCGCGGAGCAGGGCCTGACACCGCTCGGACAGGCGCTCAACCGTGTCGTGACCTACGGGACGGCCACCGCACCCGCAAAAGTGTTCGTCATCGAGCGGGTGACCTCGCTGCTCCTGTGGTCGCAGAAGCAATGGACGGCCGCATGCTTCAATTCCATCCTGCTGCCGCAGGCTTCGGCGAGGCTCCTGCAGGTTGCGGGCGGTCCGGATCTGATGGTTCTCGACGCGCTCAAGGTCGCTTACGCCAAGAGCGGCACCGAGCACTACCTGGCGCTGTACCGGCACCTGCGTGACAATCTGATCAAGCGCGCCAACGGCGGTGCGGGCGCGAGCACCGCACAGAGCTCGGGCACGGCGCACAGCCCACCGGCCTCGCCATCCGCTCCAGTCACACCGGCACCTCGCGGCGCCTCCCGATATGACCGCGAGATCAAGGTCGATGCCAACGATCCGCTGGCGCGATTCGCCCAGCGTCTTCCCGCTGGCGCCACCGTTCTCGATCTGGGCTGCGGCCCCGGGGTCCTCGGCCGCCTGACGGCGAGCCTCAAGAAACCCTGCACGCTCGATGCGGTGGAAGGCGATCCGGAAGCGGTCGCCATGGCCCGTGGCTTCTATCGCGACATCATCGCGGCCGACTTGCAGAACGCGGATCTCGCCGCAATGCTGCCCGGCCGAAAATACGACTTCATCGTGCTTGCCGATGTCATCGAGCATCTCGAGGCTCCCGGCCGGCTGCTGCGCCGCCTGCCCGCGCTCTTGGGGCTGCAGGGGCGTCTGCTGATCTCCCTGCCCCACATCGGCTATGCCGGCCTCGTGGCAGAGCTCCTGACCGGCCAGTTCGCCTATCGCCCGCACGGCCTGATCGACCGCACTCACCTGCGCTTCTTCACCCGCGCCTCTGCGGCCCGTCTGCTGACGCTCAACGGTTTCGCCGTCGCCGCGACGGATGACATCGTGAGGCCACCGGTGATGTCGGAGTTTGGCGCAGCCACTCTAGATGCGTTGGACCCCGCGGTGCGCACCACGCTTCTCACCCGCCCCGATGCGCTGCTCTATCAGATGCTCATCGAGGCCGCACCGTCCGGCCTGCCTGCCACCGACGGAGACCTGTCGCAGGCCCTGATTCAACGCAACGTGGACGCGTAACAGAGGTATCGCCATGGTTGATGACGTTCGCGCCCTCGCGTTCTATCTGCCCCAGTACTATCCGACCGCCGAGAACGATGCCTGGTGGGGTAAGGGCTTCACGGAGTGGACCAAGGTCGTCGAAGGCCGGCCACTCTTTCATGGCCATCATCAGCCGCAGCTGCCAGCGGACCTGGGCTTCTACGACCTGCGTCTTCCCGAAACGCGGCAGGCGCAGGCACAACTCGCGCGCCAGTACGGCATCCATGGCTTCTGTTACTACCACTACTGGCTCGATGGCAGGCGCCTCCTCGACCGGCCCTTCGCCGACGTCCTCGCCTCCGGCAAGCCCGACTTCCCGTTCTGCCTCTGCTGGGCCAACCACAACTGGACGCGGCGCTGGGACGGACTCAACAACGAGGTCCTGATCGCACAGAACCACACGCTGGAAGGCGACCGGGCCATGATCCGCGAGCTCATCCCGGCGTTCCGCGATCCGCGCTACATTCGCGTCCGGGGACGTCCATTGTTTCTCGTCTACCGCGCGAGTGAGCTGTCAGACCCGCGGGCAGTCGCGCGCTCATGGCGTGAAGAGGCCGTGGCGGCCGGACTGCCCGGCCTGTATCTCGTTCGGGCGGAAGTCCACGACGACGCTCATACACAGCAGGATCCCGCACAGATCGGCTTCGATGCCGCCTATGAGTTTCCTCCACACGGCATTCGCGTCGCGACACCGAGCAGCGCCACGCCCGGGCTGGATCCGGCGTTCAGCGGGCTTGCCTACGAATACGCGGAGGTTGCCCGTGATTTCGCCACGCGGCCGACGCCGAGCTATCGTCGCTTCCACGCCGTCATGCCCTCTTGGGACAATACCGCCCGTGTAGGACGCCGCGCCCACATGGCCGTCAATGCCAATCCGGAAGCCTACCGGGCCTGGCTCGAGATCATCTGCAACCGCACGCGCCGGGAGCAGGAAGGAGATGAGCGGCTGGTGTTCATCAACGGCTGGAACGAGTGGGCCGAAGGGTGCCATCTCGAGCCCGATCGGCGTTACGGCCTCGCATGGCTGGAAGCGACGCGGGCGGCGCTTAGCGGCACCTCACCTCAGATGAATCATGAGGGGTCGCAAGAAATTCCACCGGCGCTCTACGGCAGCATCGACCGGCTCGCGGAAGAGCTGGGCCTGGAGGGCGCGAGCGCCGAGCTCGTGCTGCGAGAGGCCTCGGGCCTGGCGCGTCGCTGGAGCGCAGAAGTCGCGCGGCGCGAGGATGTCATTACCGCGCTCAACGAAAAGTTGGCACGTCTCACCGCGTCTGGTGCGGAACCGCACGGCGACTTCGATCGCGATGCCAGCGCAGCACAGCCCGCGGAGCAGCTGGCCTCGTGAAGGTGCGCATCGTATGCGCGACCCGGGCCGCGCGCGACAGCTTCGCGAGCACCACGGCACTCGGAAAATCGCTGTCTTTACTGCGGCCCGCGGCCGTCGAGGTGCGACTTTTTGGCGGCAATGCCGCCGGACTCCCTTCGGTGTACAACACCGCGATCGATGAGTCGGCCGCGGATCCTGCGATTCTCCTTTTCATCCACGATGACGTGCACCTCTGCGACTTCCATTGGTCCGACACCTTGAACGATGCGCTCGGGCACTTCGACATCGTCGGCGTCGCGGGCAACCGCCGGCGCGTCGCCCGACAGCCGGGCTGGCGGTTCCTCGATGAGAGATTCACACGCGATCGGCGCGAGAATCTGAGCGGCACCGTCGCACATGGGCTGGGCTTTCCGGCCGAGCGGGTCGATGTATACGGCCCGACCCGTCAGGCCGTCAGCCTGCTCGACGGCGTGATGCTCGCGGTCAAGAGCGAGACCCTGCATGCCAAAGCGCTGCGGTTCGACGAGCAATTCGACTTCCATTTCTATGATCTCGATCTCTGCCGCCAGGCCGAGCGCGCCGGCGTCTCCATGGGTACTTGCGCGGTTTCCGTGATCCACGAGAGCAAGGGCAACTTCGGCGGCGACGATTGGCGGCGTGGATACGAGCGCTACCTCGCGAAGTGGGGCGACTGACCGTGACCCGGGACGCCCCGCCGCGCTCGGCCTGCCCCACCATGGTATTCGTCTTCGGCATGGGCCGGTCAGGCAGTTCCGCGCTCGCGCGGGTGCTCTCGCTTTGCGGCTGCGGGCTGCCGGCGGAGCTGGTGGGCGCCACCGAAGCCAACCCGCTCGGACATTGGGAGCCCAACGAGGCGCTGAGCCTCAACGAGGCGTTCCTTTCGCTGCATGGTGCCAACTGGTACGACCCGACACTGAGATTGCAGGGCGAAGTCGCGGTCGACCCGCAGCAACGCGTCGCCTACGTCGAGAAGATCAAGGAATTCCTCCGCTCGTGCCCGAGCACCCCGTTGCTCGTCATCAAGGAGCCGCGGATCACGGCGCTGTCGGAGTACTGGTTCGAGGCCGTGCGAGAGCTCGGATTCTCCACCGGGGTGGTGATACCCGTGCGCCATCCGCAGGAAGTGGTGGCCTCCCTGGAGGTACGCGACCGCGCCTCACTGCAGCTGTCGAGCGCATTGTGGCTCAAGTACAACCTACTGGCGGAGCGGCAGTCCCGCGGCATGCGGCGCGTCTTCGTCGATTACCTCAGGCTCCTGACGGACTGGCGGGCCGAGATTTCCCGAATCTCCGCGGCGCTGTCGATCGATCTCTCCATGCGCGACGAAAGCGCCATCCAGAGCTTCCTTCAGCAGGACTTGCGGCGCCAACGGCACAGTGGAGAGGCGAAGGAGGCCTTCGGCCAGCCCTGGGTCTCGAGGGTCTACGCAATGCTCTCGGCTGGTGCCCGGGACGAGCCTGTTGACACGGGAATATTGGATGAGGTCTTCGACGCCTATCGGGCCTGTGAGTACGGGTTCAGGTTGGCACACGAGGATTTCGCCGGTCGTCTGGGCTCCAGGCCGATCACTCCTGAGTCCGCCGGGTCCCATGAGGCCCGCAAGCCTGACCTTGCAAGACTCATCTGCGCAGTGGCTGGGCGTGACTCGACCCTGCTGCGGCAATGCCTCACGAGCCCCTGGTACGCCATGCGTAATCCCGACGTCGTCGCGGCACGTCTCGATCCTTACTATCATTGGCTCACGTATGGAGCCAACGAGGGCCGCCTTCCCACCGAGGATATCCTGACTCTCCTCGAGGGCCTGATGAAGGAGCGGAGCGGAACACGCACCGAACCCCATGCTGTCGCATGACCTACGCTGCATCTTTGTCCATATCCAGAAAACTGGAGGCAGCTCCATCCGCCACGCGCTGCACTGGGAGCACGGCGATGCGGACAAACACCGCTTCGCGCATGAACTGCGCGTTGGCTACGGCGGGAACTGCTGGAACAGCTACTTCAAGTTCGCGTTCGTCCGCAACCCGTGGGACCGGCTCGTGTCGTGGTGGCGCATGATCGAGCAGAATGCCGCGACCGGACGGCAGATGAGCGGCTTCTGGAGCTTCATCCTGAGCCGCGCCACCTCGTTTGAGGAATTTCTCACGAACTGCGACGAGGAGTACCACGACCTGGACGGGTCAAAGTGGATCTTCCGGAATCAGCTCGACTATATCTCCGACGCGAACGGCATCATCGTTGACTTCGTCGGCCGCTTCGAGCGCCTGCAGGAGGATTTCGCAGTGATCTCGTCGCGGGTGGGCCTTCCGACGACGCGGATACCGCATGTCAATCGCTCCGAGCACATGCACTATTCCAGGTACTACTCCGACGCGACCAAAGCTCTCATCGGCGCGCGCTTCGCGCGGGATATCGAGGCGTTCGGCTACTCTTTCGAGAGGCAGTGACGTTGACGCAGCGGCGCACTCCGCCGTCAGATGCAGGCCCGACCTGCCCTCTCCCTCGCCCGTAGGCAAGCCGCTGTTGGATCATTTGGCCGCCGCGCGCTCCTGAGCCAGCCTCGCGTT
>DASUHA010000101.1:0-64878 GCA_036273735.1 Steroidobacteraceae bacterium | reverse complement strand
CGGCATATATCAGGGCAACTCGGGCCTGTCGCTGGACCAGAAGCAGCACGTGCCCCTGGTTTCAATCCTCTTCGCAATGGATCGGCGCCGGTAAAGAGTGTCTGAAGTCTTATTCAGGACATGCCTGACACAGCGCTTCTCTGCGGGAGGTGACCGGCCTCACATTTCCGAGCAATGTCACGTGCTATCGTCATTTTTTACCGGCAGCCCGGAGCTCGCATCATGGTAGAAAAGAGCGACCGCGAGGGCGGTCACCGCGACCCGATCAGGATGCTGCTGGTCGAGGATATGGAGCTGGAGGCGGAGCTCACCCTGCGTGAGCTGCGCAGGCACGGCATCGCTCCTGTCGTAGAGCGCGTGGAGACCGACGAGGCGATGCGCGCGGCGCTCAGGGATTTCAAGCCCTCGATCATTCTCTCCGATTTCAGTCTGCCCAAATTCGATGGCCTGCGCGCGCTCGATGTTGCACGCGAGTGCGCACCCGAGGTGCCCTTCCTCTTCGTCTCCGGGACGATCGGCGAGGAACGCGCCATCGAGGCGCTGCGGCGCGGAGCCGTCGATTACGTCCTCAAGAGCAATCTCGCGCGCCTCGGCGCTGCCGTGCAGCGCGCGCTCGAGGAGGCTCAGGCCCGTGCGGTCCGCCAGCATCAGGCGCGCCAGATCACCCGGCTGACCGGCGTGCTGCGCATGCTGAGCGGGATCAACGGCGCGGTCGTGAGGATCCGGGACCGCACCGAGCTCCTGAGCGAAGCCTGCCGGCTGAGTGTAACCGTTGGCGGCTATCCGACGGCGCTCGTCGGCCTTCGCCAGCCGAAAACGCAGCGACTCGAGCCCATCTCCCATCAGGGCACCGATCCCCTGACGGCGCACACGCTCTGTGAGCTCCTGGAGGAGCGGATGACTCGCGCCGAACAGAGCCGCAACAAGTCTCGCGATCCGGCGGCTCCCTTTGCCTGTCAGGACGCGGAGGCGACCGGCATCGCCGTGATCGGCCTGCCGCTGATCGTCGACAAAACCATCGTCGGCGCCCTGGGGGTGTCCCCGCGGGAGCCAGGCGCCATCCCCGAGGAAGAGATCGCCATGTTGCGGGAGATGGCGGCCAACCTTTCTTTCGGGCTGCAGTACCTGCGCCAGGACAGCAGGGTGCGTCTCCTCTCTTATTTCGATGTGCTCACGGGCCTCGCCAAGCGCGCCCTCTTCTGCGAGCGCCTCGGCCGGATATTCGGTGACTCCACCCGCCTCGGCGCGCGCCATGCGGTCGTAGTGCTCGACGTGCAGAACCTGAGCGCCATCAACGACGGGTTTGGCCGGCACTCGGGCGATCAGCTCCTGCAGCTTCTCTCCGACCGTCTCAAGCGCCGCTTCGAGGACACGGAGCATCTGGCGCATTTCGGCGGCGGAACGTTCGCGCTGGTGCAACCGATGCCGGCGGCAGGCCCCGAGGAGCTGAGCGAGCAGCTCGATCAGCTCTTTGCCGAGTCCTTCTCGCTCCAGGGCAAGGATCTGCCGGTGGCCGCGCGCAGCGGCATCGCCGCCTATCCTGAGGACGGCCGGGACGCGGACACGCTGGTCAACCGGGCGGAAGCCTCGCTGCGCGGCGCCAAGGAGAGCGGCCAACGGCGCGGACACTACAGCGCCGAACGGCACGCCGAGGCGCTGGCCCGTGTTGCGCTCGAGAGGAAGTTGCGCATGGCGCTCGAGCGCCATCAGTTCGAGCTCCACTATCAGCCCAAGATCGGTGTCAAGACGCGGCGCATCGAAGGCGCCGAGGCGCTCATTCGTTGGAACGACCCGGACTCGGGCCTGGTATCGCCGGCGAAATTCCTCCCGATCCTGGAAGAGAGCGGCCTCATCATCGACGTCGGCGAGTGGGTGATCGAGCGCGCCGCGCGCGATTGCCGCGAGTGGCTGGAGCAAGGCCTCGCCGCCGTGCGCATCGCAGTCAATATCTCGCCGATTCAGTTGCGCCAGCCGGACTTCGTCGGCCGCTTCCTCAAGCACACTCATCCCTGGGCGACGGTGGCCTGCGGGATTGACGCGGAGATCACCGAGGGCGCCCTCACCGGTGACTCCTCAGCCGTCATCAACAAGCTGAAGATGCTGCGCGCCGCGGGCATCAACATCTCGATCGATGACTTCGGCACCGGCTATTCCTCGCTGAGCAGGATCGCTCACCTGCCGATCGACACCCTCAAGATCGACCGCAGCTTCATCAGCGAGATGATCGGGGATGCGCGCAGCAGGCGGCTCGTGTCGATCATCATCTCGATCGCGCGCGCTTTCAACCTCGTGGTCGTTGCCGAGGGCGTGGAATCCCAGGCGCAGCTCGATACCCTGTGGCAGCTCGGCTGTGACCAGTCGCAGGGCTACCTGCACAGCAAGCCCCTGCCGGCGCAGCAGTTCGCCGCCTTGCTCGAGGCCGGCAGGCGCCGTCACGCCGAGCCCGGCGAGTCGGGCGAATATGCCGAGGCGGACTAGGGCAGGTCCGGTACCCGCGTACGCGGGAAGCGGCCATCAGCAGCTGAGGCTGGTCGCCCTGAGCTGCCGTAGACTACCCCGCACTTGCCAACGGGGTTTACGATGAAGGCTGTCGGATTCACGCGTTCTGCGCTCACTATGCTTGCCTTCCTCACCGGATCAGCCATGGGAGGCACGCACGTCATCGAGCGAGACGTCCGCATTCCCACCGCCGACGGAGCAACTCTCTGCGCCTTGATCGTCCGACCGGCCGGCACCCTGCGGCACCCTGCGGCGCTCGAGTTCACCATCTACGTCGAGCCCAAGGGAGACCTGGAACGCGTCGAATACGCTGCTGATCGTGGCTATGTGGGCGTGATTGCGTACGCCCGCGGCAAGGCCTGCAGTCCCCAGAGGATCACGCCCTACGAACATGACGGAGAAGATGCGAACAGCGTCATCGACTGGATCGCGAAGCAACCGTGGAGCGACGGCCAGGTAGGCATGATGGGCGGCAGCTATGACGGCTTTACGCAGTGGGCCGCCGCGCGGCTCGCCAATCCGCACCTCAGGACGATCGTCCCCGTGGTGCCCAACAATCCGGGCAACGGCCTGCCCATGCAGGACAACATCTTCATCCTCGCAAACTATGCCTGGATCTACTACACGACTGACAACAGGACGATCGACGACACGACTTACAAAGATCACAAATGGGCGACACTGCCCATGCGCTGGTATCGAAGCGGCCGCTCCTACTACGACATCGACGCCGTTGCCGGCGTCCCGAATCCGTGGCTGCACGAGTCGCTGGAGCATCCCGGCTACGATACCTACTGGCAGCGCATGAGCCCGTATCGCGATGACTATGCGCGGATCCACATGCCGGTCCTCACCATAACGGGGTACTACGGCGACAGCACGGCGATCGGATACTTCGACGATTTCCGACGTTACAACCCGGCGGCGCAGAGCTACCTGGTGGCCGGGCCATGGGATCACTTCGGCTCGCAGGGCCGCCGCAAGCCGGAGGTTCTCCGCGGCTACCGCATCGACCCGGCAGCGCAGATCGATACCTGGAAGCTCACCTTCGATTGGCTCGACTTCGTGATGCGCGGCAAAGCGCGCCCGCCGCTCGTGCAGGATCGCGTGAACTACGAGGTGATGGGTGAGAACGTGTGGCGTCACGTACCCTCGCTGGAAGCGATGGGTAAGCCCGAGCGCTTTTATCTGACGACCGCGGCAGCGGGCGGAAACAGGTACCTCCTGTCAACGGCGGCGCCGAAGCACGTGGCCGCTCTGCGCCAGGAAGTGAATCTTGCCGATCGTACGACGTCGAACAACGACTCCTATCCGTACATCATCCTCGGCAAGAAGCCCGATCTGTCGAACGGATATGTATTTCTCACACCACCTTTTCCCCGATCAAGGGAAGTGAGTGGCCTCGACGGCGTCGTCCATCTTCGCGTGAACAAGCGCGATGTCGATATCGGGCTCGCCTTGTACGAGATGTTGCCGAACGGCAGCCTCTTTCAGCTGACGTATTCCACCAGGCGTGCAAGCTACGCGGCCGACATGAGCGTGCGCCATCTGCTGACTCCTGGAAAGGAAGCCGCGATTCCGATCGATCAGGACCAGGTCTTCAGCCGAATGATCGGCCGAGGGAGCCGCCTCCTGCTGACCGTCAATGTGAACAAGAACGCGTTCGCCGAAATCAACTACGGCACCGGGAAGGACGTCGGGAGAGAGGATATCCACGATGCGGGGCCGCCCATGGAGGTAGAGTGGCTCACGAGCAGCTACATCCGCCTCCGCCTGCAGGATGCGCCGCCCTAGTGCACCGCGCGGTGCTGCTTCTCGCCCTTGCTCGCCAGGCCGAACCGGGGCTCCAGTGTAGCCTGCTCGCCGCTCACGAGCTGCGCCGCATATCGGCCCACGGCCGGCCCGTGTTTGAAGCCATGCCCCGAGCCGCCGCCCACGAGCCAGACGTTCTGCCATCGCGCGTGCCGATCGATGAGGAAATCGCCGCCCGAGGTGTTCTCGTATTGGCAGATCCGGAACTCGTTGAGAGTCGAATGGGCGAGTACGGGAAAACGACGCGCCATGTAAGCACGCACGGCCGCCAGGAGCTCCGCCGAGGGCAGACGGTCGCCGATATCCGGGTCCATCGGCGGCCCGTGCCCGTCGCGGCCAATCTTGACGCCGCGCGCCTCGAGATTGGGAAAGCCATAAAACATGTCGCCAAAGTTGAAATCCACCCAGCCCGGCATGGCCTGCGGCTCGAACCGGGCATCCCCCGGCGGTACGGCAAAGAAGAAGACCTCCTGGCGCGTCACGAACATTCGCGAGGCGAGCAGGTCGGGAAAGAGCTTCGGTAGCCAGGCACCGCCGGCGAAGACGTAATCCGAAGCCCGGAGGCGATCGCCACCGGCCACCGCGAGCTCATCGAGTGCATCGTTCTGCGGCCAGGCGTTACGTGGCGGCGCAACCTGCGCCAGGCGGTACTCACCGCCGGCTGCCACGAAGCGCGCCACCAATGCCTGTACGGACCGGCGAGCCATCAGCGCCCCGAAATCGGGCTCCCACAGCCCGAATTCGATTCCGTCCCAGTGAAACTGCGGAAAACGCCGCGAAAGCTGCGCGCGATCGAGCATCTCGATGGGGAGGCTCAGCTTGCGATGGACCTCCAGGGTGTCGGCCGCATACGGCGCCATGCTCTCGAAGAAAAAGAGCGCGCCGTTTGCGTGAAAAATGGGCAGATCCGCACTCCCGGAGAGCCATTTCCACTCCGGGAGCGACTCCCATGCCATGCGCGTGTAGACCTCATCCGCCCCATAGGCCGTGCGCGTCAGCCGCGACTCACCCCCAGAGGAGGCACGTGGATTGGCGGGTCCGGCGGCATCGAGAAGAAGTACGCGCTTTCCCCTGTTGAGGAAATTCCAGGCGGTCCACGCGCCAAACACGCCGGCACCGACCACGATGACGTCCCAGCGGTTGCCTCTAGAGCTGCGCTCTCGGTTGGGACTCGACTTTCCGCTCAGGGTCTCGATCTCGCTTGTGGTTTTGCCGGCTGGCGGAGTCTAGGCGTACAGGGTCCGTGAAGTCAGTCTCTCGGCGGCGGTCCGCGCTCGCGCGAGGAGCTTGGGCGTTCCCATCCGCTCCGTCCAACCGGCAAAGCGCTCCGTGGGACCCTGCCACCGGATCTCCGCCACGTTGGCGAAAATAGGAGCGTCGGTACGCAGCGTCGCGAGCGTCTTGAAGAGCAACGCGAGCTCGCGCCGCTCACCGAGCACACCGGCCGCAAAGTCCTCGATCGGGCCATGACGCGCGATCAGACCTGCCGCACCTTTCGCGCCGATGCCCGGGATTCCAGGGTAGCCATCCGCGCTGTCGCCTACCAACGCCAGGTAATCTGGAATGCGCTGGGGATCCACGCCGAATTTCGCGCGAACGCCCTCCTCACCCCGGACGACCTTGGCTTTCCGGTCGACCTGAACGACCCGATCGCCTCGCACGCACTGTGCGAGATCCTTGTCCGGTGTCCAAATGCGGACCTGCTGCACCTGCGGGTCATCGCATGCTACCCGCGCGGCGGTTGCGAGCGCATCGTCGGCCTCCAGCTGCACCATCGCCCACACCGGGATCCCGAGCGCGCGCAGGGCCTCCTCCAGGGGCTCGAATTGCGCCCGTAGTGCCGGATCGATGCCGTCGCCCGTCTTGTACCCGCTCCACAACTCGTTGCGAAACGATTCGATCACGTGGTCGGTGGCGACGCCAAGGTGAGTGGAGCCCTCCTCCAGCATCTGCAGCACGGTGGTGAGCACGCCGGCCACCGCACCGAGGGGCTTATCGGCGCCCTTGGTGAATCTTCGCAGTCCGTAGAAGTGTCGGAAGAGCTCGTAAGTCCCATCGATGAGATCGACGATCACGATCGCCGCCTCACGACATCAGTCCGATGAGATTGCCGTCGGGGTCCGAGCACCATGCGAGCCAGACTTCGCGGTCTGCGGCACGGCCGATGACGTGCGGCGGCTGCTCGAAATGAATGCCTTTGGCGCTCAGCTCCCCATGAGCCGTCCTGACGTCCGCCACCTTGAGGTAAACGAGGGTGCCGCGATCCCCGGGCTTGCCACCCTGCGCGCTGAGCATGATCCGGACTCCCCCTGCATCGAGGAAGCTCATCTTCCCGGCGTCGAACAGCGGGGAGAGTCCGAGGAGATCAGCGTAGAACGCCTTGGCTCTGGCCAGGTCAGTCACCGTCAGGGCGATCTGTGCTACACCGAGTACTGGAGTCATGGGCGTCTCCGTGGCACTATGAGGTTAGCTAATTATTAGGTATGCTAACGATATGCCGCGCTCCCGTCAACTGCAAGCCATGCCCGTGGAACGGGTCGCGCTGGGACTTCACTCCGCGGCCATCCACCTGCTGCGCAACGTGCGCAGGCAGGATGATGCGATGCGGATCGGCAGCGCGCAGGCCTCTGCCCTTTCGGTACTGGTCTTCGGCGGCCCGCGCACACTGGGGAATCTGGCGGAAATCGAGATGGTGCGGCCCCCGACGATGACTCGCATCATCGATGGGCTCGAGCAGGCCGGCCTGGTGGAGCGAAAGCGCTCGGCGCAAGACCGCCGCAAGGTCGAGCTCCTCGCAACTCCGCGCGGGTTGCGGCTGCTCGAGGCAGGACGGGCGCGCCGGGTGGCCGTACTGAGCCAGGCGTTGCGGCGACTCTCGAGCGCCGAGTTCAGCTTGCTCGAGCGCGCGGCGCCGGTTCTGCAGCGGCTGTTTTCGCCGCAGGCAGAGGCCACGCAGTCGAAAGCTGCAGCTGGCGCGGGATCGTAGCCGCTTCGTTCCCGGCTACCGGGGTCTGGCTTCGGGCTTCAGCCAGCGCGCCGCCAGCGGCGGCATCAGCAGCAGGCTGACGATCGTCGATGACACCAATCCTCCGAGGATCACCACCGCCATCGGCCCCTCGATCTCGTGCCCGGGCTGATGCAGCTGAATCGCCACGGGCAGAAGTGCCAAGGCCGTCATGAGCGCGGTCAGCAGCACTGGCGTCAGCCGTTCCTCGGAGCCGCGCAGCGCCGTATCCAGCCCCCAGCTCTGACCTTCCGTCTGCACCAGGTGATCGTAGTGCGATACCAGCAGGATGGTGTTGCGCGCCGCCATACCGAAGAGCGTGACGAAGCCCACCATCGCGCCCAACGTCAAGGTCGCACCCGTGATCGCCGAGGCGGCCACACCACCGATCAGCGTGCTCGGCAGCACCAGGAGCACCAACATCACGTGACGGGAATGGCCGAATGCCAACGCCATCAACAGTACGATGAGCACCAATGCCGCTCCCGCGTGCAGATAGAGCTGGTGCGCCGCAGCAACCTGCGCTTCGGCCGCACCGCCATAGCGCAGATACACACCGGACGGCAGCTTCACATGCGCAGCAATCGCCTGGCGCGCCGCCGCGGCAAAACCGGTCTGGTCCGACGTGGTCGGATTTGCGGTCACGACCTGGCGGCGCAGGCCGTCCTCGTGGTCGATCAGACTACGACCCGGCTGCACGCTGAGCGTTGCAACAGCGGACAGCGGCACCACCGCGCCCTCTGGGCTGCGCAACAGCAACGCGCTCACCGCCTGTGGCGAGGCGCCCGCGCCGGCAATACGCACGGTCACCGGAATGCTGCGATCGGCCTGCGCGAGCTCACCCACGACGGTACCCTGGTAAGCCGCGTTGACCGCCTGCAGCACGTCGCTCGGCTGCAGGCCGTACAGTGCCAGCCGTTGCGGCCGCAGTTGCACCCGCAGCTCGGGCTCGCGCGACGGTACCTGCAACCGCACCTCACCGGCATGGGGCAGTTTCTGCAGCACCGTGGCGATCTCGCCCGCCACCGCATCATCGGTATCCAGGTCATTGCCGAATATGCTGACGAAGAAAGGAGCGGTCTCGCCCGAGAGGGTCTCGCCAATCCGCTCGGCAAGGACTGAGTAGATCTCGGTGAGCTGATTCGGGAAGGCGGCGAAAACCTTGCGAATGGCCGCCTCGATCTCATTCGGCGTGTAGCCCTTGGCCGGGTTGATCTGGATCTCGAACTCGCTCATGTTCGGCGCGTCCGGATCCTGTCCGTTCTGTGCACGGCCGATCTGCTCGGCGACGCTCTCGACGCCGGGGATCGCCCCCAGCCGCCGGGTGATCTGCTCGCCCACTCGAGTCGTCTCGCGCAGAGAGATGCCCGGCCGGAGGCTCGCATGGGCAATCAGATAGTTCTCGCGAAAATCCGGCAGCAGACGCTGGCCGAAGAGCGGCAGCAGCACCGCACCGGCGAGCCCGGTGGCGAGCACCAGCGCGAGCACCATGCGCGGATGCCGGTAGAGCCTTTCGATCGTGCGCCGCTGGAAGCGCTTGCACGTAAGCAGGAAATTGGCCTCGGCCGCCGGCTTGTGCTTACGCATCAGCACGGCGCAGAGTGCCGGAGTGGCGCTCATCGCTACCACCAGCGAAATACCGACGGCGAGCAGGAAAGCCACCGAGAGTGGCTGGAAAAAAGTGCCCTGGATGCCGGTGAGCATGAAGATCGGCAGGAACGCCACCGCCACGGCGGCCGTGGCATAGAACACCGGCAGCCGTACTTCGAGCGAGGCATTGACGAACAGCTGACGGGTGTCGAGCTCGGCGCCGGCTGCAGCCGCGTTGCGACGTCTGCGGGTGATGTTCTCGACATCGATCACTGCGTCATCGACGACCACACCGAGCGCAACCACCAGACCGCCGATGCTCATGGTGTTCAGCGACAGCCCGAACATCTCGAGAATCCACACCGTCGCAAGCAGCGAAAGCGGTATCGACGAGAACGAGATGAGCGCGCCGCGCCAGTCACGCAGCGTCACCAGCAGCAGAATCACCACCAGCACGGCGCCGATGAGCAGCGAGGCGCGCAGCCGGGTCAGCGCTCGCTCGATGAAGCTCGCCGGCCGCAGGAGCGCGGGGTGGTAGGTCACCCCCTGCCTTTTCAGCTCCGGAGCAAGCTGGTTCAAGCGCTGTTCCAGGGCGCGCGTGACGGTCAGCGTGTTGGCGCCGTACTGGGTCGAGGTCTCGACGAGTATGCCCGGCTGATTGCCGATGATTGCGTCGCCGAAACGCGGCGCGGCAGCGTCTTGCACGGTGGCGACGTCGCCGAGCTGGATCGGCAGGCTCCCGCGAGTTGCCAGCACCGACTGCGACAGCGCCTGCGGTGTTGCGCCCGGTGCTTGCGCGCGCAGTACGATGCGCTGTGACGGCGTCTCGATATACCCGCCGCCGATCAGCTCGGTGGCTCGCCGGGTGGCACTGAACACATCATCCAGAGTCAATCCGTCGGACACGAGCTTCTGCGGGTCGACCATGACCTGGCGCTCGCGCTCGGCGCCACCGAATAGCTGCGCCTGCGCAACGCCCGGTACCGCGAGGATCTGCGGCGTGATCACCCAACGCACCAGTCCACGAAGCTCTACCGGCGTCAGACGGTCGCTGGTGAAACCGAAGTGAACCAGATACTCCATCGACGACGACAGCGGCGACAGCAGCGGCGGGCCGACGCCATCGGGCAGGCTGCCGGCGGCCTCCGCCAGCCGCTCGGTGATCACCTGGCGCTGCCGGTACGGATCACCACGGGAGTTGAAGACAACCTGGATCGCGGACAGGCCCTGGCTCGACGTCGAGCGCACCGTAGCGACGTCTTCCGTACCTTCCAGCAATCCCTCCAGCGGCCGCGTCACCAGCGCCTCGACCTGTTGCGCATCGAGCCCCGGCGCCTCTGTCTGCACCAAGACATGCGGCGGTGCGAAGTCCGGGAACACGTCGAAATGCGCATTGAGCAGTGCGCCGAACCCCAGCATCGCAATGAGTACCGATAGCGCCGTGACGATGCGCGGGTGCGCCAGCGAGGCGCGGACGAAGGCGCTGAGCATCAGTCGGTATCTTCGGCCGAGATGTTGCCCAACCCCTGCAGTGACCACAGCACGCCGGCGCCGTGAACCACGATACGGTCATCGCTATGAAGACCGGTCACCAGCCAGCCGTCGCCGACCGGTTGCAGCAGCGTCACCGTGAGCGGCGCAAATTGCGTATCGCCGTCCTTCGTCTTGTTCGGCAGCGCATGGTAGACATAGACGCCCTGCTCGCCGTAGAGCAAAGCTCCATCCGGGACCACGCGGCCATCGCGGTCGCTCCCCTCGAGCATGACGGGCAGCTCCGCCCTCGGGCCGAGGCCGACCGGTGGTTGCGGAATTTGCAACAGCAACCCGACGCTCTGCATTTGCTCTGCCGCCTCCGGCAGCGGACCGAGCACGCGCGCCGGTACCCTGATGCCGTCGACATCGACGAGCGCCTGCTTCGGCATCGTTCCCAGGCTATGCCGCCCCGGCAGATCGGCGCGCAGCAGCAGTTGGCGGCCGGCGGCGAGCTCCCCGATCAACCTTGCTCGCTGCGCATCGCTGAGCTTCGCCAGCGGTCCCCAGCGCAGCAGGAATTGGGTCTGCGCCTGGCGGACGCGAACCTGCGCTTCGATCTGCGCCGCCTCGGCCGCCTGCAGCGCTTTCAGCGATGCCCCGGCCCCTCCACGATACAACCGCTTCAGGCGCGAGCTCTCCGCTGCGGCTGCCTGGGCAGCGGCCCGTGAGGAGTCGAGCAGGCCGCCATCGGCCACCAGTTGCGAGGGATCGAGTACACGGCCATAGGCATCGATGCGCTGCGGCGGCTTTGCGGCCGGAGCCGTCGCGATGACGATGCCGACCGCACGCTCCTGCTCGGCATTCAGTGTCGGGAGCGCTTTGCTCTGAGGGGTCGGGGTCGGTTTCGAGTCATCCTCGTCCTGGGCATACAGCGCGGCGGACACGAGGAGCGCGGCGCAAGCCGGCAGCAGCAGGTACTTCAGCGGCCTCATGGGAGGGCTCCGGTGCTGAATTCTCGGTGGCTGGAATTAGGTGTGATCTGGGCGTGCCGCATGCTCAGCTCCGGACCGGAAAGCGGTGCGCGCACGGCATCCTCCAGGGCGTCGCGCGCAGACTGCCAGCGCGCCTGCGTCTGCAGGAGCTCCAGCTGTGCGCGGGTGGCGTTGATGCCGGCGGCAAGCTGCTCGCTCCGGTCAATCGCACCGAGCCTCAAGCCGAGCGTGGCCTGCCGCAATTGCTCTTGCGCACTGTCGAGGCGTTGCTGCGCCGCATGCTCATTGTCGCGGGCAATGGCTTCGGCGCGCTCGGCAGCGGCGATCTGGCCGTAAATCGAGTCCTGCAGCGCCAGCATGCGCTGCCCGGCGAGCTCGCGGCCAGCACGGGCCTCGGCGATCTCGCCCCGATTGCGGTTGAACAGCGGCAAGGTCAGACCGACGTCGAACGGAAACTTATTGATGCCATGATCCCAGTAGTACCCCGGCGTCGGTGTGATCTGCGGATACTGCCGTGCGACCGCCTGACGCAGCTCATTCTCGGCTTCGGCATAGTCATCGATTGCTGCCGACAGGTCAGCGCGCGACAGCAATGCGGTGGTTCGCGCGGCCTGCAGGCTGTCGGCGCCGACGGGTGGCGGCGCGCCCCAATCCGGCCAGTCGAGCTGCAGACCATCGAGTGCCTGCGGCGGTACGCCCAGAGCTGCGGCGGCATCGCTTTGTGCACTCTGCGCCTCGGCGCGCGCCTCGCCCTGCTGCTGCTGCGCCTGTAAGAGCGCATCCTGCACTGCCACCAAGGTTGCAGGTGCGTCCTCTCCGGCTTGCACACGGGCGCGCTGCTGCTTCAGCAACTGCCGCTGGTCACCGATCAGCGTGTCCAGCAGCGCGCGGCTGCGCATTGCGCCCTGCCATTCCGAGAGCGCGGCAATCAGCTCATTGCGCACCGTCCAGGTCGCACCCATCAATTGCCAGCGTGCGTGGCTCGTGGCGATCTGTGCCTCCGAGATTGCCAGGCGCTGAAGCGTCGGTGAGCGCAGCGGCAGCTCGAAGCTTACGCCGTACAGCCAAGGCCTGACGTCATTCAGCGCGTACTCGCTCTGCAACTCAATGGTCGGATTCGGCCTTTCACCGGACGTGATCTGATGCGCCAGAGTGCGCCCAACCTCGGCACGCGCGACGGCCAGCCTCGGATTGTCGGCGAGCGCGACGGCCAGAAGATCAGCCCGGTTCCAGCGCGCCGGCGGCCATTGCGCCGGTGGCCGTGGCAAGAGGTCAGTGACCGCATCCCGCAGCGCGGGTGCATCGAGGCGTCGCGCCGCAAACGTCCGCACACTCTGCCGCGGGTGCAGAGGCCGAGCGTGGTAGCTCACACAGGCGCCGAGCCACAGGGCCACCAGCAGCACTGCGCATACGAGCCGCAACGAGGCCCTCGCCAGCCAGGACGCCGGCCGTGACGGTGCGCCGGTTGCCCAAGACTGTACCCCTGGAATCATTTTTACGAGTTCTGGCCCGCTCGGCAGTGCTCTCTGCGCCCTTGGGCACATAGGTTACAGGGCATTGCAGGCACTTGGGTACCCGTTCCGGCACCCGCCCGGCAGCGGTAGGCGCCGTGACGGTAGTGTTCCAGAAAGTGGACGGCCGGCCAAGGAGCGTATTCCTGGATTGTCGTGACATCACCCGGAGCATGTTCGGTCCCGGTCGTAGAGATCCTCGTACGCTCATGTGCGCTCACCTCCGGCAGCCCTCTGTGTAGCGCAAATCCCGAGAACATCAGCAGCCGCCTGGCCAGACCGGTTATAGTCGTCGCGCCGAAAACTACAAGCGGTCGCAGTGGTCGAGTGTCAGGTATGGACCAGATCGACAGGGCGAGACGGGACAACGAGTCAATCCAGTATCGTGGGCCTTCGACGATGCCCGCCACGGTACCTCTCATTCCCATCCGATCGGTGGTTCTCACCGCTCCCTTGCGGGTAGGTATCGATTGTGCGCCGAGCGCTCTGCCGATAACCGGGCGCGACCTGATTTTTCGCGCCAAGAGCGGTCGTTGGCAACTCTCCGTTCAACTGAATGACAGCAGTAGTGGCGCTGAGAGAACCGAGCTCGTCCACTCGAGGTTCTTTCAGTGCGTGATCGGTGACTTCGAGGAGGCGAACGCCGCCGGTCCGGCGGCGCCCCACGCGAATTCCACGGTCATCACCGTGGATTTGGAAAGGTCCGTCGCCACCATTTCGACCTCTCTCACGGGCTTGCCTCCCCTCTTTGCGTTGCGGGAGCATCAACAGACCCACTTCTCGAGCCCGTTCATTCCGGAGGCTGCCCGCGGGAGCCTCACTCCCGATGTGAACGGAATCGCAGATACCTTGCGCTGGGGCCACCCGATAGACGGCCGAACCTTGTTTGCCGAGCTCTCGGTGATCCCGTCTGCCTCCACGATCATGGTGGATGAGCACGGACGAGTATCGAATGCGCTGCGCATTGAAGATCTCAGCTTCGATGACATTCACTCGCTGACACGCAAGGAGCTCATCGAGGAGCAGCTGTGCGCGTTCGACAGATCGGCGGGACGTATCCGCTCGGAGCGTGCGTTCGTCAGCTTGAGCGGCGGTCTCGATTCGCGGACCCTGCTGGTCGGCCTCATCAAGCACGGTCGCAGCATACCGTGCGTGACGATGACCGGCCCCGCGCTCAATCTGGACGATCGCCTGGCCAAGGCATTCTGCGCGGCTCACGGACTGAAGCATGAGACGGTGACCTTGGGTGATGGCTTCCTGCGATCGCTCCCGGAGCTGGCCCTGGACGCCGCCGAGCTGACCGGCGGCACCTCCTGCCTCAGCCAAACGGCCGACCTCTACCTCTACGCGGCGCTGGGTCGCGCGTATGCGGCGCGGATCTCGGGGAATCTCGGCAACCAGGTGGGCCGCGGCGGGGTGGAGAGCCTCAGCGCGTACAGCCCCACGCCCGAAGTTTTCAGCCCGCCCGTCCGCGAACACCTCACCGTCAGAGCGAAGGCGCCATGGTTCATCGAGCGGTTCGCCGCCCGCGACTACGGCGATGTGCTATTCGGAGAGGAACTGGCCTACGGGTCGATACCGAACTACGTGGTGGGTAGCTCGCAGGCGCTCCAGTTGACCCCTTACGCCGATCGGCGCCTCCTGCAGCTCTCTCGCGCTGCACTGGCACGCAACACGGACCTGAGACAACCGACGGTCAGAATGCTTCGTGCCCGCGACCTGCGTCATCGATTCGCCGGAACGCGGAAATCCCTGTCCTTTCAACGGCAGTTCCTCATGAAGCACGACCTCAAGGGCCGCGACGTGCCCATCAACTGGGGATGGTATGCCTCGGGCGGTTGGTCTCCCAAATGGGTCCTATCTGCTGCCACGAGCGCGGCTGATGCCGCGCTCATCAAATTGAGCAGGAGCCCCACACCTGCCGGCGCGGTCGCGAAACGGACACTCCAGAGAGTCCGCCATCCCTCGACACTCGTCGACTGGCCAACCGTGCTCAAGCAGGAGCTGCGCACATTGGCGCTCGACACTTTCGACTCACAGGCGGTCAGAAATTCAGGCATATTCGATAACGAGGCCCTCAACACGGTCCTGCGCAATCACTTCGCCGGCGGCGCAGACAACCACCACACCATATTCCGGTGTCTCGAGATTTCCCTTGGCCTCTTCGCCCGGTCGTCCCGTCATTGATACCTCAGAGCTCTGGACGGCAGATGCCGGCTATAGGTCGCTGCTCGCGTAAGGCAACTTGCCTGGAGTTGGGCCGAGCGCGTTGAACGCCGCCTGCGGCAGCAGCGGAACCTTTTCCCGGCGCTGGCGTTAGCACAAGTCCCCTCCCAGGTGTGTCATGGGCGACGGCGTTCGACGGCGCGATGTCTTGACCGGAGCGGCGCTCGCGCTAGTCAGTGGAGCCGCGGCGCGAGCGGGCGTCATCAAGGGCGACCTTCCGTGGCGGCCGGATGCGGTCTCGCCGCCACCACGGGTCGAGCCCGGACCGTGGCAGTTCTTCACACCCGAGGAGCTGCCCACCATCGAGGCTTTGGCCGATCGCATCATCCCGCCCGACCCGGAAACTCCGGGTGGTAAGGACGCGGGCTGCGTCGTGTTTCTCGACCGACAACTAGCGGGAGCATACGGCAGCGCGGAGGGTCTCTACGACCGTGGCCCCTTCATTCAGGGCGTGGAACAGCAGGGCCCGCAATCCTCCAAGACGCCGGCACAGACCTATCGTGCGGCTCTCCAGGCGCTCGATCAGTACTGCCGGGACGGAGGCGGCAACGGCATACCGCGCGGCCGGCGCTTTGCCGAGCTTGCGCCCAATGAGCAGGATGAGGTGCTGCATGGGCTCGAAGGCGGCACCGTGCACTTGCCCGGGCTCGAGGCGAAACACTTCTTCATCACGCTGGTGAAGGACATCCAGGACGGTTTCTTTGCCGATCCGATCTATGGCGGCAACCGTGATATGTGCGCCTGGAAGATGATCGGCTTCCCCGGTGCCCGCTACGACTATCGCGATTGGGTGAGCCGTCACAATGAACGTTACCCACTGCCACCCGTCAGCATTGGCGGGCGCGCAGAGTGGACGCCGCGGCAACGGTGAGTCAGGCGATGCCCCGCAGACTTTCGCATAAGGACGTAGCCATCGTGGGACTGGGATGGACCGGCTCGATCCTGGCGAACGAGCTCACGGATGCAGGTCTCGAGGTCATGGCGATTGAGCGCGGACCGTGGCGCAACACCGCCACGGACTACCCCCCGAACTATGCGCAGGATGAGCTGCGCTACCGCATCCGTCACGAGCTCTTCCTCAGACCGTCACAGACCACCTTCACCTTCCGCAACAAGATGAGCGAGACGGCCTTGCCCATCCGTAATTGGGGCGCATTCATGCCCCCCAACGGGGTGGGTGGCGGCGGCGTGCACTGGAACGCGGAAACTTGGCGTTTCCTGCCCAGCGATTTCGTGCTGCGCACCCATCTCACGAAGCGCTATGGTGCGCACTTCCTGCCCGCCGACATGACGATCCAGGACTGGGGCGTCACGTACGCGGAGCTCGAGCCGCATTACGATCGCTTCGAATATCTCTGCGGCACCTGCGGTCAGGCCGGAAACCTGCAGGGCAAGATCCTGGAGGGCGGCAACCCCTTCGAGGGGCCGCGCTCCCGTCCCTATCCAAACCCGCCGCAGACGCAGCCCTTCAGTCATACCCTCTTCGCGCAGGCGGCGCGCCAGCTCGGCTACAAGCCGTTCCCACAGCCTTCGGGCAATCTCTCGCAGGCGTATCGCAATCCGCTCGGAGTGCGCCAGGGACAGTGCAGCTACTGCGGCTTCTGCGAATGGTTCGGCTGCGGCAACTACTCGAAGGCGAGTCCGCAGACGACCATCCTGCCGGTGCTCGTGCGCAAGCCCAATTTCACGGCGCGTGATCAGTGTGAGGTCACGCGGATCAATCTCGATCCGAGCGGGCGCCGGGCCACCGGCGTAACCTTCGTCGATGCCACCGGTCAGGAATGGGAGCAGTCCGCGGACGTGGTGCTCCTCTGCGCCTACACCATATTCAACGTCCAGCTGTTGCTGCTATCGAACATCGGGCAACCCTACGATCCGCTCGCCAACCGCGGGGTCATAGGCCGCAACTTCACGCACCAGACCATCTCCGATGTCGTGAGCTTTTTCGATCCCAAGAAGTTCATCTTCAATCCCTTCATCGCCTCCGGTGCGATCGGGATGTGCATCGACGAGTTCAACGGCGACAACTTCGATCACGGTCCGCACGGGTTCGTCGGCGGTGGCTACATGGGACAGGTGCAGACGAACGGTCGGCCCATCGAGACCACACCCGTGCCGCCCGGCACCCCCAAATGGGGAACCAAATGGAAGCAGGCGGTCAAGGAGAACTACCTGAGCGCCACCAAGCCCGGCACGGGCGTTCACGGCAGCATGTACAGCTACCGTGACATCTACCTGGACCTCGATCCCTCCTACAAGGATCGATTCGGCCGGCCGCTGGTGCGGATCACCATGGACTTCCACGAGAATGAGCTCAAACAGAACCGATTTCTGACCGATCGCTTCGCCGAGATCTTCCAGGCCATGGGCGCGCGCCAGATGGACAAGCAGTACCGCAGGGCGCCCTACGACATTGCCGACTATCAGACCACCCATCTCTGCGGCGGAGCGATCATGGGTACCGATCCGAAGACGAGCGCGCTCAATCGCTACCTGCAGAGCTGGGACGTGCCGAACCTCTTCGTGATCGGCGCCAATGCCTTCCCACAGAACGCAGGCTACAACCCGACCGGCACGGTCGCGGCGCTCGCGTACTGGTCCGCGGAAGCGATACGCAGCCGCTATCTCAAGAGTCCCGGTCCGCTCGTGCAGGCGTGAGCACGTGTTTGGTCGCGGCCGCACTTCCCTGTTGGCGATGGCCCTGCTCGCAGGGTCATTCTCGGCTTGCACCCCCGCTGTGTATGGCGACGGCTACCGCGATCGGCAGAACGTCGATCTGGTCGAACGCGGACGTTATCTCGTAACGCTCGGCGATTGTACCGCGTGCCACTCTGATCCGACGCGAGCCGACAGTCCATTTGGCGGCGGACGCGCCGTTCCTACGCCCTTCGGCAAGCTGCTCGCGCCAAACATCACGCCCGATCCCCAGACCGGAATCGGCAAGTGGACGGCGCAGCAGTTCGACGACGCAGTTCGTCGCGGACGGATGCCTGACGGGAGGCGTCTCTACCCGGCCATGCCGTACCCTTATTTCGCCCGCATGTCCGCAGACGACGTGCGCGCCATGCGGGCGTATCTCGATACCGTAACGCCGGTGCACCACGCGGTAGTCTCCGATCAGTTGCCTTTCCCGTTATCGATTCGGGCGATCATGATGGTGTGGAATTGGCTGTATTACCGGCCGGGCGAGTGGCAGCCTCGGCCCGACAGATCCGCTGCGTGGAATCGAGGAGGTTACATCGTCGAGGGGCCCGGGCACTGCGGTGCCTGTCATACTCCGAAATCCTTCCTTGGCGGCGACAAGCGGCGCCACGAGCTGCAGGGCTACTCGCTTCAGGGCTGGTTTGCCCCCGACCTCACTGGCGATCCTGCGCACGGCCTGGCGGCCTGGAGCCTCCAGGATATCGCCGAGTACCTCGAGACCGGCCATAACCGCTTCGATGCCGCATCGGGCCCCATGGCCGAAGAGGTGGAGCACTCGAGCTCAGGAATGACAGCACCGGACCTGGCGGCGATCGCCACGTATCTCAAGAGCCGGGAAAGTGTATCCAAAGCCCTGACAGCACCGCCGGCAAACAGCCCGGTGATGCTGGCGGGTGCCGCCATCTATCGCGACGTCTGCGCGGGCTGCCACAAGATCGACGGCAGCGGTGTTCCGTACCTCATCCCCGACCTCGCCGGCTCCGCCGCGGTCGCCTCCCGCGAGCCGACGAGTGTGCTGCAGGTGATTCTGCATGGCGCTGCAAGCGCTGCGACCCGGGAGGAGCCCACCGGGCCTCAAATGCCTTCCTATGCATGGCAACTCACCGACGCGCAGGTCGCAGCGGTGGCTACCTATGTGCGCAACAGCTGGGGCCATGCCGCCGGTGCGGTACCGGAACCCGCCGTGAAGCGCCTTCGCAAGAGCGGCCAGAGCCGTGACTAGCAGGAATGCCGCCTCCTGACCAACACGATCGCCGGCAACGGCGGCGAGGGACCGTTCCTATCCTCGCCGGTCATTGCTCATGGGGTACTCTTCATCGGCTGCGATGACGGGAACGTCTATGCGTTCGACTGAGCGGCGCTGAACTCGTACAGCACGATACCGGCCGGAGCGGCCGTAATGCTCGTCGCCGTCGGATCGAAGCTGCCTTGTCGGATGACGACCTCAGGCTGTTTGCCGACACTGTTCTGCGCATCGAGACCCGGAGCAACCAGCTTCCAGCAGCGCCCCCTCGCGGCTTTCCGGACTCCTTGCACCGCCAGGTGCAATGTGTGGGTTTCTTCGGTCGCGTTCACCACCGCTATGATCAGCGCCCTGCGGTCGGCGGTAAGCGCCGCCGATACGTCGAGCGGCCAAGTGCCGCTGCCGGTGTTGACTTTGGGCTGATCGCCTCCGACCGGATACTTTGGCGGTGGCACCGGCGAGTTTCCGGTCACGGACACCGGAATTTTGCCGAAATGCCTGTTATAGAGCTGGAAGACTCGCCCATAGGCGTTGACGACCGAGCGCGTGCGGTCGAAGCTCAGCCAGTTCGTTGCCATGGTGAAGGCCGCCATCTCGATGAAATCGGAATGGCGAAAGAACTCGTGGAACGCCCGGGCGATCGCTAAACAGCCCTTGAGGTCCGGCTGGAAATGGTAGGCCCACTCGTCGAAGAACACCTTCACCTTGCCTCGCTCGAGCTCGGGGAAGCGCTTCTTGTACTCCTGCCAGCAGTCGGCCATTGTGGCCACGCGCTGTGCGGGCGCCTGCGCCCATTCCGGCAGCGTCTGCCTGATGTCCTCGTTCTTGCCGGTGGTCAGGTTGAAATGCTTGTTCTCCGGCGGATAGGCATGCGTGGCGAGCGCGTCAAACTTGCCCCAGCAATGCTGCAACATTCCGCCGGCCCAGTCGCGGTCCGAGCCGTACGGGACGAGCGGACTGCCGGAATTCTCCAGGATGCCTTGTCCCGTTGTCATTTCATCGACGAAGCCGCCCGGAGCGATGATGTAGATCGACGGGTCGGCCTTGCGCATCGCATCCGCGAACAGATTGTGCTTGATGACGTACTGGTCGAGCGCCATGTGGCCGAGCTGCCAATGACCGTACATCTCGTTACCCACGTTCCAGTAGCGCACCATGTAGGGCTCGCGATGCCCGTTGGCGGCGCGCATCGCACCCCACTGTGTGCTTGGAGCGCCGTTGACGTATTCGACGAGCTCCGCACCGGAGCGCGGCTCGCCGAAGCCGGTATTGACGCACCATTCCGCTTCTATGCCGAGAATCTCCCGGCACATCTGCAAGAGCTCATCCACACCGACATCATTGGGCTGCACGGCGTGCCATTGGGGATCCATTACCGGCGGGCGCTTGTCCGGATCACCGATCGTGTTCTTCCAGTCATAGCCGGAGACGAAATTGCCGCCCGGCATCCGCAGAATCCTGCAGTCCATCTCCTTCATGAGCGCCATGGTATCGGCGCGGAATCCCCGGATGTTGTCAGCCGGCATCAGAGATACCGCACCGACGCGGAACAAGCCGGCGCCCTTGCCGACGATCTCGAACCGGCCCTCAGTGGTATCGGCATGGCAGGCGAACTGCAGCGGTACCACTGACCAATCCCGGCCGGCGGGAATGCGCACGGTCTGCCGCTCCTGCGCCCCTTCACCCCAGATCAAAGTCGCGGAAAGCTCAGCGGCCGGATCGGCTGCCAACACGGCGCGGCCGGTGTATGCCTTGCGGGCCAGCGAAAGGCCGGATTGAGCGATGCCACGCGGGCTTGCTCCTGCCAAATGCACGACGGGGCTGTGCCTGCCGACATAAGGCGCGCTGCTGTCCATGGTGATGCCGGCATCCGGGCCGACCGGCACCCATTTGTTCGGCTGCGGCATCATCCGGCGCACGAAGCCTTCCGGTTGCGGCAGCGGCTTGGAGTCGACCGCATGGTAAAACTTGCGGTCATCGAGCACCTCGCTCCATAGGCTGTAGTTGATCAGATTCGCGATGTGCTCGATGAAACCGCCATAAATGTAGTCCGAGATCGGGTGGCCGCGTTTGCCGGCATCGACGACTGCGGACAAGCCGCCTGAAGCCGCGGCCGCCGGCACCGCCGACGTCAAAGTGAGAGCGAGGGAAGCCTTCAGCGCCGCGCGCCGGGATATGAGCAGGTCTTTCATCATGTAGTTGTCCCGATGAGTGTTGTCTCAATAAGGCCTTTGATGCTGAGTGATCAGCGGCCACGCGTCCGTACGGAACGGACCGGCAGGTAAACCGGCGCCGTTGAATAAAGTGGCTGCGGGATTCGACTGCCAGGCATAGCGCGCCTGTGTGGGGTGCGGCACCTCCGGCGCGGAGACGATCACCGTTGTGCCCTGAATGCGAGCTTCTGCCCGACGCCATTGCCGATCGTGCCCGGCAATGATGAAGCCTTCCAGCCTGCCTCCCTTCGCCACCAAGCCACCATCCGCATTCCTGAACCGGAGCCGGATCGAATGCGCCAGCCGCTCGATTGACGCCACGGTCGGCCCGGAGTCGACCACATGTATGCCGTAGTAGCGGGCGAGCGCGCAGCGCGCCAGGCGCTCGCCCACCGGCTGCTTGTTTCCGGGATGGAGACTGTTGGCATCACCGGCATCGATGGTCACCGCGAGACAGGAATGGGGAACTGTCGCCGCGACCATCGACTGTGACTCCCTGATGTCTGCCCATCCATCATCGGTGCGTGTGGCGCTGCGGGCGCCAAAAGCCGGCAGCTGTGCGATGTAGAAGGGAAAGTCGCCCTGCCCGAAGAGCCGCCGCCAGCTGTCGATCACCAGCGGCAGCAGCTTGCGATACTCATAGCCGCGCGGGGAGTTCTGCTCGCCCTGGTACCAGATGGCCCCGGTGATCGACAGTGGCGCAATGGGCACGAGCATGCCGTTGTAGAGGACAGTGGGCATCACCGGCCAGTTTGCGAAGTGAAGCGGCATCGGATGCGGTGGACGCGCATCGACACTGATCTTCCCCTGCCAAGCTCCGGCGAGCGGAATGACGGTGTGGTCTGCGAGCGTGAGCCGCAGGTCCGAGGGCTTACCCAGAAAGCCCCCGTGCGGCTCAGTCTTGAAGATGCGCAGCGCAATCAGGTTACGACCCCGTCTGAGCGCATCGACAGGAATGCTGTAGATGCGGGGATGCTCCACCCAGGCGCTGGCGCCGACGGGGATTCCATTGACGTATACCGAGTCCATTCGCTCGACCTCGCCCAATGAAATGAGCGTCGGTCCCTCGAGCGGCCGGCGCGGCAGGGTGATCTCCTTCCGGAACCAGGCGACTGCGGGTGTGACCGGAACTCCGAGCTCGGCGAAGCCTCCCGGAAGGTGCACCGTCTTCCACCCGGAGGCCCGATAACCGGGAGAATCCCATTTCTGCTTCAGTCCAATGTCGTATCGGTCATACCAGGGCATGATGTAGTTGCCGTATGCGGGCTGACCCTCGCTCGCGAATTCCGCGAGCTTTGCCAACGGGACGTCGTAATCGTGAAGCCTCCCAAGGGCCGCAGCGCTGGCCCACGTCTCGCCTGCGGAGCCGCCAACGGAGTCCACGACCAGGCCCACGGGAACATGAGTCTGCTGCTCCAGCTTCCGGCCAAAGTAAAAGGCAACGGCGGAAAGCTCGAGCGCCGTCCGCGGCGAAACGACCTTCCAGGTACCCTCGAGCGTGTGCGCAGGCCGGTAGGCAGTGTGTTCGGCGACCGTGAAGTAGCGTATGTCCGGGTAATCCGCCTGCTGGGCGACGTCCGTGGCATTGTCGGTGAAGCGCAGCGGCAGCTCCATGTTGGATTGTCCGCCGCAGATCCATACATCACCTACCATCACGTTGCGGAACCGGACGGTCCGCCGTCCATCGGTGACCTTCATGGTGTACGGGCCGCCGGTTGCCGGCGGCGTAAATTTCAATTGCCAGCGGCCGTCGGGACCCGTAACGCCGCTGACGCCCTTGCCCGCGATCTGTACCCGGATCGGACCCGCGGGCCTCGACCAGCCCCAGATCGTGTCAGGCTTTCCCCTCTGCAACACCATGTTGTCAGCGAATATCGCGCTGACGAGCGGCAGCGACGCTGCCGTCGCTTCATCGCGGGTGCCCCGCAAGCCGTCGTGTCGGGCCGGCCTCGATATGCAGCCCGCGCCAGCGAGGAGACCTACCAGCCCGGCGAGGAGCAAAGTCCTTTTGAAGTGCTTCACTCTCGTCGCGCTCTCGTCTCGCCTCTCGCCGGATACGCCTCAGGCGCCCCACTGGATCACGGCGTACGACCGCGGCGGCAGCTCGAGACGTGTGTTGGCGCCACGTGTCACGGGTCGCGGCAGCTGTGTGGGATGCACGCGCTGCGGGGCACCGAAATCGTTGCGGGCATTGAGGTCACCCCCGGTGAGCACGAGAGCAACCTGCACGGGGCCAGGGGCTTTGGCCTCCCAGACGATCTCGATGGGGCGCGCGGCCGAGAGGTCGCGATTGAGAATGAATAATGCAGTCTCGCCGGTGCGCCGCGAGACCGTCCCGGCCGCATCGATGAAAGGCACCGGCTTCGTGTCGGGCAGCTCGTAGGTCGGAGCGGCCACCAGAAGATCCAGCACCGAGCCGCGCGCGAGCTCGAGAGCCCAGCGGTAAGGGAAATAGGTAGTCTGCAGAAAGAGTCCCTTCCGGTCGGTCATGATCGGTGCGTGCGCGTTCACGAGCTGCGAGAGACATCCGATCCTTACCCGGTCCGCATGTCTCATCAGGGTATTGAGCAGCCCGCCGACGAGCAGCGCATCCTGCAGGTTGTAGTTCACTTCGCGCAGATGGGGCGCGATCTGGCGCGCCCCGTAGTTGACCAAAGTCCCGTACAGGACATTCCACTCATCGTACGAGATCCACAACGTCTTCGCGGAACGTTTGCGAGCACGGACGTAATCGCAGACATCGATAGTCTCGCGAATCTGCCGCTCCATCTCGAGATTGAGCGCCACGTGCTTCTCGCTGCGCCGAGCCGGCTGATCGGGCGCGGCCCCGAAGTACCCGTGTATCGAGATTGCATCCACATGCTCGTAGCACTGATCGAGCACCTGCCGGTCCCACTGAAGATAGGTCGGCAGCCCCGTCCAACTCGAACCGCAGGCGGTGAGAAACACCGAAGAGTCCACGGCCCGCATGCGCTGGGCTGCCTCAGTCGCCTTGCCTCCATACTGCCCGGCGCTCATGTGGCCGATCTCCCACGGCCCGTCGAGCTCGTTCCCGAGTCCCCAATACCGCACGCTGTAGGGTTGCGAATGCCCGTTCTTGCGGCGCAAGTCGCTCCAGCGGGTACCTCCGGGGCAATTACAGTACTCCACGAGCGCGGCGGCTTTCTCGGCCGTGTCGCTGCCGAGATCCACGGTCATCAGCGCCTCGGCACCGGCGGCTTTGCACCAGGCCAGAAATTCGTCCGTGCCAAAGCGATTGGTCTCGATCGTGTTCCACGCCTCATCGAGCACCCGAGGTCGCTGCGGGACCGGCCCTACGCCATCGAGCCAGTCATATTGCGAAAGGAAGCTGCCTCCGGGACCGCGAATGAGAGGCACGCCGAGCGTACGCACCGCCGAAAGCACGTCCGTGCGAAATCCCTGCGCATCTGCAAGCGGCGAGCCAGGCTCAAAGATACCATCATAGATGGCACGGCCCAGATGCTCGAGAAACGAGCCGAAGACCGTCCGCTGAAGCGGGCCGATGGTCCTACGGGAGTCGATGTAAATCCGCGCCGGCTCCTCCGCGGGCGCTGCGAATGCCATGCGGCTGCGCAGTGCGCCTGCGGGCACCGCCAGGCCGGCAACCGATGCCTGGCGGAGAAATCGGCGTCGGGAAGATGAGAACACCGTCGCGAGCCCGAGACTCATTCGCGGCCAGTGCGAAACAGCCTCGGAGCGAAGTCGCTCGAGTCTCTACGCCATGTCAGCCATTCATGCGCCGTACCGGGCGACCGGTAAAACACGTGCCCAATATGCACACCGCCGGCAAGCAGTGCTCCAGCGCCGTTCTCGAGAGATGTCCTGCGAGACGATGGCTTTATCACGCGGTTCGCTCCCGGCTGATCCAGAGGGCCGGTCTGCCTCTGCAGCCACGGACCGGCGACCATTTAACTCAGACAATAGCAGAAGCCGCCCGTCCACGGCTACCGGTCGCTGCATCCGGCGGCGCAGTTCACGCGATCGCCGCCGAATGCCCCGTCCACGGGGATGCACCCCATGCCCGGAGCTTGTTATGCTTGAAGCAGAGGCTACTGAATTGCCGATCCATTGACGCCCCGATCCGCTGAGGTAGATTCGTCCACATGTTCGTAATGAACCGTCGCGAGCTGCTCCGCGGCGGCGCCGCCGCAGTGGGGCTGTGCTCTCTGGTCGCCCGCAAGCTGCTCGCCCGCGGAATCGAAGGAGCGTCCGCACCGCAGCATGCGCAATACGGCTTTGCAGCCGTCGCTCCGCGCGAACGCCTACTCCTGGATTTCGATTGGAAGTTCGTTCTGGGCCACGCCGGCGATCCGTCGCGTGATCTCGGTTTCGGGGCCAACCTGGAGGAGCTCTCCAAGACGGTCGGCTTCGACTTCGCGACGGAGAAATTCGACGATTCCCGCTGGCGCTCGCTCAACCTGCCGCACGACTGGGCCGTCGAGCTGCCCTTCGTGCACGATGAGGCGCTGCAGAGTCACGGCTACAAGCCGCTCGGCCGGAATTACCCGGAAACCTCCATCGGCTGGTATCGGCGCGCCTTCGATATTCCCGCCGGCGACTTCGGGCGTCGGATCGTGCTCGAGTTCGACGGCGCCTTTCGCAGGGTACTCGTCTTCCTGAACGGCTCGCTCATCGGACGGCACGACAGTGGGTACACCCCATTTCGCTTCGACATCAGCGACTTCGTGAACTACGGCGGGCGCAACATCCTGGTCGTGCGGGTGGACGCCACGTCCGGCGAAGGCTGGTTCTACGAAGGTGCCGGCATCTATCGCCATGTCTGGCTGACGAAGACCGAGGCACTGCACCTCGCCGCGTGGGAGACCTGTGTCCGGACGGATGTGAGGCCGGATGCCGCGGTTTTGTCGCTCGCCACCGTGGTGGAAAACCAGGGGATCGCGACCGCCGATGCGAGCGTGCGCTGGAAGATTCTCGATGCACAGGGTCGAATCGTCGCCACCGCTCGCTCGAGGCCGCAATCCGTCACACCTGCCGGCAACGCCACATTCAAGGCGCGAGTCCGGCTGGAATCACCCGCGCTTTGGGCGCCCGAGACTCCCTATCTGTATTCGGCGCTCGTGTCGGTCGAAAGCGGTGGTCGGGCACAGGACGCGGAGCGCGTTGCCTTTGGCGTCCGTACGATTGCCTTCGATGCGGCCAAGGGATTCTTCCTCAACGGCAAGTCCGTCAAGATCAAAGGGACCTGCAACCACCAGGACCACGCGGGCGTGGGCGTGGCGCTTCCGGACGCTCTTCAGTGGTACCGCCTCTCGGTACTGCGCGCCATGGGATCGAACGCAGTCCGCACGTCGCACAACATGCCGACACCGGAGTGGGTGGCGGCCTGCGAGCGCATGGGCATGATGATGATGTGCGAGACGCGCAGGATGAGCTCGACCCCCGAGGGCCTCTCCGACCTCGAGGTCATGATCAAGCGCTATCGCAACTCGCCCGCAATCATTCTCTGGTCCATGGGGAACGAAGAGTGGGCGCTGCAGAACTCGCCCGAGGGCGCGCATATCGTCGCCAGCATGGTCCGCCGGGCGCACGAGTTGGACCCGACACGGCCGAGCACCGCCGCAGTGAACGGCTCTTACCGCGGAGGTGTATCCAGCACACTAGACGTCGAGGGCTTCAACTACAACCTGGGCGCCATCGATGCCTACCATCGCGGTAATCCGCGGCAACCGCTCGTCGGCTCCGAAACCGCCAGCACGATTTGCACGCGCGGGATCTATGAGACCGACCCGCTGCGCAACTGGGTCAGTGCCTACGACATGAATCATACCTCCTGGTCGGAGCTCGCCGAGGAGTGGTGGAAGTTCTATGCTGCGCGCGAGTACCTGCCCGGCGGGTTTGCCTGGACGGGCTTCGATTACCGCGGTGAGCCTACTCCGTACGGTTGGCCATCCATCAACTCCCAGTTCGGCATCGTCGACACCTGCGGCTTCCCGAAGGACAACTTCTTCTATTACAAGAGTTGGTGGGGCCGGGAGCCGGTGCTGCATCTTTTCCCCCACTGGAACTGGGCACAACGCCTGGGCGAGCCGGTGTCCGTCTGGGTGCACACCAATCTCGAGGAAGTCGAGCTGTTCCTCAATGGGCGCAGTCAGGGCAGGCGCAAGGTCCGGGCACTCACCCATCTCGAGTGGCAGGTCAAATACGAGCCCGGGGTGATCGAGGCGCGCGGCATGAAGAATGGCATGATCGTCATGACGACCCGGCGCGAGACCACCGGCGAGCCGGCAACCATCCGGCTGAGCTGCGACCGCAGCGAGATCGCCGCCGACGGCGAGGACATCGCCATCGTGCGCGTGGAAGTGCTCGACAACACAGGTCGGACGGTGCCGACGGCTGTCAACCTCATCAAGTTCGAGCTCAGCGGCGAGGGCACGCTGCTCGGCGTCGGTAACGGCGATCCCAACTGTCAGGAGTCCGACAAGCAGCCGATGCGCAGTGTCTTCAACGGGCTGGCGCAGCTCATCGTGCAGGCCACCCGAAACCCGGGAGCCCTGGTGATCGAAGCGTACGCCGAGGAGTTTCCTGGCCCGAAGCTGCCGAGGACGCGGCTTGCGATCACTACGCGCAAATCGCCGCCGCGGCCTGCGATTGCCTGAGTTGGTGCGAGGCCCTCATGCGGCAGGGCCAACCCTACCCTGCACCACATTACGTACGCTCTGCGCCTGGACGCCAGCTTGCGACGAACGGCTCATGGATTTCGAACCCCACCGCAGTCGAATTGGGTCATGAACGAGCTTCAGTCCACATGGCCTGCCGGCGCTCGCGGGCACAGCCATCCGTTATACGTCAACCACTCCAGAATGGGTTCTTGCCAACGGTCGCGGGGCATCAGAAAAAAGCCGTGCTGCCCTTTCTCGAAGAACCGCGCTTCGACGGGGACACCCGCGTGGCGTAGCGCCTCAAAGAATACGACGCTGTTCTCCGGATCGACCAGCCGGTCATCGGCCGCATCAAGGATCAGCGTGGGTGGCGTCTCCCTGGTCACCTGCAGCTCGCTGGAAAAAAACCGGACCTGGGATTCCGATGGGTGCGGTCCGAGCAACGCCTCCCGCGAACCCATATGCGCGATCTTAGCGTCCATACTGATCACCGGGTATACGACGATAAGGAAGTCCGGACGGAGGCTGACGTGTTCGGGATCGTCTACATACGCCTTGTTGAAGTGCGTTGCCAGAGTCGAGGCCACGTGGCCGCCGGCGGAGAATCCCATTGCTCCGACGCGCGAGGGATTCAGGTTCCACGCCTTGGCGTGCAAGCGGACGAACCGGATCGCCTGCTGCGCGTCTTGAAGCGGCCCGATCGACTTGTCGATCATCCTCTCATCGCTCGGGATCCGGTACTTGACGACGAATGCCGCGATGCCGTGATCGCTGAGGAATTGGGCCTGCTGCGTCCCCTCGAGCTCGAAAGTCAGGCCGGCATAGCTGCCGCCCGGAAAAATGAGGATACCGGTCCCATTGGCCCTGCTTCTTGCAGGCAGGTAGACCAGAATCTGCGGTCGCGACACCTTTCGCAGAAATCCGCCGGCGGCGCCGAATTCCTCGTTCGGTCCCGGCTTTGAATTCGGGATCGGACCGTCACCATAGAGCGGGAAGCTTTGCATCTTGAGCGCAAAAGCATCAGCCATGGCGGCGGGCGCGGTGGTGGCCTGCGGTGGAGTCGTCGCAAAGCATTGAGCGCAGAGCGCGGCTGGCACCGTTGCCAGGAGGACGAGCCGAGAGGCTCTGGTTCGGAATTTCATGACACGTCCCAATTCTTCCATTTCGGCATGAGCAGGCGACCGAGGCCGGTAGTCGCCGGGGCACAGAATATGGCTTACTATATACTCAGACAATAGACGCCCGCAGGATTCAGCATCGGGCGCACACATGAGGTTGGAAATTCGATGGCATTACGTCTGCCGACCCTTACGAGGAGCCCGCTATGGCTGTGGCACACCGCCGCAGCGCTGGTCACTGTTCTGGCATCCTCCCCCGTCGCTGCGCACCCACCCGCCACCACCACCCGGATCGCCGCTCATCCGCCAATGGGCTGGAACAGTTACGATGCCTACGGAACGACCATCACGGAGGCTCAGTTTCGCGCCAATGTCCGCTGGATGAGCCGGCATCTCGCACGCTATGGCTGGCACTACGCGGTAATCGACGCGGAATGGTTCGTCCGCAATCCGACACCGACGGGCAACTCCCACGCTTCGCTGCTGGTGCTCGACCCGTACGGACGCTACGTCCCGGCACCGAACCGATTCCCATCGGCCGCGGGGGGCGTAGGATTCAAGCCCCTGGCCGACTATGTGCACTCGCTCGGCCTGAAATTCGGGATCCACATCCTGCGCGGTATACCGCGGGAGGCAGTGGCCCGTAACCTGCCGATCGAGGGCTCGCCTCATACTGCCGCGCAAGCCGCCGACGTTCATGCCGCTTGCCCGTGGAACGCCGACAACTACGGCGTAGACCCTGATCGACCAGCCGGCCAGGCGTACTACGACTCCATCGCCCGTCTCTACGCCTCCTGGGGCGTCGACTTCATCAAGGCGGACTGCATCGCGAACCATCCCTACTCAGCCGCGGAGATCCGCATGCTCTCCGCCGCTCTGCGCGGCAGTGGCCGGGACATGGTCCTCAGCCTCTCGCCGGGTCCGGCACCCATCGTGAAACTCCCGCAACTGCGGCGCCAGGCCAACATGTGGCGCATCTCCAATGATATTTGGGATCTGTGGCACAGTTCCAACCCCTACCCCCAGGGCGTCGGCGACCAGTTTGCGCGTTCAGCGCGCTGGGCACCGCTCGCCGGGCCCGGGGGCTGGCCCGATGCTGACATGCTGGCGCTGGGCGCGCTGCGCCCAGCCCCAGGCTGGGGTAAGCCGCGGCATTCGCAGCTGACGCGTGCGGAACAGCGCACATACATGACACTCTGGTGCATCGCGCGCTCACCTCTCTTCCTCGGAGCCAATCTCACGGAGATGGATCCATGGACGATGTCGCTCCTCGACAACCCGGAGGTCATCGCGGTCGATCAACGGTCCGCCGACGCTCACCAGCTTCTATCGGACGGCGGGACGGTCGCTTGGGTTTCCCGGCCCGAGGGTACACGGACAAACAATGATTGGTATGTCGCAGTTTTCAACCTGCAAGCCCGAAAACGGACCATCACCCTGCCCTGGACCTCACTGTCCTTCACGGGGCAACGATACGCAATTCGGGACCTCTGGAACCGGCGCGACCTGGGTCCGGCCGAAATGCTGCGGGCGCAGCTCCCTGCCCATGGCGCGGCGCTGTACCGTCTCTCGCGACCATGACACCGGAATCCTTTGGTCGCCAAACCCTTGCGAGCCCGCCGCCGTGTCGGCGACGGGCTCGCTTGCCGCGATACGCAGAAGCAGGCCGCCGTCAGCGCCCTTAGCGCTTATCGTCCCCCGAGGCGATTCGGGGCGCCCGCAGCCAGTGACAGAGTCTGCTGCACAGCGGTGTACTGCGGCTTCGGGTTGAGATTCACGTCGTAGAGATCGGCATCACCTTCACCGTGGAAGGTGCCTGGCACCCACGACTCCGAGTCGTCGAAGCCCCACACAGTGAACGAGATGCACGCCTGCACGGCCAGGCACGATTGCAACATCCCGTCGTACCAATCCGCCCCGGCCGGGTCCGCCGTATGGCTGGAGGTCGAGTCCGTCGGTGAGACGATCGGGGTCTGCTTACTGTCCGTTGTCTCCACGAACGTGCGCACATCCGCCTCGGTGATTGCGACCTTCAGGCCGAGGCTGGCCAATTTCTGCAGGTCCTGGGTCATCAGGTTGGGGTTGAACCCGTACTGCAGGTCGAGGTGGCCCTGGTCTCCCACGCAGTCAATCGGCACGTCCTGCGCCAGCAGGTTCTGGACCATGGTGAAAACGGCTTCGAACTTGGCATTGCTGCCATCCTCACCGGCGATGTTGTAGTCGTTGTAACAGAGCAATGCGTGCGGGTCGGCCGCCTTCGCCCAGCGGAACGCGTCGGCAATGACGCCCGGGCCGAGGTGCGAGATCCAGAAGTCGTTCGGGTTGATCTGCGATGGGTTCGAGTCGGTGAACATCTCGTTGAGGACGTCCCACTGCCAGATCCTGCCGCGGTACCGCCTCACCTCGGTGGTGATGTGCTGATGCAGCAGAACGCGCAACTGAGAATCGCTGATGGTGCCGTTGGCGACGCCCTGCGTCAGCCAGTTCGGCAGCTGGTTATGCCACACCAGCGTGTGCCCACGCACCAGCGCTTCGTGTGTCTCGGCGAAGTTGACGAGGTTGTCGGCGCCTGTCCAGTCGAAGGTCCCCTGCTGCGGCTCGACGACCTGCCACTTCATCTCGTTTTCCGGGGTGAGGACCGAGAACTGGTCGGAGGTAATCCGCGACAGAGTTGGGTCGCTGAGATCGAGGGGGCTCGCCGCCGTGCCGATACGCAATTGGACCTGCGCCGCCAAGTCACGCAGTGAATCGCTGGACGAGCTCGACGCCTCAGCGGCGGTCGCCGCACCCGCGACGGCCAAAAGGCCGGCCGCGGCAGCGGCCATCAGGCGAAATTTCGTGACATTCATGACAAACCTCCCTCGGTGAGGTAGTGGGATCATTGGTCATCTCCAAGCAGTGACCGCGAGGATACTGGCGCCCGCTCATGCGTGGTCACTGCCCGCCAGGAAGCGTTGGGGAAACTGCAGCGAGAATGGATGCCATTGCGTATGAGGCACGCGAGCTCATTATTTGGCGCCGCCAGCAACGCGCCAAAGGCGTGCAGCACCAACAAACCCCACACCAACCACCAGCCGGGGGAGAGCCGGGCCGGAGCACGGACGGCCTACGGAATGCAACACCTTGCTCTTCCTCTCATCCGACGCTGCAGAGCGGCAACGCCACAGCTCGGGCTATGGCCCGCTTGAACCAGCCGTCAAACCGCTGTTGAACGGCGTTGCCTCCCACGCGCGTCTGCCGCATTGCATCGCGCGCCACCGCCTTACCGCGGCGTCACACCAACTCAAAGGCCGTGCTCATCAGGCACCACTTGAAGTGCATGTGAGCGTTACCATCGCAATGGGCGGGAGTGTAGGCGCAGCAACGGCGGCAAGTCAACAGACTCCGCGGTCATGAGTACGGTCGAGCTCGAGGTTGAAATTAACAATGCTCTCAATGCCCGGGGTCCGCCGCAGCGCGCTCGGTTCCAGGACGGCGGTGACTGCACCGAGCGTCCCTGAGACCTGGCTGCGGTATCGGTACCACAATAACATCTGATTCGGCCGCCAGCCACAAACGCCTCTCCTTCGATGGACGCCATCGCTAAAGTGGTCCATTCCCGCTCCGCGATGTGCAGGGCCCGGGCGGCCAAGTGGTCCAAGCTTCCTCCGCCTGCACAATCTATGCTGTTCGGCAGTGGAGAACACAGAAACTCCACATGCAATAGGGAGTGAACGTCATGTTGAGAAGCACTCTGTTCATGCTGGCGATCAGCATTTGTGCGGCTGCCCAGGGAGCCGATTGGCGCGTGAGCGGCCACGACCTCGCGGACTCGCGTAGCCAGCCTGCCGAGGTGCGGATCAGTCCGGCCAACGTCAACTCACTCACCGTGAAGTGGGTTTTCACCACCGGTGGCAACGTTTCGGCTACTCCTACCGTATCCGGCGATACCATCTTTTTGCCGGATTCAGCGGGCAACCTATATGCCGTCGGCAAAAATACGGGTCAATTGCTCTGGTCCCACCAGATCTCCGATTACGATGGATCCCCCGGCGCAATCTCCCGCACCAGTCCGGCCATCCATGGCAAGGACGTCATCGTGGGCGACCAGGAAGCCAATTTCCTGAGCGACAACGGCACGAGCATCATGGCCGTCGACCGCAGGACAGGGGCCCTGCATTGGATCACTCGCGTCGACTCCCATTCCGCCGCGAAGATCACGGGCTCCGCCGTCGTCTTCGGCGATGTCATTTACGTCGGAGTCTCTTCGGAGGAGGAGGTCTTCGCCCTCGCCCCGATATTCAATGCAGTCTATGCCTGCTGCACCTTCCGCGGCAGCGTGGTGGCACTGGATGCCAACACGGGCGCGATCCTTTGGAAGACCTACACGATTCCGGATAACGGCGGCCAGCCGGGCGGATACAGCGGCGGCCCGGTCTGGCAGCAGCCCGCGATTGATCCTGTCCGCCATCTACTTTACGTCGGCACCGGCAACAACTACAGCGCTCCTCAGAGCGTCCTCGATTGCGAGAACCAGGCGGTTGCCAACAACAATACGACCGCCGACTGTGAGGCTCCGGACGATCACTTCGACTCGGTCCTCGCGCTCGATCTCACCGACGGACATATTGTTTGGTCGAAACGCCTGTTCAGTTATGATGTGTTCACCAACGCCTGCATCGTTCCCGCAGCCGAGTTTCTCTGCCCCATTCCGCCAGGTCCCGATTATGATCTCGGCGGATCAGGCCCGAACCTGCTTCCCGGAATTGTTGGAATAGGACAGAAGAGCGGCCGCTACTGGGCCCTGAATCCGGACAATGGCGACATCCGCTGGAGCACACAGGTGGGGCCGGGCGGCAGCACAGGAGGCATTCAGTGGGGCACCGCTACGGATGGCCGGCGCATCTATGCCGCCATTGCCAACAAGGACGGCAATCCCTACACGCTGATTCCGGACGGGCAGGAAATCACCTGGGGCGCCTGGTCGGCACTCGATGTCCGAACCGGCAGGCTGCTGTGGCAGACGCCCGATCCTACTTCCGGCGCCGCTGATGAGGGCGCGGTCAGTGTCGCCAACGGCGTGGTCTATGCCGGGTCTGAGTCAGGTCTCATGTATGCATTCGATGCAGCCACCGGGAAAGCCCTGTGGAGCTTCGACAGCGGGGGGTCGGTAATTGACGGGCCGTCCATCGTGGACGGCGTAGTGTATTGGGGCTCTGGGTACAATGACAGCAATGCGATTTCTAACAACAAGCTCTACGCCTTCGGCTTAAAGCCGCGCAGGTGACTTACAATGGGATTCAGGCCGCCTCGGCGCGAGCACGGCATGGCCAGCCGGTAGAGCCGCGAGCAAAGCGGGAAGAAGCGACGTGTACAGGAGTTTCATGACAGGACCCAAATCATCCCAGAACGAAATCCGCGCCGGATAGCAGATTTCCGCGGCACGCGTGACGGTTTCGAGCATCCTGCCGGGACATGCCGGACGCCGTAGGTCTTGACGATTTCCCGCGGCGTTAGGCTCGGCCGGCGCTTGACGTGGCGTGTGCTGAGTAGCATGATCTTGACTGCGCAAAGGGGCGCATGCGGGTCCGCGCGAAGGACGGAGTCCACCCTTCTACAGCTACAGGTGACGGCACATCGTCTTCCATGTTAGCCAGCCTGCGGACCGCCGGCGCGAGCATGGAGAACTATCGTGCCCCATACCGCACTGCCCGATAACCCCGATCTCGATCAGCTGAAACGAAAGGCCAAGGAGCTGCTGCGCTCTGCGAGAGCCCGAGATGCCACCGCACTCGCGCGATTTCGACTGCTACCGGCTTTTAGAGACCTCGGCGAAGAGCAACTTGGCGGCGCTTCCCTTGCGCTTCACGATGCGCAATCGGCGATTGCCCGCGAATACGGCTTCTCTTCCTGGAAGGCGCTGAGCGAGCACGTCGCGCTGCTGACACTCAAATTCAGTGATGCCGTGCGCGAATTCGTTGAAGCCGCGACCGATGGCCGCGAAGATCGTGCCGAGCGCCTGCTGCGATTACACCCCGGTATTGTCGGGTCGAGTTTCCACGTCGCTCTCGTCACCGGCGATGCGCGGCGCGCAAATGGATGGCTTGCAAAAAATCCCGAGCTCGCTCACGAGCCTGACGGACCCCGTGGCTGGGAAGCCATCCTCTACGTCTGCCATACCTCGTTGCGTCATGGCAGCGTCGCCGATCCGGGCGGGCTGGTTGCAATCGCTCGCCAGCTGCTCGAGCTCGGTACGGACCCCGGCACGCGCTTTCCCTGGCTGCATCACGGAGTGCGACGCCCGGTGCTCTGGGGAGCCTCGCGCGTAGTGCAGCTCCTGCCGCTGGTCGAACTGCTGCTCCAGGCCGGCGCAGATCCCAACGACGGCATCACATTCCCCCTTGCCGCCGGAGCCGGTGACGCGGCGGCGCTCGACCTTCTCACCGCCTACGGAGCCAGCCCGAATCAGCCCTGGGCCACCGATGGCGCGGCGCCGCTGTACGCCATTTTGCATTGGGCGACAACGCCGATCGGGGCACATTGGCTGCTCGAGCATGGGGCCGAGCCGGATCCCGTCTTTGCGGAAAACGGCGAAACACCGCTGCACGTCGTCGCCCAGCGCTGGGACGTGGCGCTCGCCGAAGCGCTCGTCACCCGTGGCGCCGACCCAACGCGCCGGCGCGCGGATGGCCGCACCCCGTATGAGATCGCAGAGCTCAACGCCAACCACGCTGTCGCTGACTGGTTGGCCAGCCGCGGCGCGGCCGAGGAGCTGCGACCCATAGACCGGCTGGTATCGGCCTGCAGTCGCGGAGACCGCGAGACGGCGGAAAAAATGCTGGCCGCCGAGCCGGATCTGCGGGCCAAAATTGGCAACGAGCACTACGCAACAATGTATCGTGCCGCTGACGAGGGTGATTCGAGGGCGCTCGAGGCACTACTAGCCGCCGGCTTCGATCCGAACCGCGGCGATGAGCAAATCGGCAAGACCGCCCTCCACTGTGCCGCGATGGCCGGGCATGCGGATGCAGTGCGCGTCCTTCTGGAGCATGGTGCCTCTCCCGCCCATCGTGATCGCGAGTTCAACGCTCCACCCTTGATCTGGGCCGCAGAAGGATGCCGCTCGCATGCAGGCCGCGAGACCGAATACGCCCGTGTGGGGCGCCTGCTCCTGGACTCCGGCCCCCTGCCGGAGTGGCATTCGGACAAGGGAGAACCCGCTGACGCCATTCTCGAGATCATCGGCGAATGGCGCCGCGCCCGACCGGAGCGATTGGCATGAACATCAGTCTGAACGGCCAAGTGCAGACTGCAAAGAAGCGTCCCGTATACATTGTCGTCATCGGAGTGGTCTTCATAACGCTTGGCCTGCTGGATATCTGGCGTGGCGCGATCCCACTCACGAGCAGGCCTGCGCATCTGGCAGGTGACGACCTCGCGGTTCTCAGCATCGGAATAGCAGCGCTGCTCGGAGGAGTCTTCGTGTTGAAGGGCCGCGACTGGGCCCGCTGGCTGCTGGCCATTTGGATGGCGCTGCACGTCGCCCTGTCGATACGCGACCCTTATGTACTGCTGGCACACCTGGTGATATTAGCGCTCCTGCTTGCGGGTCTTTTTCATCCGGCTGCATCAAGCTACTTCCGCCGGTCGGACACGTGACGGCAGCGCCGTCCCCGCTCTCCACTTTGCACTCAGTGGTGCTTGGGAGCATACTCGCGCCCAATAACAACAGCCAACGCGCACCGCGAGTTGGAGGGGAGAGCTATGAGAGCGCTAACACGAGCCGCTGTTGTCTTCACTATGCTTGCGGCCCCGCTGCCGCTCGTTGCCGCAGCGCAACAGCAGCCGGAGGTGGGGGTTCAACTGAAGGAAGTGATCGTCACGGCGACGAAGCGATCGGAGAACATCCAGAACGTCCCGTTCTCCGTATCGGCCACGAGCCAGGACCAGATCATCAACTCCGGCGCGACCGATATCGTCGACCTCGCACGCAACGTAGCGGGCTTCGCGGTTGCGGATCTGGGCCCGGGCCAGAGCCAAATGGCGATCCGCGGTATCAGCTCGGGCCAGGTGATTCGCGACCAGCCGGGTGTCAAGGAGCAGGTGGGCGTCTATCTCGATGAGTCGCCCATCTCCGTGGCCCTCTTCACGCCCGACCTCGAGCTCTTCGACCTCGACCGATTCGAGGTACTGCGCGGTCCGCAGGGCACGCTGTTTGGCGCCGGCTCGGAGGCCGGGACGGTCCGCTACATCACGCGCCAGCCGGTGCTCGGCAAGCTTGAAGTGGTGACCGACGCGGCCCTCGAGGACGTGAGTCATGGCAGCGAAGGGGGCTATTTCAGAAGCGCGCTCAACCTCCCGCTCAGTGATACCGTCGCCGCCCGTGTCGTCGGCTACTGGCGGCACATGGGGGGCTTCATCGATGCGATCACACCGCTTGGCCCGGAGGGAGCCGAGAAACCGAGCGGCTTCAAGGTCCAGAAGGCCGTCAACACCGGCGATCGCGGGGGCGGGCGTCTCGAGCTCCTCATCAAGCCGAACGCCGCGCTTTCAATTACCCCCCGCCTGGTATTCCAGAAGCTCCAGACCAACGGCTTTCCACGTGTCGATATTTACAACATTCTCGCGAATCAGTACACGACCACCCAGCCCGCCGTGACGATTGGCAGTCTTCAGCAGTACCGGCAGCAGCAGGAGGGGCTGACAGACGACTTTACGCTTGCCGACGTCAAAGTTGCCTACGATCTCGGCTTCGCTACCCTGACCTCGGTGACCTCCTATACGCATCGCAATGTTCTGGTACTGCGCGATGCGACACAGCTTACCGGCAGCGTGACGGTCGATGCGTTCACCGACGCATCCACACCGGCTGACCCTGCCGGAGTCCGCACCAACTCGCCCCTGTACGACCGCACGCACCTCAACGTGATATCCCAGGAGGTACGCCTGGCATCGAACGGCAGGCAAACCATTGACTGGCTGGTCGGCGGCTTCTTTCAGCATACGGGCAGGCGGTATGGACAGTCCTTGCCGACGCCCGGCTACGACGCGCTCAATGCGAAATTCGGCAATCCTCTGGGCACCGATCCGCTCGCCCCCCCCGACACGCCCTTCTGGTCCGATATCAGCTACAGGCTGAAGCAGTACGCAGTGTTCGGCGAGGGCACCTGGCACGCGACCGACCAGATCTCGCTGACCGCGGGCCTGCGCTACTACAAGTATGACGAGGACCGGGTCCTCAATTTCCACGGAGTGTTCTCCTCCCCTACTCCCGCCGGCGGGATTCCAGGGAGCGTCTCCTCGAGCGGCGCGTCCCCGCGCGTGATTTTGAGCTACAAGCTGCTCCCGGACGCACAGGTCTACGCGCAGGCCTCGCGGGGGTTCCGCCTGGGAGGCATCAATGACCCCATCAACCTACCGCTATGCTCAGCGCTCGACAAGCAAGTCTTTGGCGGGTATCGCAACTGGAAAGACGAGAAGCTCTGGGATTACGAGCTGGGTCTGAAGTCGCAGTGGATGGACCGGCGCCTCACGCTCAACGTTGCCGCCTTCTACGAGGACATCACGAACCTGCAGGCGACCGCCACCGCCGGCACCTGCTCCTCGCGCCTCGTGATCAATGTGCCGACCGCTCGCAGTGAAGGCTTCGAGGCGGAGGCTTTCTTCAGGCCGGATGCGATCTGGGACTTCGGTGTGTCCGCGACGGCTCTCAATGCCAAGCTCACATCCTCGGTCATCTCCTCACTCGGCGTCGTTGGTGGCCTCCAGGACGGTAACAGGCTCCCAACTGCACCCAAATTCCAGGCGGTCGGCTACGCCGGATTTACCATACCGCTCAGAGGCTCGACCGACCTGTTCGGGAACTTCACCCTGCAATACGTCGGCTCCTCGTTCTCCCAGTTCGAGAACGAAGAGCCGGGCTGGGGCCAGATCGGCGGCACGGCAGCCGATCCGAACGCCGCGCGACTCATCGTATATGGCGGACCACTCACCACCAGCCAGATCAATTTCAACACGGAGCTGCCGTCCTACACCCTCGCCAACCTGCGGTTCGGCTTGAAGGACGATCGCTGGGAGATCGCCGCCTACGTCAACAATATCGCCGACAAGACAGCGGTGCTGGCTCTCGACTACGAGCGCGGTCGGAGCGCGCGCGTGGGATACCTGACGAACCAGCCCCGCACGATAGGCATCTACGGCAGCCACTCGTTCTGATGGAGAACGGTATAGATAGCATCAGGGAGAGTGAGACACGCTCAGGCCCCGGGGCGAAGTCGCTGACCCGCCGGGAGTTGCTCGGCGGACTTGCAGGCGCCGCCACGGCGCTCGTTGCCTCCCAGGCGGGCGTGGCGCAACCGGGCACACCCCGGGGGGCTCGCAAATCCTGGGACGTCGTCGTGGTCGGCGCCGGGGTCTTCGGCGCGTGGTCCGCCTGGAATCTCCTTCGCAAAGGCAAGCGCGTCCTGCTCCTCGATGCCCGCGGACCTGCCAACGAGCGCGCATCCTCGGGTGGTGAATCGCGCATGACGCGCGCAGCTTATGGCCCTGATGAGGTCTACGCGCGGATGGCGTGGGAGTCGCTCACGGATTGGAAATGGCTCTCCAATAGCGAGAAGCTGCCGATTTTCCGTCGACTCGGAGTGTTGTTTTTCTTCGAGAAGCTGGAACCGTATGCAACCCGCTCCGTAGAGATTCACCGCAAGCTGGGCATCCCCATCGAGACGCTCCATCGCGCAGAGCTGGCACGCCGCTTCCCTCAGTTCCGTTGGGATGGAATCGAGCTGGGGTTATTCGAGCCGGATTTTGGGGCGCTCATGGCCCGCCGGGCGGTAGAGACGCTTGTTGCACGGTTCGCAGCGGCTGGCGGCGAGTACCGTCTGGCGCAGGTGGCTGCCCCGAGTACCGCGTCGTCGACCGCCCCTTCGCTGGATCAGCTCGTGGTGTCCGGAGGCGAGCGACTGGAGGCCTCGAACTACGTCTTTGCCTGCGGACCGTGGCTGCCCAAACTCTTTCCCGACCTGCTCGGCTCGCGCATTTTCGTTACGCGCCAGGAAGTCTTTTTCTTCGCTCCGCCGGCTGGAGATGCGCGCTTCGAGCCTGGGGCAACGCCTGGATGGGCGGATTTCAACGGCGGTGACATCTTCTATGGCTTCCCTGATCTCGAGGCGCGCGGATTCAAGGTCGCTCACGACAGGCACGGTCCGGCGATGAACCCTGATACCGGTGACCGGCTGCCCTCTGCGGAGGCTCTGGCACAAGCGCGTGCGTACATGGCGCGCCGCTTCCCTGCGCTCGCCGGGCAGCCGCTCAACGGGTCACGGGTCTGCCAGTACGAGAATACCTCGAATGGCGACTTCCTCATTGATCGGCATCCCCGGTGGCAGAATGTCTGGCTGGTGGGCGGCGGCTCCGGGCACGGGTTCAAACACGGGCCAGCCGTCGGCCGGTATGTGGCGCAACTCGTGAATGGAGAACACTTTGCGCTCGAGCCGCGCTTCAGTCTCGCTACCAAAGGCGAGGAGCAGCATCGCGCGGTGCATTAGCGCGTATGACGATTGAGAGCCGCAACCGGGTCCGATGGCTCCGCCGAGAATCCAACACGGAGGTCTTCGGGCCCGGCAACTCAGGTTTGCGGCGGCAAGCTAGCGCATTTGTAGTAGGCCACCTGGGCATCCTTGAAGGCGTTGACATTGAATCCGCCAATGCTCGCCTGTCCGGGCACCATGACGTATACGTAATTCGCGCCCTTTGCCGGCGCTGAATCGACGGCAGACGCCGTGAGATTCTCAGTGGCATGCGCACGGTTCATGTTGCCACTGAGGCCCCACGGCCGCGGCTCCTGCGACACCTTCTCACAGTCGTAACTGGCTTCAGGAGCAGCCTGGCCGGCCACCACCCGCTCTCCGGAGCCCGCCGTATAGCTCTTCACCGTGATTCGTCCGACAGTGGAACATCCAGCTACCGCGACAGCTATCGCGCAAGCCATGGCAATTCTTTTGGACATGGAAGCCTCCTCGACCCCAAAATGGGCCGTGGCGGCTACCGTATGGCGTTTCGCTTCGCGAACCCATGAACGCGTTCACAATTGGAACAATCCAGGTGGGCGCTCAATGCGCGCGCGCCTCGGGCGGCGCCGGATCGTGTGGATCCGGAGCCTCCCGGTCGCGATCAACTCAGCTCGACACGCGCGGCGAATGGCATCGCGCACCGCTTCCGCTGCTCAGTGGCGCATCTCCCAGTACCGCGGCACCTTATAGTAGTCATAGGTCCGATCCCGGAACTGCCGGCCGTCGTTACGCGTGAGCTCATCGATCGAGCCGGTCGGTGCGGCCTCGAGCTGCTCCTTCGTATAAGTGACGACGTAGGCACCTGATCCCTCGTCGTAGTCGAGGGCGGCCCAGGGAATGGGATGGTATTTCTCCCCCATGCCCAGGAAGCCCCCAAAGCTGATCACCGCGAAGAGGATGCTGTTGGTCTGCTTGTCCAGGATTACGTCTTCGACTACACCAATTTTACTGCCGGAGGGATCCACGATATTGGTACCGAGCACCTTCTTGGCGCGGATGGCAGAGGTATGACCCGTTGCGGTAGGCATGGCATTCTCCTCTTACGCTGAAAAAATCAGTTTCTGCGCAACTCGCCGGGTCGCGATTGGTTCCATAGTGGAGATCGCGGCGCAGTGAGAGCCTTCTCTTTCGTCCAGCGTAATCTCAAACGTCAGGAAAACGAGCAACGCGGGCCGCTTGCGCCGCTGCAGGCCGCGCCGTGCAGAGCCCTCGCCGGCGAGCTTGCCGCGCGCGGCAGGCCTTTAGGGCCTGCGGCGTTCGAGTATGAATTTTAAACGGCCGTTTCGGCCTCGGCCCAGCGACCACGCCGCAACAGTGTACTTCCCAGTATCCCTGCCGTGGTCGTGAAGATGGCGGCGCTACGTGGTAACCCGCTATTGAGCGCCATGCTGGCGCTTGCGGAGGCCCGAATCGCCTCGGTGCGCGCAGCAGCTAAACTTGCAAGCACGGCCAGGCCGAGTGCGCCGCCCATCATGAACGACGTATTGACGACGCCGGATGCGAGACCCGCGTTCTTCGGATCGACGTCGCTCATGGCCGCCAGCAGCAGGGGATTGAATACCGTGCCCGCGCCGACAGCGAACAGTATCATGCCGGGCAACACGTCGATGGCGAAGTTCCCGTTCACCGGTGCCCGTGCGAACAGCACCAGACCACACGCCGCCACGAGTAGGCCGGCGGCAAGCGGCAGGCGAAGACCGAAGCGCATGACCAAGCTTGCCGACAGGCTCAGCGAAAAGAGCCCCATGATCAGGCTAGCCGGCAAAAACGCGAGCCCTACCTGCAACGGGCGATAGCCGAGCACGCGCTGCAGGTACAGCGCGGAGATGAAGAACCAGGCGAACGTCGCCGCCGCCCAAATCACGCCCACCACGTTCGCGGTCGCGACGTTACGCATGCGAAACAGACTGAGCGGCATCAACGGATGCCACGCGTGCGCTTCGATAGCGAGGAAGATTGCTAACAGCGCCAGCGCCGCGAGCAGCAGGCCCAGGGTCTGAAGCGAGGTCCAGCCCGCCTCATTACCATTCACCACCGCATATACGGCGAGCATCAGCGACGCCGTCACGGTCACCGCGCCGGCCACGTCGATCCGTTCCCCATGAGCATGGCCACCTGCCGACGGCAAGAGCGCTGCCGACAATCCATAAACGACGATCCCAATCGGCAAGTTGACGAGGAAAATCCAGTGCCAGTTCAACAGGTTTGTCAGCACACCGCCGAGCAACACTCCGATGGTGCCGCTGCCTGAAGCGACAAAGCCGTACACGCCCATCGCTTTGGCCCACTCGCCGGTCTCGGTGAACAGATTCATGATCAGCGACAGTGAAACGGCCGAAACCACCGCGCCGCCCAGACCCTGCACGGCTCGCGCGGAAACGAGCAATATCCGCGAATTTGCCATGCCGCATCCGAGCGACGCCAGGGTGAACAGCGTAATACCACCGAGGAATAGCCTGCGGTGCCCGTAGAGATCGCCCAGCCGACCGCCGAGCAACAGGCAGCCACCGAAGGTCAGCATGTAGGCATTGACCACCCATACCAGGGAAGTCTCAGTAAAGCCGAGGTCCGCGGCAATCGAAGGCAATGCTACGTTTACGATCGTCGTATCAAGCACGATCATGAGCACGCCAAGACACACAACTATCATCGCCAGCCAGCGTTTGTCGGCGCGAACGGGTCAATCGAGCGCTCCTCTATGCGTTGCCGGCGAAAGCCGCGTTGCGGGTCTCAGACCGGTCTTCGTTGAGGCAGCTTCGGCCTAGCTGGCCGGGTCATTGAGCTCGAGAAAGCTCACAACCGCCTCCAACGTCTGCTCGCGGGTCGCACTGCGGGAAAGCCAATGGTCCTCGTGTGATAAGGTAATCAGCTGCACCGATTTGCCGGCGCGAGTCGGCGCACACCCCGGCCGCGAGCAACTGTATCAGCACTCTTCAGTACTTGAGTTCTACCAAAATACTCTCGACCGGATCGATCGCTTCGTCGCGATGAGTTACCGGCGGTCGAATCATCACATCGCCAGCCTTCAGCTCCGTTATCTTCTGGGTACCATCCGGTAGCGTATAGCGGACGCGCCCGCCCTTGAGCACGACCACGACCGCCTCCGGGTGGGAATGCATTGCGGACTTATCGCCCGCCGCGGGGGCATAACGCAGCACCCTGACTTTGCCATCCTCCGCGACGACCTTGAGGAATGGCAGCCGCTGCTGCATCACATCCTGCGCGAATGCCCCTGCGACGGCTCCAATCAGGAGCAGACCGAAAATCCCCGGGATTCTCGTACGTAGTACTTTCATGGTCTCTCCCAAGGAGGGTCGGTGCCGATCCCGAAATGCAGGCGCTGAGAGTTGATATGGCGCGCCGGATTGCTTGCAGCGTCCGCCCTGCTGCTGCCGACTCCTGATGTGAGAATGCACGACGCCGCGCAGAGCAGGCAATGCCCGAAGCTCATGGACGGCAATCTCAACACCGAAGCCGTGCCCCCACTGCCACGCTTTCTTGTACGCGAACGCGTCCGGGACTTCGAATTTGGTCGGAGCGCCGAGATTTGAACTCGGGACCCCTTGCACCCCATGCAAGTGCGCTACCAGACTGCGCCACGCTCCGACGATTTGTTGTGCAGACCTGTCAAGTACGCGAGCGGGGATGTCTCGCGCGAGACCCAATGATACCCCGATTTGGCCGCCCTGCGGAGAGCGCTGCCGCGGCGGTCTTTCTCAGCGCCGCAGCACCTTCAGCAGCTCCTCGAGCTCGAGCCTCACCTGCTTGACGATCTGCTGGCTCTGTGAGACGTCCGTGCGCGCCTCCTCACCCGTGAGCTTGTTGCGGGCGCCGCCGATCGTGAAGCCCTGATCGTAGAGAAGACTTCTGATCTGGCGGATGACGATGACGTCCTGGCGCTGGTAGTAGCGCCGGTTGCCGCGGCGCTTCACGGGCTTCAGCTGTGGGAACTCCTGCTCCCAATACCGCAGCACGTGCGGCTTGACGCCGCAGAGCTCGCTCACTTCGCCGATGGTGAAGTAGCGCTTGCCGGGGATCACCGGCAGCTGCGAGTTATTCTTTGGCTCCAACATAGGCTTCGACCCGCGCCTTCAGTTTCTGCCCCGGACGGAACGTCACCACCCGCCGGGCAGTGATCGGAATCTCCTGGCCAGTTTTTGGATTTCTGCCGGGGCGCTGATTCTTGTCGCGCAAGTCGAAATTGCCGAAGCCGGAGAGCTTCACCTGCTCCCCCCTCGACAGCGCCGCGCGCACCTCTTCGAAGAACAGGTCGACCAGCTCCCGTGCCTCCCGCTTATTGAGCCCGAGCTGGTTGAATAGCGCTTCCGCCATCTCCGCCTTGGTCAGGGCCATCTCTTATTCTCGTATTCTTGCATTCAAGCTCACGCGCAAATCGGCGACGACCGCCGCCATGACTGCGGCGATATCCTCTTCGGTAAGCGTGCGAGAAATGTCCTGAAAAATCAAGCCCAAAGCGACGCTTTTTCGACCTGCTTCTACGCCTGGGCCGCGATACACGTCGAAAACTCGGAGATCACGCAAAAGGCTCGAAGCCGTGAAGGTTACACGCTCGGTGAGGTGACTTAAAGTCACCGATTCATCCACCACCACCGCGAGATCGCGTCGGACGTGCGGAAAGCGGGAAACCTCACGGTAGGCAGGCCGCTCGATGGCGAGCGCGGCCCCCACGTCGATCTCGAAGAGGACCGGTGCATATGTAAACTCGAGCGCCTTCACCAGTGAGGGGTGAAGCTCCCCCAGCCAGCCCACCGGCTCGCCGCGACGCAGCAGGCACGCCGCTCTCCCGGGATGCAGGCACGAGAGCGCGCGCGGCTCGAAGGTGAATTCCCCGTGTGCTCCGGTAGCGGTGAGCAATGCCTCGACATCGCCCTTCACGTCGTAGAAATCGGCGGGCTCGCGCTCCTCGCGCGGCAATCCCCACTGTTCCGGCATCCGGTGGCCGCACGCAATGCCTGCGAGGGTGTCGATCTCGCGAGTCGCCCCAACAGGCTCGCCGGGTGAGCCGCTCATCAGGAAGCGCGCGCCGTGCTCGAAGAGCCGCACGCGATCCTGCTGCCGCCGCTGGTTCTCGAGCGCCACCTTGATGAGCCCCGGCCAGAGCGATACCCGCATGACCGAAAGATCGCTCGCAATCGGATTCGCGAGCGCGATTCCCCCAAGATCGGGGAAGAGCCGCGCCTGCAACTGCGGGTCGACGAAGGCATAGGTGATCGCCTCCTCATACCCCCGCAGGGCGAGCGTCTGGAGCAGATCGCGCTCCGGGGGCCGCGACCCCGGGACGGCGGGAAAGCGCTGCGCATTCGTTGCATCCGCCTCCGGAATCGACGGGTAGCCGATGATCCGTGCCACCTCCTCGATCAGGTCCGCCTCGATGGCAATATCGAAGCGGTGCGGCGGCGGAGTGACCCGCCAGCCTGCCTCCGTCGGCTCGACCTGCATCTGCAGCCCTTCCAGGCTTGCGCGCACGCGAGCGTCCTCGAAGCCAACTCCCAGCAGTCGTGCGAGCTGCCTGCGGCGCAAGGCAACCGCCGGGCGCGCCGGCAAGTGCTCACCAGACTGGGTCACGCGGCTCGGCCCAGCAGCCCCGCCTCCTATCGACAGCAATAGTTCCGTCGCACGCTCCACCGCCCGCTCCTGCTGAGACGGATCCACCCCGCGCTCGAAGCGCTGACTGGCATCCGTGGTCAGACCCCACCGAATAGCGCGTCCACTGACCGCATCCGGAGCAAAGTAGGCCGCTTCGAAGAAAACATCCGTAGTCTCGACGCTGACTGCCGTGCGCTGGCCGCCCATGATGCCGGCTATACCCACGGGCCCCGCAGCGTCCATAATCATTAGAACGTCTGGCTGCACTTCGACCGACTTACCGTCGAGCAGCGTGATCGTCTCCCCCCCACGCGCGAAGCGTACGCGGATTTCCCCGTCCAGTTTCGCCAGGTCATAGGCGTGCATGGGCTGACCCAGCTCCAGCATCACGTAGTTGGTGACGTCTACCACGGGACTGATGGAGCGCACGCCGGCACGGCGAAGGCGCTCGCGCATCCAGACAGGCGTAGGCGCCTTGTTGCTGACGCCGCGAATGACGCGCCCTACAAACCGTGGGCAACCCGCCGGCGCATCGAGATGTACCCCGAACGTATCGCGCAAGCCTGCAGCCGCACGCATGCCCTGCGCGCCTTTCAGGGACTGCCCCGTCAGCTTGCCGCCCGAGAGAGCTGCCACCTCGCGTGCGACCCCGATGACCGACATGGCATCGCCGCGATTGGGCGTGATGTTGAGCTCGAGAACGACGTCCTCGAGCGCCAGATAGTCGCGCAGGGCCTTTCCAACGGGCGCATCGGACGGCAGCTCCAATATCCCATTGGAAGCGTCGGCAAGCCCCAGCTCCTTCGCCGAGCACAGCATGCCCGCCGACTCGACCCCCCGCAGCTTTGCGGCCTTGATCTCGAGGCCACCCGGCAGCCTCGCGCCCACCACCGCGAGCGCGGTCTTCAACCCTGCGCGCGCATTGGCTGCCCCGCAGACGATCTGCAGCGGCTCACCCTGCCCGCTCGAGACGCGACAGACGCGCAGCTTGTCGGCTTGGCTGTGCTTCTCCGCGGCCAGGATCTCGGCGACTACGACGCCCGAAAACTCCGGAGCCGCCGGCTCCAACGCCTCGAGCTCGAGTCCCGCCATGGTGAGCCTCGAGCCGAGATCCCGCGGGCTCCACGGCACCTCGACCCACTCCGCGAGCCATGAATAAGGAATCCTCATGCTCAGAGTGCCCGGAACTGCTCGAGGAAGCGCAGATCGTTGTCGAAGAAGAGTCTGAGATCGCTCACCCCGTAGCGCAGCATCGCGAGCCGATCGATTCCCATGCCCCACGCGTAGCCCGTGTAGCGCTCCGCATCGATGCCGCTCGCCATGAGCACGTTGGGATGCACCATGCCGCAGCCGGCGATCTCGAGCCAGCCGGTGTGCTTGCAGGTGCGGCAGCCCTTGCCCTCGCAGAACACACAGGACATGTCGACTTCGGCGGAAGGCTCGGTAAAGGGGAAGTACGAGGGCCGAAGGCGCATCGCGAGATCACGCTCGAAGAACGCCTGCAGGAACCCGTGCAGCGCCGCCTTCATGTTGGCGAAGCTGATGTTCTCGTCGACCTTGAGTCCCTCGACCTGGTGAAACATTGGCGAGTGCGTCATGTCGGAATCGCACCGATAGACCCTTCCTGGCGCCACGATTGCGATCGGCGCGCCCTGGCTCAACATGGCACGGATCTGCACCGGCGAGGTATGCGTGCGCAGGAGGCGCCCGTCCGGGAAGTAGAACGTGTCGTGCATCGCCCGCGCGGGGTGATTGGGCGGGAAGTTGAGCGCCTCGAAGTTGTGGAAATCGTCCTCGATCTCCGGACCCGTGGCGATCTCGAAGCCCGCGCGGCGAAAGATCTCCTCCATGCGAAGGCGCGCCAGCGTGACTGGATGGAGCCCGCCGCGCTGCTCGCCGCGGCCCGGCAGCGTGACGTCGATGCGGCCGGCGGCGAGCTCCCGCTCGACATCCGCCCGCGCCAGGGCCTCGCGCCTCGCCTCGATGGCAGCCTGCACCCGCTCCTTGGCCTCGTTGATCCGCTGGCCGGCCGCAGGCCGCTCGGCGGCCGCGAGCCCGCCCAGGGATTTCAACTGCTCGGTGAGGGTGCCCTTCTTCCCGAGCCAGCGTACCCGTGCCTCATCGAGGCCGGCGAGGTCCGGGCTCGCCGCCACCTCGCTCAAAGCCTCGTTTACGAGGGAGGTCAGGTCCTGCATGGCGCAAGGCCCGCCCTGGGTTACGCCATGCCGAGTGCGGTCTTCGCCTGCTGGGCGATGGCGGCGAATGCCACGCTGTCATGCACGGCGATGTCCGCCAACACCTTGCGGTCGACCTCGAGACCCGCCTTGCCCAGTCCGTTGATGATGCGGCTGTAGGAAAGCCCGTGTATTCGCGCGGCGGCATTGATGCGAGCGATCCACAGTGCGCGGAACTCGCGCTTCTTCTGCCGGCGATCGCGGTAGGCATACTGCCCCGCCTTGATGACGGCCTGCTTGGCCGCGCGATAGACCTTGCGCCGGGCGTTGTAATAGCCCTTCGCCTTGCCCAGAACTTTCTTGTGACGGCGCCCGGCCGTCACGCCACGCTTGACTCTTGCCATGTTGGATTACCTCGTGCGCGCGTTACTTGTGGTACGGAAGCAGTTGCTCGAGACGACCGGTGTCGGTCTCGTGCACGAGGCTGGTACCGCCCGAGCGGGCGTGGCGCTTGACCTTGCGGTCCTTGTGGCCGAGGTTGTGGCGGCGTTTGGACGCGTACCGCTTGAAGCCCTTCGCCGTTTTGCGAAAGCGCTTGGCTGCGGCCCGGTTGGTTTTCAACTTGGGCATCGAAAGAAACTCCTCAACTCGTTGCTGTAGCCCCGGTCGCAAGGCACCCGGACGCTCATCCGGGCTACCCGCTACGGGCGAACGATTCCAGCTTTTTCAATAGCTTAGAAGCGTTACTTCTTTTTTGGTGCAAAGACCATGATCATCTGCTTTCCCTCCATGAGCGGGTTCTGCTCGACCACGCCATGAGTGGCGAGGTCGGTGGAGACCCGATCGAGGAGCTTGCGCCCGATGTCCTGGTGCACCATCTCACGGCCGCGGAAACGTAATGTCACCTTGGCCTTGTCGCCCTCGGTAAGAAAGCGGACGAGATTACGCAGCTTGATCTGGTAATCCGCCTCTCCCGTGCCGGGACGAAACTTCACCTCCTTGACCTGAATCTGCTTCTGCTTGCGCTTCGCCGAGTGGGCCTTCTTGTTCTGCTCGAACAGGAATTTCCCGTAGTCCATGATGCGCACGACCGGTGGCTCCGCGGTCGGCGACACCTCGACCAGATCGAGTTCCGAAGCCGCCGCCATTTGCAGCGCCTCGGAGCGGGACATCACACCGGCCTGCGACCCATCGGCCGCGATCACACGAAGTTGCGGGGCGCTGATGTCTTCGTTGCGCCGGACCCGCTTTGTTGCACTAGCGATGCGTCAATCCTCCAACGTACGGCGCCCGCGGCTCTCGAGCTCGATGCGGAGGCGTTCGGCGAATGCCTCCGGGGTCATCGTGCCCAAGTCCTTGCCGCTTCGGGTGCGCACTGACAATAGACTTGCCGCGACCTCCTTGTCGCCGGCCACTAATAGATACGGGACACGCTGCAGCGTGTGCTCGCGAATCTTAAAGCCCACCTTCTCGTTCCGCAAGTCGGACACCACCCGAACACCCTGATTTTTCAGGGTTTCCGTGACAGACCGGACATACTCGTCCTGGCGGTCGGTGATGCTCATCACGACGGCCTGCACGGGCGCCAGCCAGGCCGGCAGCCGCCCGGCGTGGTGCTCGAGCAGAATCGCGAAGAAACGCTCGAGCGAGCCGAAAAGGGCCCGGTGCAGCATGACCGGGATGCGCTTCTGGCTGTGCTCATCGATGTAATAGGCGCCGAGCCGTCCGGGCATGTTGAGGTCCACTTGGAGCGTGCCGCACTGCCAGTCGCGGCCGATCGCATCGCGCAGGACGAACTCGAGCTTTGGCCCGTAGAAGGCGCCCTCGCCCGGGTTCAAGGTGTATTCGATCCCCGCGGCCGCCAGGGCTGCCTTCAGCGCCTGCTCGGAGCGGTCCCAGACTTCATCGCTGCCGACGCGCTTCGGTGGCCGGTCGGCGAACTTGACGCGCACGTCATCGAAGCCGAAGTCCCGGTAGATATCGAGGATGAGCCGTGTGATGGCCACCGATTCCGCGGTGATCTGATCCTCGGTGACGAAGACGTGGCCGTCGTCCTGGGTGAAGGCGCGCACGCGCATGAGCCCATGCAGCGCACCCGAGGGCTCGTAGCGGTGCACCTTGCCGAACTCCGCAAAGCGCACAGGAAGCTCGCGGTAGCTGCGCAGACCGTGCTTGAAGATCTGCACGTGCCCCGGACAGTTCATCGGCTTGATGGCGTAGACCCGCTCGTCGGGGGTCTTGGTAAGATACATGTTCTCGCCGAAAGTCTGCGCGTGCCCGGACTGCTCCCAGAGCGAGGCGTCCATCAGCTCCGGCGCGTTGACTTCCTGGTAGCCCGCGGCCTGCTGTCGCTCGCGCATGTAGCCGATCAGGGTCTGAAAGACGCTCCACCCCTTCGGATGCCAGAAGACCGCGCCCGGCGCCTCCTCCTGCAGGTGAAAGAGGTCGAGCTCCTTGCCGATGCGCCGGTGGTCGCGCTTCTCCGCCTCCTCCAACCGGTGCAGATACTCCTCGAGCTGTTTCTTGTCGGCCTAGGCGGTGCCGTAGATGCGCTGCAGCATCTCGTTGCGGGAATCTCCGCGCCAATAGGCACCCGCAACTTTGGTCAGCTTGAAGGCCTTGAGCTTGCCGGTGGACGGAACGTGCGGTCCGCGGCAAAGGTCGACCCAGTCGCCCTGACCGTAGAGGCTGATGGCCTCCCCCGCCGGAATGCTACCGATGATCTGCGCTTTGTAGTGCTCGCCCAAACCCTCGAAGAATGAGACCGCCTCATCGCGTCCCATGACGCGACGAGTGACCTTCTGGTCGGCCTTGGCGAGCTCGGTCATCCGCGCCTCGATCGCCGCCAGATCCTCCGTGGTGAACGGGCGCTGATAAGCGAAGTCGTAATAGAAACCATCCTCGATCACAGGCCCGATGGTGACCTGCGCCTCGGGGAAGAGCTGCTTCACCGCCTGGGCCATCAGATGTGCGGTCGAGTGTCGGATGACCTCGAGCCCCGCCGGGTCCTTGTCAGTAACGATGGCGAGGTTGGCATCGCTCTCGATGAGGAAGGAGGTATCGACCAGCTTGCCGTTGACACGTCCCGCGAGCGCCGCTTTGCGCAGCCCTGCGCCAATGGCGCCCGCCACTTCATCGACCGTCACGGAGCGGTCGAAGTGGCGCTGACTGCCGTCAGGCAGAGTCACGACTGGCATCTGGAGGACTCTCTCAAACACTTCAAATCGAGCAAGCGGACGAGGCCACCGCCCCGCCACACGACGAGGGCGCTGCCCGACCGTGTCCCGGCGGGAAGCGCCCTGGGGGCGATGGTAGGCGCGAGTGGGATCGAACCACCGACCACCACCATGTCAAGGTGGTGCTCTACCACTGAGCTACGCGCCTAGTCTTAAGCGCACGACCTGCGGGCCGAGCCTGCCGTGATACCGGGGCCGGCCTGCGGATACGCGCTGCATAGGGGGGTGCCTGCGGTCCGGCAGTATAGCAAGCGTCAGGACCCGTGGACCACCTCGGCGGGGGCGTCGTCCGTCGGGTTGGGGCGCGGAGTGCGCCGCAGGCGCTCGATCTCCTCGACGCACCTCCCTACTCGAGTCTCGAGCAGGTTCACACCGACCATCTGAAGTCTCTGCCCGGCGCGGTCGAGATCCTGATCCTGCCCCCAGAGTCCGACGATCACCGGCAGGTTTTGCGCGCGGGCGCGCACCCGTTTGACCACGGCCCTCGCCGGAGGAACGGCTTCCGGCGGCAGCGCAGAGATGACCACCGCCTCGAGCCCTATGGTGGCGCCCGCCGTGACCTCCTCCTCCACTCGGTCGGGCGCCGCCACCCGCGTACTGACGCCCCGGTCGATCAGTACCGCGGCGAGGAGCCTCGCGACGATGGCATCGCCCTGATCCTCGGCCGGTATGCAGAGAACCGACGGCGTCTGCCACGAGACACCGCGGCCGCTCTCCCGCTGCTGGCTCTCGAGCAGCTCATCGACCCATTGCTGAATCTGGTCGAGCACCGCGCGGCGCCGTACCGGCTTGAGGGTTCCGCGGGCAAAATCCACCTCGAGCAGCCTCAGCGCCGGCACGATGGCGATGTCGCAGACCTCCCGCAGCGAGTGCTCACGCAGCGCCCCTTCCAGGAGCGCATCGGCCTCATCCCGGTTGCTCGTGAGCAGGCGTTGATAGAGCTGCTGACCCGGCTCGAGCGCGGGCTCATCACCGAGCAGCACTTCGAGAAACTCGAGCTGCGGGACGTACTTGCCCATGACGACGAGACACACCGTGATCGGTACTGAGAGCAGCAGGCCCGCGAGCCCCCAGAGCCAGGTCCAGAATGCCGCAGCGAGCAGCAGCGCCACCGGGGAGACGCCGGTTCGCGAGGCGTAGAGCCAGGGCTCGAGCACTGCGTAATTGAAGAGCTCCACGGTGCCGTACACGGCGAGGACGATGGCCGGATGCATCCAGTCCTCGAACGCGGCGAACGACAGCGCGAAAGGCATTGCCGCTGCCGTCCATATGCCGACATAGGGAATGAAGCGCAGCACCAGCGTGAGCGCGCCCCAGAGGCCGGGGTTAGGGACACCGAGCAGCGCGAGCCCAACGCCGACCCAGAGGCCGGTGAGCGAGTTGATGAGGAGCTGCACCAGCAGATACCGGCTCACGCGGCCCGCGGCATCGTTGAGCGCAGCCGTGGTCGCCTGAAGATTGCGCGGCCCGAGGAGCCGGATGACGCGCTCGCGCAGGTCGAGGAGCCTCAGCAGCATGAAGGCAACCAACACCATCACCGCGAGGGCCCAGCCGAGCGGCTTCACCAGGGGTCCGACGAAATCCTTCATGAGCTCGAACACGCTCGCGGGCGGCTGCACGATCAGCACTTTCTGCACACCGACAGGCACGCTGGCGACCGGGTTCAAGCGCTGGATCTGCCGGGTCAGCCGCTCGATGGCATCCAGGGTGTCGGTCACACCGCCGCGCATGAATCCGCGCAGATGCGCGATGTGCTCACGCAGATGCAACTCATACTGCGGCAGTTGGTGCGCGAGGTCGGAGAACTGTCCGAAGATGACATCACCGACGACGCCAATCAGCGTAAGCGCCAGGGCGATGGAAACGATCACGGCAATCAGTCGGTTGATGTGCCAGTGCTGCAGCCGCGCCACGATGGGCGCGAGCAGAAAGGTGAGCAGCACGGCAAGCGCCAGCGGGACGAAGAGGTCCTGCGCGAGACGCAGCACGGCCACGACCACGATGACCGTAAGGAGCACGGTTCCCGTGGGTCTTGCGTGGGTGCTGTTCATATTGGCTCAAAGTCGCCTGCGGCGCGTTGAGCAGCCAGCCGTTGCGCTCGTTTCGATCCCGCGATCCCGGGAGCGGCCCGGGATCGCTTAGTTACTTGCTTTCGCACGGTGCAACGTTCTAGGCAATGCCTAGTTCCAGTTGCTTCAGGCGCTCGATCTCGTCCCGCAGACGGGCCGCTTCCTCGAACTCCAGATTGCGCGCGCGCTTGTGCATCTCGGTCTCGAGCCTCTTCATCTGCCTCGCCAGCGCCTCCGGCTTCATGTCCACTGCGGCAGCTTCGCCACGCTTGCCGTCGCGGCGCCGGCCGCGAGTCAGCTGCGCGCCCTGGGGCGCGCCCCCGCGGGCGCCCTCCATGATGTCGGTGACCGCCTTGTGGATGCCTCGCGGCGTGATCGAATGCTCCTCGTTGTATTGCAGCTGTTTGGCGCGCCGGCGAGCGGTCTCCTCCATCGCACGCTGCATGGAGCCGGTGACCTTGTCGGCATAGAGAATGGCGCGGCCGTTGAGATTGCGCGCGGCACGGCCGATCGTCTGGATGAGCGAGTTGTCGGAGCGCAGGAACCCTTCCTTGTCCGCATCGAGAATGGCGACGAGGGACACCTCGGGCATGTCGAGCCCTTCTCGCAGCAAGTTGATGCCGACGAGGACGTCGAATTTCCCCAGGCGCAGATCACGGATGATCTCGGTCCTCTCCACCGTCTCGATATCCGCGTGCAGGTAGCGCACACGCACTCCATGCTCGTGCAGGTAGTCGGTCAGATCCTCCGCCATCCGCTTGGTGAGCGTGGTGATGAGGACGCGCTCGTCCTTCTCGACGCACTTATTGATCTCCGAGAGCACATCATCCACCTGAGTACTCACCGGCCGCACCTCGACCTGCGGGTCGATGAGTCCGGTGGGGCGCACGACGAGCTCCACGGTCTGGCTGGCGTGTTTGGCCTCGTACCCGCCCGGAGTCGCGGAGACGAAGATCATCTGCGGCGCGAGTCGTTCCCACTCCTCGAACTTCAACGGCCGGTTGTCGAGTGCCGAGGGCATGCGGAACCCGTATTCCACCAGCACCTCCTTGCGTGAGCGGTCGCCGCGATACATGGCGCCGAGCTGCGGAATGGTCTGATGGCTCTCATCGACCACGAGCAGCGCGTTGCGCGGCAGATAGTCGAAGAGGCACGGCGGCGGCTCCCCCGGGGCGCGCCCGGAAAGATAGCGGGAGTAGTTCTCGATGCCGGCGCAGTAGCCGACCTCTTTCAGCATTTCCATGTCGAACATGGTGCGCTGCTCGAGCCGCTGCGCCTCGAGGAGCTTGCCCGCCTCGCGCAGCTGCGCCAGCCGCTCGTGCAGCTCCTCGCGGATGAAGTCGACGGCACCGATCAGGCGCTCGCGGGGCGTGACGTAGTGCGTACCCGGATAGACCGTGAATCTCGGTACCTTGCGCGAGATCGCACCCGTCAGCGGATCGAAGAGCGAGATCGAGTCGATGACGTCGTCGAAGAGCTCGACCCGCACCGCCTCACGCTCGGATTCTGCCGGGAATATGTCAATAACGTCGCCGCGCACGCGATAAGTGCCTTGCGTCAGGTCCATGTCGTTGCGCGTGTACTGCATGTCGGCGAGGCGGCGCAGGAGCCGCCGCTGATCGATCCGGTCGCCCCGGTCCAGGTGCAGGATCATCGCGAGATACGCTTTCGGATCGCCGAGACCGTAGATCGAGGAGACGGTGGCGACGATGATCGAGTCCGGACGCTCGAGCAGCGCCTTGGTCGCAGAAAGCCGCATCTGCTCGATGTGCTCGTTGATGGAGGCGTCCTTCTCGATGTAGGTATCGGAGGACGGCACGTACGCTTCCGGCTGGTAGTAATCGTAGTAAGAGACGAAGTACTCCACAGCGTTCTGCGGAAAGAAGCTGCGGAACTCCCCGTAGAGCTGTGCCGCGAGTGTCTTGTTGTGCGCAAGAACCAGCGCCGGGCGCTGCATCTTTTCAATCACTTGGCTCACGACGTAGGTCTTGCCACTGCCCGTGACGCCGAGCAGCGTTTGCGCGCTCAAGCCGTCGCGAATACCTTCGACGAGCTTCTCGATGGCCTCAGGCTGATCGCCCGAAGGCTCGAAGTCCGCCTCGAGTTTGAAGGGAATGTGTTCCATGCTGCTGCCGCTGCGCGTCTGTAATGCGTGGTGGATGGTGACGTTCGCCACGATCTCGTAATATAGGGGCGCCTGCCAGTTTTTCCGTGACCCACAGGAAATCCCGTGACCTTATCCGTCTCACGACGCGTCCAGCGCGTCAAGCCCTCGCCGACGCTTGCCGTCACCGCCCGCGCTGCCCGCCTCAAGGCGGAGGGCAAGGATGTGATCGGCCTCGGGGCCGGCGAGCCCGACTTCGATACGCCGGTGCCGATCGCGCAGGCCGGTATCGATGCCATCCGCGGCGGCTTCACGCGCTACACGAGCGTCGAGGGCATCAACGAGCTCAAGGATGCCATCGTCGCCAAGTTCGCCCGCGACAACGGCATCCAGTACGAGCGCTCACAGATACTGGTCAGCTCCGGCGCCAAGCAATCGATCTTCAATCTCTGCATGGCGGTGCTCGATAGGGACGATGAGGCGGTGATTCCGGCGCCCTATTGGGTCTCCTACCCCGATATGGTGCTGCTCGCGGACGCACAACCGGTGATGCCGTTCGCGGGTGCCGCGCAGGGCTACAAGATCACCGCCCGCCAGCTCGCCGCGGCGATCACGCCGAAGACGCGCCTGCTGCTCCTCAACAGCCCCTGCAATCCGACCGGCGCTGCCTATACACGCGCAGAGCTGCGTGCCCTGGGCGAGGTACTGCTCGAGCATCCCCGCATCGTCATCGGCACCGATGACATGTACGAGAAAATCTACTGGGGCTCGGAGCCTTTCTGCAGCCTCCTCACCGCGGTGCCGGAGCTCTACGGCCGCACCGTCACCATCAATGGCGTCTCGAAGGCGTACGCCATGACCGGCTGGCGCATCGGCTATTGCGGCGGACCGAAGGAGCTGATCACCGCCATGGCCACCATCCAGGGGCAGTCGACCTCGAATGCCTCGAGCATCTCGCAGAAGGCGGCGGCGGCGGCCCTCGCGGGCGATCAGGCCTGCGTCGGCACCATGAATGAGGCGTTCAAACAGCGGCACGACTACGTGGTCCGCGCGCTCAACGACCTGCCGGGCGTGAGCTGCCTGCCCGGTGCCGGAACCTTCTATGCCTTCGCGGACGTCTCCAGAGCGATGGCCGGACTCGGATGCAACACGGATGGCGAGTTCGCGGAGCTGCTGCTCAACGAGGCCGGTGTCGCGGTGGTTCCAGGTTCGGGTTTCGGCGCCCCCGGCCACATGCGCATCTCCTTTGCCTGCAGCCTGCAGACGCTCGAAAAAGCAATGGAACGCATCGCGCGCGTCCTCGCCGTGGGAAGCGCGGTAGCTAAGAGCGCCTGAGGTCGGGAGCCTGATGGGCTGGCAGCTCCTCGCGGACCTGCTGGTCGTCCTCCACCTCGCCTTCGCCGCATTCGTCGTCTTCGGCGGCTTCCTCGCCTGGAAATGGCGGCGCGCGATGTTCTTTCATCTGCCGGCGCTCGCCTGGGGGTTCTGGGTGGAGACTTCCGGACAGATCTGCCCGCTCACCCCGCTCGAGATTCATCTGCGCCAGCTCGCCGGCGAGGCCGGGTACCGGGGTGGCTTCCTCGAGCACTACGTGCTCGCACTTCTTTATCCGCCCTGGCTCACGCCGCCGACCCAGTGGGTGCTGGCGGCCCTGCTGCTCGTGACCAATGTCACGGCATACGGCGCGCTGCTGCGCCCTCACCGGCACCTGCGCCGGAAGGTTCCTTGACTATTTCCCGGCCCTCGCCTCAGAATTCGCGCCCTTTCGCGATTCCTTCGCCGGTTCCCCGGTAGCTCAGTCGGTAGAGCGTCGGACTGTTAATCCGTTGGTCGTTGGTTCGAGTCCAACCCGGGGAGCCAATTCTTTTAGTTTTCAAGGTGTTGAGAACGATAACTCACCTTATTTCTATAGAATTTTCCGAATCCGAGCAGCCGCCGCCGAATGCCGGGTACCGACCCGACTCCGCCGCTAACGATGATCGCCGGTGCGTATGGGAAGACGCAGAGAGTTGCGAGCCGTTCCGCTAAACGCGACTACAAATCCTTGCTCAGGGAGTGATCGATTTGCATCAGTTCTACCGGCGCTCCGTTCACTTCAATGAAGGCAACTAATACCCCATTGCTCCGACTGTTGGGCTCAATGATCACCTGCTGGTCGCGGATCGCCGCCGTCAGGTCGTCGACCTCGAAAGCAACGTGTGGAGCGGATTTCACGAGCTCCGGATACGGTGCCCCGTCCCAGTATCTTTGCCACTAAATGCCGAACGGGTTGTTCTGGTGATCGCTTACTGTCACCGCGGGCATCTCGAAGGACCGGAAATGGCCGGTTCGCGCACACGGCACCGTCTGAACGGGCGCGATCCCTTAAAGGGTCCGAGAACCGTGGCCCCGCATTGGTTTACGAACTCTTTGCATGCCGGATAGAGATTGTGCTTTTCCCTCGTGGCTTGTCTCAATGAGGGCCGAGCATAGGAATACGATTCGTCGAGGACAAGGCGTTTGCTTGACACCAGCGGCGCAAGTAACGCAACCTCGCTGATCGCGCTACTTGTCAGGATCAGCAGCCACTCGCGGGCTTGGCATCATCCGGTGATGGCGCATTCCACTCCCCATCCCAGGACATCCCCCCGGTGCGATCTCGCGGCAGTGCTGCATCATTTCCGCTCGGCATGCAGTGATGCTCTTAATCGATCGTAAGCACGCCGCCATCTGCTCGTGAACGACCGCCATCTTCTCACGCATTTCTTTCGACGGTCCGTGTGCCGCAGCGGCGGGCCCCGCGGCAATCGCGGTACCCGCAGCCGCGAGAAGAGCTGTCGCGAATAACCCTATGAACGTACGATTAAGCGTTTTCATCCCGATTCTCCAAAGCGATCAGCGGTGATGACCCGCATGGCAGACGGTGCGCTCCAGGAGCGGTCACCGCCATACGCAATTTCCGACAGCCGGTGGACCGGTCAGTCCTGCAGAGTCACTCACGAGCCGTCGGTCAGCTCGTTTGGAGGATGCCGGACGACGCGCTCCCCGACGCGCAACCCGGTCTCGCTCGCCTCGTCGAGTGCAACCAGAGGCAGGGAGCGTTCAGGTGAGCTCATGCTTAGACACTGGCGGAGGAGTGCCGATCACGCCCCGACCTCGCGGCAGCATACGGCGCAGGACATCGTCGCGATTCACGAAGTGATGCTTCAGAGCCGCAAGCACGTGGAATGTGGCAAGCGCAAGCAGCACGTTACCGAGTATTTCGTGAAGCTCCTTGAAGGCGTTTTCACCTTCGCCGCCAACTTCGGTAGTCAAGTTTTTTCCGCCATGGGTGGTCACTGTCAACTTTGACTCCCGAGTCGCCCGCCGAGCGGCCGGCGGCGCTGATCCGCTCCACGGCGGAACAGTTGCAATCCCAAAAAACGGGACCGCCGCGCGCTCCGCCGAGGCAGCCAGCCATCCAGACACGGGAAGGGCAAACAACAGCGCATAGAGCGCTACGTGAGTGCTGCGGGCAAGGACCCGAGTGAGCCGGGTCGTGCTTTGCGGGAGCGCCGGAGGTCTGCTGAAGAGAAGCCAGATGATGCGCGCCGCAGCGAGAACGAATACGAGCACACCGAGCGAGCCATGCCAGAAATACAGTGCGCTACCTGGCTCATCGGCTTCGATGTCGAACGCGTTACCCATGACGAGGAGCACGATAACCAATGCAACGGTCCCCCAGTGGAGCCATCGACTGACAGAGCCGTACCGGAAGGTATCGTTCGTGAGTTGCATGAATGACTCCTTGAGAGATCCTTTCCCGATGCCTGTATTGCTGCCGATGCTCAGGAGTTGACACCCGAGGATCCCACCCGTCGATACGCAGTCGCCGCAATGACCGCGAGCGCGGGAACGGATGCCGTGGGCACTAATTTTTCGAGGGCACGCCCGTCGCCTCTAGGGATAAGCCCTCATATCCGTGGCGGCGCGAATGGGCAGACTGATGCGACTGCTGGCGAGCGCACGCGCTAGCGCCAGCTTCGCGCGCAGACGTGTTTATGTCGACTACCTCCGCGACTCGGGATGCGATGGTCGCTCCAGGGCGAGCGGACAGGGCTGTCGGTCCTAATGATCAAGGCAGCACGGCGCCTGATCGGAGGTCTGCTGCCGAACTCGCGCTCCTCGGTGCCCCGCTCGCGGGGCTTCTTACAGGCGCGCTCGCTCAGTATTTCGGCGCGCAGAGTGTGAGCGCCTGGTCCTACATCGCCTCCATCTGCGTAGTTCTGATCCCGACGGCCGGCGCGACCGCGCGGCGTCTGTTGAGGGGTGAGACGGGGGTAGACCTCATCGCGGTCCTTGCCATGACTGGCGCTCTTGCGCTCGAGGAATACCTCGCCGGAGCCATCATCGCGTTGATGCTGACGGGAGGCACTGCGCTCGAGCGCTTCGCGGTTGCGCGTGCCCGTCGCGAGCTCACCGCCCTGATCCGGCGAGTACCGCGCGTCGCTCATCGGCGCGCGGGCGCGGACCTCATCGACGTTGGGGTCGATGAGGTGATCCTAGCCGACGTCCTTGTCGTGAAACCCGGGGAAGTGGTCCCGGTCGACGGGATTCTTCTCTCGGCGAACGCCGTGCTCGATGAGTCAGCTCTCACGGGCGAGTCAAAGCCCGTGCGGCTCGAATCCGGAGCGCCGCTCCGGAGCGGGGGGACCAACTCAGGCGAGCCGCTGGAGCTGCGCGTAACGGCGCCCGCGGCCGCGAGCACCTACGCGGGAATCATCCGGCTCGTCCGGGCGGCGGAGGCCTCGAAAGCGCCTTTCGTTCGGCTCGCAGACCGCTATGCGCTCGGATTTCTCGGGCTGACGCTCGCGCTCGCCGGATTTGCCTGGCTGGTCGAAGGAAGTCTGGTGCGCGCGCTTGCCGTGCTCGTGGTCGCTACGCCCTGCCCGCTCATTCTCGCGGCGCCCGCAGCGATCATTGCAGGCGTCTCACGCGCTGCGAAGCGCGGGATCATCGTCAAGGGCGGAGGACCTCTCGAGACGCTCGGGCGGGCGACGGTGGTGCTGCTCGACAAGACCGGAACCGTAACGGCGGCGCGTCCACAGGTAGTTGCGGTCGAGACATTGGGGGCGCTCTCTTCTGATGAAGTCATTCGCTACGCGGCATCGCTCGAGCAGGTCTCGATCCACCCATACGCCCCTGCGATCCTCACGGAAGCGCACAGCCGCAGCGTCGATCTCACCTTCCCGGCTGAGGTTCATGAGCAGATGGGAAGCGGCATTTCGGGCCGCGTGGCGGGGCGCCGGGTCGCTGTGGGACAGCGCAGCTTTGTCGCACCTGAGGCGGAATTCACGGCCGCCCTCCACTCCATCGAGTTGCGCAAAGCCGTCGAGGGCTCGGCCAGCGTCTACGTCTCTCTTGATGGAGCGCTCGCCGGTGTCCTCCTGCTGCAGGATCCGATTCGACCGGAGGCCTCACGCACCCTGCGATCCCTGCGCGCGGCAGGCATTCACCATATCCACATGGTGACGGGCGACCACCCAGATGTCGCTGAGCTGGTGGGCGATGCCCTGGGCGTTGACCGCGTATTCGCGGAGCGTACACCTGCCGAGAAGGTTGAGGTGATTCGGTTGGTTCGCTCCGAGGGCATCACGGTGATGGTGGGAGATGGGGTCAATGACGCTCCCGCGCTAGCTCTCGCGGATGTCGGCGTTGCGATGGGCGCGCGCGGAGCGACGGCAGCTTCGGAAGCCGCCGATGTGGTCTTAAGCACCGATCGGCTCGAGGGCCTACTCACTGCGACGCGGATCGCCCGGCGAACGAGGCGAATCGCGCTCGAAAGCGTGTTCGCCGGAATGGGACTCTCGCTCATCGCCATGGCTCTCGCAGCGGCCGGCTACATAACGCCGGTGGCAGGGGCTCTCCTGCAGGAAGCGATCGACGTTCTCGTCATTCTCAATGCGCTGCGTGCTCTGTCAGATGATCTAACCACCGCCCACCTGGAGCGCCAACGACCGCAGGCAAGAGTTCTGGCCGAAGGACTTGCATCGAGTCATCGGGCACTGCGTCCCTTCGTGGCAGAGCTTGCCTCCTTGGCGTCCCGGCTAGAGTCCTTACCGCAAGCCGAAGCGCGTGTACAACTCGAGCGGGCGCGGGACATGCTGGAAAAAGAGCTACTTCCACATGAGCGTGAGGAACAGAAGACGGCCTATCCGGCCATCGCCGACATGCTGCGCGAGGAGGATCCCACCGGGCCGCTCATCCGCACGCATCACGAGATCCATCGACTTGCCCGCCTCTACGGCCGCCTCGTTGCCCAGCTGCCCACAGACGGTCCGCGAGCGGAAGATCATCGCGACCTTCGCCGCGTGCTCTACGGACTGCATGCGATCCTTTCGCTGCACTTCGCACAGGAGGAGGAGCTCTATAGCCTTTTCGAGTCGCGATAGCCCGGCCAGAGGATATCGCAAGTGCGTATGTACATCGACCGGCGACGTCTAGCATTCCTCAGACTCATCCAACCCCATTTCACATCGAGGAACCCACATGTGACCGCACACCACCACGAGCCCGAAAAAGTGCAGGCCCGAGAATTCCAGCACGGTTCCGAAGCCGTGGCTCGGCGGGTCGGGCCGGAGCCACAGATCGACCTGGTGTGCGGGATGAGGGTCGTGGCCGACTCCCCGCATCGTTTCCAATACCAGAAACGCGAATACTCGTTCTGCTCCAACGGCTGCCGGGAGAAGTTCCGCGCTGACCCGCAGCGGTACGCCTCGCGAAGTCGCGTATCCTTCACGATCTCCCGCGCTGAAGCGCCAGAACCCACAGCCGCTGCGCGAGCTCGGCATGCGAGGGCAGCTGGGCCGCCAGGCGCTCCTCCTACCCCTGCAGGCAGGCTCTACACCTGCCCGATGCATCCGCAGATCAGGCGCAGCGAGCCGGGCGCCTGCCCGATCTGCGGCATGGCGCTCGAGGCACTGCAGCCAACCCCCCAAGGAGGCCCGAGTCCCGAGCTGGGCGACATGACGGGGCGCTTCTGGATGGGTACGGCGCTCGCGCTACCCTTGCTGCTCCTCGAGATGGGGGCCCACGCGCCGGCACTCGAGCTTCATCGCTACATCTCTCCGCTCGCCTCCATTTGAATCCAATTTGCACTCGGTACAGCGGTCGTGCTCTCGGCAGGCCGGCCGCTTTTCGAGCGCGGTTGGGCTTCTTTCCGACATCGCTCGCTCAACATGTTCAGCCTGATTGCGCTCGGCATTGGGGCGGCTTACCTCTATAGCCTGGTGGCAACCTTTGCGCCGGGCCTCTTCCCGGCGAATCTGCGCGCCGAGGGAGGCATCGTTCCGGTCTACTACGAGGCCGCGGCAGTGATCACCGTGCTCGTACTCCTCGGGCAGGTGCTCGAGCTGCGGGCGCGCGCGAGGACAGGCAGCGCGATTCGCACCCTCCTCAATCTTGCGCCTAAGGTCGCGCGACGAGTTCGTCTGGACGGAGCCGACGAGGAAGTGCCACTGGAGGCGGTGCAGGTCGATGATCGACTGCGGGTACGTCCAGGTGAGGCGGTGCCAGTCGACGGGCGGGTCACCGAGGGTCACAGCGCTGTCGATGAATCGATGGTCACCGGGGAATCCCTGCCCGTAAGCAAAGAGGCGGGCGCGAGGCTCATCGGAGGCACGATCAACGGCACCGGCGCCCTCCTCATGCGCGCCGAGCGCGTGGGGTCCGATACGATGCTGGCGCGGATCGTGCACCTGGTCGCCGAGGCCCAGCGCAGCCGCGCACCGATTCAGCGCCTCGCGGACCTGGTCTCCTCCTGGTTCGTGCCCGCGGTCATCGTAGCGGCCGTTGTCGCATTCGTCGTTTGGATGCTCGCAGGTCCGCCGCCGCAACTCGCGTACGCCCTCATCGCGGCGGTGTCCGTGTTGATCATCGCGTGCCCGTGCGCGCTCGGCCTTGCCACCCCGATGTCGATCATGGTCGGGGTCGGCAAGGGCGCGGCCGCGGGCGTGCTCATCAGGAATGCCGAGGCGCTCGAGAGGCTCGAAAAGATCGATACACTCGTGCTCGACAAGACCGGCACCCTGACGGAAGGCAAGCCGCGCGTCGTGGCGATCGTGTCGACCGGCGGATTCGAGGAGTCAACAGTGCTGTCGCTTGCTGCGAGCCTAGAGCGCTCGAGCGAGCATCCGCTCGCCGCGGCGATCGCGGCCGCCGCCCGCGACCGCGGGCTCGCTCTCGAGGAGATCACGAACTTTCAGTCCCTGACCGGCAAAGGCGTGACCGGCACCGCGCACGGCCGGCAGATCGCAGTGGGCAACGCGAGGCTCTTCGAAACCCTCAATATCGCACCGGGTGAGCTCGAAGCGCGCGCCGAGAGCCTGCGGCGCGAAGGTGCAACGTCAATGTTCGTCGCCATCGATGGCCAATCTTGCGGCATCATCGCCGTGGCCGATCCGGTAAAGACAAACACCCCGGCGGCCCTGGAGAGCCTGCGGCACGACGGCATTCGCATCATGATGGTGACCGGTGATCATCGCTCGACAGCAGAGGCCGTCGCCCTCAGGCTGGGCATCAGGGAAATCGAAGCCGAGGTCCTTCCCGAGCACAAGAACGCGATCATCCGGCGGCTGCGCAGTGAGGGTCGTGCCGTCGCCATGGCCGGAGATGGCGTGAACGATGCGCCCGCGCTCGCGGAAGCGGAAGTCGGGATCGCCATGGGAACCGGTACTGACGTGGCCATGCAAAGCGCCGGCGTCACCCTGGTAAAGGGCGATCTTGCGGGCATCGCCCGTGCCCGCACGCTCAGCCGGGCGACGATGCGCAACATTCGCGAGAACCTCTTTCTCGCCTTCGTCTACAACGTGCTCGGTATCCCGATCGCCGCGGGTGTGCTCTATCCCCTCTTCGGATTGCTCTTGAGCCCGATCATTGCCGCCGCCGCGATGAGCTTGAGCTCAGTGTCCGTCATTGGTAACGCGCTGAGGCTCAGGCTCGTTCGCCTGTGACGGGGACGCAGCGTGTGCACCCTGAGCTTTCCGGTGCGGAATCACCGGTGTAAGCTCTCGCGATGCGATCGCGCTCCACTCGCTGGGCCCTCTGGGCCGTGCTGCTCGTGCAGCTTGCGCTCGGCATGCCTGCCTCGTTCGCCATGCA
>DASUHA010000100.1:0-4540 GCA_036273735.1 Steroidobacteraceae bacterium | reverse complement strand
AATGACTGAGCTGCGTATCAGGCGAGTGGTCATCGTCGGCGGCGGCACGGCCGGATGGATGACCGCGGCCGTCTTCAGCCGTGCGATGGGCGAGACTCTGGATATCCGTGTCGTGGAATCCGATGCCATCGGCACGGTCGGCGTCGGCGAGTCCACCATTCCGCAGATCCGCAACGTCAATCACTTCCTCGGCATCGATGAGGATGCGACGCTTCGGGCCACCCGCGGCACCTTCAAGCTCGCCATTCGATACAACGACTGGGTACGACCGGGACACAGCTATTTCCACGCGTTTGGTGAGGTCGGCCTGGCTCTCGGTCCGTTGCCGTTCCAGCAATACTGGTTGCGGCGCAGGGCTGAATCCGGCGCCGAGGATCTCTCGACGTATTCGCTCAACGCGATCGCTGCGCAGGCTGGCCGGATGGCTCGGATCGAGAAGGTGGGCACCAGCCCGATGGCCGGCATCAAGTACGCTTTCCAGTTCGATGCCACATTGTTTGGCCGCATGCTGCGCACGTACGCCGAGCGGCGAGGAGTGAGGAGAACCGAGGGAAAAGTCGTGGACGTACGGCTGCGCGGCGAGGACGGCTTCATCGAGGCGGTGGTGCTCGAGGGCGGCGCGCGCATCGAAGGCGATCTCTTCATCGACTGCTCGGGGTTCCGTGGCCTCCTCATCGAGGGTGCGCTGAAGAGCGGCTTCGAGGACTGGCGGGAGTGGCTGGCCTGCGATCGCGCCCTCGCAATCGGGAGCGCTCCCGCCTCGCCGATGCCGCCCTATACGCAAGCCAACGCGCGGCCGGCGGGCTGGCAGTGGCGGATCCCGCTGCAGCACCGCACCGGCAATGGCCACGTGTACTGCAGCGATTTCATGAGTGAGGATGAGGCGGCCGCGATCCTCCTCGGCTCTCTCGACGGTGAGCCGCTCGGAGATCCGCGGCCGCTGCGATTCACCTCAGGCGTGCGGCGGCAGATCTGGTTGCGCAACTGCGTGGCCATCGGCCTGGCGGCCGGCTTTCTCGAGCCGCTGGAATCGACGGCCATCCACCTGATCCAATCCGGGATCAGCCGGCTGTTGTCGCTGTTTCCCGATCGCGGTTTCGATGCGGCGATCATCGAAGAATACAATCGCAACACCCGGCGGGAATACGAGCAGGTGCGCGATTTTCTGGTCCTCCACTACCGCACGACTGAGCGGCGCGACACGCCATTCTGGCGGCGCTGCGCCGCATTGCCACCGCCAGACGGACTGCGGCACAAGATGGAGATTTTTGAAGCCACGGGCCAGATCTTCCGTGAGGGCGAGGAGCTCTTCACCGAGCACTCGTGGCTGCAGGTCATGGTGGGGCAGGGCATCCTGCCTCGACGCCATCATCCGCTTGCCGACAATCTGCCACCTGAGAAGCTCGAGGAGTTCCTTGGCAATATCCGCGGGCTGATCGGTGGCGCCGTCGGTCAGATGAGCAGTCACGAGCGCTTCATTGCCGAGCACTGCGCGGCCGGAAGCGCGTGACGACCCTCGATCACCTTGGGGCACGTGCCCAGACATTCGCGATTCCGTGATAGGTCAGCGCCTGCTGAGAAATTCAACGTTACCGACAGCGTCACGTCGATACGTCATGCTTGGCTTGCCGAACGGCGCGCGTCAGCGACGATGTTGACGCCGTCGGCTTACATCGAGCCGTTCGGCCCCTGAATACGTATGCAATCCGTTGCAAATCACTCCCGGCACGCCGCATTCTCCGCTCGATGATCTGCCTTCCCTGGAAGACCAGAAGTCATCGCAGGCTCACTGCGGTACTGGCTGGCGCGGTATTCACTCTCCTCACGGCCGCGCCGGCCAGTGCCGCAACTCTCCCGCAGCACGCCGGTTCCGGGGTCTACTACGAGATCTTCGTCCGCTCCTTTGCCGACTCCAATGGCGATGGGGTCGGAGATCTCGACGGCATTACCGCCAGGCTGGACTATCTGAAGTGGCTCGGCGTGAGTGGTATCTGGCTGACGCCGATTTATCCGTCGCCCAGCTATCACGGTTACGACGTCACGAATTACTTCGCCATCAACCCGCAGTTCGGCACGCTGGCGGACTTCAAGCGCCTGTTGCGCGGGGCCCATGCGCGTGGCATCAAAGTGCTGATCGACATGGTGCTCAATCACACCAGCGATCGCAATCCGTGGTTTCAGCAGGCACTCGCTCCCGGGAGCCCCTATCACGAGTGGTACGTCTGGGCCGGCAAGGGAGTCGATCTCGGTGCGCTGAGTGCCCTGAACAGCCCGGCCTGGCACGAGCGCGACGGGCAGTCCTACCTGGGTGATTTCAGCGACAGCATGCCCGACCTCAACTACGACAACCCGGCCGTGCGCCAGGAGATGATCAGGGTTGGACGGTACTGGCTGGCTCAGGGGGTCGACGGGTTCCGGCTCGATGCCACCACCCAGATCTACATCGACTTGAAATCCGACATCGGCAGCCCGCGAGCAGTACACCGAAACGTCACCTGGTGGCAGCAGTACGACGAAGCATTGCGCGCGACCGACCCGAGCGTGTTCCTGCTCGGAGAAGTTCCCGCTGACTCGGAGGCGCAAGCGGCACCCTACTACGCCGGGTTGAATTCGGTGTTCGATTTCCCGCTGGCGAAGGTCCTCGTTGCGGCCGCCGCCAGCGAGACGAGCCCCAATCTCGGCAGCTATGTGCAGGAGGCGTGGCGCAGTTTCCGGCGAAGCGCCCGCGGGTCGATCGTCGATTCACCCTTCATCGGCAACCACGATCGGGACCGGGTACTCGACCAGCTCCACGACAACTCGAGCCACATGCGGACGGCGGCAGCGATGCTGCTGACTCTGCCCGGCGATCCCTTCGTCTATTATGGTGAGGAAATCGGGATGCACGGCACGAAGCCAGACCCGAGGATACGCGAGCCGATGCGTTGGGATCGCAGCCCTGAGCGGGCCGGCGAGACCCGATGGGAGCCGGCGCCGGACAATGCTTCGCCGGGTTTGTCGGTCGCTGCCGAGCGCAATGACCCGCGCTCACTCCTGAGCTACTATCGGCGCCTGATCCATTGGCGTATCGATCTGCCGGCTTTGCGCGACGGCACCATCGCACCGTACCCCATCGATGGCGGCCCGATCAGCGCCTACATCCGCGCGGATCATGCGCAGCGACTGCTGGTGATCCACAATCTCTCGGGTGCTCCCCGCAGCATCGGCCTGCCGGATGCGAGCTTCCGCGCCGTCGTCCGCAGCACTCGCGCGGGCATCCGCCTCGCCGGCCGCGAGCTGACGCTGCCGGGCTATTCCAGCGCGATCCTGCAATAGAGGGGCGTCCGGACAGTCGAATTTTCAGTGGGCGCAGGATCAAAATGACAGGGGATCGGATCCGGCTGGGTGTGCTCGGCGCCTTGCTTCTCGGATGTGCCTGGCGGCCTCAGGCGCATGCGGTACCGCGAACAGCGGCAGGCACACAGGCAGATGTCGAGTTGCGAGACGGTGGGGCCGACCTTGGGCTCGCTGGCGGCACATTGTCGCTGCGCGTGATCGGCGGCAATGTGCTGCACGTGCACTTCATTCCGGCGGCGGGCGCAACGCCACCGACCCTGGTGATGGCGCCGCAGGCCACTGCTCCCACCAACACACCCGTCGCAGCGAGCCGGCAGGGTAAGGACCTCCAGCTTCGTGGAGGACAGCTCCGCGTTGCGCTCGATGAGGCTTCCGGAACACTCTCGATCTTCGCCGCCGGCGCAGAGCATCCGCTGCTGCGCATACCGCGCCTCGCCAGCCTCGCCCGCGGCACGGTCGTGCTCCGTTTTGCCAAGGATGCGCCGCTCTATGGAATCGGTGGCACCGATGCGTTCGACAAGAGACCCGCAAAGCTCCTGCGCCTCGGCATACAAGTGGCCCGGGCCGGCGCGCAGGGCGATGCCGGTGCGCCGCTCGTGTGGAGCACTGCTGGCTTCGGGATACTCCTGGACAGCACGGGAGCCAGGTTCGATCTGGCGCCGGGACGTATTCGAGTCTCGAAGCTCGCACGCCGCGACCCCGACTTCTTTCTTGTCGCAGGCGAGCCCAAGGCGATCTTCGCCGCGATCGCGGATCTGAGCGGCCACGCGCCGCTCTTCCCCAAATGGTCCCTGGGCTTCATCAACAGCCAGTGGGGGATCGATGAGAAGGAATTGCTGGGAATCGTGAGGACTTACCGCGCCAGGCACATTCCTCTCGATGCCTTCGAGCTCGATTTCGACTGGAAGGCCTGGGGAAAGGACGAATACGGCGAATTCCGTTGGAACCGGCAGAAATTTCCCGATGGGCCGAGCGGGAAGCTGGGAGCGCAGCTCGAGTCCATGGGGGTGCACCTCATCGGGATCATGAAGCCGCGTATCCATGTCGATACCGAGGAGGGCCGCTACGCCACCGCGCATCACCTCTGGATCCCGGGTGAGAAGCCCAGCCCCGATTACTTCTCGCACCTGCCCGTCGAGGATCTGGACTTCGACAATCCGGAAACCCGTGCCTGGTTCTTCAACCCCACGCTCCAGCACAGCTT
>DASUHA010000099.1:0-3501 GCA_036273735.1 Steroidobacteraceae bacterium | reverse complement strand
AACCGTCTGACGCTTGCTCCTGCTGGCAATGTCACTTCGAGCGTGTGACTCCCGAGCCATCGTAGCGCCAGCGGAGTATGCGCACCGTTCAAGACCACTGCATTCCAGTCCGGCGGGGGTTGCCCATAGTGCCAAGCCTTGCAGTCCACTGAAGCGTAGGCTCCATTCGTGGCGACGTCCTGGCTGAACTGAGCCACGCATTGACGATCCGGAGAGGTAAAGTCTGGGCCTTCGCAATAGATGATGTGGCGCGTGCACGGTAACCGTGTAGCGATGGCCGCATAGGCAGCGGTGCCTCGGTCGGTGAGGATGTGCCCACTTGCAGACAGATGGGCACGAGCGTAAGTGCCCACGTGGAGGACAAGTGGACACTTCGACAGAGCAGAGTGCGGGAACAGGATCGGGCGGGCGGCAGGTTCGCAGGCGCAAGCAATGGTCTGTGCAGGAGAAGCTGCAGATCGTGCGCGAGACACTGCAATCGGAAGGGTCGGTGCCGGTCATCGCCCGACGTCATGGAGTGAACGCGAACCAGATATTTACCTGGCGTCGGGAGTATCGGCGCGGCAAGCTCCTCGAGCGAGGCGTCGAGACCGCGCGTGACCGCAAGGCGGCGCCGGCGTTACTGCCCGTGCAGATCCATGTGCCGATGAAGGCGGTGCCACAAGAAGCTCGCGCCGCACCCGCTTCTCCATCGCCAGAGCCTGAGCGGGTAGAGATCGAGTTTGCCAGCGGGACACGGCTGCGGATCTGGGGCGGCCTGGGCAAAGAGCGGCTGCAGGCGATTCTGCGGGAGCTGGCCGGCCCATGCTGAGCGTACCGGCCGGGGTGCGCATCTGGCTGGTGGCGGGACTCACGGATATGCGCCGTGGCCTCGACGGGCTCAGCGCGCTGGTGCAGACGCAGTTATCGGCCGATGTCCTCTCAGGGCAGCTCTTCATCTTCAGGGGACGTCGCGGAGATCGGGTGAAGATCCTGTGGGCTGACGCGGACGGACTATGTCTGCTCTACAAGCGGTTGAACCGGGGGAAGTTCACCTGGACGCACGCCGCCGATGGGGCGGTGCTGCTGACGGGCGCGCAGTTATCGGCGCTTCTGGAAGGGATCGACTGGCGCCGGGTGCACCGGAACGTGCCCACCGAGGAGGCGCCATCGCCGACAGTGGTGGCCTGATGCAGCACGGATTTCGTGTTGGTCGAGAGACCTACAAGATGTGGTAGGTGTTGAGCGGACGCAGTTTTCCGCCGCTGAGTTGATCGAGTTATTTTCCAACATCGACGTGCGTGCCGCGGCACCGCGCGTATAATTGGCGTGTGCCCGAGACACACGATCTCCCCGATGATGTAGCGGATCTGAAGCGCCTGGTGCGCGAGCACCGCTTGGAGATCGAGCGGCTGAAGATCCAGCTCGCGCAGCTGCGGCGCTGGAAGTTCGGCCGCTCGCGAGAGCAGCTGGAGCTCGAGGTCACGCAGATCGAGATGAGTCTGCAGGCGCTCGAGCAGCTCGCCCCGCCCGCTGCGGCCGGGGCGGATCCGCAGCCAGATACCCAGAACGCATCCACCGCCGCTCAAGAGCGGCGGACGGTACGTCGGCGCCGCTCGGGGCGACGCCCTTTGCCGGCTCACCTGCCGCGCGAGACGATCATGCATCCGCACCCGGCGGTCACGAACGGCTGTGCGTGCCCGGACTGCGGCGGGCGGCTGCGCTACCTGGATCGGGACGTGGCGGAGATGCTCGAGTACGTCCCGGGCTACTTCAAGGTCCTGCGCCACGTGCGCGAGAAGCACTCCTGTGTGCGCTGCTCGCGGATCGTGCAGGCGGCAGCTCCCTCGCGCCCCATCGAGCGGGGACTGCCGGGACCGGCGCTGATGGCGCATGTGGTGGCGAGCAAATACTGCCTACACCAGCCGCTGTATCGCCAGAGCCAGGTATATGGCTTCGCCGGCCTCGAGCTCGAGCGCTCCCTGCTGGCGCAGTGGGTACGGGCGGGCGATCGGCTGCTGAGCCCCCTGGTGCTGGCGGTTCGCCGCCACGTGCTCGGCGGCGGCCATCTTCACGCGGATGACACTCCTTTGCCGGTGCTCGACCCCGGGCGAGGACGGACCCGGACCGGGTATCTGTGGACGTACGTGCGCGATGAGCGCACCTGGGGAAGTCGAGAGCCGCCGGCGGTATGGTTCGAGTACTCGCCCGGGCGCGGCGGTGAGCATCCACGCCGGCACCTGCACGGATATCAAGGCGTCGTGCACGTCGATGCATACGCGGGATTTAACGAGCTGTTTGGACTGTTTCCCCACCGAGAGCGCAAGGCACGGGCGGGACCTGCGCGTCTGAAGCGGTCTTTATGCTGGGCTCACGCGAGGCGCAAGCTCTACGAGATGCACCTCGCGCTGCGCTCACCGATCGCAGCCCATGCCGTCGAGCGGATCGATGTGCTGTATGCCATCGAGCGGGAGATCCGCGGCCTTGACCCCGAGGCGCGGCTGCGCGAGCGACAGGCGCGCTCCGTACCGTTGCTTCAGGAGTTGCATACCTGGCTGATGACGCAGCTTGCGCGGCTGCCGGCAAGCTCCGCGCTCGCCAAGGCGATCCGCTACACCGTCAAGCCCCGGCACTGGCCGGCGCTGACCTACTACTGCACAGATGGTCGGGCGGACATGGACAACAATGCAGCCGAGCGATCGTTGCGCGATGTGGCGCTCGGCAGGCGCAGCTATCTCTTTGCAGGATCTGACGCCGGCGGCGAGCGCGCGGCAGCGATGTACACCCTCATCGGGACATGCAAACTCACCGGAATCGATCCAGAGGCGTACCTGCGCCACGTGTTTGAACGGATCGCAGATCACCCGATCAACCGGATCGATGAACTGCTCCCCTGGAACCTTCGGCTGCCCTCGCCGACAGAAGCCGTCCGCGAGGCGGCCTGAAGCTATCCTGAGTTCGGAGATCCTCTCAATGCCCCCTGCGCAGACAGATCAGTGGCCGAACATCGTCGAACTGCTGGATCAAGCCGGCGGTCACATCGGCATCGGACGGATGCCACCGATCGACGGTGCTGCCGTCGCCGTCACCGAAGCGGAGCTGATTGCCAGTCTCGTGCGGCGCGAAGGGGAGAGCTTCCCTGAGCTGCTGCAACGGCTGGATGAGGCGATCGGCAAAGCCCTTCACGAGGGCGTGGTGACCAACGAGGTCAACGGCGGCCGCTTCCGACTGGCCCCCCAGCGCGTCCGCAAAAGACGATAGCGGGCCCGGAAACCCTCAAGCGCACCGCGGCATATCGTCGCCCGAGCAACCCCGCGGCCGCAATGCGGCCGGGACTACACGCTTACGTTCAGACCCTCCAAACTCAATTTGCAAGGGGCGGATAACCACTTAATTCGGCTTCACCCCCTGGAAGCCGCTCAGCCTTCACTCGCCTGAAAATCCTGCATCACGTGGAGCGGCCGGCCGGCACGGTGAACGCGACCACCTCGGCCGCTAAACTCTTTGCGCTCATTCGAGAGA
>DASUHA010000098.1:0-9968 GCA_036273735.1 Steroidobacteraceae bacterium | reverse complement strand
GAAGATCGCCGCAATGATGACGGCAATGGGTGACAGGCCCGTACTGTGGCCGTAGACCAGCGGCTCCACGAGCTGTCCCATCGTCAATTCCGTGCCCGCATAAAGCAGCAGCGTCCAGAGCACCATCGACCAGCCAGGCGCCACCGCTGCCGCCAGCGCCATCGGCAACAGCGCGGCAATCCACGAGCCGACGTAGGGAACGAAACGCAGCAGCGCGCCCACGATGCCCCAGAGGACCGGATCGGGAACACCGATGAAATAAAGACCGGTTGCGACGACCGCGCCGAAACTGGTGTTGATGCCGAGCTGAGTCAGGAAGTAGCGGCTGAGGCGTCTGCCGGCGTCATCCAGCGCTCTTGTCGTGCGCTGCAGGTCGCCGGACCCGATCAGCCGGATCGCCCGATCGCGCAGATCCTCCTTCTGCAACAGTGCAAAGATGGTTACGACGAGGATGATTCCTGCCGTGGCGAGCGGAGACAGAATGGGGGATATCACCGCCTCGCCGATCTGCAACGCCGACGGGGCTGGTTGAGTGACGACGACGGGTATCGGCCGCCGCCGCGATTCCGGCCCTGAAGAGGACTGGCGCGGGTTCGCGTTCGACTGCCGGCCGCTCGCCTCGAGCTGATGCCCGAGGCTTTCGATCCTGCTCGAGAAACGGTTCACCGTGGCACTCTGCAGCGCGTCGACCTTCCGCTTGATCGTGATTTGGTATTGCGGCAGCCGCTTGCCGAGCTGCCCCACCTGAGTGCCGATGGCAGTCCCGAGAGCGAGGATGATGCCGAGCGCGAGAAGGACGGCCAGCAGCACCGAGACGATCCGGCCAAGCCACGCCCGGCGCAGCAGATCGACGAGCGGCGCGAGTACAAAGCTCAGCAGCATCGCCAGCGTTACGGGAATCAACACCTCGCGCCCGAAATAGAGCGCCAGGACGATGACGACCACCACCACGACTTCGGTCAAGCTCGAGGTGCGCGGCGCCTTCCGGCTCGGCACAGTGGGAGGTTGCAGCGGATGCGCCACCGACCTTGCGCCTCTCAGGGCTGCCCCGCAGCTGCGCGAAGTGCTCCGGCGCGAAAAATCCGCCACCGAGGCCAAACGCCTGCTGTGCCCGCATCAGTCCCGCCTCGATCAGGGCTCGCGCCAGCATGACGAAGGCCAGCACCACGTACATGATGCCGATCTTCTTGTGGTCGGTGCTGGTCAGCCAATCCGACCACAACACGCCCCATTTGCGGTACCTGGGTGATGAGTGCCACGGTGACGATGCCGCCGATCACCAGAATGCAGGCCGCTGTGCCGGCAATGACGCCGTTGACCACGTTCTCTTCGGTTGGATGCTGCAGCAGGGAATGCAGGCCCAGCCGCCCCAGCGGATGCGCTGGCAAGACTCACGGTAAGCCCTCCGTGACAGGTTCCCGGGCTTCCGGCGGGGGACAGCGCAGTCGCACCTCCATCACCGACAGCGGCAGGATTGACCGCCATGCCTTCCCGGGTCGCGGCGACCACTGCCGGGAACAAAGCTGCCGTAACGCCGCGATGCGCATGGGCGTAGAAACTCCTGGGCAAACGCCTCACTTCTACATCGTTGCCGTGCCGAGGTCAGTCGGATTCATCCTAAAGGCATGTCAGAGGCAGACTTGGCAGTGAGCGCGATCGAGCGGTGAACGAGAGACTGACTGAAGGGCAGCGGGAACAATCCTTCCGCCGTCCAATTAGGTTTCGATGGCATTGTGCCGGTACCGTTGGACGATAAGACCGAGGTCGACGTGACGGAGCGTGGTGCAGCTACCGTGGTCGTCACCGAGGCGAGACGTCGAAGCCGCGGGCGGCCGCGCCCTCGTTCTGCCGCTCGATGTCGCCGATGCGACGCGGTGTCAGCCGCCGCCGATCGGATCGTCGCCGAATGGGGCACGATCGATGTCTGGGTCAACGACGCCATGGCGCCGATCTTCTCGCCTGTTCACGAGATCAAGCCGGACGAGTTCCGTCGGGTGACCGAGGTCACCTATCTTTGCCAGGTCTACGGCAACATGGCCGCTCTCAAGCACATGCGTCCGCGCAACCATGGAACCATCGTTCAGGTTGTTCGGCGCTGAGCTATCGCGCCATCCCGTTGCAATCGGCCTATTGCGGGGCGAAGTTCGCGATTCGCGGCTTCACCGACGCGCTGCGCAGCGAGCTCGAGCACGACAAGAGCCGCGTGCGCCTCACGATGGTGCAACTGCCAGCGGTGAATACGCCGCAATTCGACTGGGCCCGCAGCCGGGTGGAGAAGCGGCTCCAGCCGGTGCCGCCCATCTATCAGCCCGAGGCGATCGCGCGCGAAATCGTGCGCGCGGCTCGCGACGCGCCGCGCGAGCTCTGGATCGGCCGCTCCGCGCTGAAGGCGATCATCGGAACTCTGCTGCTGCCGCGTCTGGGAGACCACATTCTCGCGACCGAAGGCTACGGCGGACAGTTGACGCGAGAGGCTGCGCGCCCCGATCGGCCCGACAATCTATTCGAGCCTGTTGCCGGCGAGGGAGGCGCGGACGATGCTCGAGAGAGTGATCGGCCTGTCCAACGATGTGGGCCTGCTGAGTGAGGAGTATCACGTTTCGAGCAAACGACTGATCGGCAACATCCCGCAGGCGTTGACCCATCTTGGCATGGTCAACACCGCGCTGCGGCTCTCCGGTCCGATCCTGTAGCGCGGCGCCTGATGAGAATCGCGAGGAGCGTGTCTGTCCTTCTTCGGCAACACCATCGATCAAATCATCGCGAGCTGGGGCTACCTCGCCGTTTTCGTCGTCGTCGCGCTCGAGGGCTTCGGGCTGTTCTTCATGCCCGGCGAGACGACGCTGGTTTCCGCAGCGCTCGTGGCCGGCGCCACCGGCAAGCTCAGCATCGTGCTCGTACTCCTCGCCGCCGTCTGTGGCGCCGTCATCGCCGATAACTTTTCGTTTCTGATGGGACGCCGGTTCGGCTTCCCGCTGGTCGTCGTTCTGCTACGCGCATGGGAGGCGTTCATGGCCGGTGCCGATGCCATGTCCTGGCGGCGCTTTGCCCCCACCAACGCGGGCGCGATCCTCATCTGGGCTGGCATCTGGGGAGGCGGCGCGTGGTGGATCGGCGAAGCATCGACGGGCGTGCTCAAGTGGATCGGCATAGGTATCTTCGTCGTCGTGGCGGGAGCCCTCATCGCACGCTCGGTCTATTTCCACCGCCACGAGGATGAGCTCGAGGCGCGGGCGGATGAGGCGCTGCCGGGTCCGCTATGCGCTCATAGGCCATCCGATCTGAAGCCCACTTCGCTCGGCTGAGCGTTGCTTTCAAGCGTTCAAATCCCGGAGCCCGGAGGCAACCATGGTCAAGCACATTGCATCCGCAGGGCCTGCGCTAATGTGGATTCCGAATCACAGCAACGTGTGACATGGTTGGGTCCTCGCAGGTAACGGTTTAGTATCCGGACGCCGATGGAGCTTGCGGTCCGCACGCTCGCATCGCATCAGCGGCCGTCAGGCCGCTCGAGCGCTTCCAGGTACCGCTTCACGCGGGGCCAGTCGCCGGGTCGCACCCAGATTTGCCGCAGGACAAAACCCGCCTTCCGGCGCCGCTCGCGCTCGGCGCGCTTGCGCGCGGCGGAACTGGCGGCCGGTCGGCTCACCGACCGAGGTCCTCGCGGCGATCCGGCTCTTTCTCATTGAGAAGTTGCTGCAAGCGGCCAACTGCGACCCGTAACGCGGGAAGGTGGCTTCTTACGATATCCCATATTCGGTCGGGCTCGATCTCCGCATACCCGTGGATGATGACATTCCTTGCGCCAATGACTTGGCTCCACGGGACATCCGGTGCCAGATCCCGGGTATGTTGGCTCAACTTCCCTGCAGCCTCGCCAATGACCTCGATATATCGCTCGACGGCTGCCTGCAAATCCTCGTTCACGCGAAAGCCGGCGGAATCGATACCTGATGTCGCCCGCTCAATGCGTGCAATGCGGTTCGCGATGTGCTCCAGATAGTCGGAATCCCGGAGTTTCTGGGATCTCACAGCGGTACTGCCTCGGAATACGCCTCCCTACGCATCCGCTGAGGCAAGTCAGCCGAAGGTACGACGTCAACCCGTCGCCCGATGAGCGACGATATGTCGTAATTCATGCCGCCGAGAGCGAACAAATCGAGCCGGTGACCTTCGGGATCGTCCACCAAGATGTCGAGATCGCTATCCTCGGTGTCCTCTCCGCGCGCGACGGACCCGAAGACCCGCGGATTCACGCCACCATAATGCGCGACGATGGCACGAATGCGCTCGCGGTGCATTGCAAGGGCCTGCGAAGGTTTCATAGTCTCATCGTAGTCTGGTGACATGTCACGGTCAAGGGGCCCGTGCCTTGGAGCTGCCGGCCGTTCCAGCGTGGCCAGGCGCCTGTAGAATCGGCGCGATATGAGAATCCTGCGACACGCCGATCTCGACACCTCAGGGCTCGCCGCGCAATACGCGCGGGCCGCGGAAGCTATCAGTCGCGGCGATTTCCGCGCCGCACAGGTGAAGAAGCTCACGGGTCACGAGCGCCTTTATCGAGCGAAGCTCGACCACGCCGACCGGCTGATCTTCTCTCTCGTGAGAAATGGAGAGGAGGTCTGTGCGCTTATGCTCGAGGTCGTGCGCAATCACGACTACGGCAAATCGCGCTTTCTGCGCGGAGCCGCGATCGATGAGACGAGGATCGAAGAAGCCGATCCCGCCCAAGCGCGCATGGAGGCGCTGCCGGTGCGCTATCTGCACGAGGAAAGGCCCGTCATCCACTTCCTCGACAAGCCTCTGTCGTTCGATGACGCACAGCATGCGATCTATTGCATGCCTGCGCCGCTCATCATCGTCGGCGGCGCGGGCAGCGGCAAGACGGCGCTCGCGCTCGAGAAGCTGAAGGGCGTGACGGGTGAGGCGCTCTACGTGACTCAGTCGGCCTACCTCGCCCGCCATGCACGCGACCTCTACTACGCCGCCGGATTCGAGCGCGACGATCAAGATGTCGCATTCCTCTCTTACCGCGAGCTGATGGAATCCATTCGCGTGCCGGCGGGGCGCGAGGCCACCTGGCGCGACTTCGCCGCCTGGTTCGCGCGGGTCGGGCAGGCCTACAAAGGAATCGATGCGCACCAGGCGTTCGAGGAGATACGCGGCGTCATCGCCGCGCAGGCGGGCGGGATCTTGAGCCGTGAGCAGTATCGAGCGCTCGGCGTACGGCAATCGATCTTCCCTGAGGCGGAGCGCGACCGACTCTATGACCTGTTCGAGAAGTACTGTGCCTGGCTCGCGCAGGCGAAGCTCTTCGACGCCAACCTGCTCGCTCCGGAGTGGCGCTCGCTCGCGACCCCCCGGTACGGCTTTGTAGTGGTCGACGAGGTGCAGGACCTCACGGCGGCCCAGCTCGCCGTGGTGCTGAAGACACTGCAGGACGCGAGCCAATTCCTGTTGTGCGGCGACTCGAATCAGATCGTCCACCCGAATTTCTTTGCCTGGAGCCGCATCAAGAGCCTCTTCTGGGGTGACCCGGAGATCGCCGGCCGGCAGGAGCTGAAGGTGCTCGCGACTAACTTTCGAAACGGCTCGGAGGTGACGCGAGTCGCGAATACACTGCTCAAGGTCAAGCACCGACGGTTCGGCTCGATCGACCGGGAGAGCAATTTCCTGGTGAAAGCCGTGGGGGGGCTTGCGGGGCGGGTGGCGCTGCTTCAGGACAAGGAGGCTCAGCTGCGCGAGCTCGATGCGAAGATCCGCCAGTCGGCGCGGTTTGCGGTGCTCGTCATGCGCGAGGAGGACAAGGCCGAGGCGCGTGAGCGCTTCTCGACGCCTCTCATCTTCTCAGTGCAGGAAGCCAAGGGGCTCGAGTACGAGAGCATCCTGCTGTACCGATGCGTCTCGGGCTATCGGCGTCAGTTCGAAGAGATCGTGCAGGGCGTCTCTCAGGAGGATATCGCTGGGGACTCGCTGGAGTATGCCCGTGCGCGGGACAAGACGGATAAGTCGCTCGAGGTCTACAAGTTCTTCGTCAACGCCCTGTACGTGGCGATGACGCGTGCCGTGGAGAATCTTTATCTCATCGAGTCGGATGTCGGCCACGCGCTCCTGAAGCTCCTCGGCGTCCGCCCGGGCGGCGAGCTCAAGGTTGCGGCGCAGCAATCGACCGTCGAGGACTGGCAGAAGGAGGCCCGCCGCCTCGAGCTGCACGGCAAGCAGGAGCAGGCAGAGGCCATTCGCCGGACGATCCTGAAGACGAGCGCACCGCCCTGGCAGGTCTTCGACGAGCAGCATCTGCGCAGTACGCTCGATGCGGTGTTCCGCGAGCGGGTTCCAGGGGAGAAGCAGAAGCAACGCCTGTACGAGTGGGCCGCGGTGCACGATGAGCCGATGCTGGCCACGCGGCTGGCCGAGGAGGTCAACTATGGTCCGGCGCACGCATTCCGTGAGAGCAGGCCGGCGGTTGCGCGCAAGCACTGGGTCAAGTACTCCGCCAGCTATTTCAAAGACATCCTCAAGGAATGCGAGCAGTACGGCCTCGAGCACCGCACGCAGGCCAATCTGACGCCCCTCATGGCAGCGTGCGCGGCCGGCAACGTGCCGCTCGTCAAGGCGCTGCTCGAGCGCGGTGCCGACCCGGAGAGTACCGATCACTACGGCCGCAACGCGCTGCACTGGGCAATGCGTTCGGCGTTCCGTGACGCGAAATTCGCGAAGGGCCCGTTCTTGGCGCTCTACGAGCGGATCGCTCCCGCGTGCATCGACGTCAAGGCCGGAGAGCGTCTGGTACGCATCGATCGGCACCAGTCGGAATATCTTCTCTTCCAGACGCTATGGGCGCTGCTCAAGGACCGTTTGGCGTACCCGCATCGCGGGCCGGGCGGCGCCTTCGATTCAGAGTCGGTGCTCAAGGCGTGGGAGCATTTTCCCGCGAGCGTGCTGCGACCCGAGCGCAATCGGCGCCAGCACGTATCCGGTGTGCTGGCGCGCAACGAAGTCAATCGGGACTACGCCTACAACCGAGCTCTGTTCCTGCGCGTCTCGCATGGCTTCTATCTACTGAGTCCCGCCCTGGAGGTGCGTCGCCGGCAACCCGAGGGAGAGACCTGGGTGCCGGTTAGCTTGGCGCTCAACCTGCCGCTCATCAAGGAGTTTGTCGTCGAGTACTACAAGCCGGCGCTCGAGCGGTACCTTGGTGGCGCAGGGCAGGCGCCCTGCCCGGCGGAGCCACCACGCGAGCGCGCCAAAGTATCCAAGCATTCTGTCGATTCGAGCGCGCAGGGGGCAGCTCGCGTCGAGGAGGGGTCGGAGTTGGAAGACACGGCGCTCCGGCAGATGCTCGAAGGCGGTTCCGATGAGCCCAAATGGGGTACCCCCGAGGCTCGTCTACGAGAGATGGCGCGCCTGCAACTGCGGATCAACCAGCAGAGAAGGCGTAATAAACAGGGCTGAGGAAGGTTTGAGTCAGGCGCGGCGTCGAGAGCTACCGAAGGCCTAGACCGAATCAGACATAGCGGATCGGCTGCGTCAAGTGATGACGCGGATTGTCTACCGAAGGCTACTGAGAGCGGCAGAAAGCTGTTGTGGTTGGTATAATCCCGACGACCAGCTGGACCAGCCAGCGCTGATGCGGTGGGGGTACGGCTGGGGGCGGATAGACGATCGGTAAGATCGAATATCTTATTTTTTCAGTTCTGTAGCCGGGCACTTCGAGTCCCTCCCTTTCCACCAGTAAAATCAAAGCCTTGTATCGTATGCTTTCGAGCCCGGCATTTGCTGTGCCGGGGCTGGCTAGCGAAAATTTTGCCGTTATACGCAGCTATGATATTGCAGATAACTAAGATATACTCACTCTGAAATTTGCGTATAACAAGGTGGCCCATGCCTGCCATCTCCCTTGTCGGTCAAACAACCTATGCCGAACTGCTGGAGCGCTGCGAAGCGAACTCCTTTAGCGAGGCGTTTCCAGAAGACGGTACCTTCAGCCCCAAAACCATCAAGGATCGGCGCTATTGGTACTTCCAGACCTCGACGGCAAACGGTCGAGTCCAACGATACGTTGGTCCAGAAACACCGGAACTCCTCGAACGAATCGAGCATCACCGGCAGACTCGTGATGATGAGAAGGAGCGTCGTGCGATGGTCACTGCCCTCACGAGATCCTTCGGCCTCCCCGCCCCGATCGCGCCGATAGGCGACATCGTGACCGCGTTGGCCCGAGCGGGCGTCTTTCGTCTACGGAGTGTCCTGGTGGGTACCGTGGCCTACCAAAGCTATCCCGCGATTCTCGGGGTCAAGCTATCCAACTCACTGCTACAAACCAGTGACGTGGACATTGCACAATTCACCAGCATCTCGGTTGCTGTAGGAGATCAAACACCGCCCATGCTCGACGTCCTGCAGAGTGTGGATAAAACCTTTCGAGAGATTCCGCATACCGCTGGTAATCGCTATACGACCAGCTACATCGGTAAAGGCCGCCTGCGCGTGGACTTCGTGACTCCGAACGAGGGACCTGATACTGACCGTCCGCAAAGCCTCCCCGCACTCAAGACTGATGCGCAGCCGTTGCGATATTTGGATTTCCTGATTCACGAACCTGTCAAGGCTGTGATGCTGCATGGTTCCGGGATCCTAGTTTACGTTCCTGCTCCAGAGCGGTTTGCCGTGCACAAGCTGATCCTTGCGCTCGAGCGTCCACCCGGTGTGGCAAAGCGAGACAAGGATGTCGCTCAAGCGGGCGCATTGATCGTAGCGTTGACGGAAAGGCGCCCAGAGGACTTGCGGGCGGCCTGGGAGGAGGCATACGAGCGCGGGCCGCAATGGCGGAAACTGTTGCTGGGCGGCATGAAGCAATTGCCCCCGAGCGCTCGCGATTTATTGCTGAGGGTAGTGACCCGGCCTCGGGAGCTCCTGCCCGGCATAGATCTCACATTTCCCGACTCGCGTGCACGTTACGACTCCAGTCGCGAAGTGGTTAGTTTCTGGGGAGAGGCGCTGGGTCATCCAGTGCAGTGTGCAGTGAGCCGGGAGGCCTTGGAGGATCATCTCGGCGCAAATGGCAAGGACACGCAGGGGCGGCTCGCGAGCTTCCATCTTGGCCGCTCGAAGATCGAGCGAATGGTGAAAATCAAATATCTCTCGTGGCCAGTTGAAGAGCCGGAAACTGTGCTCTTGAAGACGGAGGACGTAGAGCAACTGCGGAAAATGCCTTGAGCCGCAGCAAGCCGGCACCTTGACGGAAAGTTCGCGGCCGCATTCCGTAAGCGCTTGTATTTCAAAGGGCCACAAACGGACATGTGAGCCGGATGGCGAACGCCAAGTATCTAAATTTGCGGCGCTTTCTTACCGGGCCTTGTCCTCATAATGCCGGGGTCGAGGGTTCGAGTCCCTCCCTTTCCACCAGTTTGCCAGCAGCGCGCGGGGATCAGGTAGAGGGCGTTTCGCCGAAAATTCGGGCGAAACCCGCCCCCCCAGGCTCTACACACGCAATCCTTCTCGACGACACGACCGGGCAAAAGGGCAAAAGACCACCAGATCATGAGATGACCCAGCCGTTGCCGGCCTTCCACTGCTGCGCGATTTTTTCCCCGCTGGCAAGTGATCGGAACGCCGGCATTGCGAAGGTCTTAATATCCTCGATGATCTTACCGAACCCATCGATGAGCTCGTCCTCGCCCATCTTTCTTACGAAAGCGTTCCACTGAACGCGATGCGCTCCAGCGAAGGTTGCCGTCAGGGCCTCAAACTCTTGTGCCGGGACTGATGTTTCTCGATTCTTGAACGTCGCGCTGATGGCCTTGAGAAGCGTGCCGGCGTTGAAGTCGTGTCTTTCCGGCAAGGGTGCGTGAGTCCGGCGCCGGCTGAGCGGTAGGGTAGCCGCCACTCGTATGGGCGAGGTGGAGGGCATAGTCATGCAAGCAGTGGCGATATCCGCGGAACAGCTGGGGATCGAAGAGCTGCGG
>DASUHA010000097.1:0-5200 GCA_036273735.1 Steroidobacteraceae bacterium | reverse complement strand
CCGCTTCGCGGAGCGCCTCGAGCGTGATCCGCCACAGCATCATGACAAGCATCACGCGTTGGTCGCGCTGCTGCGCGAGCTCGGACGCGAGGCTCTGATGGAAAACGGAGACTGGGTGCTGCTGCTGCGCGAGCGGCCGATTGTGCTGCCCAAGGGCTGAGCGGCGATCCGGCGGGGCGGGGGTGGTGGAGCCAGCCGGGATCGAACCGGCGACCTCTTGCATGCCATGCAAGCGCTCTCCCAGCTGAGCTATGGCCCCACGGGAGGCCGGCGAAGGTACGTAAGGCCGGCCGGGCTGTCAAGGACAAGCGATTCTCCGCGCCCTCGAGTCGGTAGGGCCGCCAGCGTGCGCTGCGTCACATTTTAGGCATCGCGTCGTCCCGGCCAATGCCCGCCCCCGGCCGCAGCCCGCCGGGCACCACCGCAGAAATTAGATCCGCCGCTTCGAGCCGATGCCGGCCGCGCCGCGCCGATGCATCTGCCCGATGGCTTCCGGCGGCTCGCAGGCACCTAACACCCAACGGCGCCCGGTCGTCGTCGCCAAATACGATCACCGTCGCCAAACACACGCATGTCTCCGAGTTCATACGTCTGTCTGTCGAGACAATTGCGCGCGGCACGCAAAGCGTTCTAAGTTAGTTCGGAGGGCAAACCTGCCGTGAGGCGGGGACGCAAAGCCACCGGTCTCCGCGGGCTGCATGAGAGCCTGATGAGACAGCGGGGTTGCCGGCACCTGCAGGGAGCGCGGCAGCCGTCATCCGAACCGCGCAGCGGGAAGAGCGCGCGGATACTCACCGCGCTTTGTCGTCCTCCAACGGCACCACACATCATCGGGGCGGTCGAAGTATGCAACATTCAAACACCAGTCGCGCGGCGCGCACCAGCCAGCTTTTGATCTGCGCCTGCGCACTCGCCGCGCTCTTCGCAGGCACAACGGCGCACGCACGCAATCGCTGGTGGGCCAAACCGAGCATCTCCGGCTCGCCATCGACAACCGACGTGGTCGGACAGGCTTACAGGTTCACACCGACTGCGAGCGCCCCGAACGGGATGACGCTCACATTCGCGATCTCCGGCAAGCCGTCCTGGGCGAGTTTCAGCTCGGCCACCGGCCAGCTGGCGGGCACACCGACGGCAGCAGGCAATTTCTCGAACATCGTGATCACCGTGAGCGATGGCGCGGGACACGCCTCGCTCGCCCCCTTCAGCATCGCGGTTACCGCTCCGGTGAGCCCGCCGAGCGCACCCCCCACCATCTCCGGCACGCCGCCGACGACCGACATCGCCGGGACGGCGTACGCCTTCACACCGCAGGCGAGCGATCCGAGCGGCAATGCTCTTTCCTTCAGCGTGCAGAACAAGCCGTCCTGGGCGAGCTTCAGCATCGCGACCGGCGCCCTTTCGGGCACACCGAGCACGACGAACGTCGGGACCTACTCGAACATCGTGATTTCCGTCAGCGACGGCACCAATAGCGCGGCGCTGGCGCCATTTTCGATCAATGTAACTCAGCCAGCCTCTCCTCCCCCTCCCGCGACGGCGACTCTCACCTGGACTGCGCCCACCACCAATACGGACGGCTCCGCCGTGACGAACCTCGCGGGCTATCACATCTACTACGGAACCACGCCGTCCTCGCTGACGACGGTGATCGACGTGGGCAATCCCGCTACGACGAGCTACACGGTGAACAATCTGTCTAGCGGAACCTGGTACTTTGCAGTTAACGCATATACCACCGGCGGCGTGGACAGCGCGCTATCCAACACCGGCACCAAATCCATTCCCTGAAAGTCCGGCCGCGTCGCCTTCATCATCCATGATGGAGGCGGCAGCATTTGTCGCCAAACGCATACGCTGTTCATTAGTAAGTGTCGCCATGCGCGCACGTCTGCGTGCCGAGACATTGCGCGAAGTGCCCTCTCGTTCTAACTTAAGTAATAAGGGCAAACCCGCTGCGAGGCGGGGACGCAAAGCTACCGATCTCTGCGGACCGCGCTGCGGTCCGCGAGACAGCGGGGTTGCCGGCGCCGGCACGGAAATGCGGCAGCCGTCATCCGACCAGGTCCGCGGACACCAACACGCGGACATTCGTCTCGCTTTGCGGCCCTTGACGGTGTTCAACATCATTGCCAGGGGGGAAAGCGAAGCATGCAGGATTTCAACGTCAAGCGCCCGTCGCGCGCGCGCCGGTTAGCACTCCATATCTGCACGCTTGCAGCGCTTCTTACAGCCTCCGTCGCGGGCGCCAGTACGCTGACACCCACCATTTACGGGAAACCTTCCGCCCTCGCTATCGTCGGCAGCCGCTACAGCTTCACGCCGACGGCGAATGGTCCCGCCCGCTACGCGCTGACATTCTCGATTTCGGGCAAGCCGGGCTGGGCCAGCTTCAGCACGACATCCGGCCAGCTCTCCGGGACACCGAGGGCCGCGAACATCGGAAAGTATCCGAACATCGTGATCACTGTCAGAGACAGCGCCGGGCGTGCGTCGCTGGCTCCGTTCACCATCAGCGTCGCAGCGGCTTCCAGCACCGCTCCCAGGATTTCCGGCACGCCCGCGACCAGCATCGTCGCCGGTCACACCTACATCTTCACTCCCAAAGCAAGCGGCCCGACGGGTTACCCGCTCACTTTCTCGATCAAGGGCAAGCCGGCGTGGGCCAGGTTCAGCAGCGTCTTCGGCCAGCTCGTGGGCACGCCCACTGCCGCGAACGTCGGCAAGTACTCGAATATCATCATCAGCGTCAGCGACGGCGTGAAGAGCGCATCACTCGCACCATTTACCATCAGCGTGACGGGTGGTGGCTCGACTCAGGGCCCCACTATTTCCGGGACACCTTCCACGACGGCGACGGTCGGCACGGCCTATGCCTTTACACCCAAGGCTACCGCCCCCACGGGCAAGGCCATCTCGTTCAGCATCAAGAACAAGCCCGCCTGGGCATCCTTCAGCATCGCCAGCGGCAAGATCTCGGGTACCCCGACCACCTCGAATGTCGGAACTTACTCGAGCATCGTGATTTCGGTGAGTGACGGCTCTGCCAGCGCATCCCTGGCCCCATTCTCGATCGCTGTGAGCCAGCCGAGCAGCGGCGGCGGCGGTACGGGCTCGGCGTCGCTCCATTGGACCGCACCCACCAAGAACACGAACGGTTCAGGCCTGACCGATCTGGCCGGTTATCACGTCTACTACGGCAAGTCGGCCGCCACCATGACGACGTCGATCACGATCGCCAATCCGGGAACGACGAGCTACACGGTCAGCAACCTCGCAGCCGGCACCTGGTACTTCTCTGTGAATGCGTATACGACGAGCGGTGTGGCCAGCGCGCGCTCCAATACCGATACCAAGGTTATTCCCTAAAAGCCTTCGGGCGGCGATGAGGCTGGCTACAGCCGGCCCATCGCCGCGTCGATGCGCGCCAGCGCGCGCTCGCGGCCCAGCAGCTCGAGCGTCGTATCGATCGGTGGTGACACGGCTGTGCCGGTGACGGCCACGCGGACGGGCTGCGCGATTTTGCCGAGCCCGGCGCCCGTCGCAGTTGCCAGGTCGTTGAGCGCCCCGTGAATGGCCGCGGCGCTCCACTCGGTCAGCGCGCCGAGCCGCTCGCGGACTTTGCCCAGCATCTCGAGCCCGCCGCCGGCAAGATGCTTGGCGGCCGCCTTCGGATCGACGTCTACGGCGTCCGTGAAAAAGAATCGGCTGTTCTGCGCCATCTCCTTCAGAGTCTTCGCGCGCTCGCGCTGGGCGAGGATCACCCCTGTGAGCAAGCGCTCATCGTCGCAAGCGAGCCCGAGGCGATGGAGCTGCGCGGTGAGGCGCGGCACGAGCGCCGCGGGCGGCGCGCGCATCATGTGCTGCTGGTTCAGCCACAGGAGCTTCTCGGGGTTGAAGGCTGAGGCGGCCTTGTTCACTTTGTGAATGTCGAAGGCCGCGATCATCTCCTCGCGCGTGAACACTTCCTGATCGCCGTGCGACCAGCCGAGGCGCACCAGGTAATTGAGCAGCGCATCCGGGAGGTAACCCTCCTCCTCGTACTGCAGCACGCTCACCGCGCCATGTCGCTTGGAAAGCTTGGCGCCGTCCGGCCCGAGAATCATCGGCACGTGGGCGTAGACCGGCGGCATCGCGCCGAGCGCCCGCAGCATGTTCATCTGCCGCGGCGTGTTGTTGAGGTGATCGTCACCCCTTATCACATGGGTGACACCCATGTCCCGATCGTCCACGACCACGCAGAAGTTGTAGGTCGGAGTACCGTCGGAACGGGCGATGATCAGATCGTCGAGCTCCGCGTTCTGGAACGTGACCGGTCCATGGATGAGGTCATCGACGACCACTGCTCCGTCGAGCGGGTTGCGGAAGCGCACCACTGGCGTCACGCCCGGCCGGGGCTCCTTGCGGTCACGGCAGCGGCCCGTATACCGCGGCTTCTCCTTGCGCGCGATCTGCTCCTCGCGCATCGCATCGAGCTCTTGCTTGGTGCAGTAGCAGTGATAGGCGTTGCCGGCGGCCAGCATCTCAGCAATCACCGCGCGGTAGCGGTCGAAGCGGTGCGATTGGTAATAGGGACCCTGATCCGCGTCGAGCCCGAGCCACGCCATCCCATCGAGGATGGCGCGCACCGCCTCGTCCGTGGAGCGCTCACGGTCGGTGTCCTCCACACGCAGAATGAACTGGCCGCCCATCCGCCGGGCGTAGAGCCAGCTGTAGAGGGCGGTCCGGACACCCCCCACGTGGAGCATGCCGGTGGGGCTCGGGGCAAATCGGGTCACTACTGTCATGGGCCATCAGCCATCATGGGGACGAGCTCAAGGGTCGCGAATGGTAGCAAGCGCGGGCCGGCCGCGCTTCGCACCCCGGTCGGCTCGGGGCACGCCCCTCCGCCGTTGCCTCCGGCCCGGCCGGCCGATAGACTTGCTCCCCCTCTAGGGATGGGCGGTTAGCTCAGCGGTAGAGCACTGCCTTCACACGGCAGGGGCCACTGGTTCGATCCCAGTACCGCCCACCAGAAATCAATAACTTCAGACCTCCGGACATAGCCCCTTCTTAAAAGGTCCGGTTTTGGGCCGGGCATGGGCCGGACGGGGCTGCGCGGCCGGGGGTGTGCCGGGGAAGGCCAAGCCGATGAGCGGCGGTGGCTGCACAGCGAAGCGCAACCGCAGGCATGTTCCGGGAAAGACGGTGGCGGTCTGAT
>DASUHA010000096.1:0-5035 GCA_036273735.1 Steroidobacteraceae bacterium | reverse complement strand
GATGACCTCGCCCTCATTGATGAAGAGCGGTACCCGAACCACGGCGCCGGTCTCCACTTTCGCCGGCTTCTGCCCGCCGGTGGCGGTGTCACCTCGCAGACCGGGATCGGTCTCGACGATCTTGAGCTCCACGTGCGCGGGTACGTTTACCACCAGCGGCTCGTTGTTCCAGAGGGTGACGATGCAGACCAGGCCCTCCTTGAGCCACTGCGCATTGTCGCCCACGGCGGACTTGCCGGCGGTGTACTGCTCGAAGTTGTCCGGCATCATGAAGTGCCAGAAGTCGCCGTCCTGATAGAGGTATTGCATCTCCGTATCGATCACGTCCGCCGCCTCCAGCGACTCGCCCGACCGGAAGGTGCGCTCGATGGTGCGGCCGGTCTTGAGATTGCGGACCTTGATCCGGTTGAACGCCTGGCCCTTGCCGGGCTTGACGAACTCGTTCTCGACCACCGAATACGGGTCGCCTTCGAGCAGGACTTTGAGACCCGAGCGGATCTCGCTGGTGGTGTAGCTGGCCATTGTCTTTCTTGCGCCTGGAGGTCCAAAATCCGCAGCCGGCGGAAAGGAGCGGCTTCGCCCGCAGCCTCGCGGCCACCGCGACGTCGCACACACCGGCTTTAGGTGCGCCGCTTTGAAACGAACATGATAACGACATCGGCCTATCCGCGCCAGCTCGAGCCCGGCACTTGGCAACAGGAGCTCGCTGATGCAATCACGAGTCCCCAGGAGCTTGCTGCCGCGCTCGACCTGGATCCACGGGCGCTTGCCGGCGCCACCGAGGCCAGCACCAGCTTTCGTCTGCGGGTGCCGCGGGCCTTCGTGGCACGGATGCGCCGAGGCGATCCGGACGATCCGCTGCTCCGGCAAGTCCTGCCGGTTGCCGCGGAGACCATCGGTATCGCGGAGTACGTAGCCGATCCCGTCGGCGAGCGTGCTGCGCTGCGCGCCCCCGGCCTGCTGCAGAAATACCGCGGCCGAGCGCTCCTCATTGCAACGGAGGCATGCGCAGTACATTGCCGATACTGCTTCCGGCGCGAGTTCCCTTACGCAGAGCAACACGACGCAGAGGCGCCGCGGTTCGCCGAGGCGCTCGCCGAAATCTCGCGCGACGACTCGCTGGAAGAGATCATCCTGAGCGGCGGCGATCCGTTGTCATTGAGCAATGCGCGCCTCGAAAGTCTCACCCGCGCACTGACTGCCATTCCTCACGTGCGGCGCATCCGCGTGCATACCCGCCAGCCCGTAGTGCTGCCCTCACGAGTCGACGAAGGTCTTCTGCGATGGCTGCGCGGCTGCACGCTGCCCATGGTAGTCGTGCTGCACGTCAACCATCCCAACGAGCTCGATGCGCAGCTCGCGAGCGCCTGCGCGAGGCTGCGCGCCACCGGTATCACGCTGCTCAATCAGTCAGTACTTCTGGCCGGTATAAATGATGACGTCGCGGTCCTCGCGCTTCTGTCCCGACGCCTGTTCGATGCCGGCGTACTCCCCTATTACCTGCACGCGCTCGACCGGGTGCGCGGCGCCGCGCATTTCGCGGTTGCCGATGAGCGGGCGCAGGCGCTGGCGGGCCAGCTCGCCGCGCGTCTGCCCGGCTACCTCGTGCCGAGGCTCGTGCGTGAAGTGGCCGGCGCATCGGCCAAAGTTACTCTTGCGCCCGCACTGTGACATGGGACAACCGCGCACGGCAGGTCCGGTGCTAAGATTTGCCGGGATCCAACGCCTGCGAATAGCGCCTTAATCGGAGACCGCCTTGGCCGACCAGAACGCGGTTCCTCTCATCGTACTCTCTCCCGCCCGGGATCCCGTCGAGGCCATCAACAGCATTCTGCGCCGCGCCGGCCACCCGGTGCATTGCACCTGGATCCCCGCGCTGCGGGACCTGCCCGACGCGCTGCCGCAGATCAACCCCGAGCTCCTCATCGAGGTCGCCGGACCCGAGAGTGACCTGAAGAGCGTCATCGGGGTCCGCGATCAGGTCGCGCCGAGCGTACCGGTGGTGGTCGTTGCAGAGACAGTCGATGAGGGAGTCATTGCCGACGCGATGACCGCCGGCGCGCGCGACGTCGTCTCGCTGAGCAATCCAGCGCGCCTGGCGGCCGTCCTGGGCCGGGAGCTGCGCGCTTTCCGCCTGGAGCGGGCGCTCACCTCTACCCTCAAGTCCGCACACGATGCCCGTAATCAGCTCGAGAGCGTGCTGCAGCGCTCGAACGATGCGATCGTGCAGGTGCAGGAAGGCATCGTCATCGATGCCAACCCGGCATGGCTCGAGCTCTTCGGAGTCAAGGACTCTCTGGTCGGCCAGCCGGTGATGGATCTTTTCGATGAGGCCACGCATCCAGCGCTCAAAGGCGCGCTCGCCGCCTGTCTGCAGGGGCGTTGGAACGACCACGCGCTCAAGGCAACTGCGCTGCTCGCGGACGGCAGGACCATGCCGATGGAGATCGTCCTCGCGTTGGGCGACCACGAGGGCGAGCCGAGCGTGCGGCTGGTCGTGCCCGCCAGGCCTCGTGACGAGCAGAAGCTGGTCGAGGAGCTGAGTCACGTCGTCCATTCGGACCAGACGACGGGCTTCCTCTACCGCCGTGAGCTGTTGGAGGCACTGCATGCGCGTCTGGCGAGCCCGAGCCCCGGTGGCATGCGCTGTCTCGCGTTGGTCAAGCTCGACAGGTTTGCCGCCGTCGAGCGCGATGTTGGCGCAACGGCGAGCGAAGACGTGCTCACCGGGATCGCGGCGCTTCTGAAGGAGACGCTCTATCCCAATGAGATCGTCGGGCGCTTCGGCGGCGTGAAATTCCTCGCCCTGCTGGAGCGAGGCAACGAGAACGACATTCAGGCGTGGGGCAAGCAACTCATCGCACGGGTGCAGAAGCACACGATGCGCCTCGGTGACAAGACCGTCGTGGTGACGTGCACCGTCGGTCTCTCCGTCGTACCTCCCAGCGAGCCGAAGCTCGATGCCATCGTGGCGGATGCCATGGAAGCCTGCGCCAAGGGAGGCAAACAGGGCGGCAACCAGGTGCACACCTCAGGCCGCGCCGACGTCGAGAACCGTGTCCAGTCCTACGATCAGGTCTGGGTCAAGCACATCAAGGCGGCGCTGATGGAGAACCGCTTCCGACTGGCGCAGCAGCCGGTGGCGAGCCTGCAGGGCGATGACCCGCAGATGTGGGACGTGTTGATCCGCATGGTCGACTCCCAGGGGAAGGAAGTATTGCCGGCCGAGTTCATGGCCGCAGCGGAGCGCAATGACCTTCTGAAGAACATCGATCGCTGGGTCGTCGGCGCCTCGCTCTCCTTCGCTGCACAGCGGCGGCCGCAGTGCCTGTTCGTGCGGCTCTCGAAGGACACGGCGCGGGATGCGACCTTCGTCGAGTGGCTCGATGGACACATTCGCTCGACGCGCGCGGAGCCGCAGCGGGTCTGCTTCCAGGTGACCGAAGAAGTGGCCACGAGCTTCCCGCAGGTACGGGTTCTCGCGGGCGCCTTGCGGCAGCGGGGCTTCCGGTTTGCGCTCGAGAGCTTCGGCTCGGGCCGCGACCCGCAGAGCCTCCTCGGATCGATCCCGCTCGACTTCGTGAAGATCGACGGCGCGCTCGTTCAAGCGCTGGCGCGCGACTCGCAGCTGCAACAGCGGGTACGCGGCCTGGTCGAGACCGCGACCAAGCGAGCCATCCATACCATCGCCGAGCGGGTCGAGGACGCCAACACCATGGCCGTCCTGTGGCAGCTCGGGGTGCAGTACATCCAGGGCTACTTCGTCAACGCTCCCGAAGAAGTCGTGATGGGGTGATGTTTGTTGATTGGCCGAAACAGGCCTACGGCCGTTTCGGCGAGCGCGCCCATTGACTCGTTCGTGCCCGCGAGCCACAAAATCGCCGGGAGCGATTTTGGACGCGAAGCGGCCCCGAAGGGGCGAGGCCCAGGAAGGGCCGAGCAACGGCGGCCTTGGCCCGCTCCATCATTCCCTTTCGGGCTACGCTTCGGAAGGCGGTAGCACTGCCTCAAGTCTGTCCACCTTTCTCGGCCACCCGCGCGGCAATACGGCGCCCCGCTGGGCGCGCTGGCCGCGGTAGGCCTTGAGGTCCGCCCAGTCGAGCGTCTTCTGCTTCTCCCCTCCCCAGAGGAGGAGCGAGCCGCGCGGCGGCACCACGGCGACGCCGGTCATGAGCTCATCGCGCGCGGCCGCCTTCTTGCCCGGGATATCGTAGAGCTTGTTGCCCTTGCCACGGGGCATCTCCGGCACATCAGCGACCGGGAAGGCGAGAAGCTTGCCCTCGCTGCTCACGGCGACCACCAGCGAGTCCGGCGAGGGCACGAGCGCCGGCGGCAACACCATGGCATTGTCCGGCACGTTGAGTATCGTCTTGCCGGCGCGGCGGTCGGTGATCAGCTCCTTCAGGCGTACGGTGAAGCCGTATCCGGCGTCACTTGCGATCAGCCACAGGTCCTCGGGCTCTCCCATCATGACGCCAGCGAACTTGGCCCCATCGGGCGGGTTCAGGCGACCGGAGAGCGGCTCTCCCTGACCGCGTGCCGAAGGCAGCGAGTGGGCGGGCAGCGAGTAGGTGCGGCCGGTGCTGTCGATGAAGATCGCCGCCTGCAGACTCCTGCCGCGAGCCATCGACTGGAAGCCATCACCGCTCTTGTAGGAGAGCGAGTGCGGATCGATGTCGTGGCCCTTGGCGGAGCGAACGAAGCCGCCGGTCGAGAGCACGACCGACACCGGCTCATTGGGAATGAGCGTGGTCTCATCGATGGCCTGCGCGGCCTCCCGCTCGATGATGCGGGTGCGCCGCTCATCGCCGTGCTTGGCCGCATCCTCGCGGATCTCGCTGGCGACGAGCTTCTTCAATCGCACCTTGCTCTTCAGCAGCGCCTCGAGCTCCTCGCGCTCGGCCACGAGCTGCTTCTGCTCCTCACGGATCTTCATCTCCTCGAGCTTGGCGAGGTGGCGCAGCCGGGTGTTGAGGATCTCCTCGGCCTGCTCGTCGGAGAGCTTGAAGCGCTTCATCAGCACCGGCTTTGGCTC
>DASUHA010000095.1:0-44584 GCA_036273735.1 Steroidobacteraceae bacterium | reverse complement strand
CCAAATAAAAAGAAAGCCCGCCGAGTCTCCCCGGCGGGCTGATTTTTTGATTGAACGTGTCCCGATAGATCGCTGTCAGCTTGCGTCACGGACATCTATTTACTCGGCTGAAACGCTGGGACCTTTGCCCCGGCCCAATCTCAAAGGCCCGCGTGTCACTCCACGCGTTGGATCGTTCCTGACAGCCGCTGCAAAAGTTGCGGCTGCCATCACCCGTGCCCGCGTCGACCTCCGGATTTCTGCTTCATTATCCTCCGCAAGTATTTTTGCGCGTACGCATCAACAGCTGCTCTCTCAGCAGAAATCATACCGATTCCAGCTTGACTTTTTCGTTGTAATTGGGCAACAGCGGCAGATCCGCGAGCGGCAGCCACACCCCGAAACGCGCCCCTTCCCCAGTGGGAAGATCGGCCGCCGCGACAGCCCCGCGATGGTATTCCGCGATCAGGCGCACGATGTAGAGGCCCAGCCCGAAATGCGGCCGACTGTCGCTGCCGCTGCGCGACTGCCAGAGCGATTCGAATAGCCGTCCGCGCGCTTCCGGCACGAGAGGAGGCCCTGGGTTGTCGACTTCGAGCACGGCGGCAGTCGGCTCGCGCCGCAAGCGAACGGTGATCGTAGCTCCGGGCGGACTGAAGTCGACGGCATTGTCGATGAGCTTGTCGAGAAGCTGCACGATCAAGTCCGGTGCGCCATCGATCTCGAGCGGCTCCGGCGGCAGCTCGGTCGCGAAGCGGCGTTCCGGAAATGCGACTCCATACGCACTTACGGCGGATGCGACTACCGGCGTCAGGTCGAAGCGCGCACGTTCGGCGTTGCCGATCGCTTCCTCCACTCGCGTGGCAGCCCCCATGGCCACCAGAATCGCATTCAGGCGCTCGCTTCCCTGGCGCGCCCGCTCGAGATACTGTCGCGCGGCCGACGGCACCTCCTCCGACTCCAGATTCTCGAGCGAGGAGCGCACGATCGTCAGCGGAGTGCGGATCTCGTGCGCGAGCTTGCCGGCGAGCGAGCGCAGATAGCCCGTGTACTCGTTGAGGCGTCCGAGGAGGCGAGAGAAGCTGCGCGCGACGTCCCCGAGCTCGTCGGGCACCGCAGTTTCCGGGAACTGCGTCACGAGCCCCTCCCGGGTCAGCGCCGATTCGCTCGCCCGCCGCAGACGCGACAGGCGGACCGCCAGGCGGGCCGCAAATACGAATGTGACAATAACCGCGATCGCGCTGGTCACCAGTGTCAGGTCCAGCATCCGGGTCAGCGCCCGGTCCCTCAGGCCCTCGAAGCGGTTCGCGGCCTGTGTGACCTCGAGCTTGCCGATGAGCGCGTGGTGGCCGGCGTCGAAGATGGGAGCGCCGGAGGCGATGAATTGCGGCTCGCCGCGCCGGTCGACGAACCGCCGGTAGAACTGTGTCAGGACGCCAGGCTGTGCCGCCAGCAGGCCCGGCACCGCCAGCTCGTCGGACTGGGCCAGAACCGCGCCGCCGGGAGTGCTCACTGACAGCCGCATCCCAGGCTGCATGAATTGGGCGAGGTACGGCGTGAGCGATGGCGAGGCGACGATCAGACGTCCCAGCGTGTGCAGGTCAGTGCTGCGCAACGTGCCGTAGCTCAGCGGATTGGCACCGCGCTGATCGCGATTGTCCACGAGTACTCCGAACTGCCGCCCCACCATCGAGAGCGGCATCGCAATCTCGACGTCATATCCGCCGGGCTGAGGCTGCAGTGCACCGACCACCCGCGGATCCTCGATGGCGGTCTCCTCTCCGTACTCTCCCGCCTCGATGCGTCGCGCAATGATGGGCCCCGCGCCGGTCAGCGCGAGAAACACCTGCTGCTGTATGCCCTGCGGGTCCTCGTAGCCGATCCAGATCCGATCGCCGAGTGCGGCGGAGTCGAGCGGGTTCGCGCCAGGCGCATCGAATACCGGGTTGGGATCGTCCGCCTCGAGCAGCACGTAGAGCATCCGGTCATGAATGCCCGTCAGGATTCCGAACCGATGCGGTGGCGCGCCGAAGTAGCGCCACGCCCGGCGGTCCCGGGGCCAATCGTCAGGATATCCGTCGATGTACGGCGACGCCGTCAGCACGAGCGGCGTGAGATCATCGGCACCCGTGCCCGCGGGTCCGGACTCATCGGCGTTGCGGTAAAGCAGATCCATCCGGCCCTGCAGCGAGGCGGCGATGGTCTCGGACACCGCCTGCAGGGCGTGGCGTTCGCTTTCGCGCAGGGCTGCTTCCATCTCCCGTGCGTAGCGGATTCCGTCCCAGGGAAGCACGAGCGTCGCGAGGCCGAGCAGCAGGAGCTTCAGGCGCAACGACATCGATCGTCCTCTCACTCAACCCAGCGGTAGCCCATCCCGTATACGGTCTGTAAGGCGTCGAACGCCGGATCGATGCTCTGGAACTTGCGCCGGATGCGCTTGATGTGCGAGGTGATGGTGTTGTCATCGAGCACGACATTGGCTGCGTCCATGAGCTGCTGCCGGTTCCTCACGTGACCTGGATGACGTGCCAGGGCGTGAACGATCCAGAATTCCGTCAGGGACAGCAGCACGACCGTGCCGTCCCACTCCACGCGCATGCGCTCGCCATCGAGCACGAGGGGTCCGCGGCGGACCATCTGGGTTTCTTCGCCCGGCGGCTTGCGCAGCGCATCGACCCGGCGGAACAGGGCGTTCACCCGTGCGATCAGGTGCGCGAGGCTGAGATCCTTGGTGAGGAAATCATCTGCCCCGAGGCGCAGTCCCGACACCGCATCGAGCTCCGAGTCGCGCGCGGTGAGAAAGATGATCGGCAGCTCCGCCGAGAGTGCCCGCAGTTGGCGGCACAGCTCGAAACCGCCTTCGGGCTCGTCCTCGAGGGAGATGTCGATGACCGCGAGATCGGGCAGACGTGCGTTGAAGGCCGCCATGGCCTCTGCCCGATTTCCGTATGCACGCACGACGTAGCCTTCGCGCGTGAACGCCGCAGCGTAGTTGTCGCGGATGGCCGGCTCGTCTTCCACGATCGCGATGAGACGCTTCATTGGATGGGATTATAGGGCTATGTGGCTGGGGTACCGCTGCACTGGTATCGTCCGACGGCTATGAAGATACCCGAGATCCTGATCGTCGAGACCATCCACCAGCCTGGGAGCCTCGCCAAGGTGCTGCAGGTGATCGCCGATGCCGGCCTCGCCATTGAGCATCTGATCGCCCTGCGGCGCGATCAGGGCCGCACGCTCTGGGAGATCACGCTCGAGATGGACGAGGAGGCGGATCGAAGCCTCTACGAGCGCATCGACCAGCTCCCCACTGCGCGCTTCATCGGCAAGTCCGATCGCGTCTTCAACCGGCACCGTGGTGGCAAGATCCGCACGGTCGCGAGCCTCCCGATCAACACGCTGCAGGTGCTGCGCGACATCTACACGCCCGGCGTGGCGAGGGTGTGCCTGGCCATTCAGAAAGACCCGCAGGCCGCGCGGGAGTTCACCAGCATCGACAGCACCGTGGCCGTGGTCACCAATGGGACCGCGGTTCTCGGTCTCGGCAACGTCGGCCCGCTCGCGGGGCTGCCGGTCATGGAGGGTAAGGCTGCGCTCTTCTCTGATCTCGTCGGTCTGTCAGCCGTGCCGATCCTGCTCGAGGAGCGGCAGCCCGAGCAGGTGGCGGACATCATTGCGAGCATTCATCTCTCGTTCGGTGCCATCCAGCTCGAAGATTTCGCCGCGCCCGAATGCTTCGAGGTCGAGCGACTGCTGCGGGAGCGGCTGCAGAAGCCCGTGCTGCACGATGACCAACATGGCACTGCCGTGGTGGCGCTCGCAGCGCTGACCAACGCCGCACGGCGCGCCGGCAGGCGCTGGGAGGAGAGCGTGATAGGGCAGATTGGGCTCGGCGCCGCGGGTCTCGGGATCGTGCGCCTGTTGCGCGCCGGCGGTGCGAAGCGAGTGCTCGGCGCAGACCGCAATCCGGATGCGGTGGCGCGTCTCGTGGCGCTGGGCGGCGAGGGGGCAACGCTGGAGTCGATCATGCAGCGCGCCGATATCGTGATCGCAACCACCGGTGCCAGGGGCCTCATCAGGCCCGAGTGGGTGCGGCCGGGTCAGGTGATCCTGGCGCTCTCCAACCCCGACCCGGAGATCGAGCCGCTCGCGGCGCGCGAGCGCGGCGCTGCGTTCGCGGCCGACGGCAAGGGGATCAACAACGTGCTCGCCTTCCCCGGCCTCTTCAAGGGCGCCCTGGCCGCACGTGCGGTGCGCTTCACCGATTCCATGCTGATGGCGGCTGCGCGGGCGATCGCCGAGCAGGCCGAGGGCGATGCGCTGGTGCCGGACCCGCTCGACAAAGCCATGCACGAACGCGTTGCGGCCGCAGTCTACGAGGCATGTAGCCGGGCGCCGTACGAAAGCAAATGAGTAAGCGGCCCGAGGCCGCCCTCGGGCCGCGCAAACGACCTTCAGCCAGTAGACAGACAGGCCTAGGCCGGCAGGGCCTCCGATCCCATGAAGCCTTTCAGCTTGCCCAGCGCATTCGACTCGATCTGACGGATCCGCTCCGCGGACACGCCGTACTTGTCGGCGAGCTCATGCAGGGTCGCCTTGTCCTCGGTCATCCACCGGCGCTGCACGATGTCGCGACTGCGGTCATCCAGCTGCCCGAGCGCATCGTGAAGGCGAGTCGAGGAGTCGTCTTCCCATTCCGCGCTCTCCACCCGCTCTGCCGGGTCAGCACCCGGTGCAGGCAGGTAGGCCGCCGGGCTATAGATCTCCTCTTCGTCCGACTCCGGCGTCGGATCGAAGGACATGTCTCGCGCCGAGAGGCGCTTCTCCATTTCCGTCACTTCGGTCGGCGTGACGCCCAGGTCGCGCGCAACCGCCGCCGTCTCCTCGGCGGAGAGCCATGTCAGGTTCTTCTTCAGCCGCCGTAGGTTGAAGAAGAGCTTGCGCTGCGCCTTGGTGGTCGCAATCTTGACCAGGCGCCAGTTGCGCAGCACGTACTCGTGGATCTCCGCGCGGATCCAGTGCACGGCAAAGGACACCAGGCGCACGTTGAGCGCCGGATCGAACCGCTTTACGGCCTTCATCAGGCCCACGTTGCCCTCCTGGATGAGATCGCCGACCGGCAGCCCGTACCCGCTATACCCCCGCGCGATGTGCACCACGAAGCGCAGGTGCGAGAGCACCAGCTTGCGGGCGGCGTCGAGGTCGTCGTCGGAGCGGAAGCGCTCGGCCAAATCGCGTTCCTCCTCCCGGGTCAGTACCGGGATTCGGCCGACGCGATCGAGGTACGCATCCAGGCTCCCGACCGGACCGGCGAGCGCCAGATCACCGGGACGGGTAATCAATGCGGTATTGGCGGTCATGCAGTCTCCGATTCGTTGAGCGGGCATTTTAGCACTCGTCGGATTGGAGTGCTAAACGGCCCAGAAAGTTCCCGGTAATAGGCTTTTCCCTTTGTGCCCCAGGAGCTTGCGCCATCCCTCGGGCTGCCGGAATCCCCCATATGAGGGGTCCTTCAGCCCATCTGGAGTACCACCTTCCCCTGGATGTGCCGTTCCTCGAGCTGAGCCTGAGCATCACGGACATCCTCGAGCCGGAACACGGCGGCAACGTGCGGATGAACCCGCCCCTCGTCGATCAGCCGCCCGATCTCGATGAGCTGCGCGCGATCCGGGTGCGAGATGAAGTGACCCGCCTGTGCGTGATGCTCACGAGCCCGCTCCGCGGACGGCCGCGCAAGCGACGAAATCATCGTCCCCCCATCCCGCAGCACTGCCCAGGAGCGCTCCTGGGTCTCGCCCGCCACCAGGTCGAGCACCAGGTCGACATCGTGCACCTGCTCCTCGAACCGCTCACCCTGGTAGTCGATCACCTGATCGGCGCCGAGATTCCTGACGAACTCCATGTCTTCCGCGGCCACGGTCGTAGCGACGGTCGCGCCCCTGGCCTTGGCGAACTGCACGGCAAGGTGACCCACACCGCCGCCACCGCCGTGGATCAGAACGCTCTGGCCGGCCTGCAGATGACCGTGGTCGAACAGCCCCTGCCATGCCGTCAATCCCGCGAGCGGCACCGCCGCCGCCGAACGATAGTCGAGCTGCCCTGGCTTCGGCGCGACGAGGTCTGCCTTCACCGTGACATACTCGGCGTAGCCGCCAGGTCCGCCGTCGAGCATGGCATAGACGGTGTCTCCAGCCTTCAGGTTGCGTACCGCGCGCCCGCAGCCCTCGATTTCCCCCGCGACGTCGCGCCCCAGCACTTTCGGCAGTTGATCCTGCTTCACGACCCGATAGGTGCCGGAGCGGATCTTGTAGTCCACCGGGTTGACGCTTGCGGCGCGTACCCGGATCAGCACCTCCTCGTCGCCCGGCTCCGGCTTCTCGAGGTCGACGAGCTCGAGGACCTCGGGTCCGCCGAAGGAGCGGATGTGCACGGCTTTCATGGTCGTCATGGGATCCTCCGGTCGATACCTTCGCGATGCAGAACAATCCCCTCATACGCGCGCGGTTCCCCGCGTCTTTGCCTGACCCGTCAGGACCCCGTCAGCGAAATTGCATACGGTGCAGGACCCGGTACAGTTGCTGCGGAGTCACCTCGTGCAGACAGACATTTCCAAGACGATTGAGCAGGTCACGGCGGCGATTGGGGAGCCAGCCGCTCGCTATGATGGTCTCAGCATTGTCCTGCACTGGCTTACGGCTGTGCTCGTTCTGGGCCTCTGGACGCTTGGGCAGACGATCGACTTCTTTGCCAAAGGCACGCCCAGGATCGATGCACGCTCCGTGCATATCGTGCTCGGCGCGACGCTCGCCGGCGTGTTGATCGCTCGTGTGCTCTGGCGTACCAGTGCCGGACGGAAATTGCCCCTCGCCAGCGCAGATTGGATCGGCATGACTGCGAGGGCCACGCATTACGGCCTCTACCTTTTGCTTGTCACGACTATCGTGCTTGGCGTCCTCAACGCCTGGCAGCGCGGCGACATTCTCTTCAACGTCAACACGATACCCAAGCTGGTGCCCGGCGATCTCGCCTTCAAGCGAACCATCGAGGACCTGCACGGCGATTTTGCGGATGTTGTCCTCATCGTCGCCGGCTTGCACGCTGCCGCGGCGCTGGCTCATCACTCCCTGCTGCGCGACTCCGTTCTGCGGCGAATGCTCCCGTCATGGAGGCCCAATGCCTGAGCTGCCGGAGGTCGAGACGACACGGCGCGGGCTGCACCCGCACGTCACGGGCCGCCGGATCGTGGCGCTCACCGTGCATGAGCCGCGGCTGCGCTGGCGCGTGCCGGACGACCTGCCGGCGAAGGTGGCCGATCAGCGGGTCACCGGCACGGCGCGGCGCGCCAAGTACCTGCTGATCACCGTGGAGTCAGGTACGCTGCTCGTTCACCTGGGCATGTCGGGGTCGCTGCGGGTCCTGCCCGCGGATACACCGCGCACCGCGCATGATCATTACGATCTGCTGCTCGATTCAGGCCGCACGCTGCGATTCAACGACCCCCGCCGCTTCGGCAGCCTCCACTACACCAGCGAAGATCCGCGGCAGCATCCGCTGCTTGCACGACTCGCGCCTGAGCCTTTCGACCAGGAGTTTGACGCGGACTACCTATGGCGCATCACCCGGCGCAGGAAGGCGTCGATCAAACAGGTGTTGATGAACAGCCGGCTGGTCGTGGGCGTGGGAAATATCTACGCGAGCGAGGCGCTCTTTCGGGCGAGGATCAGGCCCCGACGGCGTGCGCAGAGCCTGACGCGGCAGGAGACAAAGCGACTGGTGAAGGCGGTGCGGGCCGTGCTCTCGATGGCAATCAAGGTCGGTGGGACGACGCTCAGGGACTATGTGGGCGCGGACGGTGAGCCGGGCTACTTCCGCCAGAAGCTGTACGTCTATGAGCGGATGGGGAAGGCTTGCCGGGTCTGCCGCACGCACATCCGCCAGCTGACCCAACAGGGAAGATCGACGTACTACTGTCCCGCCTGTCAGAAGTGAGTCATTTCACTTTGCGGTGCTTCTTCAGCTCGGCCTCGACGATGGGGTGTACGAACTCCCCCACGTCGCCCCCCAACACGGCGATCTCTCTCACCAGCGAGGAGGAGATGAACGTGAACTGCTCCTGAGGGGTCAGGAAGACTGTCTCGATGTCGCGGTCGAGGTGGCGGTTCATGTTGGCAAGCTGGAACTCGAACTCGAAATCGGAGATGGCGCGCAGGCCGCGGATGATCACCGTGGCGCCATGCTTGCTCGCGAACGCGACGGTCAGCTCGGAATAACCCACAACCTCGACGTTCGGCAGATCATCGAGCACGCGCCGGGCGAGGTCGATGCGCACGTCCAGCGGGAACATGGGCGCCTTGTTGGTATTGGAGGCGATCGCCACGATCACTCGGTTGAAGAGCTTGGCCGCGCGCCGCACCAGGTCCTGGTGGCCGTTGGTGATCGGGTCGAAGGTACCCGGATAAATGGCGTTGCGGCTCATGCAGTGTCGGCCCCCCTCGCGGCTCTCGTGTAGAGATGATACCCGACCCCACCGGCCTGCTTCGCCTTGAGGGGCGTCCAGACGGACGGCAGCTCGGGTCCAGGAGTGGCGGAAGCCCCCGCCCCGCTCTCGGCGCTACGCTCGACGTAGATCAGCGCACCGTCGGACATCCAGCCGCCCTGCTCGAGGAGCGCTGCGGACTCTGTGAGCAGCTTCGAGGCGAAGGGCGGATCAAGGAACACGATGTCGAAAGGCACGGCAGGGGTCCTCTCGAGAAATCTCCGCGCATCCGCCTGCTCCACGCAGCCCCCATGAGCGCCCCATTCCGCGAGCCGGGCCGCAATCTCGCGTGCCGCCGCGGGGGAATGCTCGATGAAGGTCACATGAGCCGCGCCCCGCGACAGCGCTTCGAGGCCGAGCGCGCCACTTCCGGCAAAAAGATCGAGGCAGCGGGCGCCCGGCACGCGGGGTGCGAGCCAGTTGAAGAGCGTTTCGCGGACGCGGTCAGGCGTAGGGCGGATCTCCGGTGCATGCGGAAAGCGCAGCCGCCGGCCGCGCCAGGTACCGCCAATGATCCGTAGGGTCCGGGCGGAGGACCCGCGGCGGGCTGTGGGAGGGGGGCGGCTCAAAAGACTGCTCTCACTCGCCGCTACGATACACTACGGGGCAAATACCCATGTTCGGACGCAAACCCAAAGATGGCACAGCCGAGGCCGAGGAGCGCCAGGGCTTTTTCAGGCGGCTGCGCAGTCGCCTGAATCGCGGCAACTCCTGGCTCACCTACGATCTGGCCGACCTCTTCAGGGGACGGCAGATCGATGCGCAAATCCTGGAGGAGCTGGAGACGCGGCTACTCACCGCTGATGTCGGCGTCGAGGCTACTGAGGATATCCTCGCGGACCTTCGGAAGCGCGTCGCCCGCAAGGAGCTCGCTGACGTCGGGGCGCTGATCGATGCGCTGCGCGAGACGATCGTCGAGATTCTGCAGCCTTGCGCCACGCCGTTGAGTCTTGACGAGAGCCGCAAGCCGTTCGTGATACTGGTGGTCGGGGTCAATGGCTCGGGCAAGACCACGACCATCGGCAAGCTCGCCCGGCGGCTCGTCGGTGAGGGATACAGCGTCTCGCTCGCCGCCGGTGATACCTTCCGCGCCGCCGCCATAGAGCAGCTACAGGTGTGGGCCGAACGGGCGGGTGCTGCGTTCGTTGCCCAGCGCGCCGGCGCCGATCCGGGTGCGGTCGTCTTCGATGCGCTCCAGTCGGCGCGCTCACGGGCGACCGACGTGCTGTTGGCGGACACAGCCGGACGGCTGCACAGCCAGCCGCATCTGATGGAGGAGCTGAAGAAGGTGAAGCGCGTCGTGCAGCGTGTCGAGCCTTCCGCCCCGCACGAAGTCCTGCTGGTCCTCGACGCTAACCAGGGTCAGAATGCGCTCTCGCAGGCGATCCAGTTTCACGAGGCGATCGGTGTGACCGGCATTGCGCTCACCAAGCTCGACGGCACCGCCAAGGGCGGCATCGTCATCGCGATTGCACGTCGCCTGGGCCTGCCCATCCGCTTCATCGGTATCGGGGAGCAGCCACAGGACTTCGGGGAGTTCGATGCTCGGGCTTTCGCGACCGCGCTCGTCGAGGGGCCGCGGGAGCCGGCGGTCCAGCCGCAGCCCTGAGCGCGAGAGAATGGGCCGGTAACGCGATGATCCTCTTCGAGCGCGTCAGCAAGCGTTATCCCAACGGACGGGAGGCCCTGACCAACGTCAGCTTCCAGATAGAGAGCGGCGAGATGGTCTTTCTCACCGGCCGCTCCGGTGCCGGCAAGAGTACCGTGCTCAAGCTGGTTGCGTTGCTCGAGCGGCCGACGCGCGGGACGGTTACGGTGAACGGCAGGAGTACCGGCACCCTCAAGGCGCGCCACATTCCTGCCTTCCGCCGCCACCTCGGCGTCGTGTTCCAGGATCACAAGCTGCTCGCTGACCGGCCGGTGTTCGACAATGTCGCCCTGCCTCTGGTCGTCGCCGGCTCGCCGCTCAAGGAGATCGACAAGCGCGTGCGCGCCGCCCTCGATCAGGTGGGCCTTCTCGGCAAAGAGCGGATGCTCCCCGCGGAGCTCTCCGTCGGCGAGCAGCAGCGGGTCGGTATCGCCCGCGCCGTGGTCAGCAAGCCGCCGCTCATCATCGCCGATGAGCCAACGGGCAATCTCGATCCGGATCTCTCGCTCGAGGTAATGCGGCTTTTCCGACGCTTCAGCGACGTCGGGGTCACGGTGCTCGTCGCGACTCACGACCAACACATCGTGCGGGAGCTTGCCAAGCGCGAGATCGTGCTCGCTAGCGGCGAGCTCCAGAGCCCCGGCGCCGATGCACTGCCGCACGTGGTCGCCAAGCGATGAGCCCCGCGATATTGGGCACACGGCACGTGCAGGCCCTGCTCGGCTCGCTCGGCAGACTGCAGCGCAATCCGCTCGCCACAGTGCTCACCTTGCTCGTCATTGGGCTCGCGCTCGCACTGCCGGCGGCGCTCGGACTCTTCGTTACCAACGCGCAGTCGGCTACGGGCGGATTCAGTCACGCAGTCGACATGTCGGTGTATCTGAAGTCCGGTGTGCCGCTGGCCAAGGCGCAGCAGCTCGCCGGTGATGCGCGGCAGCGGCCGGACGTCGCGCAGGTGACGGTGATCGCGGCAGACGAGGGGCTGCAGGAGTTCCGTAAGTATTCTGGATTCGGCGATGCGCTCGATGCGCTCAAATCCAACCCGCTGCCCAATGTGCTGCACATCGTGCCGCGCAACGGTGCCGCCAGCCCCGCGTCCATCGAGTCGTTGCGCCACTATTTCGCCGCCTGGCCGGAAGTCGACGTGGTGCAGCTCGATACGGAGTGGGTGCTGCGCTTCAACGCCATTCTGGCGGTCCTCAGGCGCCTGGTGTTGATCGCTGCCGCTCTGCTCGGCGCCGGTGTCCTCGCCGTCATCGGCAACACCATTCGGCTGGAGATCCTCAACCGGCGCGCGGAAATCGAAGTCACGAAGCTCGTCGGCGGCTCCAACGCGTTCGTGCGCCGGCCATTTCTCTACACCGGGCTCTTGTATGGAATCGGGGGCGCGGTGCTCGCGTGGGTCATCCTGGAGGCCGCGATCCTGGTGCTGGATCAGCCGGTCGCAACGCTCGCGCAGCTCTATGGCAGCCGCTATGCGCTGCAGGGGCCATCGGGTCAGGTACTCGGTGCGCTCTTCGGTGGCGGCATGGCGCTCGGCTGGCTCGGCGCGTGGATCTCTGCCCGTCGCCACCTGCGCAGTATCGAGCCGCGCGCGTAGCCCACGAAATGACGCGAGAGGACTCGCTGACTCGGTGAGCCGACTTGCCGGCCCGGCGATGGATGTGGTCGACTGAGACCTCCGCGCTGCAAGGGTTCGAAGACAATGCGCACGTTTTCCGTCGCTCTGCTCGCCGCTCTATCACTGTTGGCGATCCCGGCGATGGCCGCGCCAACCGACTCCGCCCCGGGCGTCGTGCCTGCAAACGAAGCGCCGCCGCTCAAGATGCTGCCGCGCTGGGCAGTGCCGCAATCCTACGCGCTCGCGTTGCAGGGTGATCCGTCCGCCTCAGGGTACCGTGGCGAGGTCACGATCACGGTCGACCTCAAGAAGCCATCGGATCATCTATGGCTGCACGGTAAGGACTTGCGCGTGACCAACGTCTGGCTGTCCGATGCTCACGGGCATCAGCACCCGGGCCACTACCGCGAAGCGGTGCCCCAGGCCGGGCTCGCGCGGATCGATTTGGGCGAGGTCGTCGAGCCGCAGCGACTCACTCTGACGATCGGCTTCGATGCGCCATACAACGCCACTCTACAGGGCTACTACAAGGTGATGTTTGCCGGCCGCGCGTATGCGATGACGCAAATGGAGCCGATCAGCGCACGCCTCGCCTTCCCCTGTTTCGACGAGCCGGGCTTCAAAGCCCCGCTCACTCTGAGTCTCACCATCCCCGATGCGGATGCTGCGGTCGCGAACACCGTGCTTGCGAGCCAGAAGAAGAATCCTGGCGGCTGGAAGACCCTCACATTTGCGCCGACGAAGCCTTTGCCCACCTACCTGTATGCGTGGGCCGTCGGACCGTGGGACATCGTGCAAGGTCCGACGATCCCGCCGACGCGCTGGCGCTCACAGCCCGTGCCGGTACGCGGTATTGCCACGCACGGCAACGGCCCCCGGATGCAGCGCGCGCTCGCGATGGTGCCGGGCATCATCGAGGCGGAGGAGAAGTACTACGGCTTCGGTTACCCGTTCGGAAAGATCGATCTTGCCGCTCTGCCGGACTTCTCGGCGGGCGCGATGGAGAACGCAGGCCTGGTGACCTATCGCGACTGGCTGCTGTTGCTCGACGCGAACTCCAGTCCGCAAGCGGTGCGCAGTACTTTCAACGTGGAAGCCCACGAGCTCGCGCATCAATGGACCGGGGACACCGTCACCCTGAAATGGTGGAACGACATCTGGCTGAACGAGGCGTACGCGACCTGGATGCAGCAGAAGGTCGCCGAGGAGCTGCACCCGGACTATCGCACGGACCTCGGCCGCATCGAGTCCGGCGAGACGGCGATGGCCAACGACAGCCTGGTCAGCGCGCGGATGATCCGGCAGCCGATCACCGGCAACGGCGACATCGACACCGCTTTTGACGGCATTACGTATCTGAAGGGCGCGGCGGTGATCGGCATGTTCGAGCACTTCGTCGGCCCGCAGGTGTACCAACATGGCATGCAGGCGTACATCAGGGCGCATGCATTCGGCAATGCGCAGGCGAACGATCTCATCGGTGCGATCGCCGCGGCCGCTCATCGGGGCAGGGGCTTCGAGCAGGCCTTCAGGAGTTTCCTCGATCAGAATGGCGTCCCGCTGGTGGCGACCCGGCTCGATTGCGCGCAGGCGGCAGGACCGGTCCTCGATCTGACACAGAGCCGGTATCTGCCGCTCGGCTCCAAGGGAGAGCCGAGACACCTCTGGGGAGTTCCCGTCTGCGTACGCTTTCCCGGAGGCACTCAGTGCCAGCTGGTCACCCGGCGCACGGCACGGATGAAGATCAAGGGTGCCTGTCCGAGGTGGTACATGCCCAACGCCGCCGGCGCGGGCTACTACCGCTTCGAGATGGCGAAAGCGGATCGCGTGGCGTTGAGTCGGGTGATTTCCCGGGAGAGCGACGCGGAGCAGCTCGCCTATGCCGACTCCGAAGGCGCGGCTTTCCAGCACGGAACGCTCGATGCTCAGGAAGCGATCGATGTGATGCAGAAGCTCGCGCCATCCAAGGTTCGCGAGGTATCGCTTGCGCCACTGCGAACCGTGGAGTGGATCTATCGATACGGGGCGGATTCGGGCACGAAGCGCACGGCGATTCGTGGTGCCGTGGCGAGGGCCTATCTGCCGCGACTCGAGGCACTCGGCTATCAACGCCGTGCCGGCGAGTCGGCGGACGATGCGCTGCTGCGCAGCGCGCTCGCGGAACGGCTCGGTGTTACTTTCAAGGTCCCGGAGGTCAGAGCGGCTCTGCTGAAGCAGGGAGAGGCCGCTCTCGCGCGCGGCCCGAGCGGGCAGCTCGAGCTCGATGCCGCCAACCCCGATCTATTGCCGACAGTCCTTGCGGTCGCGGTCGAGGAACGCGGCGAGCCTGCGGTGAGCGCGCTGATCCAACAGATTGGCGTGACGACCGATCCGGTCAAGCGCAATGCGATGCTCGTCGCGTTGGGTCATGCGCAGGGCGCCGAGGCCGACGCGGCGCGCAATTTTGCGCTCACCGACAAGGTGAAGGTGGGTGAGATGGCCATGGTGCTGAGGGGCGGCCGTGACACCGCCGCGCAGCGCGATCAATTGTGGCGTTGGTTCACGGGGCACTACCAGCGCATCGTCGCGCGCACGGGCATCTTCTCGGGCGGAAACCTGCCGGAGATCGCCGGCAGGGACGGGTGCTCTCAGGCCGAGGCCGACCGGCTGACGGCGTTCTTCACGCCGAGGATCGACCAGGTACCCGGCACCGCCCGCGGATTGGCACAGACACGCGAAGCAATCGAGCTGTGCACGGCGCTGAAGGGCGAGAAGGGCTCGGCGGCGATCCCTGACTGAGCATCCCCACCACACCGGGAAGCGGGTCGGTTACTTGATCTTGGTCTCTTTGTAGGAGACGTGCTTGCGCGCCACCGGATCGAACTTGCGCACCTCGAGCTTATCGGGGTGCAGGCGCTTGTTCTTGGTGGTCACGTAGAAGTGGCCGGTGCCGGCCGAGGAGAGCAGCTTGACCTTCTCGCGCATGGGGGCTCCTTCAGATCTTCAGGCCCTGCGCACGCAGCTCGGCCACGACCTTGTCGATGCCTTTCTTCTCGATCGTGCGCATGCCATTGGTGGACACGCGGAGCGAGACCCAGCGCTTCTCGGTCTCGAGCCAGAACCGCTGGGTATGCAGGTTCGGCAGGAAGCGGCGGCGCTTCTTGTTGTTCGCGTGAGAGACGCGGTTTCCGACGGCCGGGCCTTTGCCGGTGACTTCGCAGACGCGCGACATATGAATCGACCTTGAAATTCAGCTACTTGGGCGCGGGGGAGCCGGAGCTATCCCGCGGGAGCCGAGCTTTATACCAGCCTGGGGGCAATCGGACAAGTCGCTACCCCGGACGGTACGGACAAACTTGCCCCTTCCGCCCAGCCAGGACCACAACGTGAGCGGCCGGGGGTTTCGTGCGGGGATGAAATCGAGCGTGCCCTCCGCGCGGCGGGACTGCGGTGGAGCTTCACCATTCCGTAAGATAGAGCGGCGTTCCGAGGAGACTCCCCACATGAGACTTCCAAAAGCGCTCCTGGCTTGTGCGCTCGTCTGCGCATCGCTCGTCGGACTGCCTGCGAGTTATGCCGCGCCTGCCGCGGGAGAGGATGTGGCGGCGGTGGGCTTATGGCCGCTTTACGAGCGTTCACTCCTCCACGCCCGTTACGTTGATCTGACGCATACCTTCGGGCCCGACACGCCGCATTGGAAGGGCTTCGGCTCCATGACAGTCCGCTCGCTCTACACCATCCCCAAGGTGGGTTTCCAGGTCGACCAGTACACTCATGTGGGCCAGTGGGGCACGCACGTGGATGCCCCCTCGCATTTTCATTTGGGGCTGAAGAGCGTGGACCGGATCTCGCCCGGGGACATGCTCCTGCCGCTGGTGGTGCTCGACGTGCATGACAAGGTGGCTCGCAACGCCGATTACGCGCTCAGTATGCAGGACGTGCGCGCTTGGGAACGCCGCCATGGCCGGATCCCCGCGCATTCCTTCGTCGCCATGCGCACGGATTGGTCGAAGCGCTGGCCCAACCAGACCGCAATGCAGAACCAGGATGCCAAGGGCGTCGGTCACTACCCGGCCTGGAGCCTGCCGGTGCTGCAGTTCCTCATCAACGAGCGCCATGTCGCCGCCATCGGTCACGAGACGACGGATACCGACGGCGGCATAGGTGCCTCGCATGACAATTACTTACTGGAGTCGTACGTGCTCGGCACCAACCACTATCAGATCGAGATGCTCGCGCACCTCGATGAGGTGCCGGAAGCCGGGGCGCTGGTGATGGTGACCTTTCCGAAGCCAGCACATGGCACGGGCTTTCCGGCGCGCGTCATCGCGATCGTGCCTGCCGGGCGGTAGCTACGACGCAGGGTGGATGCAAGATTCTTCGAAAGCTGGTCCAAACGAAGGAAACTCACAATGAAATCGAGCACTGCGGAATTGGTTCGCCGCTATCGCTGGGACGACATGCCCGGCGAGCAGCTCAAGAAGGGGCTCACCCGCAAGCTGATCACCGGCGATCGCATGATGATCGCGCACGTCTACTTCGAGAGCGGCGAGGAAGTCCCGCGGCACTCGCACGACAACGAGCAGGTCACCTATGTCCTCAGCGGGGCGCTCCGCTTCTGGTTCGGTGCCGCTGACGAGCAGGAAGTGACCGTGCGGGCCGGTGAGGTAGTGATCATCCCCTCCAACCTGCCCCATCGTGCTGTAGCGCTCGAGAAAACTCTGGACGTCGACATCTTCGCGCCACCACGCCAGGATTGGCTGGCCGGCACCGATGCCTATCTGCGGGGCTGAATGAGTGCCTATGACATCGACCCCGGAGCCGCGGCGGCGGTCGCGGCTTTCAAGCTGCCCGAGCGCCTCGGGTTCGGCAAGATCAACGCTCCGGTGATGTTCTCCGCCGAGTGGCGGGATGGGGCGTGGCAGCGGGGGCGCCTGCTTCCCTACGGCCCGATCGAACTGTGGCCGGGATCACGAGCCCTGCAATACGCCGAGCTCGTCTTCGAAGGCCTGAAGGCCTATCGGGTCGGGCAGAGCCGGCCCAATCTCTTCCGTCCCGATGCCAACTGCAGGCGCATGATGCGCTCGGCAGAGCGCCTGTCGATGCCCGCCGTGCACGAGGAGCTGTTCTTCCAGGGCATCATCGCAGTGACGCACGCGTGCAGCGACATCATGCCGATGCAGTCGGGTCGATCGCTGTACCTGCGGCCGTTCCTGTTCGGGACGGAGAGCAGCTACATGCTGCGCAACTCCAACACCTTCCGCTTCATGGTCATCGCGAACCCGGTCGAGTCCTATGCCTCGAGCGCAATGAAGGTGGTGATCGAGCGCGCCGACGTACGCGCGGCGCCTGGCGGAATCGGCGAGGCGAAGGCCGCCGCCAACTATGCCGCATCCCTCCGCGCTTCCAACGCGGCGGTGACCTCGGGGCGAACCGTGGCCTTGTGGCTGGACGGTCACGAGCATCGGTATCTCCAGGAGCTCTCGGGCATGAACGTCTTCGCCGTGTTGGATGGCGAGCTGCATACGCCGGAGCTCGATGGTGCCATCCTGCCGGGCGTCACGCGCGATTCGCTCCTAACGCTGGCGAGGAGTCTCGGCTACCGGACTCATGAGCGGCGGATGGCGCTCGATGAAATCCTCGAGGGCATCGGCAGCGGCCGCTGCAGCGAGTTGTTCGCCTGCGGCACGGCCGCCATCGTGGGCCCGATCGCCTTGCTGTCGGAAAGCGATGGGCGCGAGTATGTGCTGCGCCAGAGCGACGTCGTCGCCAGGCATCTGCGGGAGGCGTTGCTCTCGATCCAGGAGCGGCGAGCGCCGGACCCGTTTGGCTGGACACGAGACCTGACACCGACTCCACCCGGAGACACGTTGAAATCATGAGCTATGCGATCGTGCTTCGAGAGGCCGGCGGCCCGGAAAAGCTGCTCTACGAGTCCGTGGCCGTCTCCGATCCCGGACCCGGCGAGCTGCAGATCCGGCATACGGCCATTGGCGTCAACTTCCATGACACCTATGTGCGGTCCGGGCTCTATCACACGCTCAAATTGCCGGGAATCCCGGGCTTGGAGGCGGCCGCAGTAGTCGAGAAAGTAGGGGCCAGCGTGACGGGATTTGCAGCCGGCGATCGGATTGCCTACATCGATGAATCCTATGGGGCCTATTCGGAAAGACGTATCCTCAACGCTTCCCTGGCGCTGCACCTGCCGGATCCCATCAGCGACGAAGCCGCCGCGGGCCTGACGATCAAAGGGTTCACCGCGTGCATGCTGCTTCGCAGGGTACACCCGGTGCAGGCGGGTGAGACCTTGTTGATCCATGCCGCGGCGGGCGGCGTGGGTCAGCCTCTGGTCAGGTGGGCCAAGCACCTGGGAGCGACGGTCATCGCAACAGTGGGGTCGGAGGAGAAGGCCGCGGTCGCTCGCGAATGCGGTGCCGACCACGTCATTCTCTACCGCGCGGAGAATTTCGTGGAGCGCGTCGCGCAGATCACAGCGGGCAAGGGAGTGGAGGTTGCGTACGACTCAGTGGGCGCCGACACCTTTTCAGGGTCGCTCGACTGCTTGGGCTACCTCGGTACGCTCGTCAACTTCGGCCAGTCCTCCGGCCCGGTGCCGCCGTTCGCGATCTCGCGCCTCGCGGCCAGGTCGAACGCGGTCGTGCGGCCGATGCTGTTTCATTACCTCCGCGACCGGGCCGCCCTCGAGACCATGGCGAACGAGAGCTTCGAGGCCATGGCGAACGGCATCATTCGCGCGCAGGTGGGGTTACGCCTGCCGCTGTCCCGGGCCGCGGAAGCGCACGTGCGGCTGGAGTCGCGGACGACCACCGGACAGACGGTGCTCGTGCCGTGATCTCGGGCCCGCCTGGTGCCGGCGCGTAGACTACCTGGCGTCCCGACAGCCGGCAATCAGCTCAGCGCTGCGCTTGCTGACGGTGCCGGTGTCGATAGGCCCGCGTCTTCTGACGATTGCCGCACAAACTCGAAGAGCACCAGTGTCGATTGGCGGGCTTGGAACGATCGAAGAAAATCCACCGACAATCCTCCGAGGCACAGGCTTTCAGGCGCGCAAGGCGATCCGTTACCGCTAAACCGTACATTTCGGCGAGGACGCGACCGAGTGCGCTCGAACCCGGCGCGGGTTGCAAGGTGACAGCTCCGTCCCGGCCGATGCTCAGCGTCAGCGGAAACTCCCTGCTTACGGATGTCAGCTGACGGGCTGCAGCAGCGTCTTGACGCCTGTCGGCCGGTGGGGATTCCAGAAAGGCGCGGAGCGCGTCGCGCAGAACGAGCGCACGACGATGATCGTCCGCTTCGACGCGCACGCCAGCCTGCGAGAGGTGGTGCTTGCGCATCCATGCTTCCATCTGCTGCGGAGTAGCCAGCTCGTCTCCGCCCGTATGGGCCGTCCCCTGCTCGATGTAGCGGCGACAATCGAGCGTGTTGGCGAAATCGTAGAGAAGCGCGAGCTCCTGCGGAACATCGTATTTCGCGGACCAGCGCATAGACACTAGCATACACGTTTTGCTGGTTGACACAATGGACACCGGCTAATATAGTTTACTGGTGTTCTTTGCCGAAAGGAGTATTCCCATGCCGCATCCCGCCATCTCAACCGAAGACATTTCCTATCGGAAGTACGTCGAGGTGCTCGGAACCGACATGGCCTATGTCGACGTCGGCGCGGGCGACCCGATCGTGTTCCTGCACGGCAATCCCACGCCTTCCTATCTTTGGCGGAACATCATTCCGCATCTCCTCCCGTTCGGCCGCTGTCTGGCTCCCGATTGCGTGGGTATGGGAAATTCGGGGCCGGAGCCAGCCGGACGCTATCGCTTCGTCGATCACCAACGGTATCTGGACGCATGGTTCGAGAGGCTGAGTATCGGGCGTAACGTGATACTGGTCGTTCACGATTGGGGATCAGCGTTGGGCTTTTCTTGGGCGCAGCGCCATCCCGAGCGGGTCAAGGCCATCATCTACATGGAGTCGATCGTACGGCCGTTCCGCTCATGGGATGAATGGCCCGACGCGACCCGGACTTTCTTCCAGGCGCAGCGCTCACCCGAAGGTGAGAAGCTGATCCTGCAGAAGAACCTCTTCATCGAGTACCTGCTCCCGCTGCGGAACATCGCGCCTGAGGTCCTGGAGGTGTACCGGCGTCACTACCGCAACCCTGGGCCCTCCCGGATGCCGATGCTGTCCTGGACACGGGATTTGCCGATTGCAGGCGAGCCCGCTGATGTCGTGGCGATCGTCGAGGCATATTCGCAATGGCTGTCGAAGAGCCCGATCCCGAAACTGTTCATCGACGCCGAGCCTGCGGGTTTCCTCATCGGCGCACAAAGGGAGTTCTGCCGTAGCTGGCCCAACCAACAGACCGTCCAGGCGCGAGGCGCGCACTTCCTTCAGGAAGATTCTCCGGAAGAGGTCGGACAGGCGTGCGCGCGCTTCGTCGCGCAGGTCCTTGCAGGTCAGATCATGTGATGCAGGTCGCGTCGATGGACCTTCATTTTCTGCAGTTGACGGAGCTAGCAAATCTTCTGCGCCGGCGCGAGGTGACCTCGGTCGAGGCGACGCGCGCGCAACTCGAGCGGATTGACCGTCTGGACGGTCAGTTGGCGAGCTATGCGCGCACTACGCCTGAGCAGGCAATGGCCGCAGCAGCAGTAGCGGATGCGGAGATCGCCGCCGGCAGGTACCGTGGAACGTTGCATGGCGTGCCGCTCGGTGTCAAAGACCTGTTCTGGACGAGAGGCGTAACGACTGCCGCGGGTACGATGTTACATCGCGACTTTGTGCCGGACGAGGATGCCACCGTCGTCGCGCGCTTGAAGGAGGCAGGCGCGATCCTGCTCGGCAAGCTCCAGATGACCGAAGGCGCGTATTCCGATCATCACCCCGGGATCAATCCGCCGAAGAACCCGTGGAACGCGGCATACTGGACCGGTATCTCATCGAGCGGCCCGGCTGTCGCCACCGCGGGCGGCCTTTGTTACGGTGCACTGGCCTCGGATACCGGCGGATCGATCCGCTGGCCGTGCGGCGCCACCGGGCTGACGGGGATCAAACCCGCATGGGGGCGGGTGAGCCGATTTGGAGTCTCGCCGCTCGCGCCGAGCCTCGATCATGTGGGACCGATCGCCAGGAGCGCCGCAGACGCAGCCGCAATCCTCGCAGCCATCGCCGGTCCGGACGCCCGGGATCCCACCAGCCTTGCCGAGCCGTTCGCCGTTGGCAATGCCTTCGACGGCAGCGCGCGGGGCCTGCGACTCGGCATCGATGCGACGTGGAATTCCGTGGATGTCGACCCAACAGTGCGGAAGGTCACTGCCGAAGCAGAGGAGGCGTTTCGCTGCCTCGGCGTGAGAGTCGTCCCGGTCCGCGTGCCCGATGTGACACAGGCAATCAGCGACTGGGCGCCGGCCTGCGCCCTCGAGGCCGCTGTTGCGCATAGCGCAACGTTTCCGGCAAGGAGGGATGAGTATGGACCGGTGCTGGCGTCTGTGCTCGATGTCGGTCTTAGGGTCTGCGCGTTGGACTACCAGGCCATCCGTCTGCGGCGCATGGATTTGCGCGGACGCTTTGCGCACTTGTTCCGGACCATCGACGCTCTGCTCGTGCCGGTGCAGCCTTTCGCACCGCTGACGCTCAGCGAAATCAGCACGCTCGGTGACCAGCCGGAGCTGGTTCTGAAACTGCAGCGCTACACGGCGCCATTCGACCTCACCGGTCATCCGACCGTGACGCTGCCGGGGGGGTTTACAGACGGCAAAATGCCAATCGGCCTGCAGCTCGCAGGGCGCGATGAGACCGCACTGATCCGTGCCGCCATGGCGTTTCAGCGTGAGACGCATTGGCACGCACGGCGTCCGCCGGAATCAAGGCTGTGACCCGTCCGCTCAACTGCCATGAGCTCGGGGCCGACTCAGATGAGTCCGTGCTCTGCGAACGAATAGCAGCGGCTCTGGCCGACGATGATGTGATCCACCATACGCACGTCCATCAGAGCCAAGAGGTCCTTCAGCCGGCGGGTGATGAAGTCATCGGCAGGGCTGGGCTCGAGGACGCCGGAGGGATGATTGTGCGCCACGATCACGGAGCTGGCGTTGTGCAGCAGGGCCTGGCGCAGCACCTCGCGGGGATGCACCTGCGCGCAGTCGACCGTGCCGCGGAAGAGCTCCTCGAAGGCGATCAGGCGATGCCGGTTATCGAGGTAGATGCAGCAGAAGACCTCGTACGGGCGGTCCCGGAGCTGCGCCTGCAGGTAGCGATGGGTCGCCTGCGGAGTCGTCAGTGGAGAGCCGATGCGCATCTGCTCATGCAGGTGGCGCTTGGCGAGCTCGACGGCCGCCTGCACCGCAGCGTAACGGGCCTGGCCGATGCCCTTGCGCCGCCAGCGCGCCAGGCGTGCATTGAGCAGGTCGCGCAGGCAACCGAAGTCCTTGAGGAGCGAGCGGGCCATCGCCACGGCCGAGCAGCCGGGAATGCCGGATCCGAGGAGAAGGGCCAGCAGCTCCGCGTCGGACAGCGCGTGGGCACCCCTCCGGAGCAGCTTCTCGCGGGGGCGCTCCGCCTCGGGCCACTCTCGGATGGTGAGGGCGCTTGGCCCGCTCAAGGTGCCGGTCTCATTCATCGCGCTCGATGCTCCGCGCTCCATGGCTTGTCCCGTGTACCCCGGTGAGTGACCGGACGCCCATCATGGCCGCCGCACCGGACAGCGGCGAGGGGGTCAATCGAGGCATTTCGGGGTGAAATCGCGCATTTGGAGATACCCCGTTTGCGTGGCCGGGGAGCGGCATCCGATAATCCCCCCATGCAAGGCAAACGCATTCTGCTCGGCGTGACCGGTGGCATCGCCGCCTACAAGAGCGCGGACCTGGTCCGGCGCCTGAGCGAGCGCGGTGCCGAGGTACAGGTTGTCATGACCGCCGCGGCCCGCGAGTTCGTGGGGCCGGTCACTTTTCAGGCCCTATCGGGTCGTCCAGTGCGCGCGGAGCTATGGGATGCGGCCGCCGAGGCTGCCATGGGGCACATCGAGCTCGCGCGGTGGGCGGATATGGTGCTCGTCGCACCGGCGAGCGCTGATTTCCTGGCACGGCTGGCGGGTGGGCACGCAGATGACCTGCTGGCGACGCTCTGCCTCGCCACCGAGGCGCCGATCGCAGTCGCGCCGGCCATGAATCGCATCATGTGGGTGAATGCCGCGACCGCTGCGAATGTCTCGACTCTTCGCCAGCGAGGCGTCCACGTATGGGGACCCGCAGAAGGAGAGCAGGCCTGCGGTGAGACCGGCGAAGGGCGGATGCTCGAGCCCACCGAGCTTGCGGACCGCATCGACCTGCTGCTGCCCCGCGATGGACCACTGCAGGGCCGGCGCGTACTGATCACTGCCGGGCCCACGCGCGAGCGGATCGACCCGGTGCGCTTCATCAGCAACCGCAGCTCCGGGAAGATGGGCTTCGCAGTCGCCCAGGCCGCGCGCGAGGCTGGGGCGGAAGTCGTTCTCGTCGCGGGGCCGGTCAGCCTGGCGACGCCCGCGGGTGTTCGCCGTGTGGACGTCGAGAGCGCGGACAGCATGCTGGCTGCCGTGCTGCAGGAAGTGGCCGGGGCCGACATTTTCATCTCGACGGCGGCCGTTGCGGACTATCGGCCGGCGAATCCGCACGATCAGAAGATCAAGAAGACCACCAACACACTCGATATCAATATGGAGCGCACCGCCGACGTGTTGGCTACGGTGGCCGCACGGACGGATCGGCCGTTCGTAGTGGGTTTCGCCGCGGAGACGGAATCGGTCGAGCAGAATGCGCGCGCCAAGCTCTTGAAGAAGAACCTCGACATGATCGCGGCCAATGAGGTGGGCGACAACAAGGTATTCGAGTGCGAGGACAACCATCTCATCGTCCTGTGGCGCAACGCCCGTCGCGATCTCGGCAAGGGCTCGAAGCTCGCACTGGCCCGCGAGCTCGTCCGGCTCATCGCGGAGTCATACGCCGCCTCGCTCGCGGGCTCGCCGCGCTGCGATCCGGCCCAGGCCCAGGCGTGACCGCCGTGTCGGGCGCCGCGCGTCGGCCTCTCCAAATCAAAATTCTCGATGCGCGGGTCGGTACGGAGTTTCCGCTACCGGCTTACGCCACTGCCGGCTCTGCCGGCCTCGACCTCCGGGCCTGTCTGGATGCGCCGCTCACCCTCGAGCCCGGCCGCGCCGAGCTCATACCCACGGGTATGGCCATTCACCTCGGTGACCCGGATCTCGCGGCGGTGATCCTTCCGCGCTCGGGTCTCGGCCACAAGCACGGCGTGGTACTGGGCAATCTCGTCGGGCTGATCGATTCGGATTACCAGGGCCAGCTCATGGTGTCCTGCTGGAACCGGGCGCGGGAGCCCTTCGTCATCCGTCCCGGCGAGCGCATTGCCCAGCTCGTCGTGGTGCCGGTGGTGCAGGTTGCGCTGCAGATAGTCGAGTCCTTCGAAGACAGCGCCCGCGGCGCGGGCGGCTTCGGTCACTCGGGTCGGGAATGACCGGGCGCCGCCCCTCGCCGATCAGCGGCAGTAGTGGTCGTCGCGGTCGTGACACTCATGCCACGAGCGATCGTGATAGTACCGGTGATGCGGGCGGTCGTAATAGCCTTCGCGCGGACCGTGGTCGGGGACGACTACGCAGCCTGCCAGAATAGCGAGCAGGCTGATCAGGCAGCTGCCGCGGGCGATTAATCCGATGACTGACATGAGACACCTGCCACGATGGTGGTTTGCTGTCGGGTTCCGCAAGGGTCATGCCCGGCGGCTGAATCTCCGCTGAATCACGCCGTCCTGGGCAGCGTGGAGCGCAGTTGGATGCCATCATGGTCGGCGATCAGCGCTGCGAGCCAGTCGACGAACAAACGTACGCGGCGCGAGAGATGCCGGCTATGCGGATACACCACGTGCAGTGGTGATGGCTCGGGCAGCCAATCGGCGAGGACCAGATCGAGCGTGCCGCGCTCCATCGCCTCCTTGACGACGAACGCCGGCATTTGCGCGAGACCCAACCCGGCCTCCGCGGCGGTCACGTAGCTGTTCTCGTCTTCCAGCGCCAGGTGTGCGGGGAACACGGCGCGTACGCGCTCCCGGTCCTTCGAGAATACCCATTCCAGCGTTTCTCCCGTGCGGGGGGAGAAGCGATTGATGCAGCGATGTTGGGAGAGCTCGCGGGGATGGGTCGGCAACCCGTGTGCCGCAATGTAAGAGGGCGCGGCGCAGGTGGCGAAGTACAGAAACCCGACTCGACGCGCGACCAGGTTCGGATCATCCACCTCTCCGATCCACAATGCGCAATCGATCCCTTCCGCAATCAGATCGAAGTGCCTCTCGTTGCAGGCGAGAGCCAGCTCGATGTCAGGATAGCGTGTGAAGAATCCTGATAGTGCCGGCACGATCACGGAGCGGGCAACGAGTGTTGGCGCATCGACACGCACCCGTCCGCGCGGCGCCGCGGAGTGCTGCGTCAGCGCCTCCTCGGCCTCCCGCACTTCCGCGAGGATGGCTGCCGCGCGCGCGTAGTAGGCAGCTCCGTCCGTCGTGACGCTGACCCGGCGGGTCGTGCGATTCAGCAGCTTCACGCCGAGGGACGCCTCCAGCTTCTGGATCAATGTCGTGGCCGTGGCTTTGGGAATTCCGAGGCTCGCGGCGCCCCTGCCGATCCCGCCGGTCTCGACCACCCGGACGAAGAGTGCCATGGCCTCGAGCTTATCCACGTGCGACTATTCCGAAATAAGAATAATGAATTCAGTATAGCGGCATTTATCCCGAATCTACGGAACAATACCTTGGGCTCATCGCTAACCCCGGAGAACTCAGCCGATGAGCCAAGCCACCAAGATCGTGACCGACCAGACCTTCCAGGAGGACGTCCTGGCTTCCTCCAAGCCCGTGCTCGTGGACTATTGGGCCGAATGGTGCGGTCCCTGCCGCATGATCGGTCCCCTGGTCGAGGAGTCCGCAGGCGAATATGCCGATCGCCTGAGCGTTGCCAAGCTGAATGTGGACGAGAATCCGGCCACACCGACCCGCTACAGCGTGCGCGGGATTCCAACTCTGATGATCTTCAAGGACGGCCATCCCGTAGCGACGCGCGTCGGCAGTCTCAGCAGGTCGCAGCTGCACGCGTTCATCGAAGCGAATACGTAACGGGGAATTCGCGCCAAAGCGACTGCTTCCGGTCGACTGAGGGGGGTCCTGCCAGCTTTTCGGTGCATTTCCGAATCCGGTATCGTGGACGGTAAAAGCGCGGGAGGAGTGTCCGATGAGCTTCAGAGCGTCCACGAAGTGGTGCGTCGCAGTTTTCTCGTTGGCGCTCGTCTGCCTGCCGCTCGCCGCCGGGGCCCGGGACGTCACGAAAAAGGATCTCGAATCGATGAAGTTTCGCTTCGTCGGGCCGGACCGCGGCAACCGCGGGAGCGCCGTTGTCGGTGTTCCCGGAGACCCGAACGTCTACTACATCGGTGCTGCCTCCGGCGGCGTGTGGAAGTCCGATGATGGCGGCTACAAGTTCAAACCCGTTTTCGACAAGCAACCGGTGCAGTCGATCGGGGCGATGGCGGTGGATCCCGGCAACCACGCCGTGGTGTGGGTGGGCACCGGCGAGTCGTGGGTGATCCGCAATGGCATCACGCCGGGTAATGGCGTCTACAAGTCCAGCGACGCGGGCCGCAACTGGTCCCATGTGGGCTTGGACGACACGGGGCTGATCGCCCGCATCGTGGTCAATCCCCATGACTCGCAGAACGTCTTCGTCTGCGCGATGGGAACGGGAACGCAATCCGAGAAATCCCGAGGCGTCTGGCGTACCGATGACGGCGGCAAGTCCTGGAAGCACGTTCTGTTCGTCAACGGTGACGCCGGCTGCTCCGGCCTCGCCATGGACCCTCAGGATCCGCACATCCTCTTCGCCGGCATATGGGAATGGAAGCTCCGGCCGTGGGCAATGACGAGCGGCGGGCCGTCGAGCGGCGTCTACGTTTCGCACGATGGCGGCGATACGTGGAAGGAAATCAAAGGTCACGGCCTGCCTCATCCTCCGGTGGGCAAGATCGATGTGGCCATCGCACCATCCGCTCCCGAGCGGGTATACGCCCTCATCGCGACCGCGCAGGACGGAGCGCTATGGCGTTCCGATGACGGCGGCAATCAATGGCATGTTGAGACCTACAGCAGGCTCCTGACGGAGCGCGCCGGTTACACCATCCGCCTCGCGGTCTCGCCGACCGATGCGGACAAGATATACGTCGCGGGCAATGCCTTTTACCTCTCTGGCGATGGCGGCAAGTCGTTCCGGGAGGTGGATTGGGGAGGCGACAACCACGACATCTGGATCGATCCGACCAACTCGAAGCGGATCATGATCAGCGACGACGGTGGCGCAGAGATCAGCAGGACGGGCGGCGATGACTGGCAGCACGTGATGCTCCCCATCGGCCAGATGTATCACGTCTCCGTGGACGATCGCGTTCCCTATTGGGTGTATGCCAACATGCAGGACGACGATGCGGAGCGCGGCCCGGCCTACCCGCAGGCCACACCGCTGCTCGGTGGTGTTGGCGAGCCCAATGCGGGCTGGCAGGAGCCACTCGGCGGTTGTGAGTCCGGCTTCATCTATCCGGACCCGACCAATCCCGACATCATCTGGAGCAGCTGCTACGGCGACGAGATCACCCGCCTCGACACCAAGGTGGGTTATCCGCGGGCGGTGAGCCCGTGGCCCATGCATCCGCTCGATTCGCCCCCGGAGGACCTGAAGTATCGCTGCCACTGGACGCCGCCCCTGGCGATCGATCCATTCGACCCCAACACTGTTTACTACGGCTGTCAGGTGATCTTCAAGACGACGAATGGCGGCCAGACGTGGAAAGAGATCAGTCCCGACCTGTCGACGCACGATCCACAGTATCTCGTGCCATCAGGCGGGATTCCGGTCAAAGGGATGATGCGCCGGCAGGACAATCTTGGTCAGTTCTATGGCGAAGTGGTGTTCGCCATCGCGCCCTCACCCGCCCAGCAGGGTCTCATCTGGGCGGGCACGAACGATGGCCAGGTCTGGCTGACCCGGGATGGCGGTGGTAACTGGAGCAATGTCACGAAGAACCTGCACGGGCTGCCGCCGTTGGGGACCATCACCCGCATAGAGCCTTCGCATTTCGACGCGGGGACGGCGTATGTCACCGTGGACCTCGGTCTCGTCGGCGATACCAAGCCCTACATCTTCAAGACCACGAACTTCGGGCACACCTGGCAACTCATCGTCCACGGCATCGATGTCAGCCCGACGAGCAATGTGAGCTCGGTCGCCGAAGATCCCTACAGCAGGAATCTCCTTTTCGCCGGCACCGGCAGTGCGCTTTATGTCTCGTTCGACGCCGGTGAGAAGTGGATGCCGTTGCAGGCCGGGTTGCCGCATGCGCCGGTATCCTGGGAAACGGTGCAGAAGAAGTTCCACGACCTGGTCGTTTCGACGTACGGGCGCGGCATCTACGTCCTGGAGGACATCACTCCGCTGGAACAGTTGGCCAACGGCGGCGACGATCCGGTCCGGGTTTTCGAGTCGCGGCCGGAGTATCGGTTCTTCCATGGCTCCGAGGCCTTCGTCGACTTCTGGCTGCAGTCGGTACCGAAGGTGAAGATGACGCCCAAGAGCGGCGACGAGCAGGAGGACGAGCAGGAGGACGAGCAGGAAGCCGCGCAGGAGGATGAGCAGGGCGATGATGAGGACGACCAGGGAGGTCAGGAGGAGGAGCCGGAAGACGGAAAAATGAGCGCGAAGAAGCTGGAGGCGACGGCCGGAATCAAGGTCGCCATCCTCGACTCCCAGGGGAACGTGGTGCGCAATCTGCAGCTCGTTACGCACAAGAAGCCTGGGCTCAACCCCTCATACAAGGATGCGTACAAGGATGGACACTGGGCGCGCGACCCCGATGCCAAAGTGCATGCCGGGATCAATCGCGTCTATTGGGACCTGCGCTATGCTCCGCCGAATCTGATCAAGCTGCGGACGACGCCGTCGAGCAACCCGCACGTCTGGAATGATCTGCGCTTCCTCGGCAAGGATTCGCGACCGATCACCCACTGGGGCATCAAGGAAGCGGAGGTCGGCCCGTTGGTTCCGCCAGGTACGTACACCGCGCGTGTCACGACGCCCGATGGCAAGACCTACAGTCGATCATTCGCGGTAGTGGCCAGTCCCAGCTCGCCGGAAACGCCTGCGCAGACTGCAGCCCGAGTCAAGACGCTGCTCCATGTACGTGATGACATTTCAAGTGTGTCCGCGATGGTCAATCAGATCGAATGGCTCCGGAAGCAACTTCAAACGGTCGAGTCGACGCTCAAAGCGGACAAGAAGCCGGACCACGGCAAAACGCTGCAGTCGATCAAGGACATGGACAGGAAGATCCAGGATCTGGAAAACCAGCTGCTGTCCCCGGAGCTGGCCAACAGCGATGAGAAATCCTACCTCGCCCCCTACGGCCTCTATCTCTACCTGATCTGGTTCAACGGCGAGCTGGGCACCGGTGCGGGGGACGTCTACGGCGATCCAGGCTACCCGCCGACCGATGCTTCAATGCAGGTCCTGCAGCAGCTCGACCAGAAACTGAGCACCGCTCAGGCGCAGTACCACAGCCTGATGCAACAGGACCTGCCACAATTCGACCAGATGCTGATCCGGGAAAACATCTTCCCGCTGGTGGCCCAGGTTCGGGCGAGTCACTGACCATGAATGCCGATGAGCTGCGCGCCCTTCAGGGTCCGCTCAAGCAGAGATATCGCACTGAGCCCGGCTCGGCGCTGGTCACCGCGCGGGCTGAGGCAGTGCTCGATCCGCAACGGCTGACTGCAACCCTGTCAGGCCATCAGGCGAGAGCCGCAGGCCTGCATCCGGCCACAGGGGGCAATGGCCAGGAGGCCTGCTCGGCGGACCTCCTCCTCGAATCGTTGGCGGCGTGTGCCGGCGTGACCGTCCTGGCAGTGGCCACGTCCATGCGCGCAGGCCTGACCGGTGGGAGGGTCATCGCCGAGGGGATCTGGGACGCGCGCGGTACGCTCGGCGTCGACAAGAGCGTACCCGTCGGTATCCGCAGCATTGTGGTGACCTTCGATCTCGAAGGCTCATTCGATGAGCCGACGCGCCTGCGACTCATCGAGACGGCGGAGCGATATTGCGTGATTCTCGCGACGCTTCGGGATGCACCTAACGTTGAGATCCGCGTAAAGCGTTAACCCACGTTGCGCAGCGCGCGGTCCAGATCTCCCCACAGGTCTTCGGCGGCCTCGATGCCCACGCTCAGCCGCAAGAGCGTCGCGGGCAGGTGCTCCTGACCGGGGATGCCGGCGCGCCGCTCGATGGTGGACTCGACCCCGCCCAGGCTGGTGGCGTGTTGGATGAGCTGTATCCCGCTGCACACCGCATCGGCGGCTCGAGCATCTCCGCGCACATCGAAGGAGATGATCGTGCCGAAGCCTTTGAGCTGACGCCGTGCTGCCTGGTGAGTTGGATGGCTCGGCAGACCGGGGTAACGCGTCATGGCGACATTCGGGTGCTGTGCCAGACGCTCAGCCAGGATCATGGCGTTCTGTTGCGCCCGCTCCAGCCGCAGGGCCAGTGTCCTTACGCCGCGAACCGCCAGATACGTTTCGAGCGTGCCCGGTGTTGCGCCCGCGAGCTCGCGAGCCTCGCGCAGCGCCGCCAGCAACCTGGCGTCACGCACGCTGATGACGCCCCCAAGCAGGTCCGAGTGGCCGCCGATGAACTTGGTCACCGATTGCACTGCCACGTCAGCACCAAGCGACAGGCACTGCTGGTTGAGCGGCGTGGCAAATGTATTGTCCACGCCCAGGATCGCGCCACGCTTGCGGGGGGCGCTGCAGATGAGATCGAGGTCAGCTACCGCGAGCAGCGGATTCGAGGGCGACTCGAGCCAAATCAGGTCGGCAACCCCGCACATCTCGATCCAGCGATGGGTGTCGGTCACTCCAATGCGATGCACGGTCCATCGCCCGCGGCTCTGGCCGGCTTTCGCCAGTCCGACGACGCCCTGGTAGCAGTCGTCCGGCAGCGCTATGGTCGATCCCGCAGGGAGTTGGTCGAAAATCGCCGCGATCCCGGCCATGCCGGAGGCGAAGGAGAGCGAAGAGCCGCCTTCGAGCCCGCCGACGATCTCTTCCAGCGCTTCCCAGCCTGGCGTGCCGTCGTCGCGGGAATAGGCGCGCTCCGCGCCCCGGACGAAGTTCGAGGCCGGCCACGGCGGCACGTTCAACGGCGAGCCCGGGCGCCGGTCACGTCCCGCCGAGACGAGCCATGATTCCACGGAATCTGAATCGCGCGACTTGTGCACTGTCGTATCCCCCGATCACATCGGCTGCATTCTAGCGGATGGGGTCGCGTCCCCGCCGTAGAGGCCTGAGTCGGTCTCATCTAGAATCGGTCCGTGCTGGGGCGAGCCTCGATGACGTGAAAAAACCAGTATGGGCCGGCCTGCTGCCATTCGTTTCGCTGGCTTTCACCCTCGCGTTCGACCTCCGCGCTGCGCAGCTACCGCTCGATGCCACGGTCGCCTCGCAGCGGAATACGAACGGTTACGCGGCGCCCACGCTCACAGGCATCAGCAATCAGGGGCGAACCGAGCACCAGCCCTATGTGACCGCCGGCGACCGCGCGTATCTGATCGGGACCCAGGATGGGAACTTCCCGGATGTGGGGCAGCATGTACCAGGCGAAATGGGCGGATTATGGCTGCCCCCGATCAAGCTCATCGATGGCTTCCAGGCGCGGATTGCGGACCTGCAGACCGGTCATGAGACTCTGCTTTCCGCAAGCCGGGAGATGGTCGCTTACCCGTATGGCAACCTGTTCAGATACGGGCGGGCGCTGCAGGATCTGGATGTCGAGCGCTTCCAGTTCAGCCCGGACCATCGGCAGGGTCTGATCGTCCAGTATCGATTCCGGAACGTATCGAGCCGTACGCGACGAGTACGTTTGCAATGGTCGGTCAAGACCGATCTGCGTCCCGGATGGGACCCGGATCGCCCCGCCGTCCGGGACGGTCATGACGTCGTCGTCTGGCGGCCAAACAAGGGTGTCTTCATCGCAAAAGACACCTATAACACCTGGTTTTGTGTCTGGGGTGCGCCGCCCTCCCTCGAGGCGCGACGCGTTACGCATCCGGACCCCATCCTCACCAAAGGCCGCGGCGTCACGGTTGCATCCAGTTACACGGTCACAGTACACCCGCATGCTACCTCGGTCCTGACACTGGTTGTCGCCGGCTCCGACATCAGCGAAGCCGACGCTGTCGAAGCGTACGATCGTCTGACGCGGGAGCACGCAAGTCTGCTGGCTGAGAAGGTGGCCCGGTATCGGTCGATCATCCGTCGGGCCAGGATAAGAATCCCAGATCGACGTCTGCAGGAGGTCTATGCCTGGAGCAGGATCAATGTCGAGTGGCTGGTCAGGGATGTCCCGGGCATCGGCAGGGGCGTGAGCGGCGGGTTCATGGAATATCCGTGGTGGTTCGGCACCGAGACTTACACCCTGCAGGCGCTCACGGCGAGCGGTGATTTCGAGCTGGTGAAGCAGACGCTCCGGCTCCTGCGGGACCAGTCTTACAAGGCAAACCGCAACGGCCGGATCGCGCATGAAATCACGACCGACGGACAGGTGACCAATCGAGGGAATACGCAGGAAACCGCGCAATTTGTCATGACGGTCGGCAAGGTATTCCAATGGACAGGTGACCGGGATTTTGCCGCGGAGATGTATCCCGCGGTGAAGCGAAGCATGGATTGGCTCCTCGGCACGATGGATCAGAACAAGGATCTGTTCCCGGAAGGTTACGGGATCATGGAAGTTCGCGGTTTGAACTCGGAAGTGATCGACGTCGCGGTCTATACGCAGCAGGCTCTCGAAGCTGCCGCGCGAGTTGCCGAAGGATTGCACGATGAGCGTGGAGAAGAGCGGTACAGGAAGCTCGCCTCCGATTTGAAGCTGAAGATCAATCAGAGGTTCTGGATCGAAAAGCGCGGGACGTACGCCGATATCTACGGCAGCCGGTCACAGGCAGTGAGTGCGGTGCAGGGGGCAATCGAGCAGATAAAGCTCAAGGGGCCTGATAGGCTGACCCGGAAAGACCGGGAGCTGATTGCGCATTACGAAGAGGTAAAAGCGCGATACAGCGCAATGCCCGAGGGAGAAAGAGGGTGGATCATCAACAAGAACTGGGTCATTGCAACGCCAATGGAGGCAGGGATCGCACCGCGGGCACGCGCACTCTCGCTTCTGGACGAGATCCGCCGTGAAGACAGCGGGGAGTACGGGCCTTACCTCTCTGCGGTCGAAAAGCAGGCAATGATGACGATCTCGACCGGGGTGCAGGCCGTTGCGGAAGGCAACTATGGCCGCATCGACGAAGCGCTGTGGTACATGGACAGGATCGCCCAGACCTTCAATCGCGTCTCACCCGGCTCGATATCCGAAATGATGCCCGACCAGGGCTGCTTCGCAATCGCTTGGACCAGCTACGGCATCGTGGTGCCCTTGATCGAGCAGGTCTTCGGCGTCCGACCGGACGCTGCCGGAAAAACGATCGTATTCCAGCCTCATCTTCCTGCCGGCTGGCAGGACCTCAGCATCGAGGATCTGCCCATCGGCAGCAATCTGATTTCCTTCTCGCGAGCCAGAGCCGGCAAACGAGTCACGTACGACATCGACGCCAAAAAGAGCGGATGGACCTTCATCCTGAGGACGGGGGACTCACCCAACGCCAGATATTTCCTCAACGGCAATCGGGTCAGACCTTCGCCTGCCGGCATTCGGATGCAGGGCACTCAGAACCGGGTACTGGTCATTGACGCTCCGTAGCGGCACCGGCGGGCCTGTTGCCACGGCCTGGGCATGGCATGTGCTGGTAACCGCTCCGTGGTTCAATGACTGCAGCGGCGGCTTGACGCGCAGAAACCCCGGAGGCCGACCATGGCTGATGAGAAGTCGAAAGACCTTCAGGAATCAGGGCATACGCTGACGGACGATCAGATTACGACCGAACGCACGCGGCGCCGGCGCTCTTTCCTCACAGCCGCAGGCGCGCTCGTAGCCGGAGGCGCCGTGTCGATTGCCCTAGGCGGCAGAGCTGACGCCATCGCTCAGATGGGCGATCCGGACAAGGTGAAGGATCCGGACAAGGTAAAAGACCCGGACAAGGTAAAAGACCCGGACAAGGTACGTGATCCGGACAAAGTGCAGGATCCGGACAAGGTGAGAGACCCGGACAAAGTGCGCGATCCGGACAAAATGAAGCCCGGCGACCCCGATCGGAGGAAATACCCGCCCGGCGATCCGAGGCGCCCACCCGACCCGCCCAAATAGGAGTAGGGACGCTTACCGAGGGGAGGCGACGCACGGCGCTCGACGCGTTCGTGAGCCGTCGGTGACTGGCGCTTCGTACGAAGTGAGTGCGCGTGCAGCCGCTTGAATGGCTGATCCAGCCCATCACTGCCGCTCGATTCTTTGATGAGTACTGGGAGCGGCGCCCGTTGACGCTGCGTCGCAATAGCCCCGGCTATTACGACGCACTGCTGTCGCTCGATGAGATCGATCGCGTCCTGACGACGCTCGATCTGCGGTATCCCAATGTCATTCTGAAGAATGCGTCGCGGGACGTTGCTCCGGAAGAGTACACGACCTCCGGCGGGACTCTGGACGTCGCGCGCCTGTATCAGCTTTTCATGGAAGGATCGACGGTGAATCTGGCGTACATGGACACAATGATTCCGGCTCTGACGGAGCTTTGTCGCGGGCTGGAATCGGCGTTCAGCCATCCTTTCCAGGCGAACATCTATCTCACGCCACCGGGTAATCAGGGCGCCAAGGTTCACTACGATACGCACGATGTGTTCGTGCTGCAGATTGCCGGCAGCAAGCAATGGAAAACCTACGGCGCTCCCGTCGAGCTGCCGCTCAGGAATCAGCATTTTGATCCGGCGATTCATCGCAATGGGGAGCCGGAGCTGCAATTCGAGTTGACGGCCGGCGACGCCGTCTACATCCCTCGCGGTCATCTCCATGAGGCCATCGCGACGAGCGCGGTCTCGCTGCATATCACAGTGGGGATCCTGGCCTACACTTGGACGGACTTTCTCCTCGAATCCGTCGCGGACGCGTGTTTGAGCGACGCGTCGTTCCGCAAGGCGCTGCCGCCCGGGTTCGCTCGCGACGGCGCGTCCGAGCAGCAAGCACGCAAGATGTTCGATCGGCTGCTGCGACACCTGGCGGAACGAACACCCGCGGAAGGGGTACTCGACCGATTCGTGGACGAGTTCCTGGCGTCGTGCCCTCCATTGCTGCGCGGCCAGATGGGGCAACTCGCCGCCTTGGAGCATTTCGATATCGACACGATCCTCGAGGCCAGGCCGCATCTGATTGCACGGGTGCAGGTGGATTCGCACTCGGTATCGGTACGTCACTTCGGCCGCAGGATCACGTTTCCCCTTCATGTCGCACCGGTCATACGCTTCGCCCTCAGTCGGGAGCGCTTTGCCGTCCGCGATCTGCCGGGGGATCTGGATGACTCCGGCAAGCTCACGCTCGCTCGGAGGCTCATCCGCGAGGGTCTGTTGATGCGTCCGACGTAGCCCCGACCCGGCCGCGAGGTCGGCCGCTCGCGGGCCGCTAATTGACGCGCTGTCATCCCGATGATATATGCCGCGGGGGGTAACGCGGCGCAGCGCATGCGACGCGGGTTCAGGGGCGGCCCGACGCACTGTTCGGCCGCATTCTCCGGCAGCACGGATTGCCCAATACAACATAAAAGAAAGGCGTCCAGCATGGCCGTTTCAGTCCGCGCACACACATGACCGGGGCCACGTCATGAAAAAGTCGATTTCGGGCTGCCTGCTGCTTCTGCTGCTGACGTTTCCGCTGATCGGGAGCGCAGCAACTCCCAGCCGGTATCTCTTCGTCTGGGCGATGGAGGCGAAACGTCCTCAAGCCTCGACGCAGGCGCTGATGTCGCCCGATCTGGCCGCGTGGCGCAGTAACCGAGGATTGGGCAAGGATTTTCTCGCAGTCTTTGATGTCCGTCCTGGCGCGTCGTTTGGCAAACTGATCGCGATGCTGCCCGTCGGAAACGCGGCGATGGCTCACCATACGAACTACGCGGAGCCTCCCAACGACCTGCTCTATGCGAACGACTGGATCGCGAACAGCACCTACGTGTTCGACCTGCATGATCCCGAGCATCCGCGGCTCGCGCGGAAATTCGGCAGCGTCGGCGCTTACAGCTATCCACACTCGTTCGTCTCTCTTTCCAACGGCAATACGCTGGCGACGTTCCAATATTCCGGCGGGTTCAATCGCGCCGCGGGGGGACTTGTCGAGTTCGATCCGCGGGGCCATGTCGTGAGAGCGGTCTCGGCCGCAGTTCCCGGACATCCCAATATTCGTCCATACAGTCTGACAGTCGCCGAGAAGCTCGATCGAGTCGTCACCGGCAGCGCGGATATGATGGGGGCACAGGTCAGCCACGTCTCACAGGTCTGGCGGCTCTCGGATCTGAAACTGGTCGCGACCATGCAGCTGCCGCCGCAGCCCGACTGGTTTTACGACACGGCGGCTGATTCGTCCGAGCCGCGCATGCTGGCAAACGGCGAGACGGCTGTGGTTCCCACGTTCAACTGCGGTCTCTTCCGGGTTCGGGATCTGGCGAGCGACCATCCCACGCTGCAGCATGTCTACGACTTCGGCTACCGTACGTGCGAAGTGCCGGTGGTCGTCGGTGACTACATGGTCGAGACGATGCAGAGCGGGCATGCCATCGCCGGCCTCGACCTGCGCGATGCGGAACACCCGCATGAAGTCAGCCGCATCGTCTTGCCGCCGGATGAATATCCCCATTGGCTGGCGCTCGAGCCGGGCGGTGATCGCCTGGTGATCACCGGTTATGGAGCGCTCTCGACCCGCGTCCGGTTTGCGACCATCAATCGCGGTACCGGCAAGCTGACACTCGAGCCGGCGATGATCGATTTCACGCGCACCTGGCCTGACGGCTGGCACGGGAGCGCCATACCGCATGGCGCCGTTTTCAGTAATCCCTAGCGACGATCGCCCCCGATACCGGCGTCAGTAGGACTTTCCCCGCGCGGACACGGGCCACACCACCTCGACGTTGCCGTTGCGCACGCCCACATACCAGTCGTGGAGATTGCAGGTCGGATCGCAATGCCCCGGAACGAGCTTCAACTTTTCATTGATGCGGAGAACGCCGCGGCTGTCCTCGATTACGCCGTGCTCGTCCGAGGCGCGGATGTATTGCACGTCGTTGCGGCCATGGATGACGGGAAGGCCGCTGTCGAGCGCCAGTGTCTTGAGTCCTGCGTCGCAGACCGCTTGGTCGGACTTGGTATGGCTCATTACCGAGGTCAGGACGAAGAGGGCGTTCTCCCACTCGCCGCGGTCGAATCGGTTTCCGTCCTGGGACTTGATGCGTCCGTAGGCTGCGTCCATGAAGGCGTAGCTGCCGCATTGCAGCTCATTGTAGATACCCGAATTGGACTCGAAATCATAGGAGCCCGTGCCGCCGCCCGTGACCAACTCCGGTTTGAGTCCCACCGCCTGCAGAGCCGCGATGATCGCCTTCACGACGACGATGGCGTCATCGAATCCGGACTTGCGGTCCTCATAGCTCTCCAGGTGCTGCATGGCTCCCTGATAGGCCTGGACACCGCTGAAACTCAGCCCTGGCGCGCTGTCGATGGCCTTCGCAATCTCAACTGCGGCGTTGGCGCACCTGACGCCGCAGCGGCCCGCGCCGCAGTCGATTTCGACCAGGCACTCCAGTGTCGTGCCGTGCCGCTGGGTGGCGGATGAAAGCTCTGCCACGTTGGCCAGTTCATCGACGCAAACGGTGATTTCTGCGCCATATTTCGGCAGACGCGCGAGCCGATCGACCTTGGCCGGGTCGCGCACCTCGTTGGACACGAGGATGTCCGTGATGCCGCCGCGGGCGAAGACCTCGGCCTCGGAAACCTTCTGACAGCAAACGCCAACCGCACCCCCCAGGGTCTGCTGCAATTTCTGCACATCGACCGACTTGTGCATCTTCCCGTGACTGCGGTGGCGCATCCCGTGCGCCTTCGCGTAATCGCCCAGCTTCCTGACGTTGCGCTCGAGCGCGCCGAGGTCGAGGATCAGGCAGGGTGTCTGGATATCAGCCTCGTCCATGCCGGGCAGAGCGGGGACGTCATAGCCGACCGCGTAGCCTGCGAATTGCGAGGGCTCGCTCACCGCTGCAGAAACAACTGCCCGATTGCGAGCGCCAGGGGATAAGGCTGGAATTCGTTGCGATTGCTGAGGATGATCACGGCGAGGTGCTGATTCGGCCAGCGGATGATCACATTGCGGAATCCGATACTCTCGCCGGAATGCCAGACAGTATTGCCGGCGATACGCCAGCCGAATCCGTAGCTGACGTCGGGGTCATCGGTCGGTTCGTGCGCGCTGAAGGCCATGCGCCGCGATTCTGCGTCGAGGAGTTTGTCCGTGTACAGCGCCGCGTCCCACTTGGCCAGGTCGTCAACGGAGGAGTAGATGCCGCCGTCGCCCCGAGTGGCGCTCGTCGTGTCCTGGTCGGTCCGGGTCCACTTGCCCTTGACCTCACTGTAGCCATAGGCACGATCCGGCACCTGTGGCCTGCGGTCGTGCTCGTACATCAGCGTGTGCTTCATACCGAGCGGCTCGAAGATGCGCTTTTTCATGAAATCCGCGAGATCCATGCCCGAGGCGCGCTCGACGACCAGGCCGAGCAGGACGTAGCCGCCGTTGCTGTAGCGGTGAGCGCTGCCGGGCTCGAAGTAAAGCCGGTGCTGTGAAGCGATCATGCTCAGCACGTCAGCATCGTTCAACTGGGTCGTCCGGCTTGGCGGAATCAGGTCTTCGTAATCGATCAGCCCGCCGGTGTGAGTCAGCAGGTGGTAGAGGGTGATCTTGCCGTCGCTGGCTGGAAGTTGGGGCAGCCATTTGCGTACGCGGTCTTGCAGTCGCAATTTGCCGTCCTGTTTCAGCAGCAGGATGCATGCGGCCGTGAATTGCTTGGTGACCGATGCCAGGCGATAGTTGGTCTGCGGCCCGGCTTTTACATGCTCTTCCAGATTGGCGTAACCGTAGCCGCGCCTCACGATGGCCTGGCCATTCCGGGTGACCAGCAGCGAAGCACCGGCCCCGTCACCTGAATAGCGGCTCATCAGGGCGTCGACCTGCGCGGCCCGCGTCTGCTCAGCGGATTGCGCGTGCACGCAGACCGTCGTCATCAGCACTGCCAGCGCCGAGAGAGCCAGTCGTTTGCGCGTCATGATCTTATCTCCGCATCGAAAGTCACCACAGGATCCCAAGGTGAGTCCGGACCCGGTGAGGGCGTGCGCCCGCCACATTGTTATTCACAACCGCGCTCTCGCTTGAAGGCGAGGTCTTCGTAGTCGTCGCTGAAGTCCGCATCGGGGTCGACCTTGGCCATGTGCAGCGCATTGTCAGCCTGCTTGGGAAAGAGCAGCCATGCCTCGGAGTTGCCACTTCCCCAGTGCACCAGATAATGCTCTCCGACCCGCATGACCTGTCCGGCCAGGCTCGGCGATTTCTGCGAGGCGAAGAACACCTCATCCCCGTGCGCACAAATGCGCGCCTCGCCGAACCACGGATCGCGCCATACGCCGAGTTGATCCTCGAGATCCGTGGGCGTCGCGGGCTTGCGTGAGGACGTATCGGGAACGTGCAGGATACTTTGCTGCCGGTCCGCGCGATCCAGCTCGTCGGCGTAGCTGGCCACGCTGCGAGTCTTCTGCGGGGCGGTGAAATGCTTGGTCAGCACCTCGTTGAGCACGACGCGCGCGTTTTCGGCATCGGCGTCGATGAGGAACACATAGCCGCTCCTGCGGAACGGCAGCAGTGTCACCGCCGAGTACATGCCCGACAGCGTGCCGGTATGCGAGACCGTCATCTGCCCATCCACATCGGCAATGCGCCAGCCATAACCATAGCTGTAAAAGAGGGTACCGTCCCATGCATGCTGGCGTGCGGATATCGGCATCGGCGTATAACTGGTCCATTCCCTCTGGCGCTGCTCCGGTGACAACCAGGTCAGTTGCTTCGCGGTCGGCGCCAGCCAGTTCATGGCCCAGATGAGCATGTCGTTCAGGCTGCAACGCACGCCTCCCGCCGCGTCCATGGTGGCGGCATGCACGATCGGCCCGTTCGCCGGCTCTTCGACGAAACCGCCGTCGCGCCATAGGTGCGGGCGCGCTACGTTGCCCACCTCTTCGCGATTCCAGGTGCCGATCTGACAGCGGCTCATGCCCAGCGGCCGGAACACTTCCCGACGCATGAGCGTCGGATACGGCGCGCCGCCGGCTGCGGCTGCGACCTGGCCGGCCACGATGTAGAGCGTGTTGTCGTAGCCGTAGCCCGCGCGAAAACTGTACGCCGGCTTCAGATAGCGCAAGCCATGCACCACGTCCTCGGGGGTGAAATCATTGGGGTCCGGCCACAGCATCAAATCACCGGCGCCCTCGGGCAGGCCGCTGTGATGCACCAGCAGGTCGCCAACCTGCATATTCGCCGTGACCCAAGGGTCGTACATCCGGAACGACGGCAGGTACTTCGTGACCGGGTCGTCCCAACGCAACTTGCCGGCTTCCACCAGCCGAGCCAGCAGCGTCACGGTCATGGACTTGCTGTTGGATGCAATCTCGAACAGCGTATCGGTGTCGATCGGCTTACCGGATTCCAGAGCTCCCACCGTGCGCGTGTAGACCACTTTGCCGTCGTCGATGACGCCAACGGCTATCCCGGGCAGGTGGTATTGCGCCACCACGGCCTCGACCAGGCGATCGTAGTCGGACTGTGAGCCGATCGGCGCCGCGGCCCGGGCATCGGTTCCGCACAGGACCAGTACCAACGACATCAGCAGGAAGCGAGAGAGCCGTTTCATGCACTGTCCCAGTGATGTGCCGGCTGCTCGCCCGCAATCATTTCCTCGAAGGTCTGACGTCGCCGTACAACCGCATAACGACCCCGGTCGAGCAGTACCTCGGCGGCCAATGGCCGCGAATTGTAGTTCGATGCCATGGCGGCACCGTAGGCCCCCGTCGTTCTGATCATCAGCAGGTCGCCCGGCTCGCATGGAGGCAGCGGCCGATCAACGGCAAACGTGTCGCTGCTCTCGCAGACCGGTCCGACCACGTCGTAGAGTTGCAGCGGCTGCAATCGGCGCGATATCGGTACGATCTCGTGCCAGGCATCATACAGACTGGGGCGCAGAAGCTCGGTCATGGCCGCGTCCACCACCAGGAACCGGCGCTGCCGGCCCTGCTTGATGCGCAGTACCCGGGTCAGAAGCCCCCCGGCCTCGGCGACGAGCCAGCGGCCCGGCTCGAGCAGGATGTGGCCGCCGAAGCCACGCAGTGTTTTCCGGATGATGTCCGCATAGTCCTGGATGGAAACAGGCTGGTCGCGGCCATCGCGATAGCACACGCCCAGGCCGCCGCCGACATCGATACTGGCGATCGCATGTCCGGCCGCGGTCAGCTCCCGCCAGAAGGAGGCCACGCGTTGCAACGCCAGCTCGATGGGATCAAGGGAGAGCATTTGGGAGCCGATGTGCACGTGCAGGCCATCCAAATTCACATGCGTCCGCTGCGCACTGTCCGCAAACCATTCGCGCGCCTCTTCGATGCCGACGCCGAACTTGTTTTCAGATTTGCCGGTGGAAATTTTGGCGTGCGTGAGGGCGTCCACGTCAGGATTGACACGTACCGAGGCGCGGGCGACTACGTTCCGCGCTGCCGCGACGCGCTGCAACGAGCTCAGCTCGTCTTTCGATTCCACGTTGAAACGGCGGATGCCGGCTGCGAGGGCAGCGGCGATCTCGTCGGCGGTCTTGGCAACGCCGGAAAACACGATGCGGCTGGCAGGAATGCCCGCAAGCAGGCTTCGCCGCAGCTCGCCAACCGATACGATGTCCGCGCCCAGTCCGGCATCGGCCATCATTTCCAAAACGGCCAGATTGGCATTGGCCTTTACCGCATAGCAAATCAGCGTGCCGAGCCCGTGCACTGCCGTTTGTAACGCATGGATGCGTTGCCGGATGGCGGAAGCGGAATAGACGTGGAGGGGCGTATCCAGACGCTGCGCCAGCGCTCGCAGGTCCACGCCGTCCAGATGCGCGTCATCGGCGCTCACGGCTGCAGCGGGTGCGTTCGTGCCAGTCATCGCTCGCCGCTGCGCCAGTGTTGCGTCGGACGGAGGGGCACGGGCCGAGGAATCAGTAACCCGCCGCGAGGCCGGCCGGGCGGCGCCGATCGTTGGCGCCTTCGAACACGCCGGTCTTCGGATCGATCAGGATGGCTTCATCGGCACCCATGGCATGAATCCGCGTGAACTGGTAGCCCATCGTTTCGAGCTTCCGTCGCGACTCCGAGGAGAGCATGCCGTCTTCGATCCACACTTCCTGCGGATACCATTGCTGATGCATGCGCGGCGCATTCACGGCCTGTTGCACGTTCATACGAAAGTCCACCACGTTGAGGATGCTCTGCAGCGTGGTCGAGATGATGGTTGCGTCTCCGGGACTGCCGGTCAGCAGTAGGGGCTTGCCGTCCCGCATGAGAATGGTCGGGGTCATCGAGCTCAACGGACGCTTCCCCGGCTCCACCTCGTTGACCTTCCCCTGCACCAGCCCTGCCGCGTTCGCGACACCGGGCTTGGAGGTGAAGTCATCCATCTCGTCATTGAGGAAGAAACCGGTGCTGCCGGCAATCTGCCGGATGCCGAAGAGGAAATTTATGGTGTAGGTCACCGCAACAGCATTGCCGTACCCGTCGGCCACCGAATAGTGCGTGGTGTGGTTGCCTTCGGTCGCGCCGAGATCCCCCTTTATCGCAGCCGAAGGTGTGGCCCTATCCGGCAGGATCGTGGATCGCTGCTTTGCCGCATGCGTGGGCGAGAGCAGCTCGTCGATCGGGTTGCGGACGAATGCCGGATCGCCCAGGTAGGTGTTGCGGTCGGCGAAGGCGCGGCGCTCGGCCTCGGCCAGGTAATGCACGGAGTTGACAGAGCCGTAGCCCCATTTGGCAAACGGGTAGGGCGTGATGATCTGCAGGATCTCGCACAACGTCGTGCCGCCTGAGCTGGGCGGAGGCGCGGAGAGAACGGTGTAGCCGTGATAGCGGCACTCGATCGGCTTGCCCCATTGTGCGGTGTAATCGGCGAAATCCTGCATGGACAGGATGCCCCCGTTGGCCCGGCTGGCCTCGACCACGGCGCGCGCGATGGGGCCCCGGTAGAATGCGTCGGTGCCGCCATCGGCAATCTGCTCGAGCGTCCGCCCCAGTTGCTTCTGAACCAGACGCTGGCCGGCGACATATGGCTTGCCCCGGTTCAGGAAAATGGCCGCGACGTTGGGATGTTCGGCGAAGTCCTGCACGCTGTCGTTGAGGATATCGACGTCGCCCTGTTGGAGCACATAGCCATCGCGGGCCAGCCTGATGGCGGGCGCTATCACCTGCTTCAACGACATCGTGCCGTATTTCGCGAGCGCGGTATCGAGGCCCATGACGGTGCCGGGAACGCCGACTCCCAGGTAGGAATCGGTGCTGCGATTCGCCACTACGTTGCCATTGGCATCCTGGAACATGGTGGGCGTGGCTTTCAGCGGGGCTTTCTCGCGGAAATTGAGGAACACGTTCTGACCATTCCTGAGATGAATCGTCATGAACCCACCGCCGCCGATGTTGCCGCAGCACGGATGGACAACGGCCTCCGCATAACCCACGGCTACAGCCGCGTCGATGGCGTTACCTCCCTGCTCGAGGATCTGCACGCCGGCCAGGGTCGCCAGATGCTGAGCGCTGACCACCATCGCGTGCCGGCCGATGACCGGATTGGCCTTGGCCAGCGCCTCACGAGTCGCGGCGGGTGCATCAGTGATCGTGGGTAGCACCCGTGCAAGCACACTGTCGGCGGCGCCGGCCCCGGTGCTCATTGCGCCGATCGCCAGAATCAGTGCCGCCCGGGACCATGAGATACCGCACTCCCGTCCCAGGGACGGGATAGCTTGCATTGAAAGAGACCGTGCCGTGTTTGGCTTCAACATCGCCCTCAACCTTGTACATCCCGGAACCGGAGTTACCGGACAATCCATCCAACTGCGTCGGGGTAGCCGGCTCTCACCCGCCCCAGAATCCTGATGACGGTGGCTGCAGCAGGCCTTCCTTCAGGGTTACGCCATCCGGGTAGTCCTCTGCCAGCCAGAGCGGTCCGTCCAGATCGACGAAGGCCGCTTCGCGCCCGACTTCCCACGCGGGCGCAATGCCGAGCGATGAGCAAACCATGCAGCCGACCATGACGGTGAATCCACAGGCTCTTGCATCACGCAGCAGTCGCCAGGCCTCGGTCAGTCCGCCGGTCTTGTCCAGCTTGATGTTGACGGCCTGATAACGATTGAGGAGCGACGGCAGGTCAGAGGAAGTGTGGCAGGCCTCATCGGCGCAGACCGGTATTCGGCTCGAGAACTCCAGCAGGCCATCGTCTGCATCGGCCGGAAGCGGCTGTTCGAGGAGGCTCACTGCCGCGCGCTCGAGCGCCGGTTGAACCTCGCGCAGGATGTCGATCGTCCAGCTCTCGTTGGGGTCCACTATGAGTCTGGCCGATGGGGCTGCTTGCCGCACGGCTTCGATTCGCGCCACCGGATCGTCAGCGTCGACCTTGATCTTGATCAGCCCGTGGCCTGCAATGAGGGATGCCGCCTTC
>DASUHA010000094.1:0-38227 GCA_036273735.1 Steroidobacteraceae bacterium | reverse complement strand
GAAGTGCGGGTCAGCACGCGCCTCACCGACTCACCGGCCTGTCTGGTGCTCGGCGAGCACGATCTCGGAGCGGGCATGCGCCGGATCCTGGCGGCCGCCGGCCAGAAAGTCCCGGAATCGAAGCCGGTGCTCGAGCTCAATGTCGGCCACCCGCTGGTCAAACACCTCGATGGCCTTGCCGATACCGTGCGATTCAGGGACCTGTCGCTGCTCCTCTACGATCAGTCTGAGCTGGCTGGAGGAGGGCAGCTCGGCAACCCGGCCGAGTTCGTACAGCGCCTCAACCGCCTGCTCGTGGAGCTTGCCGCCCCGCATTCCTCATGAAGCCGCCGCGCGCGGAGCGGATCACCCTCGGAGGTCCCTCCGGGGGCCTCGAGGCTCTCGTCGAGGTGCCAACCCCGGACCCGGCGAGCGACAGTGCCGCGACTGCGCGCTTCGGCGTGGTCTGCCATCCCCATCCGCTCTATGGCGGCGCGCTCGACAACAAAGTCGTGTACACCCTCGCCCGGGCATTCGTGGAGCTGGGAGTGCCCGCGATTCGCTTCAACTTCCGTGGCGTCGGCCACAGCGCGGGGAGTTACGACGACGGTCGCGGTGAGACTGAGGACGTGTTGGCGGTCATCGCCTATGGACGTGAGCGCTGGCCGGACGCCGCGCTATGGCTCGCGGGATTTTCGTTCGGAGGGGCCGTTGCCGTGCGTGCAGCCGCGCAGGCACGGCCGGAAAGACTCGTAACGGTTGCGCCGGGAATCACCCGTGTCCCCATGGAAGGTATCGACTCACCCGCGTGTCCCTGGCTCATCGTGCAAGGTGATGCCGACGATGTGATCGATCCGGCCGCGGTGCGGGACTGGGCGGCCCGGCAATCCACTGCACCTGCGATGCGTGTCCTCCCCGGCACCGGACACTTCTTCCATGGCCGCCTGCACGAGCTGCGCCAAGCGGTTTTGAATTTCTTGCGGTCGTAAAAATAAAGCCCGGAAGGCCGATTTGCGGCCATTCCGGGCTCTGGAATATCGCGACCGACCGTCGTCTTTACGTGTTGACCATCGCCTTCAGGCTCTTCAGTGGCATCACGCGGACCTTCTTGCTGGCCGGCTTGGCCTTGAACATCATCTTCTCGCCGGTGAACGGATTGATTCCCTCACGGGCCTTCGTGGCGGGCTTCTTCACGACCTTCATCTTCAGCAGGCCGGGCATGGTGAAGAGGCCATTGCTCTTGAGGCTCTTCTTGATCACGCCGTTGAGTGAGTCGAAGACACCGCCGATCTGCTTGCGCGACAGCCCCGTGTCTTTGGAGATTTGAGTCAGGACTTCCGACTTCGTCGGAGCGCCACCCTTTTTCGCCATATTGCGCTACTCCTCGATATTTAATGGTTGTGAGCGCGCTGTACTGCAGTCGCGCCAGGAATCGGCGCGGAAAATAGCACATGCGCGTGCCTGCGCAACAGCTTTTTTTCATTTCGCGCGGTGCTGAAATGCCTTTTTTTCAAGGCTTTTGGGCGCCATGCGAGCACTGCTGAAGCTGCGGCTGCGTTGCGGTGTCGTCGCTAAGGGCTTGGTTTCCAACGCCGCACGCGCGTCTTCAGCCGATGAGGATAAGGATCGCCTGGATGAGAATGCACGCCCAGAGCGGCGAGAGATCGATGCCGGCGACCGGTGGAATTACCCGGCGAAACGGCCGCAACACCGGCTCGCACACGGTCGCGAGCACCGATTGCAGCGGTGAATAGCCGCCCGGCGCCACCATGCTGAGCAGCGCATAAAGGATGATGGCGTAGAAGTAAGTCCACAGCAGGGTGCGCGCGATCTCGAGCGCCGCGGTCTGTACCCACAGGATCGGACCGACGGAAGTGATGCCACGGATCGCGAAGATGATCGCTACCTCCACGATCGCCACGACGATGACCGCGACCACCGAGGCGGTATCGACCTTGCCTATCGGCGGCAGGACGCGCCGCAGCGGCAGGACCAGCGGATTGGTGAGGCGCACGACCGCCTGACAGATGGGATTGCGGAAATCGGCGCGCGTGAGCTGCAACAGCAGGCGCGCCAGCACCACGAAAAGCGCAAGCGACAGCAGTGTCTCGACGATGAAGATCAGTGCGCTCATGAGGTTTCCCGGGGAGTGCGGCTACTGGCTGGAACGGCAGGCCTGCTCGGCGAGCTCGCGGCTGCGGTGTGTTGCCGCGTCGATCGCGCGGGTGATGAGCTCGTTGAAACCCGCAGACTCGAGAATGCGTAGCGCCGCCTCGGTCGTGCCGCCTTTCGATGTCACCTCAGCACGCAGCCGCGCGAGGTCACCGTCGCTGCCGCGTGCCAGAAGGCCCGCGCCATGCAGCGTCGCGATCGACAGACGTCGCGCTGTCTCCAAAGGAAGTCCAAGGCTGACGCCAGCTCCTGCCATCGTTTCCGCGAGCAGGAAGAAATAGGCAGGACCGCTACCGGAAAGCGCCGTCACGACATCGAGGGCATCCTCCGTGCCAACCCAGACGACTTCACCGACGGACTGCATGATCTGTGCCGCGATCGCGCGCTGAGAGGCATCGACCGCCGGTGGCGCATAGAGACCGGTTACGCCGGCACCCACGAGCGCAGGTCTGTTGGGCATGGCGCGGATCACCGGGACCCCCGCGCCGCACCAGCTCTGCAGCGCTTGGATTCTGACGCCCGCGGCCACCGAGAGGACGACGGGTGACCGCTCCTGCAGCTGCATGGCGAGCGGTGAGAGGACAGCGCCTGCATCCTGCGGCTTGACGGCGAGGACGATCAGATTGGCTTTGCGAACGGCGGCTGCATTGTCCGCGGTGGCGGTTATGCCGAGCTCCCGGGAGAGTGTGGTGCGCGCGCCTTCCTGGCTCTCGCCGACGGTGATCTGCTCCGCACGCATGCCACGGCGCAGCAGGCCCCCGATGAGCGCGCGCCCCATGTTGCCGGCGCCGAGAACAGTCAGCTCGATATGGCTCATGATGAAGGGATTGTACCGGGTGCAGCAGGCACATGGATGTGCCCCGCCGCCGCAGGTGGCGGAGCGTCGAGCAAAAACCACGCTTAGCCGCGTCGGCGTTGCTCGACGCGCGCTGGGCCGGGCATGACGCCCGGATCCAGCGCTTTATCCTAGCCGCGCGGTCCGAAGAGCGCCGTGCCGATCCGCACGAGGGTTGCCCCTTCCTGGATCGCTGCCTCGAAATCCTCACTCATCCCCATGGAGAGCGTATCGAGGCCGAGGCCGCCCGCATTCAGGGACTCCTCGAGCGCCCGGAGCCTGGCGAACCACTCGCGCTGCCGGGCGGGGTCGGTTTCCTCGGGAGGGATGCACATGAGGCCACGGAGCCGCAGGCGCGGGAGCGCAGCGACGGCGGCCGCGAGGGCGGGCGCTTCCGCAGGCGGCACACCCCCTTTGGTCTGCTCACCGGCGATGTTCACCTGGATGCAGACATTGAGGGGCGGCGCGTGATAGGGGCGCTGCGCCGAGAGGCGCTCGGCGATCTTCAGCCGGTCGATGCCATGCACCCAGGCAAAGCGCTCTGCCACGGGACGGGTCTTGTTGGCCTGGAGCCGGCCGATGAAGTGCCAGGTGACGGGCAGGTCGCCCGACTCCGCCATCTTGGCGAGCGCCTCGGTGAGGTAGCTCTCCCCGATGTCGGTCAGCCCTGCGGCGGCTGCCGCCCGGATGAGCTCCGCCGGCTGGCCCTTGGAAACGGCGAGGAGTGTGATGGAGTCGACATTTCGGCCGGCCCCCGCGGCGGCTGCGGCCATCCGGGCACGCAGATTCTCGATGCGATCCGGTAAATTCTGCGAGGACCTTAACATATGGATGCCCAAACGCCTCCGCTATACTCCTGGCCGTATTTTGCCGCTACGTCCGTCACCCGCCGGCGCAGGTCCCGAAGACCCGCGATGGCGAGTGCCAATGTCCCAGGAACCCCCTAGGAATCCCCAATGGCCGTCGACATCGCGCAACTCCTGGCCTTCGCCGTCAAGAACAAGGCATCGGACCTGCACCTGTCCTCCGGCGTGCCGCCCATGATCCGCGTCGACGGTGACATGAAGCGGATCAACATGCCGGCGCTGACGCACAAGGAAGTGCACAGCATGGTCTACGACATCATGAACGACAAGCAACGGAAGGCCTATGAGGAGTTCTTCGAGACCGACTTCTCCTTCGAGATTCCGAAGCTGGCGCGCTTTCGCGTCAACGCCTTCAACCAGAACCGCGGCGCGGGCGCAGTGTTCCGCAACATTCCCTCGGAGATCCTCTCGCTCGATGACCTCGCCTCGCCCAAGATATTCCGCGACCTCTGCATGCTGCCGCGCGGGCTCGTGCTCGTCACCGGCCCGACGGGCTCGGGCAAGTCGACGACGCTCGCCGGCATGGTGAATCACTGCAACGACAACCGGCCCGACCACATCATCACGATCGAGGACCCGATCGAGTTCGTGCACGAGTCGAAGCGCTGCCTGGTCAACCAGCGCGAAGTGCATCGCGACACGCTCGGCTTCAGCGAAGCGCTGCGCTCCGCGCTGCGCGAGGACCCGGACATCATCCTGGTCGGTGAGATGCGCGATCTCGAGACCATCCGCCTCGCGCTGACGGCGGCCGAGACCGGGCACCTGGTCTTCGGCACCCTGCACACCAGCTCCGCCGCCAAGACGATAGACCGCGTGGTCGACGTATTCCCGGCTGCGGAAAAGGACATGGTCCGCTCCATGCTCTCGGAATCGCTGCGGGCCGTGATCTCACAGACGTTGCTGAAGCGCAACGGCGGCGGCCGAGTGGCCGCGCACGAGATCATGATCGGCACCCCGGCAATCCGTAACCTGATCCGCGAAGGCAAGATCGCGCAGATGTACTCCGCCATCCAGACCGGCCAGTCCTCGGGCATGCAGACGCTCGACCAGTGTCTGACCGAGCTCGTGACGAAGGGCGCCGTCAGCAAGGAAGAGGCGCGGTACAAGGCCCAGAACAAAGATTCTTTGTGATGCGCTGCGCGCAGGTCTTAACGGGGCTCGAAGCGAGCAAATCGCCGGGAGCGATTTACAACGCCGAACGCGCCAGCGGTCGGCGGCCTCTTCGGGGCGAGGCCCAGGATGGGCCGAGTAACCCCGCCCGTGAAGCGGCGCGGAGCGCGCCGATGTGGAGTTGCCGTGGATCGTGATCAAGCTATCAAGCTGATGCAGGACCTTCTGCGTCGGATGGTCGAGAAGAAGGCCTCGGACCTCTTCGTCACCGCCGGCTTCCCGCCCGCCATCAAAATTGACGGGGAGATCCGTCCGCAGAGCGAGCGCGCGCTGACTCCGGAGCAGGCTGCAACGCTGGTTCGGGCCATCATGAACGACCGGCAGTCGCGCGAGTTCGACGGCACCAAAGAATGCAACTTCGCGATCGCGCCGCCCGGAATCGGACGCTTCCGTGTCAGCGCCTTCGTCCAGCAGGGCGCCACCGGCTGCGTCGTCCGCATGATCAACGCCAAGATCCCGAGCTTCGAGGAGCTCGATCTGCCCCCGATCCTCAAGGAAGTGGTGCTCTCCAAGCGCGGCCTCGTCGTGGTGGTCGGCGGCACCGGCTCCGGAAAATCGACGACCCTCGCCGCCATGGTCGGCCACCGCAACGAGAAGACGCGCGGCCACATCGTCACCATCGAGGATCCGCTCGAATACGTGCATCAGCACAAGGGTTGCGTCATCACGCACCGGGAGATCGGCGTCGATACCGAGTCGTGGCACGCGGCGCTCAAGAACACGCTGCGTCAGGCGCCGGACGTCATCCTGATCGGTGAGATCCGCGACCGCGAGACGATGGAGTACGGCATTCAGTTCTCCGAGACCGGACACCTGGTGCTCGCGACCCTGCACGCCAACAATGCCAACCAGGCGCTCGACCGCATCGTCAACTTCTTTCCCGACGAGCGGCGGGCGCAGCTGCTGATGGACCTGTCGCTCAACATCAGGGCGTTCGTCTCCCAGCGACTGGTGCCGCGAGAGGGCGGCACCGGCCGCATCGCGGCCATGGAGATCATGCTGAACTCACCGCTCATCCAGGATCTCATCTTCAAAGGCGAGGTCGCCAAGATCAAGGACGTCATGGCCCGCTCCACGCGCCTGGGCATGAAGACCTTCGACCAGTCGCTCTACGAGCTCTATGAGACGGGCTTCATCTCTTATGAAGATGCGCTGCGCAACGCCGACTCGAAGAACGAGCTGCGCCTGCGCATCAAGCTCGAGAGCAAGCGAGAGAACAAGGCAATCGACGACGGCGGCGCGCTGCGCATAGTCGAAGAGGAAGACGGCCGGCCGATATGATCCAAACCGAGCAACGTGCCGGGCGCATCGTGCAGACAAATCCATGAGCATGCCGTCGGACGCGAAACAGAGCGCCTCCGCGTCGCAGAGCTCGTTGGAAGCTACGGGCACCTTCCAGGCGCCGGCCGGAGGGGCCGCGGCCACAGGCTCGCAACCGCAGCTCAACACGAAGCCGCTCTTCAAGCTGATGGTGGAGAGGAAGGCCTCGGATCTCTTCTTCACCTGCAACGCGCCCATCAAGATCAAGATCGAGGGACAGATCTTCCCGGTGAACAAGCAGGTCCTATCGCCGGAGACCGTGCGCCAGACCGCGCTCGCCCTGATGACCGCGGAGCAGCGGGAGCGCTTCCTGAGCGAGTTCGAGATCGATTTCGCCATCTCGGAGCCCGGGCTCGGACGTTTTCGCGTCAACGTGTTCCTGCAGCGCGGCTATCCGGCAGTGGTGCTGCGCTACATCACGGCGGATATGCCGCGGCTCGATTCGCTCGCGCTGCCGGATACCATCGCTGACCTGGCGATGCTCAAGCGCGGGCTCATCCTGGTGGTGGGCGCGACGGGGTCGGGCAAGTCGACGACGCTCGCTGCGATGATCAACCTGCGCAACGAGACGGCCTCGGACCACATCATCACCATCGAGGATCCGATCGAGTTCCTGCATACCAACAAGCGCTCGATCATCAATCAGCGCGAGGTCGGGCTCGATACGAAATCCTATGCGCGGGCGCTCCGCGGGGCGATGCGCGCGGCGCCGGACGTCATCCTGATCGGTGAGGTGCGCGACCGGGAGAGCATGGAGGCGGCGATCAACCTCGCGGGCACGGGGCACCTCGTGATGGCGACGCTGCATGCCAATAACTGTGCGGAGACGATGGACCGCATCATCAACATGTTTCCGCGGGAGCAGCATACGCAGATCTTCCTCGACCTGTCGCAGTACCTGCGGGCCATCATGGCGCAGCGGCTGGTGATGGGGAAGGACAATCGGCGGGTGGCGGCAATGGAAGTGATGCTCAATACGCCGCACATCTCCGAGCTGGTGAAGAAGGGGGATGTGATCGGGATGAAGGAGGCCATCTCGGCCAGCAGCGAGCGCGGGATTCAGAGCTTCGATGTGGCGCTGCACCGGCTCTTCAAGGAGGGGCGGGTGGAGATGGCGGAGGCGCTGGCCAACGCGGATTCGCGGGCCAATCTCGAGGCGAAGATCAACTTCGGCTGAGATGGGATTGGGTGCGCTCGGGCGCCGGGTGCATCACAAAATGCCTCTTGGCCAGAGCGCCGTGAATACTTCCCTGCAGGCTCGCGGATCGCCGTCCTGGCGATCAGCGTCTGGCCAAGAGGCATTTTGCGCTGCGCCCTCTCGAACAAGCAGAAGTCTTAGAACACCGTCAGGGCGTCGAACACCGGGCCGTCTACGCAGACGCGTTTCATGGCTTCGCCTTCGGGAGTGCGGACCAGCACCGTGCAGCCGGCGCAGCCTCCTACGGCACAGGCCATGAATTCTTCGAGAGAGGCCTGACAGGGGACCTTGTGCCTGCGCGCCACGGCTGCAGCGGCCGCCAGCATGGGCGTGGGTCCGCAGGCAAAGAGCTCCACTTCAGCGAGTTGCTCGGGGCCGAGCGATTTCAGCCACTCTTCGGCGAGCTCGGTGACGAAGCCTTCGTAGCAGCCGGGATAGCCGGCGCGGCTCGCCAGGCGACTGGCGATGCCCCATTCATCGAGGAGCGGCATGCAGGCGATCGTGCCTGTTGGGATGCCGGCTACGACGATGGCGGAGGGGCGGGTGCGGAAGGGGAAGGGGATTTCGGAGCCCATGAACACGATCGGCTTGTAACGGCCGGGTGGCTCGTCGCGCAGGCGGTCGGCCAGGAAGATCATCGGGGGAATGCCGACGCCGCCGCCAATGAGCACCGGGCGAGGGCGCTCGGGGCGGACGGTGAAGGGTCTGCCGATGGGGCCGATGATGCTGACCGAGTCGCCGGGCCTACGCGCGGCGAGCGCCTGCAAGCCGGGGCCTAGAACTTTGTAGAGGACCTCGATCCAGCCGGCGCCGGTATCGGCGCGCATGATGGAGAGCGGCCGGCGCATCGGGATGGCCGGATCGCAGGTCAGGTGCACGAAGCTGCCGGGCTGGGCGCGGGTGGCACAGGCGGGTGCCGCGAGGCGCAGTACGAACTGCTCGCCGTCGTATGCGGTCTGTTTGATTACGCGGGCGTCTTCGAGATGCAGGGTGCCGCGGGTTTCGCGGGTGCGAGGCTCCGTCCCTGCGCCCTCTGAGCGCCGCCTTCGCGAGTCGACGCTCACCCGGGAAACCCCGTCGGGCCGGCTGGCGCCGTCCAAAATCGCTCCCGGCGATTTTGTCATGCGGAGCCTGCGGCTGACGTCAGGACTTCGTCCAAGACCGCCATGCGGACGGCGACGCCATTACGTACCTGGTCCCGGATCACCGATTGAGGTCCGTCCGCGACGTCGGAGGCGATCTCGATGCCGCGGTTCATCGGCTGCGGGTGCATCACGATGGCATCAGGGCGGGCACCAGCGAGCCGCTCAGGTGTGAGGCCGTATTTGGCGAAGTAACGGTCTGCGTCGGGGAGATCGGCCTGGCCCATGCGCTCTTTCTGGATGCGCAGCATCATGACGACGTCGGTGTCCTTCAGGCCCGTCTTCAGGGAGGTGTGACGCGAGCAGCCCGCGAATTCTTCCGGGGCAGGCATCAGGGCGGGCGGCCCGACGATGCGCAGATCCGAGCAGCCGAGCGTGCGAAATGCGTGGTAGGCGGAACGCGCGACGCGCGAATGCCGGATATCGCCGACGATGGCGATGCTCAGGTTCTCGAGACGCTTCTTGTGTTGTCGGACCGTTAGCGCGTCGAGCAACCCCTGTGTCGGATGCGAGACGTGCGCTTCGCCTGCGGAGAGCACGCTGACGTGAGGGGCAACGTTTGCGGCGACCGCTGCAGGTACTGCAGCCTCGGCATCACGGATGACCATCGCATCGACGTGCATCGCCTGAAGCGTGTACACCGTGTCCAGCATACTCTCGCCTTTGACCCGCGAGGAGAGCTGGACTTCGAGGTTGACGACATCGGCGCCCAGGCGCTTCGCGGCGAGCTCGAAGGATACGCGGGTGCGCGTGGAGGGCTCCGTGAAGAGGTTGGCGACGGTGCGGCCTGCGAGGGACTGGCTGGTCGCCGGTCGTGAGCCGAGCGGTCTGACGAAGCCCTGGGCCCGCTCCAGCAGACGCTCGATGAGCTCACGCGACAAGCCTTCGAGGGTGATGAGATGCCGCAGCCTGCCGTTGGCGCGCAGTTGTTCTGTCATTTCAGATCTTCTCCACTCTCGCCGGCGAGCCAGCGCTCGAGGATGACCGCTGCCGCCGCGCTGTCGACGTCCTCGCGCCGGATCCGCCGCCGGCCGCCGTCGGCGCGCTGCGCCTTGAGCGCCGTGCCCGCTTCCAGGGAGGACCAGCGCTCATCGACCATGCTGACGGGAAGCTTGAAGCGGCGCTCGAGCTCGTTGGCGAACCGGCGGGCAGCCGCAGCAAGCGCTCCCGGGGTGCCATCGACATTATACGGTGCGCCGACGATGAGGCGCCGCGGTTTGAGCGCATCGACCTCTCGCGAGATCGCCCGCCAGTCAGGGCCTGTACGGGTCACGAATGCGGCGGGTCGGGGCGCGGCGGTGGTGGTCAGCGTGTCGCCGGCCGCGATGCCGATACGCCTGAGTCCGAAGTCGAAAGCGAGAACGGTCTCGACGGATTTCTCAGGCATGCCCGGCGACCAGGCTCAGCCGGTCGACATCGATGCCGAGGAGTCGCCAGGCGCCGATCCAGCGCTCCTCGTAGGGCAGCTCGAATACCACGCGCGCATCGACGGGCATGGATGTCCAGGCGTTCTCGCGCATCTCCCGCTCGAGCTGACCCGACTCCCAACCGGCGTAGCCGAGCGCGATGAAAGCATCGGTCGGGCCCTCGCCGCGTGCCATCGCGGCCAATACGTCGCGTGAGGTGGTGACCTGGATGGTCTCCGACACCTTGTGCGTGTGGTCCCACTGGCCGCCCGGCCGATGGAGGACGAAGCCCCGGTCGGCGGAGACGGGGCCGCCGCGCAGCACGGGCTGATCGGCGATGTGCTCCGTGGAAGGCTCGAGCTTCATTTGCGTGAGGACATCCAACAGGCGCATGGGCAGCGGCTTGTTGAGAACGATGCCGAGTGCGCCTTTGTCGGTGTGCTCGCAGATGAGCGCCACGGTCTGAGCGAAGTTGGGATCGATGAGCGAGGGCATGGCGATCAGCAGGTGGTTCGTCAGGCTCGAGCCCTCTGCCTCATCGGCGAGCGATTCGCCGCCGGCGGTCGCGCTCTCGCTGCTGTGCTCGGGCTCGCTCATGAGCCCCAAGTATGGGGATGGAGCGCCGCCGGCTCAAGGAAAGCAGTCACGGCGCCGTCGTGAGTGTCCCCGTCGCGAGCCTGCCGCCGACGAACTGCCACTCGTAGACGAAGTGCAGCACACGATAGCGGTGCGCCAGCTCAGGCGGGAAGGGGTCGAAGGGACTGGCGAGCTTGAGGATGGTGAGCGCGGCCTGGTCGAGCTCCGGATCGCCGCTCGTGCGGCGGATGGCGGCGCGATCGAGCCGGCCATCCGCATTGATGGCCACTTCGATGACCGGGCTCGCCTTGCTGCCGTCGCGCTGCGCCGCGGCCGGGAAGTTCAGGGTACCGATCCGCTCCACTTTGGCGCGCCAGGAGACTAGGTAGGGCGCGACGACCGAGGCGCGTGTATCCGGAGTGACCCAGAGCTCATCGCGCTTTGGCCCGCGCAGCTGCACCGGTCCCTGATCATCGGGACCGTCGCGATCGGAGTTCTGCTGATCGAGGAGCATGGGCTCCTCCGCGCCGCTGCCGGCGGTGCCTTCGTCGGTCATGTAGCGAACGACGGTGCTCCAGGCGGATGTGGTGAGGACGCGCCGATCCTGTGACCCGGGGGCCTCACCGTCCGCGGAGAGCGCCCTGCCTTCGGGGGTCCCCGGCTGCTCCGGCAGGAGCGGAGCCTGTGCGGGATTGCGCGGCGTGACGTCCTCGCGGGTGTTGCCGGAGCCGAGCTGCGTGCGCTGGGCGAGGTAGGTGGCGTGATCGTTGCGGTCCGCTGCCGGCACCTCGTCGGAGACCAGCAGCACCTGCAGGCCAGGGGCGCTGTCGTTGCCGGCGATAGGGGACTTGAACGTGAGGCCGAGGATGACGACGCCGTGCAGCAGCGCTACGAAGAAGAGCATTGCGAGCAGCCGATCCCAGACCGGGGCTCTGCCTTCCCGCAGCATCAATGCGCGTCTTGCCATCGGCCGCTACTCGGCCGCCAGCCGCCGCTCGATGGCGGCCATGAGCTGGCCTGCGATGTCGATGTGAAACTGCTTCTCGAGCTCACGGATGCCGGTGGGGCTCGTGACGTTGATTTCCGTGACGAATCCGCCGATCACATCGAGCCCGACGAAGAGCATGCCCTTGGCCGCGAGCGCCGGCCCGAGCTGCCCTGCGAGCCAACGGTCGCGCTCCTCGAGCGGCCGGCCCACACCGCGTGCCCCAGCAGCGAGGTTACCGCGGTTATCGTGCGCCTGCGGGATGCGCGCCAGCGCGTAGGGCACCGGCTCGCCATCAACGAGGAGCACCCGCGAGTCGCCGGAAGAGACGATTTCCGGCAGGTAACGCTGCGTGATGGCGAAGCGCCGGCCGTAATCGGTGAGCGTCTCGAACACCACGCTCATGTTCTTGTCGTGCGCCTCCAGCACGAAGATCGATCGGCCCCCCATCCCGTCGAGCGGCTTGCAGACGATCTTGCCGTGCTCGCGCAGGAAGGCTTCCATGTCCGCCATGTCCCGGGTGATGAGCGTCGGCGCGCAGCACTGCGGGAACCAGGCCGTGTAGACCTTTTCGTTGATGTCGCGCAGGCCCTGAGGGCGATTGACGATGAGCGCACCCTGCTCCTCGGCTCTCTCGAGCACGTAGGTCGTGTAGATGTACTCGGTATCGAAGGGCGGGTCCTTGCGCATGAGGATGCAGTCGAGATCGCCCAGCGATTCCACGCGTGCCTCGCCGAGCTCGAACCAGCGGGCCGGATCGGCCTTGACCGTGAGCGGGCGCAGCCGGGCGCGGGCGACGCCGTCCCGCAGGGAGAGGTCGCGCTGTTCCATATAAAAGAGCGCCCAGCCCCGCGCCTGGGCCGCGAGCAGCATGGCCAGCGTCGAGTCCTTGGCGTAGTGGATGGCAGCGATGGGGTCCATCACGACCCCGAGGCGGACTGGCTTCGGCATAGGGAACATAATGCCAGCGCCCCCGGCGACTGGCGACGTGCGAAAGCACATCAATGAGCGGCCCAGGCCGCCCCTGGGCCGTGGATGTGAATCCGGTCACACGGCTGGCCGCGCAAATCGCCGGAGCGATTTACTCGGCGCATCCATGCGCCTCGGCCCTGCGGGCCCGCCTTGCCAATATGAAAGCGCGGCGTGCGAAAGCACATGAATGAGCGGCCCAGGGCCGCTCCCCGGGCCGCGAGATCAAATACGGTGCAAGGGGTGGCTTGCACAAAGCGGCGCAGCCGACTTTGTGCCAAATAGATGATGAAAACGTGACGTGCGCAGCATGGCACGGGGTGGGCCGATATGTTAAAACCCGCTGCGCCTCGTTCGGGAGGCGGAGGGGTCGATGGCGAACTGCCGGGCATTGCGTGTAGTCTCCGGCCCGCCCGATGATCGCCGAAGTGGTCCAGCCTCAAGTCAAGTTGAAGGAGTTGTCTGACCGTGACCGGCAGCAACACGAAGCTCCAGGGCCTCAAGGTCCTGGTGATCGACGATAGCAAGACGATCCGCCGCACGGCCGAGACGCTCCTCGCCAAAGAGGGGTGCGAGGTCTTCACGGCGATCGATGGCTTCGATGCGCTTGCCAAGATCGCCGATCACCAACCCGACATCGTGTTCGTGGACATCATGATGCCGCGCCTCGACGGCTACCAGACGTGCTCGCTGATCAAGCACAACAAGGTATTCCGCTCGATCCCCGTGATCATGCTCTCCTCCAAGGACGGCCTGTTCGATCGGGCACGCGGCCGCATCGTGGGCTCCGAGCACTACCTCACCAAGCCCTTCACCAAGGACGAGCTCCTGAGCGCGATCGAGACGCACATCGGGAGATGATGGTCATGCCCCTCATCCTCATCGTGGACGACTCGCCGACCGAAGTGCACGTGATGCAGAAGGCGCTCGAGAAGCACGGCTATCGCACCGCTGCTGCGGCCGATGGCGCCGAGGGCGTCAGGCTCGCGCGTGAGATGAGCCCCGATCTGATCTTCATGGACATCGTCATGCCCGGCATGAATGGCTACCAGGCGACGCGCGCGCTCGCCAACGATCCGAAGACGCGCACCATTCCGATCATCATGGTGACCTCCAAGGGACAGGAGACCGACCGTATCTGGGGGTTGCGTCAGGGGGCCGTCGACTACATGGTGAAGCCGGTCTCGCCGGACCAGCTCGTCGCCAAGGCCCAGGCGACTCTGTCGCCTTGAGCGCCCATCGGCATGAGTGAGGAAGTCGCGCTCAGGTCTCTCAGGGATCGCCCTTTCGAGCTGTTGGCGGAGCTCGAGCGGCGCGGCCGCGCCGTGTCCGCACAAGTGGCCCAGGAGGGCGCTGCAGGACGCGAGTGGGTCGGCGTGGCCCTGAGGATGGCCGGGGATCTCTATCTGGTCGCGCGTGAGGAAACGCGCGAGGTGTTCGGTGTTCCGGCAGGCATGACGCGAGTGCCGGGCGCCAAGCCTTGGATCAAAGGGCTCGCTAACGTGCGCGGCCAGCTTCTTCCCATCATCGATCTGCGCCAGTTCCTCGGCAGCGGCACCACTCCGATCACGCGCAACACGCGCGTCATGGTCGTCAACCACCGCGACATCCCGGCGGGGCTCCTGGTGGACGAGGTCCTCGGCTTTCGCCGCTTTGCCGAAGGCGAGTTCACGGGCGATGCGCCGCCGACGGTTGCTCGCTGCGAGCGCTACCTCGCCGGCGCCTTCCGGCGCGCGAGCGAGCAGTGGCCCGTGCTGAGCCTGCGCTCGGTGCTCGAGAGCTCGGCGTTCGCGGAAGCTGCGGCATGAGTGCGACACGCCCCACCGCCATGACCCGTCCGAGCGCCGGCCTCACCACAGTCCTCATCGCGGCCGCGGCGCTCGCGCTGCTGGCGGCTATCGCCTACTACTCCCTGGCCACTCATTCCGCGGCCGCGGCGTCCCTGCCGGCGGCGCTCGCAGTATTCGGCCCGGCGGCACTCGGCGGAGTCGCGGCAATCCTCCTGGCCGTCGCGGCGTTCCTGACCGCGCGGCTCTACCGCAGCGTTGCCGACCAGAGCCGTGCGGTCGAGACGCAGCGCCAGGAGAACGACCGCAATCAGCAGGCGATCCTGCGCCTCCTCGATGAGCTTTCGAGCCTCGCGGACGGCGATCTGACGGTGCAGGCGACTGTGACCGAGGACATCACCGGCGCGATCGCCGACTCCATCAACTATGCCGTCGATGCGCTGCGCGGCCTGGTGACGACCATCAACCAGTCGGCGATCCAACTCGACAGCGCTACGCGGCAGACGCAGGCGCTCTCGCAGCACCTGGCCAAGGCGAGCGGCGCGCAGTCGAAGCAGATTTCCTCCGCCACCGAGTCGGCGGCGGGGATGGCGGGCTCCGTGGCCGAGGTCTCCGGCAACGCGGAGCGGGCCGCGGACGTGGCGCGCCACTCGGTCGAGGTCGCCCACAAGGGCGGCGATGCGGTCCGCCGCACCATCGATGGCATGAATACCATCCGTGAGACCATCCAGGAGACCTCCAAGCGCATCAAGCGCCTGGGTGAGAGCTCGCAGGAGATCGGCAACATCGTCGAGCTCATCAACGACATCGCCGAGCAGACCAACATCCTGGCGCTGAACGCCTCCATCCAGGCCTCGATGGCCGGTGAGGCGGGCCGTGGCTTCGCCGTGGTCGCCGATGAGGTGCAGCGCCTCGCCGAGCGCGCGGCGAATGCGACCAAGCAGATCGAGGTGCTGGTGCGCACCATTCAGACCGACACCAACGAGGCGGTCGTCTCCATGGAGCGCAGCACCACCGACGTCGTGGGTGGAGCGCTGCTCGCGGAGAACGCCGGTGCTGCGCTCGAGGAGATCGAGCAGGTCTCGAACCAGATCGCGAGCCTGGTGCAGAACATCTCGGCGAGCTCGCGCCAGCAGACCGGCGGTGCGCAGAACATCGCCCGCAACATGCAGGTGCTGAAGGAGATCAGCGTCCAGACGGCCGATTCGACCAACGCCACCTCGGCGGCCATCGCCAAGCTCGCGGAGCTCTCCGCGGGCCTGCGGCGCGCGGCAGCGGGCTTCCGCCTGCCCGGTGGCGCTCCCGAGCCGCCGGGCGCCTCCGGCCCATTCCCGCGGCCGGCCGGCGAGCCGCGCCCCGGCGCCAAACCCAACGCCGCGACCAGCGGCAATGTCAGACAGATCTCCGCCCTCGGCGGCACCTGACTTGAAGAGTTTTCGAGACCCCTGAATGCCGGAAGTCGCCTCCCAGACGCTGGACCTCGTCGGCCGTGAGCTCAATGGCACGCTCGCCGAAGCCCGCACGGCGCTCGAGACCTATGTCGAGCAGCCGGACAACGTGTCGCTCCTCGAGCGCTGCAAGCAGGAGCTGCACCAGGTTCACGGCGTGTTGCGGGTGCTCGAGATCTACGGCGCCGCGCTGCTCGCCGAGGAGATGGAGCACGTCGCCGGCTACCTGCTCGCCACCGTCACCGAGCGCAAAGGGCAGGCCGAGAGCCTCGATGCGCTGCTGCGCGCGATGGTGCAGCTGCCCGGCTACCTCGAGCGGGTGTTGGCGGGCGGCCGCGACCTCGCCCTGGTGCTGCTGCCGCTCCTCAACGACCTGCGGGCGGTGCGCGGCAGCGCGCTCCTCTCCGAAGGCACGCTGCTCGTCCTCAACCTGAAGTCGGACAAACAGGCACAGCCCGTCGCCGCCTCGGCAGACGAGCCGTCGCACAACATCGAGCATTGGGGCCGGCGGCTGCGGGCGCGTTTCCAGATGGGCCTCATCGGTTGGATTCGCGGCGAGCGCATCGAGCAGAACCTCGAGACGCTGGCCTCGGTGTCGCAGAAGCTCGAGCAGACCGCGACGCGTCAGCCGGTCTTCCAGCTCTGGTGGGTGGTGGGCGCGGTCATCGAGGCGCTGCGCGAGAACGGGCTCGAGGGCGGCGTGTCGGTGAAGCGCCTGCTCGGGCTCGCCGATCGCGAGATCCGGCGGCTCTATGAGCTCGGTGAGGCGCGCTACTGTCAGAGCCCCCCCGTCGAGCTATTGAACAATCTTCTCTATTACGTGGGCCGCGCGGAAAGCAGCGGCGTGCGTGTCTCTTCCGTACGAGCCTCGTTCCGCCTCGCGGAGCTGCTGCCGGTCGATGAGAGCATCGAGCAGGAGCGCGAGAGCCTCTCGGCGCCGAGCGTCAAGCTCATGCAGACCGTCGCGGCGGCGATCCGCGAGGACCTCTCCAAGGTGAAGGACGTCCTCGACATCTTCGTGCGTCGCGGGGCGGGCCAACCGCAGGAGCTCGGCTCGCAGGTGGAGCTGCTGCGCAAGATCGGCGATACCCTCGGTGTGCTCGGCCTCGGCGAGCTGCGCGGGACGGTCCAGGCGCAGACCGAAAAGCTCCAGAAGATCGTCGCCGGGAGTGTCAAGGCTGACGAGACAATGCTGGTCGAGATCGCGGCCGCCCTGATCGGCGTCGAGGATCGGCTCGATGACGGCCTCGTCGGCATGATCCTGCCCAAGACGTCCGCGGCGCCCGAGCAGGGTGAGGACCACGATTTCCAACAGGTCCAGTCCGCGGTCCTGCGCGAGTGCATTCTCAACCTCGCTCGCATCAAGGAGTCGGTCACGCAGAGTGTCGGCGGCACGCTGGACGCAGCGGGACTCGACAGCTGGCAGGACCTCATCCGCGGGCTCAAGGCGGCGCTGCTGATCCTGGGCAAGACGCGCGCGGTGGAGGTCATCGAAGCCATCACCACGCAGTTGAAGCGTGTCATGCAGCCGGGCGCGCTCGTGCTGCCTGCAGGCTTTCTGGACCGGTTGGCCGACGCCATCGTCAGCGTCGAGTACTACATGGAGACTCTGCAGTCCGGACGCAGCGATCCCTGGTACATGCTCGACAATGCACAGACTTGTGTGCAGGCGCTCGAGCAGCTGAAGAGCGTGGCAGTGCCTACGGTGCCGCCGCTCGAGCCGTCGGCATTTGCAAAGACGGTACAGCTTCCCGCGAACCTTCCGCCGGATGCGACGCATGCCATGGATGTCGCAGTCACGGGGACCGATGCCGATCTCGGCGTCCACGCACCTCCTGTTCTGACGCCTTCGTCCACCGCGCGCCTCGCAGCGCTGGCCGAGAACGCGGATCCCGAGCTCGTCGCGCTCTTCATCGAGGAGGCCCGCGAGGAGCTGGCCAAGATCGAGCGCGCCTTCCCGGTATGGGATCAGAACCCGCTCGAGCGCGAGGCCCTGGTGACGGTGCGCCGTTCCTTCCACACCCTCAAGGGCAGCGGCCGCATGGTAGGCGCCCGCGAGCTCGGCGAGCTCTCCTGGGCGGTGGAGAACCTCCTCAATCGCGTGCTCGACAATACCCTGACCCGCAGTCCCACGATCCTGGAAGTCCTGCGTGATGCGATCGCGGCACTGCCGCAGATGATCGAACACCTGGAGAAGCGCACGCCGGTCGTGGCCGATGTGGCGGGGATAGCCGCTCGCGCGCATGCCCTGGCCACGGGACGCCAGCCGACTGGCTCTGTGCGACGCGCCGTTACCGACGTGCGCGTGGCAGAGGCGCCGGCCGCTGCTGCGCCGGACCTCCAGCCCGACTTATCCAACGGCATCGACTTCGAGCTTCCGGCGCCCACAGAGGAAGCGCCGTCCGCGGCCCACGCCGCGGCTGCCCCGGAGGCGGCAGCCGAACCGCCGGCCTCGGCCGCGGAACCTGCCCCGATGGATGAGGCGCTTCGCGAGATCTACACGCGAGAGACGGGCGCGCACGTCGCCACCATCCGCAGCTACCTTCAGCGTGAGTCGCTGGGCGGCGAGCCGCACCTCCTGCCGGAAGACGTCTATCGCGCCTGCCATACCCTGGCCGGCAGCTCGAAGATGGCCCAGGCCCGCCACGGCGTGCGCCTGGCGGAGCCACTCGATCACTGGCTGCGCCGGGCCTTCACGAGCGGCATCGGCCTGCGCTCCGCCGACCTGACATTGCTCGCCGACTGCATGGCAGCCATGGAATCGGTGGCGGCGCATCTCGATGAGCCGACCGGCTATTTCGTCAACCACTGGACGCTTCTCGAGCGTCTCGGCGAGGCGGAGCGCGCGCTCGATGCGCGGATTGCGGAAGCGTCGCGGGCCGATGCCGGCACACCGCACGCGGCTCCCGAACAGGCGCCGGCTGCGGCGAGTGCGGCAGAAGCCGAGCCGCCGGCACCGGACGTTCTCGCCGAGGAGCCTCCGGATTTCGATCCCGAGGTTGCCGCGATCTTCACCGAGGAGGCGCTCGAGCTCATCGATGCCTCCGAGCGTGCGCTGAGCGACTGGCGTGACAAGCCCGCAAGCCCGGAGAGCGCCACTGCCCTCAAGCGACCGCTCCACACTCTCAAGGGCGGCGCGCGCATGGCGGGCATCATGGCCATGGGCGATCTCAGTCACGAGCTCGAGACCCTGGTGATCCAGGCCGAGGTCGGCACGGTCGCCGTCAACTCTGCAGTGTTCGATGTCATCCAGGCGAGTCTCGACGAGCTCGCGCGGATGCGCGAGTCCGTCGCCAACGCCCGGCGCGTCGCGCCGGCGCGCGCGATGATCGGGCGCATTCAGTCTCTGACCCGTCCGGGCGGAGCGGAGACCACGGCGCCTGCCGAAGCTGCGTCCGCGGTGAGTGCCGCGCCTGCCATTGCCCCGGCGTCCGGGGTGAGCGCCGCACCTGCCATTGCCCCGGCTCCCGCCTTTTCCGATGCGCCTGAAGTTGCCGCTGCGCCCGACGTTCCCGCAGAGCCTGCCGCACCGGCGTTCACTGCCCCGCCGTCGGCCGATGAGGCGTCAGGCCAGCCTTCGGTGAGCGAGAGCATCGAGAGGGCCGCCGAGCCCGACATGGCGGCCGAGCCTGAGATGTTGGAGCCGCCGTTACTCGCGGCCGCCGTCGACCTCGAGCCGGAACCCGCGCCGCAGTTCGCCGAGCCGGCACCGATCCTGTCCTCGGCGCCGCCTCCGGCTGCACCCGAGAGCGAGCCGCCTGTCACGGACGGCGCGGGCCCGGAGCCAGCGACAGACGATGCTCTGGCTGCGCCGCAACCCGTGCCGCCGGGACGGGAGCCGGTCGCCCCCGCGGAGCGGCAGGAAATGGCCCGCGTCGACGCGGACCTCCTCGACAAGCTGCTCAACATCTCGGGTGAGGCGAGCATTGCGCGCTCGCGCCTCGAGCAGCAGCTCGGCTCGATCGACTTCAACCTCGGCGAGCTGACGCGCACGGTGACGCGCCTGAAGGAGCAGCTGCGCAGCCTCGAGATCGAGACCGAGGCGCAGATCCTGCACCGCCACGAGGACGAGGGCGGCCACCGCAGCGAGTTCGACCCGCTCGAGCTCGACCGCTATTCCTCCATCCAACAGTTCTCGCGGGCGCTCGCGGAGACCGCCAACGACGTGGCGAGCATCCAGCAGCTGCTCGAGAACCTCGCCAAGGACGCGCAGAACCTCTTGCAGCAGCAGGCGCGGACCATTACTGAGCTGCAGAACGGCCTGATGCGCACACGCATGGTGCCGTTCCAGCGGCACGTGCAGCGCCTCGCGCGCATCGTGCGTCAGGCCGCCTCCGATACCGGCAAGCGCGCCGAGCTCGTCGTCGAGGGCGCCTCCGGAGAGCTCGACCGGCAGGTGCTCGAGCGAATGCTGCCGCCCTTCGAGCACATGCTGCGTAACGCAGTGGTCCATGGCATCGAGACACCTGAGGAGCGTTCGCGCCGCGGCAAGCCGCCGGCCGGACGCATACTCCTCGAGCTGCATCGTGAAGGCGCCGAAGTGATGGTGCGCCTCACCGATGACGGCGCCGGCATGAACCTCGAGGCCATCCGCGCCAAAGGACGCGCGCTGGGACTCGTCCCGCCCGGACGGACCATGAGCGACGAGGACGCCATGCAGCTCATCCTCGAGCCCGGGTTCTCCACCGCGGGCGCACTCACCCAACAGGCAGGACGCGGCGTGGGCATGGATGTCGTCGCCACCGAGATCAAGCGGCTCGGCGGTGCGCTGCACATGGAGACCAAGGCAGGCGAGGGGAGCGTGTTCACCATTCGCCTGCCCTTCACGCTCGCGATCAGCCACGCGCTGGTCGTGCGTACGGGCGAGGAGTTCTACGCGCTGCCGCTACCCACAGTAGAGGGTGTGCTGCGTCTGTCGAAGACGGACGTCAGCGCCCACCTCGGACGTGATGCGGCCATGTTCGACTACGGCGGGCAGAAGTACCGCTTCCAATATCTGGGGGTGTACGTCGGGCTCGAGCCTTCACCGCTTCCGGAGTCGGACGTGACCATTCCAGTCGTGCTGGTGCGGGCGGGTGAGCACTCCACGGGCCTAGTTGCCGACGAGCTCGTCGGTAGCCGTGAGATCGTGGTGAAGTCGGTCGGCCCGCAGATCTCGGGAATCCGGGGCATTTCCGGAGCCACGATCCTCGGTGATGGACGTATCGTCATCATCCTGGACATCGGCGCCCTGGTGCGCGCGGAGTGGCGTGGGCGAGGGCAGCTTCCGGCGGTCCCGCGGGAGAAGGAGGACCGGAGGACGTTTGCTCTTGTCGTCGACGACTCCATTACGGTGCGTCGCGTAACGCAGCGTCTGCTCGAGCGCAACGGTATGAGAGTGCTGACGGCCCGCGACGGCATGGACGCGGTCGCGTTGCTACAGGATCACGTTCCGGACGTCATCCTTCTCGACATCGAGATGCCGCGTATGGACGGCTATGAGGTTGCCGCGCACGTGCGCAACGACTCGCGGCTGAAGGATGTCCCCATCATCATGATCACATCGCGCGTCGGCGAGAAGCATCGCGCGCGAGCCATCGAGCTGGGCGTCGATGACTACCTCGGCAAGCCCTACCAGGAGGCCGAGCTGCTGGATGCGATCGTACCGCTGGTGGAGCGCCGGCGAGCGGCACAGGAGAGTGCGCTGCAGGAAGCTCCCCGACAGGCCGAGGGCAGGTGACCCATGAGCGAGCGCGTACAAGAGATCTACAGCCTGTTGGTTCCGCTCGCCGAGGGCCGTCTCATCGTGCCGCGTGCGTGCGTCGCCGAAGTGGTGGGCTTTCAGGTTCCTTCCGAGATGACGGGTGCGCCGCCCTGGTACATCGGCACGGTGCCCTGGAGCGGCAAGGCCGTACCGCTGGTCTCCTTCGAAGGGGCCTGTGGACAGACGATGCCGGTTCCTTCGGGCCGCACGCGGGTGGTGGTGTTCCACTGTCTCGGTACGCGCCTCGACGGCGGCAACTTCGCGATCGTCTCACAGGGCTTCCCGCAGCTCGTGCGCGTGAGCTCGGATGTGGTGCGGCCCGACAACTCGCGGGTGTTCGCCGAGCGGGCGCCGGTGATCTGTCAGGTGCGGATGGTGAACGAGGCGCCCCTGGTGCCCGACCTCGAGCGCCTGGAGGAGATGATCGCCGAGGAAACGCGGGTCGCGGCGTAGGACGGCGCCGAGCTTCGGGCTGATGTCCTTACCGTTTCGGCGATCGCTGCTGGGGTGCTTCAGCCCAGCGCCGCGCGAACGGCGGCGTGCAGGTGCCCATTGCTCGCCAGTACGGTCGTTGTATCGAGGGTGACGTCCTTGCCGGCCAGGTCGGTGAAAGTGCCGCCGGCCTCGCCCACGATGACGGTGAGGGCAGCGATGTCGAGGATGTTGACATCGGACTCGATGACGACTTCCAGGGAGCCGCGCGCGAGCAAATGGTAGTGCACGAAGTCGCCGTAGCCGCGGATGCGGCTCACGCGGCCGATGAGGGAGCCGAGCCGGTTCCACTGCGCGGAGCGGGTCATCGTCTTCAGGTTGCCAGTCGAGACGATCGCTGCCGATATGTCCTCTATCGTGCTCACCCGGATTCGCTGATCATTCAGAAAGGCACCGGAGCCCTCCTCGGCCCAAGCAAGCTCGCCGTAAGCGGGAGCGCTGGAGACGCCCAGCACCAGACGGCCGCCACGCATCAGCGCGATCTGGGTGGAGAAGAAGGGACAGTCGCGGAGAAAGGACTTGGTGCCGTCGATGGGATCCACCAGCCAGACGCTCTCGGCATCTGCTGAGTGCCTGCCGGTTTCCTCGCCATAAAAGCCGTAGCTCGGGAAGCGCTCGCTCAGCACCGCCCGGATGGCTTCCTCTGCCCGCACGTCGGCCTCGGTGACGGGCGACTGGTCTTCCTTAGTGCGCACGGCGAGGTTCTTCTGATACAGGGCGCGGATCACCTCGGCCGCCGCCTGCGCGGCATCGAGGGCGGCTTGCAGCTCACGGGATGGCATGGTGGACGGCTGTTCCTGCGATTTGGGGGCAGTCGACGAAGCATAGGTACAGGGAGGTGCTCGCCGCCGGAGGCGTCGAGCGTCGAGCAAAAGTCGCGCCTTGTGCTCGACGCCGCGCTGGGGCCGGGCAGGATGCCCGGATCCAGCGTTTACTACAACCGCGGCGGGGCGCTGTCAAATCCCGGGGTCTGGCACAATCGCGCTCGGCGATTGCACGCCCGGAGGCGACCCATGGGCAACAGGCTCAGCAAGATCTACACGCGTACGGGTGACGATGGCACGACCGGTCTCGGTGACGGCTCGCGGGTGCCGAAGGACAGTGTGCGTGTAGAGGCATACGGGACTGTCGATGAGCTGAACAGCGTCCTCGGAGTGCTGCTGGCAGTTGCTGGGCTGCCAGACGCTGTGACGGCGGTGCTGACGGAGGTGCAGCATGAGCTGTTCGATCTGGGCGCCGAGCTCTGCATTCCAGGTCACATCGTCATTACGCCTGCGCACGTGGAAAGGCTGGAGAAGGCGCTCGACGGGTTCAACGACCCACTGCCGCCGTTGAAGGAGTTCATTCTCCCCGGGGGAGGCCCTGCTGCGGCGGCCTGTCATCTGGGCCGCACCGTTTCGCGGCGCGCCGAGCGCAGGACATGGGCGCTGGCGAGAGCTGAGACGGTCAACCCTGAGGTACTGCGTTACCTCAACAGGCTCTCGGACCTGCTGTTCGTCCTCGCGCGCGTGTTGGCGCGCCACGAGCGCGGGAGCGAGGTGCTCTGGCGCCACGATCGAGGGAAGCGCGGCTGACAGGCGTGCCTTTGGGTGGAGCCCTCCTGGGTCTGGCCGGGGTAGCGGCGTACGTATTCGCCGTTGTGCTCCTGGTGCTCGGGGTCGCCTTGCTCTTCTTCGGTCTCTCGAGCTGGCTGCATCCCGCCCAGGTGGCGGCGGCCTGGGCCCGCACTCTCGCCGGTGTCGGGCTGATCGGCAGCAGTGCCGGCTTCGCGGCACTCGGGCGGCTGTCTATCGCGGGAGCGACCCGCCGGCAGGTGGTCGTCAGCCGCGCCCTGAAGTTCGCCGCCGTCATCGGCATTCTGCTGGCACTCGTCTGCCTGCCCTTTGCCGCGGCCATCCAGGCGGCTGCTCACGCCGCATGGTTTAGGGGCGCATAATCCTGGCCGACCCCGGCGATCCGGCCGATCCGGGAACCCGCATCCGCGCGCGCGGTCTCCCGACCTCAACGTCATCTCTGTGTGTGGCAGAAGGGACGACCCATGACTCTCATGCAGGCATTCAAGGTGTGGTGGAGCTATAGCTGGCGGGCGAGCCTCCTCGTGATCCCGCTGATGATCATCATGACGGCGTGGTCGCTGGCGGGACTCTTCTCCACCGTCGAGGGCATGCTGCAGTCCGGTCAGAGCCTCTCCAATCTGAACATCGATCAGCTCGCCCGCCTGGCATCGGGTGGGATGACCGTCGGGATCCTCTCCATGGTCCTCACCGCCGTCATACAGGTGTTTGCAATGCGTTGGGCGCTCAACTCGCGCTGGTCGGACTTCCGGCTCAAGGCTGTGCCGCCGGAGGTGGACGTCGGGAGCGCGTCCGGTCCCTCAGACCCGACCCGGCCGGCCAGAGTCTGAAAGCCGCTGCGAGCGCTGCGTCCGACGCTCGGGTCCGTCTCAGTGCGCGCTTGACTTGGCGACGAGGAAGTTGACGAGCTTGATCACATCGTCATACGACTTCAGAGAGTCCATGACGATGCGGTACTTGCCGTCCACGATGATGCAAGGCGTACCCGGGATCTGCATGGCCATGACCTGAGCGTCCGCCTCGCGCATCTTGGTATCTACGCCGAACGACCGGGCAGTCGCGAGAAACGTCTGCTGGCTCACGCCCGTGAGCCGCGAGTAACAGCGCGCGGCATCCTCCAGGGACGGCAGCGGATGCTTCAACTGATTCGTCCCCTGATCAGTGATCGCGAGCTCACCTGTCTTCCATACGGCATCGTACATCGCCTGATGCGTGCGCTTCGCGATGCCCAGAGACTCGGCCGCGTAGTAGGCGCGCTGAAACATCGGCCAGTCCTCAGTCGAATTGAACGAGGCGGGCAGGTACGCCATCTCCGCATTGGGCGGGAGACTGCGCTCCAGCTGGTGCATGACCGGCTGGAACTTGTTGCAGAAGGGGCAGGCGTAGGAGAACACCTCCATGACCTCGACCTTTCCCGCCGGCACGGTCGTGGGTTGCGGCTGGTCGAGGACGACATAGTGAGTCCCTTCGATCCAGGGTTGCGAGGCGGCTTCGGCAGGGCGCACCGAGGCACAGATCAGCACCGCCAGCAGCGCCAAAGCGATCTTCTTCATGTGAGCCTCTCTCCGGGCGGCGCGTGTCCACACCGGATAGGACAACCAGGGCCGCCGCCGGTTCAGCCCGGCGTTTTCGCGAAGCGCTGCAACCCGCCGCCGAGGGATACCCAGGGCTGGGCGCTCGCGCAGTAGATCTCCGATTGCGGCTTCACCCAGCTCGGGTCATCGAGCGTGCCGACATTGATCATCGCGATGCCCGGCAGCGCATCCGCCTCATCCACGATGCCGGAGCCGCACTCCGGGCAGAAGCGGCGGTGGATCGGCTTGCCGGTGTCCCCCGCCTTGGTAAAGGTCTTGAGTGTCCCGGTCACCTTCAGCTCCGCGGCCGGGAAGGCCATCACCGTCGAGAAGGCCGAGCCGGTGAAGCGTTGACAGTCGGCGCAGTGGCAGACGCCGACAAACCTGGGCTCGGTATCCGCGGCGTAACGCACCTTGCCGCACAGACAGCCACCTTCGATATGTGCCATGACCTATCTCCTCAGCAGAGCGATCGATCGTCTCGCCTCATGACCTCACGCCAACAGCCTTCGCCACCGCGGCCAGTCGAACGCCGGTCCGGGATCGGTCTTGCGCCCGGGGGCGACATCACAGTGGCCCACGATGTGCCCTGCAGAGAGCGTCGGGTAGCTCGTGAGCAACGCCTTGACGAGGATGGCGAGAGTCTCGTACTGGGCATCGGTGTAGGGAGTCTGATCGGTTCCCTCCAGCTCGATGCCGATCGAAAAATCGTTGCAGCCGCTACGGCCGTTATATTCGGAGTGGCCGGCATGCCAGGCGCGCATGCCGAACGGAACGTATTGAGTGATGGTGCCGTCGCGGCGGACGACCGCATGCGCAGAGACGCGAAGGCTCGAGGTCTCACGGAATGAGGGGTGCGCGTCGGGTGGCAGGTTGCCGGTGAAGAGGCGGTCGATCCAGGGCCCGCCGAATTCGCCCGCCGGCAGGCTGATGCCGTGCACCACGATGAGGTCCGGCGTCATGCCTTTCGGGCGGGCATCGCAATGCGGCGACAGGACCTGACGCACGCCGGTGAGCAAGCCGGTGGCGGGCTCGATCTGCAGATTCGTTCCGGACGATTCAGTCATGCAGGTAGCGCGAGAAGCCTGCGTATAGGACGGCGAGGAGGCCCGTCACGAAGATACCATCGAACGTACCGGCACCGCCGATCGAGGCCACGGGCGCTCCCATCGCCTGGATGGCCCCCAGGTTCAGGAGATCTGCGCCGATGAGCGTCCCGAAGCTGCCGCAGATGTAAGCGAGGGGTGCCGCGCGGCGGCGTGTCAGCGCGACAGCAATGATGGCCGTGGCAACGGCCGGCACGAATATCGGCAGGGCGATCCCGAAGCCCGGCACGGGCTGCGCGAGGAAGTGGCAGACCACCGCGACGAAGGCGGTGCCGACCGCGCCAAGGAAGAAGAGGCGATGCTTGAAGAGCAGATAGAGCGACAGCATCATCGGAATGATCGCTCCCCCGACATTGATCGCGAGAACCGTTGCGCGGGACTGCTGCACGATGGGGACGATATAGGTCATCCCGAAGAAGTTGATCTCGCCGGTCGTCATCGCCCGGTGCCCGGGCAGATAGGCCACCGGGATGTTGATGTAGCTGCCGAGCAGGGACAGTCCGAGGACCGCGATGAGCGCGGTCTCCGTGATGCCCATCGACAGCGACGCATAGCGCAGCAGGCGCAGCGCCGCGAGGCCGATCAGGACGACGATGAGGCCCCAGAAGATGAGCAGGAACGGCAGGGAGACCGGGAAATACTGCAGTTGGGAGCCGTGCATGGCGGCAGCATCATGCCACAATGCCCGCATGACTACCGGCAACGCCCTCTACGCCGCCCGAGACCTCGCCCACGTCTGGCATCCGTGCACCCAGATGAAGGACCACGAGAACGTTCCCATGATTCCGGTCCGCCGGGGCACGGGGGCCTGGCTCGAGGACTTCGAGGGCAGGCGTTACCTCGATGCGATCAGCTCCTGGTGGGTGAATCTCTTCGGTCACGCCAATCCCCGCATCAATGCGGCGGTGCGCGATCAGCTCGAGCGGCTGGAGCAGGTGATCCTCGCAGGCTTCACCCACGAGCCGGTGATTGCGCTCTCCGAGGCACTGGCGGCCATCGCTCCTAAGGGTCTGACGCGCTGCTTCTACGCCGACAACGGCTCCTCCGCGGTGGAGGTCGCCGTCAAGATGAGCTTTCATTACTGGCGCAACGTCGGCAAGGCCGCGAAGCGGCGCTTCATCACCTTGTCCAACAGCTACCACGGCGAGACCCTGGGCGCGCTCGCGGTGGGCAACGTCGACCTCTACAAGGAGATCTACCAGCCGCTCCTCATGGACGTGATCACCGTGCCATCGCCCGACTGCTACGAGAGAGAGCGGGGCGAGAGCTGGCCTGAGCATTCGCGACGCAAGTTCGCACACATGGAGGCGGCGCTCGCCAGGCACGCCGACGAGACCGCTGCCGTCATACTCGAGCCGCTGGTGCAATGCGCGGGCAACATGCGCATGTACGATCCGGTCTACCTCGCCCTGCTGCGCCAGGCTTGCGACCGGTATGGCGTGCATCTCATCGCGGATGAAATTGCCGTCGGATTCGGCAGGACCGGGACGATGTTCGCGTGTGAGCAGGCGGGTATCAGCCCCGACATGATGTGCCTGTCGAAAGGCCTGACCGCCGGTTACCTGCCGCTCTCGACGGTCGTGACGACGGACCCGATCTATGCCGCTTTCTACGACGAGTACGTCAAGCTGACGGCCTTCCTCCACTCCCACAGCTTCACCGGCAATCCACTCGCCTGCTCCGCTGCCTTGGCGAGTCTCGACATCTTTCGCACCGACGATGTTCTCAGCCGCAACCGCACGCTCGCAGCCCATCTGGGCTCGAAGGCCCGCGAGCTCGAAGCGCACCCGCATGTCGCGGAGGTCCGCCAGCACGGCATGATCGTCGCCGTGGAGTTGGTGCGTGACAAAGCCACCCGGGAGCCGTATCCCTGGCAGGAGCGCCGCGGCCTGAGAATCTACCGCCATGCCCTGAGTCGCGGCGTCCTGTTGCGTCCCATCGGGACGGTGCTCTACTTCATGCCTCCCTATGTGGTGACGCCGGAAGAGATCGATCTCATGATCGACGTTGCGCGCGAGGGGATCGAGCTCGCGACATGCGACTGACCCGTGTCCACGTGCCGGGGCCTCTGGCCGCCGGCCGGCGCCACACGATCGAAGGCGACGCCGCCAACCATATCGCGCGGGTATTGCGCCTCGGGTCGGGTGATGGCCTCGTTCTTTTCGATGGCCGGGGCGGAGAGCACGCCGCGCGGATCGAGGGGTTCAAGCGGGGTGCCGTCATCGTCGACGTCGGCGAGCGCTCCGACGTGGCTCGCGAATCGCCGCTTTCTCTGACTCTGGCGCAGGGGGTCTCGCGCGGCGAGCGCATGGATTGGGTGATACAGAAGGCCACCGAGATCGGCGTCACCCGCATCATCCCCGTGCTGACCGAGCGCAGCGTGGTGAAGCTCGACGCCAAACAGTCGCAGCGCAAGCTCCAACACTGGCAAGGCATCGCTACCGCGGCCTGCGAGCAAAGCGGCCGAACCCGCATGCCCGACATCACCTCTCCCGTGGGCCTGCATGATTTCCTGCAGCAAGACCGGGAGACGCCCGGAGCCCGCCTGCTGCTGTCTCCCGCGGGCGCCCTGCGCATCGGCGATCTCAAGAAACCTGACGGCGGAATGACCGTACTGATCGGCCCCGAAGGCGGCCTCGCCGAACCCGAGCAGCGAGCCGCACTGGCTGCCGGCTTCGTCGGCGTGAGGCTGGGACCGAGAGTCCTGCGTACGGAGACCGCGGCGGTCGCGGCCCTGACTCTGCTCCAACACCAATTCGGGGATCTCTGAGCGTCTACGCGCTGGCGAAGATGCGCCGCCCATCCTTCTCCAATTCCAACATGGGCGAGAGATAGAGCTCGCTCAGCCTCTCTGCGGTCAGCATCTGCACAGCCGGCCCTGCCGACCAGCGGCCATCGCCGAAGAGCAGCAGCGCCTTGTCGGCGAACCGCGCGGCGATCGTTGGATCGTGAAGGGTCGCAATCACCATCTTGCCGGTGTTGCACAGCTCCCGGAACAGCCCGAGGATCTCCAGCTGATGCGCCGGATCGAGATGGTTGGAAGGCTCATCGAGCAGATAGACGGCCGGCTCCTGCGCGAGCAGCGCCGCCACCGCGACCCGCCGCAGCTCTCCCCCAGAGAGCGTGTCGGTCCTGCGATGCGCGAAGTCCGCCAGGTCGACCGACGTCAGCGCCTGGTGCGCGATCCGCTCGTCCTCCGCCGTCTCCCACTGCCACAGCTTCAGATGCGGATGCCTCCCTACGAGTACCGCCTCCAGAGCCGTCGTGACAAAAGACTCTTCGACATCCTGGGCGAGCAGCCCCAGCCGCAGTGCCACTGCCCGTCGGCTCAGGCTGTCCATGGCCGCCCCATCGAGCTGGATCTTGCCCGCCTGCGGCCGCCGCAGCCCCGCGAGCGTATGGAGCGTGAGTGTCTTGCCGGTGCCGTTCCTGCCCAGGATGGCCACGAATTCGCCCGGGGAAAATTCCAGCGACAGGTCCGTCACCAACTGGCGCGCGCCGACTGCAACATCGACGCCGCGGGCCGCGAGCGTGCACCGCTGCCTTTCAGTAGCGCTTTCTCGTGGCGATGCGCCCCGGGAAACGACTAGGGTTGCAGACGCGTCGCGGTCCAGGACCCGGCCTCGAAAAAGCCGTTCGGCTGCAACGTGAGGTTGCGCGTCCAACGCGCGCGGTCGTGCACGCGTGCCTCTCCCTCTACCCACAGCTCCACGGCCTCCGCCCAGAGGTGGTATCCGCCCCAATGAGGCGGCCTCGGTATGACGATGTTGATCTCGCCCTCTGCGCCGGGGAGCCCCGGCAGCGGCGTGCCGAAGCGCTCCGCGGTCACCGCGAGCGACTCGAGCAGGGTCTCGCGCGATTCCACGGGCTCGCTCTGCGCGCTCGCCCAGGCGCCCACGCGACTCGGCCATGGCCGGGAGGCAAAGTACGCATCACTGTCGGCCGCCGGGGCCTGCAGCACGCGCCCTTCGATGCGCACCTGGCGATGGAGCGCATCCCAGTGAATGACCGCGGCCGCCCGGGGGTTCTCCGCGAGCTGCCGGCCCTTGCGCGACAGGTAATTCGTATAAAAAACGAGGTATCCGGGGAGCGGCACCACCTCCTTGCAGAGCACCACCCGCGCCGAGGGGTGCCCCGAGAGGTCGCTCGTGGCGAGCACCATGGCATTGGGGTTCGGCTGCTGCCGATGCTGCCAGGCCTCGGCCATCCAGCGGTTGAGGATGACGAGGGGCTCCGGGGGCAGCTCCTGGGGCAATAGCTCCGATTGTCGCATCATGGGGACATGGTAAGGGAAAACCGGCGTCCCGCGCTCGCCGGTGCATACTTGCAGCGGCCACGCCGGGCCGATAAAAGGAAGGGGCCGCCTACAACCTCGGCTCTGGAAACCTCTCTATGACGCGGGATGTCGTGACCCTGGATGATCTTCGCCGGCGCCTGACCGAGCTCGACCGCCAGCTCCTCGCGCTGGTCGGCGAGCGCAAGGCATTGAGCAGCGAGGTGGCCCGCGTGAAACGGGCGACCGGATATCCCACCCGCGATTTCGAGCGCGAGCGCGAAGTGATCGAGGGTGCCCGGGCCACGGCTCAAGAGGTGGGCGTGCCGCCGGCTCTCGCCGAAGAGCTGCTGCGCCTGCTCATCCGTTCATCGCTCACCACCCAGGAGCAGGCGAGTGTCGCGGCGCGTGGCGCGGGCTCCGGCCGGCGCGTGCTCGTCATCGGCGGTGGCGGCAAGATGGGCCGTTGGTTCGTGCAATTCCTGTCCTCACAGGGCTTCGCCGTCGAGGTGGCTGACCCGCACAGCGGGCCGGATGGCGTGCCGCGCGTCGCGGACTGGCATACCACCGACCTCAAACACGACTACATCGTGCTGGCTACGCCGCTCGGGGTGACCGATGCCATCCTGCGCGACCTGGCGCTTCGCCGGCCCCGCGCCGTGATCTTCGATGTCGGCTCTCTCAAATCACCGCTGCGCGCGGGCCTCATGGCGTTGAGATCGCACGGCTGCCGCGTCACTTCCATTCACCCGATGTTTGGACCTGACACTGAGCTACTGTCGGGACGGCACGTGATTTTCGTCGACCTGGGCAACGCCGAGGCCCTGGCGGAGGCGCGTGCGCTGTTCGCATCCACCATGGCGGAGCAGGTGGTGATGAGCCTGGACGATCACGACCGGCTGATCGCCTACGTTCTCGGCCTGTCGCACGCGCTCAACATCGCTTTCTTCACTGCCCTCGCCGAGAGCGGCGAGGCCGCGCCGCGGCTGGCGCGGCTCTCGAGCACGACCTTCGATGCGCAACTGGACGTCGCGAGCCGTGTGGCGCAGGAAAGCCCGGACCTCTATTTCGAGATCCAGAGCCTGAACGACTACGGCGCGGAGTCCCTGGAGGCGCTCTCGAAAGCGGTGGAGCGCATCCGCGCAGCAGTGCTGTCGCGTGACCATGATGTCTTTGCCACCCTCATGCGTCAGGGGCGCGAATATCTCGAAGACCGGCGCAGCGTCGCGGAGCGACGGGCGTAGGCACAAAGGGATGGAGGAGGACGGGTCATGGCAGTAAACCGTCTGAATGGGCTCGAGGGGGAGATCGAGCGCCTGCGGGCGCGGCTCAAGGAGTTGACCGAGGAGGTCAGCCGCAATGATTCGCTCTTCCGCAAGACACAGGAGCGGGAGCTCGAGCTGTTGCGCGCGGGGTCGCTGGCACAGCTTCTCGACCGTCTGATCCACGGCCTGCGCCAATCCTACCAACTCGATGTCGTCAGCCTGGTGCTGCACGATCCGCAGCACGAGATCCGGCATCTGCTTTCGGGCGATGACTGTCTCCTCGAGGAGCTGGAGGGCGTGCATTTCGTCGATGCGCTCACCACTGCGGCTCCGCAGGTCGCCAATCTCGAGCGGCCCTGGCTCGGGCCGTTTCGGCTCGCCGATCACGAGCTGCTGCTGCCGGGCGTGGAGAAGGGCGGCAGCGTCGCGCTGATTCCGCTGACGCGCCAGGAGCAGCTCGACGGCGTGCTGGTTTTCTTCAGCGTCGATCCCAGGCGCTTCACCAGTGATCTCGCCAGCGACTTTCTGGCGCACCTCGGCGTGGTATCGGCAATCTGCATCGAGAACGCCGTCAACCGGGCGCGGCTGGTGCGCAGCGGCCTGACGGACTTCCTCACGGGCTTCCACAACAGACGTTACCTGCACGCGCGCCTGCGTGAAGAGCTGGCACGGGCGCAGCGTGCGCGTCAGCCTGTCGCATGCCTCATGGTCGACGTCGATCACTTCAAGCGCATCAACGATCAATATGGCCATCTCGCAGGCGATGCGGTGTTGCGGGAAGTGGCACAGCGGATCGATGCGGAGATGCGGGTGAGCGATACCGGTGTTCGCTTCGGCGGCGATGAGTTCGCGATCGTGCTGCCTCAGGGGAATGTCGGCGACGGCGAACGGGTCGCCGCCCGCGTGTTGCATGCCGTGAGCAGTCAGCCGGTATCGATCGGCGGACACGCGGCCGAGACCGTGACGCTGTCGATCGGTGTGGCCGCCGCCGCGCCTGACCAGGCCACGCGCGACTACAAGGTGCTGGCCGAGCGTCTGATCGCCGAGGCCGATGCGGCGCTCTACCGCGCCAAGAGCGCCGGCCGCAACAGGGTCTCGATCTCGAAAAACATCGTCAAGTGAGCGTCATCCCCGCTGCCGCAGGAGCGCGATGAAAAGCGGCGCACCGACGAGCGCCATGATGGCGCCGACGGGAAGCTGACGCGGCGCGACCACCGTTCTTGCCGCTACATCGGCGCAAGCCAATAGCGTTCCGCCGAGCAAAGCCGAGGCCGGTGCGACCACGCGATGATCGCTCGTGCGGAAGGCGAGCCGCACGATGTGCGGAGTGATGAGCCCGACGAAGCCAACCGTCCCCGCGCTGACGACTGCCACTGCCGTCAATGCAGCGCATCCAACGAACACGAAACTGCGCCACGTCTCCAGTTGCATGCCTACGCTGCGCGCACGGAGCTCGCCGGCCGCCAGCACGTTGAGAGGCCGCGCCATCATGACCGCGAGCGCGACGGCGAAGAGCGCGGTGACTGCGCTCGTCCACGGGTTGACCGCCCACTCCAGGTCACCTGCCAGCCAGAAGATCATACCGCGCAGGCGCGAAGCGTCGGCGACCGACAGCAGCACCGTTACGATCGCGCCACACGCACTGGCCAGCACGACGCCCGTCAGGAGCAGCCGAGTGGTCCCGCCGCTTCGTGACAGCACGTGCACGATGAGGACGGCAACGATGGCGCCGGCCACGGCCGACCCCTGTACGGCCAACACCGTTGCACCCGCGATCATGGCGAGTAATGCCCCGACCGCGGCGCCTCCCGAGACCCCCAGTACGAACGGATCGGCGAGGGGGTTGCGAAACAGCGCCTGCAGCAGGACTCCGGCGAGCGCGAGGAGACTGCCCACCCCAAAGGCGGCGAGCGTCCGCGGCAGCCGCACGGCGAGCGCCACACTGCGGGCCACGCTGTCGCCAGAACCCAACAGCGCAGCAACGATCCGCGAGGGTGCGAACTCCGCACTGCCCACGAGCAGCGATCCGATGAACACTGCGCTCGCCATGAACAGCAGCGCGACAAAGCCCTTCCAGGCGCCGCCATGAACGCGGTGAAACGTCGCTGCCATCAGTTGAACATCGCCTTCTGTGCCCCAGGCACAGGGAGTGTGCCCGCCGCCGCAGGTGGCGGAGCTTCGAGCAAAAAACCGTGCTTTTTGCTCGAAGCAGCACTGGGCCGGGCAGGATGCCCGGATCCAGTGGCTCGAACAACCCAGGATGCCCGGATCCAGTGGCTCGAACAACGCAGGATGCCCGGATCCGGTGCATCGAACAACAGCTAAAGCTTGCTCACTACAAGCCGTGCTTGATAAAAGCCTCACATGGCCAGAGACGTCATCGATTCGGATGGCTTTCGCGCGAACGTCGGCATCGTGCTGATGCGCGGCGCGGGCGAGGTCCTCCTCGGGCGGCGCACGGGCGGGCGCGGCTGGCAGTTTCCGCAGGGTGGCATGCGTGAGGGCGAGAGCCTCGAGCAGGCCGTGTTCCGGGAGCTGGATGAGGAAATCGGGCTCGAGCGGACCGACGTCGAGCTCCTCGGGCACACCGCTCGCTGGCTGCGATACCGGCTGCCCGCGCGCTACGTGCGCCGCAATCAGCAGCCGGTGTGCATCGGCCAGAAGCAGCGCTGGTTCCTTCTCAGGTTGCGACGCGAGCCGATGAATTTCGATTTCAGGCGCACGGATGAGCCGGAGTTCGACGAGTGTCGGTGGACGAGCTTCTGGGATCCCGTGAAAGAGGTCATCTACTTCAAGCGTGGGGTGTATCAGCGCGCGCTCCTGGAGCTCGCGCCCCTTGCCTTTCCGGCAGGTCCGCCGCCCCTTCCGGGCTGGTGGGACGAGATGGGCCGCCGGCCCCCGCGCAGCGAGCCGGCGCCGGCGCACTGAGGCCAAGAATGAGCATTCCGAGTGGCGCTGTTCAGTAAGGAAGGTCATGCGGATCTGGTGATTCGGCCGCATGCGCCCATGCGGCGGTTGATCCTGACTGTCACGGTCGCCGTCCTCGTCATCATCGGGCTCTACGCGGCCTTCGAGCTTGGGCGCTATTACGCCGGCTACAACATCGTTTCCGCGCTTCAGGAGCGGGCGAAATTCCAGCAATCCACCAGCCAGCTCAAGGACTCCAACCGCGTGCTGCAGGCCCGCATCATCCGGCTCGAGACGATGACGGCGGGCCATACCCGCGAGGATCAGGTCGTGGCGCGGACGATCGGGGACCTGCAGGCGCAGGTGGCGCGCCAGACCGAAGAGCTGGCCTTCTATCGCGCCGTGGTCGCAGAAGGCGCACCGCCCATCGGGGTGCGCGTCGGCACCGTGCGCCTGTCTGCGGCCAAGGCCGCTGGGAATTTCCTCGTCCACGTGTCGCTGGTGCGGGCCGGCAAGACCGACGGCATGACTACCGGGACCGTGAGCCTGGCAGTTGATGGCCAGGGCCCGGAGGGCAAGCCCGCGACCCTCGATAGCCAGGCACTGGCGGGCGGTGGCGCGACCAATGTGACCTATGATTTCCGTTACTATCAGGATCTCGAGCAGACCGTGACGCTGCCGGCGGGCTTCCGCCCGGAGCATCTGACCGTCACCGTCAGCTCGAACCGCAAGGACATCGCCCCGCTGACCCAGGCGTTCCCCTGGAGTGCGGTGGTCGTGCCTTAGCCGGAAAGCGCCAGCCATGTTCAATCGCGATTCCAAGCCCGTCCGCATCGATACGCTGATCGCCAGGTCGGTCAAGGTCCATGGAGGCTTGGAGTTTGCCGGTGGCCTGCATCTCGACGGCCGGGTCGAGGGAGGCGTCCGGGCCGATTTGCAGACGCCCGCCTCCTTGTGTGTGAGCGATACCGGCTCCATAGAGGGACCGGTAGAGGTCACGGACCTTGTCCTTCACGGGACGGTCCGTGGCGATATAGTGGCTCGCGGGCACGTCCTCCTGGGGGCGAGCGCGCGTGTGGAGGGTAACGTGTACTACGGTGTCATCGAGATGACCCTCGGCGCCCAGATCACGGGCAAGCTGGTCCGGCTGGCGCCGGCCGGCGAGGCTGCGGCTGAGCCCGGAACGGGCACTGCAAAGCAGTCCTGAGGACCCGCTTTGACGCCCGTGGCATCGCCTCCTAGACTGGTTGCCCGGAGCTGCCGGCCCCGAATATCGAGGAGATCCGAACCCCAATGAGTACCGTCGAAGCCTCGCTTGACGCCCCCACCCTGCTCTTCACCGATGCGGCCGCCCGCAAGGTGGGCGAGCTCATCCGCGGCGAGGGCAATTCGAGCCTCATGCTGCGGGTCTTCGTCCAGGGAGGCGGCTGCTCGGGGCTGCAATACGGATTCGAGTTCGATGAGCAGATCCAGGACGGTGACACCTGCATCGAGAACATGGGGGTCAAGCTCCTGGTCGACCCCATGAGCGTGCAGTACCTGATGGGTGCGGAGATCGACTACCGCGAGGGCCTCGACGGCGCGCAGTTCGTGATTCGCAATCCCAACGCGACGACCACCTGCGGCTGCGGGTCCTCGTTCTCAGCAGCCTGAGCCCGGCTCCAGTCGCGTGCGTCCGGCCAGCCCTGTCCGCGACACGCAGAGGGCCGACTCAAGGCCGGCCGTCAACCCCGTCCCCGATGTCCTCGCCGCGGTAGACCTCGGCTCCAATAGCTTCCACATGGTCGTGGCGCGCTACTCGCACGGCCAGCTCGTCATCATCGACCGCCTGCGCGAGATGGTCCGCCTGGCCGCGGGCGTCGAGGAGAACGGGCGCATCGACAAGGATGTGGCGGCCCGTGCGCTCGCCTGCCTGCAGCGTTTCGGGCAGCGACTGCGCGATATGCGCGCGGACAGCGTGCGCGTCGTGGGAACGAACGCTTTGCGCCGCGCCCATCGCAAGCAGTCCTTCCTCGAGCGCGCCCGCGAGGCGCTCGGTCACCCGATCGAGATCATCTCCGGCATGGAGGAAGCGCGGCTCATCTACGCCGGTGTCGCGCATACCATGCCGAGCGAGCCCGGGAGGCGCCTGGTCGCGGACATCGGCGGCGGCAGCACCGAGCTCATCATTGGGGAGGGCCTGAGCCCGCTCGAGCTCGAGAGCCTGCAGATGGGCTGCGTATCGCTCAGCGAGCGGTTCTTCCGCGACGGCAAGATCTCCATGAAGCGCATGGCCGCCGCGCGGGTAGCGGCGCGCCTCGAGCTCGAGCCGGTGCAGGCGGCCTTCAGGCGCCGCGGCTGGGAGCGAACTGCGGGCAGCTCGGGCACCGTGAGGGCGATCGGCGAGGCCATCCGCGAGCTCGATTCCCAGGCGCTCGCCATCACGCCCGCGGGTCTCGAGCGCACCATTTCCTACCTGGTCGAGGCCGGCCACGTGCGCGAGCTCAAGCTCGCGGCGCTGACGGAGGACCGCCGCTCGGTGTTCCCCGGCGGCATCGCCATCCTGACTGAGATCTTCGCCGGCCTGGGGCTGAAAGAAATGCGGGCCGCCGACGGTGCCATGCGCGAGGGCCTGCTCTACGACATGGTGGGTCGCTACACGGACGAGGACGCACGCGATCGAACCGTGCGCGGCATGCAGGAGCGCTACCACGTCGACTTCGCGCAGGCCGAGCGCGTAGAAGCGACCGCGCTGCATTTCCTGGAGCAGACCCGTGACACCTGGAAGGTGCAGGGCGACCCTCCGGCGGAGCTCGTGTTGAAATGGGCCGCCCGGCTGCACGAGATCGGTCTCGACGTCTCCCACAGCGGCTATCACCGGCACGGCGCCTATCTGCTCGAGAATGCCGACATGCCCGGATTCTCGCGCGAGGAGCAGCGGCTGCTCGCACGAATGGTGGGCGGCCATCGCCGCAAGCTGGCGCTCGAGGGGCTCGAGGAGCTGGTGCCGCCGTGGGACCGCAACGCCATCCATCTCATCGTGATCCTACGGCTCGCGGTGCTGCTGCATCGCGGCCGCAGCCCCACCGCGCTGCCGCCGATCGCGATCTCGGCGGCGTCGAGATCGCTCGAGGTGTTCTTCCCTGCCCGCTGGCTCAAGGAGCATCCGCTGACCTCGGCGGATCTGCAGCAGGAAGTGGATTACCTACGCGCCGCCGGCCTGAGACTCCGCGTTTTCAGTCGGGCTCGTTGATTAGCTCAAAGTCGCCTGCGGCGCTTTGCGCGGCCAGCCCATTCACCGCATTCCATCTCGCGGTCCAGGGAGCGGCCCTGGCCCGCTTACTCATGTGCTTTCGCACGGAGCCAAGGGCTAACGGCCATCGTCGTCGACGGAGGCAGCGGCGAAGGTGGGACCGGCCGCAAAGTGGCCCAGCAATTCCGTCTGTGCGCTCCGGCGCTCG
>DASUHA010000093.1:0-35337 GCA_036273735.1 Steroidobacteraceae bacterium | reverse complement strand
TGCAGGACCTCATCGCGTGTCGGGAAGCGGTCGCCGGATCCATAGATGAAGGTCCCGTCATCGCCGACGATGCCCATTGCACGATGAGGACCTTCGGTTTCGTTGTCCGATTGGCGCTGTATCCTCGTAGGCGCGCGGCTGAGCCTCGGTGCTCCCACCACGCTCCAGGGCGCGTGCGGACGACCGGACTGCTGGGCGGTATGTGCCAGCTCGTGGGCGAGCAGGCGCAGCCCAGCCTTGGTGGAGGGTCGATACCGCCCATCGGCGAAGTAGATATCCGATCCCAGGGTGAAGGCTTGCGCCTTCAGCACTCGCGCTGACCGGGCAGCCTCCCGATCCGCGTGAATCCGCACGTTGGAAAAGTCATGGCCGAAATGTCGCTCGAGCATGCCGAGCACGGTGGGGCGAGGCGGCCCGTCGCGGCGGGCAGGTCCGCCGGGCTCCGATCCTGCGGCGGATTGTCCCGCGGCGAACGCGCGGGAATGGGTGCCGAGCGACGACACGGCCCGGTCCGCTGCCGCGTCGGCCTCCCGTTCCAGCGCGCTCTCGTTCGAGTCAATCGCTGAATCGGGCGATGGCCGCGGCTGGGCATGCGGCATGCCGGCGCTGCTGTCACTCGCGCTGATTGCCGGGAGGCACCCGCTCCGAGACCTCATCGGGAGCTTCTTTTCAGGCTCGAAGCAAGAGGACTGGAGTGCGTCCAGGTGCGCAGAACGCTCTGCACCTGACTTCTTCCCACCGATGCGCGCCGCCGAGCGATGGGTCTTCACAACGACAACACCGTCTGATGGCCTGTATAGAGGATGCGCCAGCCCCGCTCGAGCAGCCACGGTACCGCCAGCGCGCCCTTGCCGCGAAACTGTCCGACAGAGTATGGAGTGTCGTCACAGACGACGAGCGAGCGACCGCGCAGCCTGGGATAGGCCGCCTGGATCTCCGCCAGGCTGTGCTCGGCGCAGCGCGCGTGATCGGCGTCGAGGCTATCGAGATACAGCAAATCGATCGGCTCGCGACTGTCGCGCAGAAAGGCGATCGAGTCTGCGAGCCGGATCTCTACGGCGGCGCCAAAGCAGCGTGTCCACACCCTGGCGAACGCGCAGTTCATCGGGTCGTTATCAACGGAGATGAGGCGCCCGCCATGCCGGCTCAGATAGAAGCCGATGACATAAGTGCTGAATCCGGCGCCGGCAAAATCGTCCTCGGCCCGAATACATCCCGTTTCCACGACGCGCGGCTGCACGGACCGAGCGCTCAACTCGCGCAGCACGAGATCGAAGCTCAGATGCCGGTCGACATAACCGCCGAAAGGGCTGTCACCGCCTCGCATCTGGTTGCGTACAAACCATTGCAGCTGCACGTCGGCGGCGATGTGCGTCCGATCGAGGTAGCGAGGCTTCTCCAACATCCGGTGAGCCAGCGCGGCGAGAGGTTCCATTGCGGACTCATCGTCACTCAGCGCGATGGTGTGATACGAAGCGCGACTGCGGCCATACCAGTCAGGTCGTTCCTGCGTCAGGACGACATTGAGTTGGCGCGGATGAGGGAGTGTCCAGGTGACGGGTGACCCGGCATGCGCCCACACTCCGATTGCGGGCAGGTCTACCAGTCTGGCGATGTGCAGAGGGCCGCTGTCGACTCCGATCAGGAGGTCGGCCTGAGACATGACGCCAAGGAGTGTGGCGGTGTCGATGTGCGCCCAATCGTCTGCCAGATGCCGGACGCGTCCATGAGCGAGGCGCGGCACGCGATTATCCCAGTCCAGCAGCACGACCGTCCCGCCGGTGTCGTCCAGGAGTCGTTGGTACAGCCGTTTGCACTTTTGCGCCTCGAGGTTCTTCCGCTCCGGCCCGGTGTTGCCATGAGAGTGCAGCAGCACGACGGGCTTGGGCAGCGGGGCCAGCCAGCGGCTCGCCGCGACGCGCGACTCCGCCGGCAGATGAGGTGTCACGTCCAGTTTGATCGTACGGTACTCATCCCAGAGGTCCTTCGGCGAGCCAATGTTGGGCATGGGCGGCACTGAAATGTTGCGACCGCCCTTGGACCATCGCCAGCAATTGGCGAGATCGGCGTCCTGCGCCGGAATGAGGCCTTCGTGCCACGGAACCGTGGCGGCGCCGGTCGTATCCGTCGCGACGCCGACCCCGCTGTCTGCGAACACGATGTGCTTGTCGGGAGTGCACACGACGGCAATGGCATACCCCCGCCGGACATAGAGCGGCAATTGGTGCGCGAAGAAGGCGCAGTCGCCCAAGCCGTGTGTAAATTGGACCCGCAGCGCAGCACGAACGCGAGGCGTCGCGGCAAACCGCGTGATGTCAACGGCGCTCACGGTCAGGCCGCCCGCGGCACCTGCCGGATCGCATCGAGCTGGGAGCGCGTCAGGTAACTGACTGCGCCTCCTTGAAAGTAGATCTCGATCGCGCGGACGACATCGTCCACGCTGATGAGATCCATGCAGCGGGGGAGCCGACCCACCACATCGACGCAAAGATGCTCGGGTTTGTCCTTGTCGTCCCTGTCTCCCAGCGGACGCACGCGCGATTTCCAGCAGCCGCCATCGTCACAGCAGTAGAGTGTGCCGGCGCGGTGCAGGTACTGGTGATGCGGATAGGCTTCCCAGTGCGGCGGCTCGCGCCCGCCGGCAATCACGACGCACGGGCGGTTCTTCGGCATCCCGCCCGGCACTTCCACAGCCGCCGCAAGGTGCATCATCAGTGTCACGGGGCAGAGGACTCCCTGCGCGTGGTACACGAGCCGTACGAGTTGTCGCAGGTCCGTGCGACCGCGCAGATCGATCACGCGTCGCAGCGGTGGATGCTCGTGGCCGGCCTCACCGACCTGGACGAAGAGGATGCGATCGTTGAAGTGGTCCACGACACGCTGGTAGCGCTGCGCGTCCCACCACTTGATCGTGAAGTCGCGTTTGCCGCCGGCTACCACGATCCAGAACGGGACCGGCTGGCGCACGATCTCCTCTACCTGCGATATCCAGGTTTTCTCCTGCTGCGACAGATGAATGTCGCCGCGGAACAGCGTCGGTCGGACTGAAAGGCCCAGCCGCGCGTTCAGGTGCTCGATGAAGCCGTGCAGGAAATGATAAGGCGCATGATTGCTGCGATGAATCAGCGGGTACTCGCAATCCAGGACCTCGACGGCGGGATCGCCCTCGCGCAGCGGAGTGATGTAGGGATTGTGCTCCCAGAGAGCGGGGCAGGGCGTGCGTACATCGGTCAGGTATGCTCCCGGATGCGTGAGGTGCAGCTCGCGCAGGGCCGCCGTCAGCATGACGATGTCGCCGGGAGACTGGAAATTGCGGAGGATGAGTCGTCGGGGTTGGCTCACGGGCGCTCCTCAATAGTCGGTATCGCCAAACCACGGCCTGACGCCCGGACTCGGGTGGAAGCGCTTGCCGCCCTTGAGCAGGTCCTGGTGATACAGCGTCCACTCCGTGCGCGCGACATCGACGTCGACGCTCAGGTGCAGTCCGCGACGGCTCCGGCGTACTGTGAACGAATAAGCCTCCGGGCGAGCTGTGCGATCGCGCGCTATCTGGATTGCCTCGGCATCCGTCGGCGGCGTTTCGATCGGGTCGGTAGTGAAGTCCCCGAATTTGAACTTGTCCTTGGCCTTGAAGGTGAACACCGTCATCTTTCCCTGCACCTGCGCGCCTCCGAAGGTGAACTCCTTGAGCGGCGGCGGACTCGGCTGGCCCTTCAGGAGCTCGCGAAGCAGCTGCAGCTCCTTGCCCTTCTCCGGCCAGAGCCCGCTCCATACCCCCTCGGTCGTGGCATCGACCTCGCGCCTGAGGTGCCGGCTCATCGACTTCCAGTTGGTGACGAAGCCATATTCGGGCTTGGCCTGCAGACGCTTGAGCGCTTCTGCGTCTTTCAATGAGCTGCGGCCGGGCTGCTCGTAGTACGGCCCAGCCATCGATTCTTCGCCCCCTCCATAACCCTGCTCATGGGTCGGCGCGAGGACGCGGGCCCCGCCGCCGAAGGCACTCCGCACTTCTGTCAGCATCGCCTCGCTGCGACCGAGATTGCACCCACGGATGAGCACGTTCGTCCAGGAACCCACCAGGTTCGGGTCTGGCGCGACGAGCGAGTGTTTCTGGTTCGCTTCCTTCAGCGCCGCGAACTCGACCTTGCCCGGTCTGCCCAGCGTGGGACTCAGCGAGAACTGCAGCGTCCCGTCGGCATGGGCGTGCGAGACGATGATCAGGTCGTTGACCGGCTTGCCTTCCTGGTTGATGCGGGCGTTGATGCCCTCGAGATCACGCACGTCCTCGATCATGACCGCGCTCGGATACTCGGCCTTGAAGTACTCCTTCGCTTTCGCATAGAAGGGATTGGCCTTCGACTTGTCACGCCCCATGATGAAGACATAGTCGATAGTGCCGCGCGCCTGCCGCACCAGAGAAATCTGCGACTCGATCTCCTGCGCAATCTGCGCAGCCTGGCCGGCTGCCACACGACTCAGGGCATCGTCGCCGGCAACCAGTGTTGCGCTGGTGCGCGGACCCTTGCCGTGCATCTCGACCGCGACGCCTTTCTGTTTGCGCTCGTAGCGGCTGCCGCTCAGCTCGAAATGCATGTCGAGCCCGTGAGCCTTGATGAGCCGCCAGAGAACCTCCTGCACCGCGATCTGCGGACGTTTCGAAGCGATGGCGTCCGCGGCCAGAGAGGTGAGGGCGGACTCTTCCTTCTGCGCCGCGGCCACCTCATCGGGGTCCTGCGGTTGCTTGCACTGCACTCGGGCATTTCCGGCACTCGCGCCTCGTTGCTGCATCACGTGAACGAGCTCGTGGGCTATCAGCCGTCGACCGGATGTGCTGTGGGGAGCGAATTGTCCCGCGCCGAAGACGATATCCCGGCCGACCGTGTAGGCCTGCGCGCCGAGCCGTGAGGCGGATACGCGAGCATCCGGCCCGGAGTGCACCCTTACGCTAGCGAAGTCGAACCCCAACGCGCGCTCCATCTGCGCTCGCAGAGTGGCTTCGAGCGGTGTGCCTCCGCCGCGGGTTGCGCGCGCCACTTCCTGAGTCTCCTCTGGAGCGCGTGCAGTCGCAGACGGAGCACGCGATACGCTCTCTGGTCGCACCGTGTGGGGGGCCGGCCCGCTCAGCGCTTCTGCGGCAACACGGTCGGCTTCGCGCTCGAGGACACTCTCGCGCTGGAGGCGCGCGTCGCCGGATCGGTGGCCACCGGTTCGCGCGACGGGTCGCCTCAAACGGAGCTGTTGTTTATCACCAGGCATGATGGCGCTTCGATTGCCTGCTCCGCCCGATTGACGAGGTTATCGGCGATGAGCCATTGCGGCCCGGCGTGCAGCCTCTGCAGATATACGTTCGGGTCCGGTGCGACCACCTTGTTGTACTGGCTGGGCGCGCTCACCTGCACGACCCGGATGACCCGGTCCGGAAACCCGCTCAACTCGTTGTGCCGGATGATCGCCTTGCTGCCGAGATAGCCGAATACCCGGATGCCCTCGGAATGCAGGTATTGGCCGCCGGACAGTGTCAGCGAGATCCGGTTGCTGTCGATCAGCAGCGAGCGCACGTTTCCCACCAGAATGCCAAAGCGCCCCGCGGCGTGACCCTGGATGACATCGAGGGTCAGCGACACCTGGTTGTCCCGGATCACGACGTTCCCGGCCGTGTCAGCGGGCAACGTCGGAGACTTCTCGCGATGGCTCGTGCCGACCACCACTCCCTGCAGAAACCCGCCGATGACATTGTCCGCGACCCGCAGCTCGCTCACCGCCCGTCCGCCTACCACGATCCCGGCACGCGCAACCAGGACCTGCAGGCGCTCGAAGTTCCTGACCAGTTGTGAGAACCCGGCGAACTGGCGCTGCGCCGCGGGATTCGTGAGCAGCGTGGCAGCCGAGCGCTTTACGAACGCGAGCAGGTCGGCGTTGGAGGCGAATTCCTTGGGACCCTGAGTGTCGACGTAAGTCTGCCAGACGCCTTTGAGCTGCTGTGGGGTGTTGAACGAGACCGTGGTCCCGCCGACCGTCACACCGGCATTCGGCGGGCGGGAGGCGAGGATGGGAGTCGCAGCGGCACCGGCGATCGGTCCACCCGCGGGTCCTGCGGGCGCAGTGACAGCCGGCGCAGCGCGGGCGGCAGCGGGGGCCGACTTTTTGCGCGCCCGCGATTTGGGTGCATCCGGCGCCGCTGTCTTGACGGCAGCAGTCGACGCGCTGCCGACCAGGGCACGCGTCGCAAGCGTTCGGTATCGGGCGTTGGCAAGTGAAGAGAGGAAGGAGATCGGCCTGCCTGGCGCCGCGCTGATCTCATTGCGATCGATGAACGCCTGCCGCACGTGTACCAGCAGGATACCCGTCTGCATCTGGCCGACGATGAGTTGCGAGCCGCTGACCCGTACTGTTCCGAAGCCCGTGGTGAGGTTTGCTGCCGTAATCGAGTTGCGCACCGTCAGGCATGCGGCGCCCGATGCGACGGCGGAACCACAGGAGAGTGTCACAGTGTCGACGGTGACCTCGGCACAATCGACGAATTCGAGCGCGCCGCCGATCCGCGCGGATGTTGCATCGACTGGATCGTCTACGCGCGTGGCGGTCGCCGAAAGATCGCGTACGCTCACGCTGGCACAGCCCACGAATCGCAGCACGGTCTCCAGTCCCTTGCCCAGCAGGCGCGTGCCCCAGCCTGCGCCGCTCACTTTGACATGGCCGGTAGTCTGGATGATGACGCTCTGGGTCGTTGCAAAATCACCGGTCGCGAAACAGATCTCCGCGTCGGCTGAGGAAGTCGTGCCGAACAGCGCTCCCAGCTGTGCTGCCCAGTTGGTTCCAGGCACGAGGGTCAGGGTGCACGGACAGTTCTGTTCCTCTACGGCCGTCAGTGGAGGAAAGAACAGGCGGCAGTCCGTTACATCGCTCGCGCCCGGCGGGGGCGTGAAGCTGATCCCGTCGAATGCAAGGATGCCGAGCTTGCAGTAGGAATGCCGGATGCCGCTCGGCTTGCGCGGCACGTAGTCTCCGGCAGAATCGGTGGGCCATTCGATCGTGCCGATGGTCTCCGCTGTGGTGGCGGTGCGCGCCGGAATGAGCCAGTAGTCTCCGACCGCATACTCGCCATCCGAGAACTGGACCTGCACTCCGTTCTCCAGGTCGAGGATGCTGCCGTCCGCGATCGGAATCCCGCCAGCATCGGCGCCGACGGTCTGATCCCAGCGCCGAAGCTTGGGATGCTGCTGCAGATCGATGGGGCGGCTGGGAGGCGCCTCGAGCGTAACCGTCATGCGCGTCGCATCGCTCGCGGCTACCTTCAGGAGCTCCCCGTGACCGTGGAGGAGCTCGCTGACATCGTCGATCAGCTCGACCCAGTCGCCTGTCTGGATGCCCAGCGAGGAGTCCCGGCCGGTGCTCGTCACGCTGAGCGTCGCGCCCGTGACGAGCGCGGTCGGCGGCTGCCCCGGAGCTGCAACGATGCCGGCCACGATCGAGCCGTTCTCGCGCGACCACTTGAAGGTCGCGCCGCCGTAGCCGCCGGGCTCGTGGATCTCTACGCGATAAAGCTGATTCTCGAGACTGCGATAGCCGCTCGCCGGCGGCAGAGCGCAGGGAATTGGCGCGGCCGCCGGTGCACCCAACCCCGCCATGAGCTGGCCTTGGTCGACGATCCGCGGCCACGGGTCCTGCAGCTGTGCGCAGCTCGGGTTCGCTCCGTACCGTCGGGAATCGAGCAGAGCGAGCTTCACCTGCCAGATGAGTTGCGAGCGCAGGCACGTGTCCGGCCCACCGAGAGCCACCTCCTGAATCGACGGATCGTCGATCGGGGTGATGACCCGCTCCCACACATCCAGGTACGCGGCGTAGAGGCCTGGCCCCTGGACTCCCACGGCCGCGAGCGGGTCGGCATCGAGCCCTGCGGGCAGGAAAGGTTGCGTAAACAGCGTGGTGTCGGCGTCATTGATGACGGGTATACCTGCCACGTAAATACGACCGTGTGCGATCGTGATGTCGTTGCCTATGCCTGTCGGCGAGCTGGAGCTGCTCGAGCTGCTGCCGCCGCTGTTGCTGCTACTGCTGCTCGATCGGAGTAGCCGGATGGGGGGAACGCGCAGGCTCGGGCCCGCAGAGCTGGAGGAGCCGGCGGAGCTGGATGAGCTCGATGAGCTCGATTGGCTCGCCGCAATGGCGAGCGCGAACCCGCCGCGATAACCTGCCGCCAGAGTCGTCTCCGGCACTCCCGTCGGGCCGATGACGTCGGATAGGGCGACTTCCGAGCTCGCCAGATCGATGGCGATCTGCTCGTTCTGGTCCGCATCGAGGACCACGCGTCCCTGTTGGAAAAGCACCCGCCGATAGTGCTTGCGAGGATCGTACGTGTCGCGGCTGCGGTCGGCTTTCATGATTGTCTCCTGCCGGCTCCAAGGTCAGCTTGCATGGATCACACCGGACTCCAGACCGATGCGCAGATACTCGCTGAGACGATAATTGAGATTCGATTCGCGCCGGCCGTTGTACAGGCCGTGGAACAAGCCCATCTCGTCCTCACTCTCGGCGCCGGTCACCAGCTCGTGCGGAGCGTCATCCGACAACTGCAGATAGCCAGGCTCGCTACGCGCCGTGCTCACGAACACCGGGGCGGTGCGCATCGACACGATGTCCCGGATCGCCTGCTGGGCCGCGGCGTCAGGCGGTGGGCCTTCGCTCGCGGCAGCGGCTATTGCCGCATCGATGGCGAGGTCGGGCTGGCAACGGAACCGCCGCGGCGTGCTCGATCCTATCGGCACACGACTGTAGCGGACGCAGCCGGCCTGAGTTCGCTCGAGCGTCACGCGACCGCAAAGCAGACTGTTCTCGATGCAGGATGTCTCCCGCGCCAGGATCACGCCGATCACCGTGCAGGCCGAGAGATTCACTTCGCCGCAGGAACCTGCTCCGTCCTGGCCAGCGATGGCTGCGGCGCTGTCGATTCCGGCGTCGACCGCGCTGTCGCAGATCTGTATTGCGACCCGCTCATCCACATTGAGAGCCGCGCAAAGAGAGCGGCGAATCGTCAAGGAGCCACCCTCATCGAATGACCAGAGAAGAGGGCCGCGCAGCGTGCAATGCTCAAGAACGAGGGTGAACGTCGCATCATCGGGGCCCGCAGGCTCTGCGCCGGCGGAACTGCTCGAGCTGCTCGAGCCGGTCGCCGCTCCCGATGAGCTGGACGAGCTCGATGAGCCTGAAGAGCTCGACGAGCCAGGGCCGGCATGACCCGCCCGGCGCACTACGAGACCATCTCGAATGCCGAGCCCGCGCAGAGTCACAGTGCCGCCCGGCAACGCATCGATCGTGAGTTGCCCGAGCACGATGGGCCGGACGAAGTCCGCGGCGCGCAGCACGAGAGGACCGGTTGGTGACAACGAGAGATCGCCGCCGAACGACCCGCTGTCAGCGATTTCGAAGACGCCCTGCGACCAGCCGCCCGGATCGGCTGCCTCGAATGCGGACACGGTTTGTGCCGGACCCTCGGAGGCGGGAACCTGCCGTCGATAGGCGCCGCCGCCGTACCTGCCGCTGAAGGCGTACGCGTACGCTACGCGCACGGGATCCGGAGGAGATCCATTGAATACGAGGCGCCCCAGCTCCGGATCCACAGCAACACGGATGGCGGGATCCGAAGGTGGCGTCCACATCGTTAGATCGCAGGCACAGATTCGGACAGGGTCTATCGGTGTGCCATCCCTGTCCCAGATCACGAGCACCGGCGGCAGGCCGAAGAACAGCGGCTCGTAGGAGCCAAGCGTGTGCGCCGCAGCGGCTCGCAGCCTCTCCAACTCGGCGTGCAGCGCGAACCGGCGGAGTGCGAAGGGAAGATTGCGGCGTTCAGTGAGCGTGAATGGCTTCTCCGGCGGCTGGGGGGGATTTACCAGAGGCACATCGTCCCCAAAAGGATCGAAGGTAAAGCGGTTGACGTCGAGGCGCCCGGCGATGCTGATAGCGCGAGGCAATGCCGGTGCTTGTGCTGTGAGCAGCGTGGCGCCTCCCAAGGCGGCTCGCCGCCACACGAACACGCCGACGTTAGGAAGATTGTGGCGACCGCGGCCGCTCGCGATGCGGCGTACATCCACAGTTCGCGGCATGAGGTCAAAAGCGCCGTTGACATCGGCTGCGGGCTGCCAGCCGTGCACGTCCACACAGGTGTTCATGCTGCGGACGTGATTGCGCACGTACTGAGAAACAGCGAGGCGCTGAAAGAACTCGACGGCGACAGCAGGCCACTCCGTCACATCCGCCGCGAGCTGATCGAGTACGGTCAGTGTTCCCTTGCGGCGGCGTATGCCGATGGTATCGGCGACCTCCGAGCGCGCCATGGCGTCCCGCGGGGGGATGGGCCTGACGGACCGATAGCCGATGAGATTGCCGATATACGGGATCGCCCACGGCGCGCAGGTCTGGATGAACAGATCGTCGTAGAGTTGCTCGAGGTTCTCATCGACCACGGCGGCCTGGCCGGCGAGCACGCCGATCAGCTCCTTCAGCGCCCCGTTGTCGCGCATGCGTACGGTTGCGGGCAGCAGAGCGTAGAGCGTGTCGGCGTCAATCAGGCTCATGCGTGAACTACCTGTGGCAGCAGACCGGGCTCGAGCGTGAGAAGCTGGGCTCCGGCCAGCGAGCCCTCACGCAGGACGGGTGGATTGGCGATGAGTGCGTCGGGCAGAGCGGAGCCGCGGCGCAGGAACAGCCGAATCAGCGTTTCGGAGCCGGTGAGTCGGAAGGCATTGACGCTGACGGCCAGGACACCGCGAGCATGTTGCAGCACCGCATAGATCTCACTGAGATAGACGGGTTGCATCAGATCCCGCGACTCGAAACCGAATGCGGCTCGCAGCGCCGCACGCGCAGCGTCCAGCACCACGTCCACATCTAGATCCGGATCGACCGTTAGCTTCGCGCCGACCGTGAACGTGCGTGGAACGTAGTTGCAGAGTGCAATAGGGAAGGATCCGTCCGAGGCCGCGCGCATCGCCTCGAGCAGGTTTTTGAATTGATCGGTGCTCGGGTCGATGCTCGCCCCCGCGGGCCCGGCGACCGTCACGCACGCGACACGCTGGCGTCCGTCCCACGCCCACACGGCGGTGGCCTTGGCGATCGCAGCGCTCGCCCGGGCAAAGTCACCGGTGTCCTCGAGGGTTACGATGCGATCGATCGCCCGGGTCACGATCGGCACGTTACGCCGCGCACTTGCCGGAGAATCAGGATCGCCGCCGCCGCTCGCAGCGACAGGGTTGATGACTGCCTGTACTCCCAAAGGACGGGTGAGCAGTGTCGTGATCTGCCCGGCGCGGACGTTGCCCGCGCTGCCGAGACCCTGCCGATACGTGGCCGTGACGTTGTTCTGTCCCGTTGGCAGGCGCGCGGCATTCTCGATTCCGTCGCCGAATTGCACAACCGTGTTGCCCAGCTCGTCGATGGAAGTGGTATAGACCCTATCCAGTGGACCGTGACCGGCGAGCCATGGGGACTCATGCCATAGCACGCCATTGACGCGCACCTGGAGAGTCGAAGAAATGCCGGTCGGGGTGGCCGCGCTCACGTAGGTGAGAGGTGGCTGCTTCAGAGCGAAGCGCTGGTAGGCCAGCGCGCCGCTGCCGCTGCCGAGAATCTCGCTCTTGGTTGCACCGTGAGTCGCTGGCGCTACATTCGCATTGATGGTGAGGGAGGCAGCGTCATACGTGTGATCGAGATCGCGATCGAGTGTGATGCAGGTTCGTCCGTCTACGAGCGCGACGGAGGCAATGCTGCGCAACTCGCTGAATACTCGATTCGACTGATCGATGGCGGCGCCCGTCACGACCACCTGCTGCGCGGGCTCGAGCCCGAGTTGGGCCGAATCGAGCAGAATGCGTGTACCGGAGATGGGCGTTGTGATCGGCTCCTCGGCCAGGAAATATGAGTCGGTCGAGCCGAGCACGCTGGTCGTGCGGATCGGCAGCTCGTCGAGCGCCGTGCGCGTGATCCGGACCCGCGGGATCACCTCCCGGCCACGACGCAGCGGGCCGGTGGGCAGTACCGGTGCGGGAAAGCCTTCCAGCTCGAGCTGCGTCGCTTTGCCAGAAAGCAGGAAGCCGCCGCGCGAGACGGTGCTGACGGAGGCGATCTGGCGGATGATCGGGTCCTGGCCGGGCGCCTGCGCCACGACCCAGGCGCCCTGCACCAGCGGCGGATACGCCTGATCGAGTGACAGCCGCCCGGCTGTGCCCCAGGGATCATCGCCGACCGTCATCGGCGGAGAATCCCAGTCCGGTAGGACGGACCCCACGGTGCCGCCCCCCACCGGGTTATAGCTCGGAAGTGAGGCGTAGAGCGGGGCGTTGTGCCCGAATAGCGAAGCGCGCACGCCCAGCCGGAAGGCCTGCGGCATCGAGGCGGGCATGTTGAGTGCATTGATGCCATCTTCCAGGTCTGCAACCGACCACTGCAGGCGCGTGGCGTCCGCCACGAGTTGTGTCTGGTCCTGCCACAGATAGTCCTTGACGGAGTGTCGGATCGCGGCTTCACCGATCACGCCGGAGAGAGCTGGCCCGGGCGCAGTCGGGTCCGCGACGAGGTCGGGGTCGGGGCCGCTGCCGTCGAAGGTCACGAGCGTGGTCTGAGAGGCGCTCTCGAGGCTGACGGAGGCGACCCGGTTGACCCGGGAGCTCGCTCCGTTCGCCGCGAACACCAGCAGCCAGTCACCCGCCGAGAGACTACCGATCAAACCTTTCAGCCGCAGGTGGCTCGGAGCCGCATTGGCGGGACTGTCCGAGAGCGGGCGCGAAAGGCGTGGGCGCAGGGCATTCCAGCTGAACCGCGCCTCGATCGGGGCGATGGTCTCGAAGGTCACCGGCTGTTCGCCGGGATCGGGAACGCTCTGGGCCTGCAGGCCGGCCGCAAGCGGAATCGTACGGGGCACCAGCTGCGGGGCGGGTGTGAGCCCGGCGGGCGCAGGTTGCGGCGGTGGCGGTGCCTGGATGGTTATCGCAAGCGCGGTACTCGCAGCGACTCCTGGCGCAGGCTTATAGCCGACCAGCTTGCCCAGCTCGCGCGTCGAGACGACGTCCGTGGCGGTGGCGAGATAGTGCTCGTTGGCGCTGCGCTCGCTGTAGAAGGTCAGGATGTCGCAAATGACTGCGAACGCATCGGCGAGGGCGATCGTGAAGTCGTCATCACCGCGTGCCTTCAGGCGCGCAAGTTGCGGTTGTGCGGACAGCGAATCCAGCATCGTCCCCTTGAATTCGCCCCAGGTGCCCGCGCGATAGCTGATACGGGAAAGGCCGGGACGATTGTCGATCACGGCCGGCGTTCTGGCCTCGATCCCATCACAGCAGCCGCATAGTCCGGATCGGTTCATAGTCCACCGTCCACGGTGAGCTCGAATTGGCCGCGTTCGGGGTAGTTGGGGTCGTTCGCGAGCTCGAACAGCTCCAGCGGGCCGGGCAGCAGCACTCCCGTGCGCAGACCGGCATCGTCCGGCGCCTGTTCGCGCTCAAAGCGCGTCACCCGGACCGAGGCGACTCCTTCCACCGCCTGGGCAGCCGCATAGAGAGGACTCAGGTAGAAGGGCTCGCCAAGCAGGAATGCCTGTGCGTTGAAAGCCCCCGGCGTCCCGTCGGGTCGCAGACCGCTGGTGAAGATGTCAAGCAGCACCTGCTCGACGTCGGTGGCGACGTAGTCCGGCGCGACACATATGTGCATGGCTATGTGGAGCGGCACACGCACGGCGTCCTCGACCTCGAGGTCGTAGCCGGCCATGCGATAGCGCTCCATGTATGCTTCGAGCGCCGATTTGAAAGCTGAGTCGACGAGCGCGTTGGCGGTGCGTTCTACGGTCAGGAACACGGTCATCCAGCTCCCTGTCCAGCGAAACGATGCGGCCGCGCGCAGCACCCCGGGAAACTGGAGTGCTCGGGATACATAGTCATCCGGCACCACCGCACGCTCCTGCGTGCGAAAGGCGACCGGCGCGTTCTGACGGACATGCTCGATGGTTTCCGCATCGCTCCCGCCAAACGCAGGCAGCGGGTTGCTGATCCGCGAAATGTAGCCGCCGCCCGGAAATGTCTGATCGATGAGCGCTAGCGTCTCTGCTGCCACGTTACCCACGGCGCCGTTTCCAACGCGGTATCGTGCGGTGAAGAGCATGTCAGGTCTCACCGCCTGGCCGTTGACGTCATCACCAAAGCGCACATAGCTCGTGCCGTCGTTCTCCACCTCGTGCTCGAAGAGCCGATCGATCGCGGTAATCGTGCCTTCCGAGAGATCGCCTACCGCCGTCCAGTCCAGCCAAACGCCATTGAGGTCGACGCTCGTCAGGGTCACTGCCGGCGCGGTATCGGCCGCGGTCCAGAGTGTCGCGCGCGCGGCGGAGGCGATGGGCCCGGTCGTATCGCTCGGGTTGTCCTTGCGATACGGGTTCGCGGCCGGGATGGTGACAGGATGCTGGGCGAGCGCGGGCCGGAAGCGACCGCGCGCGGGCACGCGGCCCAGCTTCTCCGGCCCTGATTCCAGCGGCTCCCCGAGCGTGCGCCCATGGTCGGCAAGGATCACATTCCCGTAGACGACGCTCACTCCAACGATCGGCTGATTGCCGTGCGCGGCGTCCGTGATGCTCGAGACGCACAGTGGAAACCTGGGCGCGTCTTCAGCATGCCAGGCGATGCGCGTAACGGCGCGGCGCGTGAGCGGATCCATCGCGGTCTCGCCGTCGCGGACCAGCCGCACCACGCAGCGCTTGGTAGGGTCCGCGTCTTCGGGCTGGCCGGTGCGCGGGCCCATGGCTTCGGCGAAGATCAGAAAGTCGCCGCGCTCGAGCTCATACGTGCCCTCCAGCGTGGCCGATGTGCATCCTGGCGCGAGACAGCTCTCCTTCGCGCTCCAGTTGTAGAGCGGCATCACGCTGTTCTTCGCCCGCAACTTGCGTGAGCTGGGGGCGGCGCCGCCGTCCTGGAAGGAATCCGCGAGCACCTCGAAGAACTCGGCGCCGGCCGTGATCGCCTGGTTGTACGTTACGGAGTCCCGGCTCAATGCGGGGGGCTGTGCGCCATCGAAGAGTGTGCAGCAGCGTGTGCCAGGCGGAACGCCGTCCTCGAGATCTCCGGTCAGCTCGAGAGCAAGCCACACGCGTGCGTTGGAGCCGTCGTTGATTCTGTAGTCGACCAGGCGTGCATGACGGCGTACCGAGGTCCGGAGACGGGCCGTGCCGATGTATGCCTCGGTGTCGATCACATCGTGCCGATAGCTCAGCTGGTCCGCCGCATAGGCGAGCAGCTCCACGATGGCGACTCCGAGATCCGCCGGATTGCGCTCGCGCCAGCGTGGCGACAGCAGTGCCAGGCGATCGAGCATCACCTGCGTGAAGCTGGGATAGTCGCGCGCGAGATAGTCGATATTCGGAGCAGGCGCCTGGGTGGGTACGCAGACGGTGCTCGCCTTGCAGTCGAAGCGCTTGGCGCACTCGATGTGGAAGGTGAAATCGGTGGCGCACAGGAGCGGATCGAAGCCCGGTGGCGCCGTCGGTGGCTCGGGCGGTTCGCCCGCGGGTGGAACAGCGGCCGGCGTGCCGATGTGCAGCCGATACGTCGAGAAGTCGCCGACCCGATCGACCTGCACGGCGATCTGGCGGGCAGAGATGCGCTGCACGGATCGGACCGTGATGGAAGTGATTCGGTCGCCGCCGGTGATCCAAAACTGACTCTTCGTCAGCGCCGAGCCTACTGCCGTGGGCGACGGCGGCTCGGTGTCGGTGTCGATATCGAAGACGAATTGAACGACCAGCCGCGCCGGATCGGCGGGATCCACCTGCATGAAGTCGATGCCGTTGACCGGCGTCAGCCGCGGATCGGTGAGCGACTCACGTACCAGATCACGGCGATCCTGCAGCGCTGCGGCGTTCATACGCTGCGCCCGAGCGTCACACTCGCCGCATCGCCGGTGCTGCGATCGATGAAGGTCACGGTGATCCTCACGAGCGCATCATCGCTGATCACCTCGACATTCGAGACCTCGATCAGGTCGCCGAGCCAGGTGCGCAGTGCCCCGGCGATCAGGATCTGAGTCGTCGCGGCAAGCTCCGGTCCATTGGGTGCGAATACGAGGCCGAGGACTCCGCTGCCGAATGTCGGGCGCATGACGCGCTCGCCCGGGTTGGTGAACAGGACCATCTCGATGAGATCACGCAGATGGTCGGCCGGGTTGGCTTCCGCCGTGCGGCCGCGGCCATCGATGCCGTAGGGCGAAGCGATGGGCAGCGAATCGAGGGTGCTCGTCACAACGCGCTCACTCGAGTCTGAGTGGAGAGGATGAGCGGCGGTCCCTGAGGGACGCCCGTCGCGCTGATGGCGAGCCCGCTCGACCCTTGAGTGATGGGGGGTGAGCCGTTCACCGACACGCGGGTAGCGGGCGTCAGCCATTGGACTCGCAGGCACGGCTGCGGCGGCGGGATGGTGAAGGCGCAGCCCGCGATCAGGCACTGATCGGCCACTGTCGCCACGGGCATGCCGCTCACCAGCACGCGAGCGCTGCCCGGGATCGTGGTCACCTGGCCGCCATGAGGGCACATCGCAACCGCTCCCACGTGAAACAGAGGTCCTGGCATTGCGGTCTCCGTTGGATCGAGGTCAGATCACCGTGAGCGCACCGGCATTGACGGTCACGGTGGGTCCGATCAGCGTGATCGAGGCGCCTTTGCCGTTCTGCAGATAGATACCCGTGTCGTTCACGATCAGCGATGCGCCTGCAGCGCTCTTCAGCATGATTCCACCCGTCGGCCCGGGCAGATCGCTGATGAGCACTCCATTCTGCAGGGTCGTCTGCAGCACGATGGCCGCGATCACCGGCGGAGCCAGGTGCGCGAGGCCGGGCACCTCTCCAGCCTGACCCCAATAGCAGCCGACCCAGATCGGATAGTCCGGATCGCCCTGCTCGAACTCCACCCACACGCCCGCCCCGATCGGCGGTACGGTATAGACACCCATCTGTATCCCGGCCACGGGCACACACGGCATGGCCCACGAGGTCGGTACGAAGCTCGACACGTCAGGCACCGTCACCTGAATGCGCCCGATCTGCATCGGGTCGATGTTGTTGAGTACGGTGGCCCGATACTTGCCGAAGAACTGCTGCGAGGCGTTCGAGGTCTCCTTGTCGAGCGAGCTGGCTTCGCTGTCGAAATCGGGAGCGGCGCTCATGAGGGAATGCTCCCCAGAGTGGATACGAGGCCGTTGCGGGTGAGCTCGAAGTCCTGCTTGTACTCGCCGCGTTTGATGTGATGCGTGACGCTCCTGACGTAGTACAGGCCATCGAACGCCGTGCCGACGCCCCGCACTCCCACCAGCTTGCGCGCCTTCAATACGCGGCCGTAGCGCAGCACATTGAGTGAGCCTTGCGCGCTGACCGCCTCGGCGTTCGTAGAGGCCTTCGCCATCGCGATGAGGGCGGCACGCATCGCTGACCACTTGGCCGCGCCCTTGATGATCTCGATCCCCTTGGGGATCGGCGGAATGGCGCCCAGTGGCGGATTCAGCGGCGTGATGTCGCCCACGGTGATCGGAATCGAGAGCTTGGAGTTCGGCTCCTGGATGACCACGATCGGCAGTACCTTGCGGTCGCTCTGGAAGGTGAACTGCAGCTGCTCGACGTTCGAATAGGCGTCCGCGTCCACTGCCAGGGTTGGCTGCACGGGGCCCACTTTGATCTGCGGTCCCCAGTACGCAACGCTCATGCCGGCCTGCGGGCCGGGATCCAGGTAGAAGACATATCCGACCCTATCGGCGAGGCGTCGGATGTGCTTGAGATCGGTGCCCTTCTGCCGCGGAATGCGATCCATCGGTAGCGGGATGTCGATCATCACACTGGGGATGATCATCGGCACGACGCCGAGGAGCGCGTACTTGGCAAGCAGGATAGCCACCTGCGCTTCCGGGGGCATCGCGGGGAAGGGCAGGCCGCTCGTATCGAAGTAATCCATCACTCGCGTGAGGTCATCGCCCATCACGGTGAGCGTGGTCTTGCCGTTGTGCGCGTCGGTGCCGATGTGGTGGTTGGTCATGACGCCGTCGATCAGGACATCCATGGCTCCGTTGACCGTGACCGCGATGACGACCCGAATCACCGGCGGGATGCCCCCGCCGGCGAGTAGGAAAAGTGTCTGGAGTGGCGACTGCGTGTCGATCAGGAAGTTGAGCTCGAAACCGCTGGCGCCCACCGCCTTGGTCGTCACCTTGATCGACTCCAGCGCATCCAGCACGGCCTGCGGCACCCTCACCGGGACGACCGGCCCGACCCACAGCGTCAATTGGATGGCATTCGTCACAGCAGATTTCCCGGCAGTCGCGTCGCACCCGGGATCCTGATCAGGTTGCCTTGAGCCAGGGGATCGCTCGGGCGCACTGCGACGTTCGCATCGGCAATGCGCCAGTAAAGCAGGGGATCCCCCAGATAGCGGGCAGCCAACACGTCGATCCGATCACCCTGCTGCACGGAATGCGAGATGAGCGAGGTGAACATCGCCGGCTGCGGAATGAAGCGGCGTCCGACGTAGCGCACCGTGCTGCCGTCGGCGGCCTGCAGCTCGAAAACCGGTACTCCGCAATACCGGCTGGTAGTATCGAAGCTCGTCTGCGGCAACGCCCCTGCCGCAAGCAGCGCGTTCAGCATGTCGCTCATGGGATTCCCGTGATTCCGAGCTTTGCGAGCGAGCCGCCGACCGTCTGCTGGGCGAGTTGCTCCTTCTGCCGCTGGTAGCCGAGATAGATGCTGCCGCCGCGGGAGGAATACGGCAGATCGTCGATGCTGAGCACGCGCATGCCCAGAGATACCTTGGCCCGGATCGGATTGAGCGCACTGTCGAACATTTCTTCCGTGACGCTGAAATCCGTGATGCGCACCGGCACCACCCGCGACCGGCTCCAGACGAACAGCGCAAGCGGGGCATCCATGGGTGCGATCTCGAGCGTTCCGGCCCTGGCATTGGCGTCTGCCGTCGCAAGCTGCTGGCTGGTCGGATAGATGATGGTCTCGATGGCCGCCAGTTGCGGAGCGATGCCGCCATTGACCATCGCCTGGTTGTTGTCCGGGTCGGCGAGCGCATCGGTCGCATCGATCTCGGCGTCAAGCTTGATGGTCTCGATCGGGGGTCCCTTCAGGCGCATCTGATCAACGTGCGGGCCGGCATCGTTACCGACGCCTTGGACCTGAAGTGTCCGCGCGAGCGTTTCCGGGTTGTACTGCAGAACGATCGTGCGCAAGACCGTCGCGTTGGCCGGATCGACGAGCACCAGTCCCGCCTTCAACATCGCGATCTCTCCTGTCGCCGCTGCGGCTGGGACACTGCACGATGAATGCGCGCGGCGAGCTGTGTACCCAGGTCGGCAGCCGGACTGCGGCTACGCAGCGTGATGGGCGCGGTGACGAGCTGCTCGATGCGCTTTGCCGTCGTTCTTGCCGGTGCCTCGGACCTGAAGAGGCGTTGGATCTCGCGCTCGAGAGCCGCGCCGGCAGCGATGCGGTCGCGAGGGTCGAATCCAACGAGATTCAGCTCATCGATGACGATCGCGAAGTGTCGCGGCATTACATCCAACCTCCGAGCTCGACTTCACTCGGTGCGCGTTCCAGTTTGGCGCACTCGGTGAGAGCCGCGCGATGAAGCGAGGCCATGTTGACAGGCCGGGACCTTTCGGCTGCGACGAACGCTGCATGGACCGCTATGCTGCGGATGCTGCCCCCGGCGACATTGAGGCGAGCGAGGCGCTCGAAATCGATCCCTTCGACCGGGACCGCGGGTGCCAGTGCGCGGCGCCAGATGGCAACCCGCTGCTCATAACCTGGAAACGGGAAGCTCACGACGAACCGGAGTCGGCGCAGGAAGGCAGGATCGATAGCCGATCGCATATTCGTGGTGAGGATGGCGATGCCTCGGTAGGACTCCATCCGCTGCAGGAGATAGCTGACCTCGAGATTGGCGTACCGGTCCTGGCCGTGCTCCACCTCACCGCGCCGACCGAAGACCGCATCGCACTCATCGAACAGGAGGATGGCCGCACCGCTCTCGGCGGCGTCGAATACCCGCCGCAGGTTCTTCTCGGTTTCCCCTACGAACTTGCTTACGAGTTGGCTCAGGTCCACTCGATAGACATCGAGGTCGAGCTCCGCGCCAATGACCTCCGCGGCGAGTGTCTTACCCGTGCCGCTCGGGCCGTGAAAGAGGGCGCTGAGGCCGAGACCGCGCCCATCCGGCCCGCCCATCGCCCATTCCTCGTGCACGAGACGGCGATTGCGCGCGTGCCCGACGATATCCTGCAGAGCCTGTACCTGCTCCGTGGGTAGCACGAGGTCCTCCCAGCCCGGACGGCCGGTCAGTTTCTGTGCGATGGTGGCAAGCTCGTTGCGGCTCGCGTTGCGGCAGCCCGCCCACAGTTGGTCCGCGAAGCGGCTGTCCGGCATTTCTTCTGTGCTGACTCGCTGAGCGATGGTGCGGATTTGCGCCGCGTCGAGGTCGAACTGAGCGGTCACGGTCAGCACCGCCTGTTTGATAGCCTCGCAGGCCGGTTCCTGGCCGGCTGCGAGGGTTCCGGAAAGTGCAGTCAGCCACAATTCGCGTTGCTCGGCCCGCGAGGGTTTGCAGACTTCGATCGTGTCGAGCAGCTGGCGCCGCAGGCGCAGGGGATGGCGGGTCGCCACTACAGCCGGCGTTGTCAGGCGTTCAAGAAAGCGCCCCAGAACCTCACTTCCGCCGGCATCCGCCAGCTCGTGGGCATCGATGAACAATCCGGCGTCACGAAGGCGAGCCTCGCGCTCCCAGGCGCGGGCTTTTGCCTCGATCTCCTCTGTGGAAAGTTGCAACGAGGCGATGTCCAGCCCGTACATGCGTTGCTCGCGGATGGCAAAGGCCTCGGCCGCGATCTCCGATTTACCGCGCGGATCGGGACCGGTCAGCGCAACACAGGGCACCGACTCGCTGTCGGCGGCTTCCAGGATCCGGGCGACCTGCTGAGCGATGGTCAGATGGCTGGGCGCAAGCTGCTCGGGTGGGGCAAACGGGCTCAGCAGGCCGATGAGTCGGGGATCGAGCTCGCCGATCCCGGCGAGGTCGTGCAGGAACGCCTCCTCGATGCGCAGCGCAGCGGAGGTGAGTGGCGCACCTCGCTGAATCTCGATCAGCCCATAGCGGCGCAGGGGTCCGTTCGGGGCCAAAGCGCTCCAGTGGGCATCGGCAAAGACAGCGAGGGCGAGCCCGAAAGTGGGATAGGGACGGGAGCTGTCAGCTTGCGCGAGCGCGCACAACGCGGCGAAGCTCCCCTCCAGCTCCATCGCCGCGCACATCACCACGATCTTGCGCTCGAAAGAGGACAGCCCGAGGCGTTCCGCGGCCACATCGAGGGCGCCGATCACTGGGTTGCCGGGTTCCGCACTCTCCTCGGTCGGCTGGCCCGCGTAGCCGGCCAACTCAGTGCGCACTTGGCGGATTTCGGCCGAGAGGGCTGCCTGATTCACCCTGAGCCAGTCGGCGGTCGCTTGTGTGATGGTCACAGCGCCACCTTTGGAGCGTTGAAGGCCTTGGTCATCGGGTCAATGTCGAGCGGACTGTCCGCGCCGTCGACGCGAACGCGCAACAGATAGTTTCCGGCGGCAACCCCGCGTGTCCGGACGGTCACTTTATCGGGCGGGACGAGGTCCTGCGGCTCGGCATCGAACAGATAGGAACGCGGCGCCTGCCCTGCAGGTGGTTTCAGCTCGTAAAGCAGAATCGCGATCTTCTGATTCACCGTGATGGGCGGAGCGAGCCGAACCGTGATCGGAACGATCGGGGGAGCCACGCTGTTGTCCGGCGGACCTACCTGTATGAGGTAGTCGTTTGGCGGCCCGGCGGCCCGGCGAATCACCGGCTGGAGAATGAAGGACGCGTCGTTCGACTCCACGAAGCTAGTTTTGGGATTGACCCCAAGGTCGATCTGCCGGACGAGACGCACGGTATTCACCCCCGCAGCCAATGCAGGCAGGGTGACGGTGACCTGCGCGCCCGAGTCGATGGGGGTAGGCGCCTGGGGCGCGCTCGGATTGCCGCCGAAGATCGCGACCGTATTGCGACCCAGGAGATTCGATCCGGAGAGGCGCAGCGTCGCACCCGGCGCGAACACGATGAGCTGAGGCTCCACGGCGTCGATCCGCGGCTCGCTGTAGGGCAACACGATGAGACTTCGCTGCAGCACGGGAAGGGGAGCGACGGACGGTGCCTTGGTCTCGATGAGCATGACCGACACCGCATAGGCCGCAGAGACCCTGAACTTGCTCTGGAACGAGGTCCACAACTTCGACAGCTCATCGGTCCCCAGCTGCTGGGGAGTAATCTTGACGATCTCGAGCTGACCGGCGAGCTCCGATGTGGCGAGCGCTTTATCGATGGGGTTGGCGGGAGCGGCAAAGACATTTTGGATCTTCTGGCGGAAGAGGACGGGCATCTCATGCAGCGCCTGCATGCCGATGCCGAGCAGGATCTGCGCCTCGTAGTCACCGCCGCTGTAGGCGCTCAAGAGGTAATGGAGGTCGATTGCCAACGGTGCACGGTTGGTCGTCTTTCCATCAGAGCCGCGAGTCGGCAGCCCGGCTTCGCGCCACCCCTGGTTGTACGTCACGTGGTAGAGGAAGAGATTCAGATGCGTAACCTCATCCTTGATGCCGGTGACGATGTGATCGGGCGGCGCCGTCGATGTCGTCGCGGCGCCGAGGATACCGCCCATGGTCAACCGGGCAGCCGCCACTGCATCATCAATCACTCCCGACAGGACGCGGGAGGTGGTTGCGACGGCCAGTGCAGTGCTCAAGGTCGTCCTCGCTCACGACGCGCGAGGTAAGCATCCAGCGACGGCTTGGGAAGGCGCGTCGAAGAGCGAGACGCTGGAGGCGCGGGAGCGGCCGCAGGGACCGCATGCACGTCGATTCGGCCAATGTGCACCGTGACCGTCGGGTCCTCGAGGCTCTCCACGTCCGTCGCGCGAGTCGGGGCCTGACGGTGCAAACCCCAATTCACCGAGGGGCTCCTGCGTCTCTCGGGCCCAGCCTTTGGGCGGGGATCGAACTGCGATGCTTCCGAAGCTCCATCCGGCAACCAGGGCTCCTCTGCGGAGGAGCGCCTCGCCTCGGCCCGCTTGGCAAGAGGCATGAGCCTGTCGTCGCTCGCCGCCGGCCGCCGACCGATGTCATCTCGTCTCGCGCGGTCCTCACGTCCGGGAGTCTCAGCGATCGGATCCGTGGTCCGTTCCTCACGTGGGCGGGCAAGTCCGGGGCGAGGCTCGCGGTTTTCAGGTCGATCTGCTTCGATCCGGACCCGCCGCGTGGGATGCGGCACGGAGTCGCTGCTGACTCTGCCATCGGTGTATTGATCAGGCGGGAGAAGATCACGACGCCCCCGCGAGAGACTCAATTTCCCGTCCACGGTTCGACGCGGCGAAAACTCCGAGTGTTCCACGGACGCTCGCGTCACCAGCCGCGGCAGAAAGGCGTTCATTCGTCCAACTCCAGATAGCGACGGCGCCGACTCTCGGATAGAGCCAGGATGTCCGCTTCGGACCATCCATAGCGCAGCGCGAGCGCGTCAACCTCTTCGATGAGGCAGCACGCATGCGTCCGCAGCTCTTCCCAAAAGAAGCTGCCGATGTCCGCGGAAACGACGAAGTGGTGAGAACACTGGGGACACGCCATGCAGAGCTCGACGGAGGACGCCTCGCAGAGGCGCTCGATCTCGGCATCAATGGCACGCCTGGCCGCCTCGCTCGCCTCGCCGGAGAGCTGACAGCGCTGTGCGAGCATGTGCCCGGCGAGCTCAGGGTCACCCAGGCGAACGGCTTCGGCGAGGTCGCGGCTATTGGGGACCCGGAGCGCGATCGGCGCGCCAGCCACCTCTAACATCCCGGGGTCCGCTGATGCCGGCGCTGTGGGCTCCCGCAGGTCCAGGCACGCGTCGACCTTGCAGCTGCAACTCGGGCAGTGGGCAACACCCTCGAGCCGGTTGCCGAATGTGGCTATACGACTCGCCAGGAGCAAGTGGTCCCGCACGTGGATCGGCAGCGTGGCCAGTTCGCTTCGAGTCTGCCCGAGAAACACCGAGAGAATCGACAGCGCCCGGTCGATCGGATGCTCGCGCTCAGCGCGCTCGGTAAGAGCCAGCAGCTGCTGGGCATCCGGCATGGCGAGAACGCGCATGAGGGCCTCAGGCGGCGAGCGTCGGCTCGGTCGGCTCGGTCACCGATGCATCGCGCTCCCACCCCTCGTTCTCGAGCTTCAAATGCTGGATCGCCACGGCGTTGGCATTGGCATCGAAGTCCGGCGCAGCCTGGTACTCCGACACCCAGCAGCGGAACACCTTGTAGGCGATGACTTTCTGTCCCGCCTCGTTATAGATCTCGATGATCACGTCCTTGCGGAAGTCCTTGAGCGAGACCTCCGATCCGAGCCCTGCGCCGAGATTCCAGACCTTGTTGGCCCAGGTCTCGAAATCGGTGTCGTGGGTGATGCCGCGCTCGAGCGTGATTGCTTCGAACTCCGTGCGCCCGGGGGACTTGCGGGTGGTGCTCGGGTCCCCGCCCTCGCGGTGCTTGACTACTTCGGTCGTGCGCTTGAGCGCGCTCACCTTGCTCACCCCTGCGACATAGCGGCCGTCCCATTTCACGCGGAACTTGAAGTTCTTGTAGGGATCGAAGCGTTGCGGATTGACACTGAACTGCGCCATCGCCGTGCACCTCAGGATGAGCTGGATTGGGCAGTGAGCTGCTGGATCTGCAGCACTACGAACTCGGCCGGCCGCAGGGGCGCGAAGCCGATCAGGATGTTCACCACGCCGATGCTCTGGTGATAGGCAGTGGTGGTCTCGCTGTCGCATTTGACCAGATAGGCGTCTTTGGGCGTCGTGCCGGCAAAGGCGCCCTGCTTGAACAGGTTCTGCATGAAGGATTGCACGCTCAGCCGGATCTGCGCCCACAGCGGCTCGTCGTTGGGCTCGAACACAACCCACTTCGTGCCGCGAAACAGGCTCTCCTCCAGATATAGGGCGAGGCGCCGCACCGGCAGGTACTTGTAGTCATCGGTCAGCTCGTCGGCGCCGCGCAGAGTGCGGGCGCCCCAGACCACGTTGCCCACCGACTGAAAGAAGCGCAGGCAGTTGACGCCCTTTGGGTTCAACTGGCCATTCTCGTCATCTGTCATGGGCACACTGAGACCCTGAACACCCACCAGTCCGGCAGAAATGCCGGCCGGGGCCTTCCAGACCCCGCGCGTGGTATCGGTTTGAGCGATTACACCCGCAATCGCGCCGCTCGGCGCGTACTGATCCAGCTGTCCCCTGCGCAGTGGGTCCGCTTCGGTGAGCGCAGGGAAGTAAATGGCGCCGTAGTCGCCGTTCGGTGTGAGACCGAGGCCTGCCGGCCCCGCCGTTGCGTCCGTGACGGTGAGCCAGTCGCTTGGTGGATCCACGAGCAGTACCGCTCGGCGCTTCCTGCAGTAGGCGAGCGCCGCCGGGTAGACACTCGTGAAGAACGGACCGCCGGAGCTCCACGTCGGTGTATCCGGAGGGATACAGAGCAGATTGAAGATGTCGGCGCCCTCCAGCGCATAAATCCCCGTCTTGCTGCCGTCCGTGGGTACATAGACGGTCGTGTCGCTGATGATGGCGCTGTCGACACCTCCGCCGAGTGTCGGCCAGTTGAGGGTCTGGGGGGGAAACGGTGGCGCGGGCAGCATGGCCGGCTTCGGCGTTGCGGGGGGCACGGCAACCGGTAGCTGCGGCGTGCCGTCCACCTTCAGTGGCACCCTCACGAGCTGCGATTCGAGCTTCAACACCTGGTCGACGCGACGCGTCCCGTTGATGATGGAGACGTTGCGGATCGTCTCGCTGACCCCGCCGCCCAGGTCGGTGATCAGCAGGTCGAACAGGTCCGAGGCACTGCCGTACCCGAGAGCCGCAAGTACCGTTGGATCAAGGGCTCCCTGCACAGGCACGTGTACCTGTACTTTGTTGCCCCAGGTGCCGGGGCTGGAAGCCTCGAGGGCCAGCCCGATCGCTGCCGCGCCGCTTTCGTTCATGCGGGCTATCCCATCCGTCTGGGGTGCCATGGGTGGTGCGGCGCCGGAGCTCGAGGACAGCGAGCTCGCAGAGACGGCGCTGGACGAAGAGGGGAGTTGGCTGCTCGCTGAAGCGCTCGAGTTGCTCGAGGTGCTCGATGTGCTCGCGCTCCCGGCGGAGGAGGCAGCAGCCCCGCTGCTCCACAGCCGAACGACGATCGCCTGCCCGCCACCGTTGGCGAAGAAATCGCGTACTGAATAGCCGAGGGGATAGCCCAGCGCGAGGCCCCCGAAGAGGCGGCCGTAGTCAGCGAAACTGTTGATTACAGTTGCCGTGTTCGTGCGGCCGCGCGGCGCGCGTCCGACAAACGCCGCGATCGACGTCGGTACGCCGGTGATGGCGTGGTCCCCGCTCGGCAGTTCCTCCACGTATACACCGGGATAGCTAAGAGTTGCCGGCATGCGTCATATCCTCTGGAACATATGTCGATTCGAGCCTGGCGCTGCGCCTCAGCCCGCCCCCGTGCGCCGACTATGACGTCTGCGCCCGGCCGTAAATCACGTGGCCATCCTTGAGCACGGTATGCACCACGAGACCTTGGGCCTCGAGCATGTCCAATGCAGCCTGGACGTGCTCGCGTGTCTTGCCCCGCGTGTCATATCGCAACCACCATCGCACGATACCGTCGACGTCGTCGGCTGCCTGCGTGTTGAGTGCTAGGTAGTCGGCAATCTCCTGGGCCAGGCGCTCGATCAGTAACGCGTCAGCAGGCATGGCGAATGAGAAGCGCTCGGCAACCACCGGATCCCCGGTGCAACGCGCGTGCCATGCGCTCAGCCAATTGACAAGAGCATGAGCCGGCAGGCTTTTTGCGGGCTCGACGGCTCGCAAGGCGAGCCGACTCGAGGTGATTTCACCCTCGAGGGGACAGATTGGCATGCCACCTGATGCAGGTTTTCGCAAGGAATCGGCTGGGGCGAAATTCCCATGCCTCCATGGGACGAATTACCAGACTTGACGTTTGCATCGCGGCGCGCGTACTTTGCACGCGCCCGAGGTAGGGTCACCGGTGACGGTGTTGGGTTCGAATCCCAGTCGAGTGTTTGCGGCAGGCGCACGCTCCGGCGTGTCGCCTCGCCGCACTCGATAGTTCCAACGGAGGGGATCCGCCGGCGGGACGCCAGCTCTATTCGGGCGAGTTTCGCGCAAATTGTCTGCGCTGAATCCCGTGCTTGCGCAGCAGCTTGGAAAGATCGCTCCGGTCCTTGCCTGACAGCCGGGATGCGAGGCTCAGGTTGCCGCCGGCCTTCGAAAGCAAAGCCGTGATGTAGGAGTGCTCGAATGCCGCCACGGCGCGCGCTTTCGCCGTCCGAAAGCCGCCCTCCGCGATGTCGGTTGCCGTACCCGAAGCCTCGTCCACGAGCTCATCCTCGACGGAGTGGATGTGAATGGTGGAACCGGATTCGAGCAGGTAGCGGCGCAGGATGAGGTTCTCCAACTCCCGGACATTACCAGGCCAGCGGTACGCTGCCAGGGCCCGTGCCGAGCTCGGATGCAGCAACTTGGGAGATCCCTTGCTTTCCCGATTGAGCCGCTGCATGAAATGATCAGCCAGCAGCAGCGTGTCTCCCAGGCGCTCGCGCAACGGCGGCAGACGCACCCGCAGTACGTTCAGCCGGAACAGCAGGTCGGACCTGAAGCTGCCCGCCCGGCACATCCGGCTCAAATCGGAGTTGGTGGCCCCTATCACCCGCACATCGGAGACTATCGTTGCCGTGCCGCCGATCGGGCAGTACTGCTTGTCCTGGAGGAACCGCAGCAGAGCCACCTGCGCACGCATGCTCATCGCTTCGATTTCGTCCAGGAACAGCGTACCGCCGCGTGCCTGCGCGATGATGCCGGCCTGCGCCTCGCGTGCATCGGTGAACGCGCCCCGTATGTGTCCGAACAGCGCGCTCTCGACCAGGGAGTCGGGAATCGCTCCGCAGTTCACCGGAATGAATGGAAATCGACGCCTCGCACCCAGGTAGTGGATCGCCCGCGCGGCGATCTCCTTCCCGGTTCCCGTCTCGCCTTCGATCAGTACGGCGTGGTCACAAGCCGCGATCTTCTCGATCAGCCCCAATGCCTGAAGGAAGGGCGGGGAACGTCCGATCAATTCCAAATGGGCGAAATCGGCCACGGTGGATCCCCGTCTGTCCCCCCCAACCCTGCGGTCCGTCGAATCGGCGGCCGCGTCGACAGTTCGCAGCGGGCTCCGGCTCGAGCTGTGCTGCACGCACCAATTTTTGAACGGCTGCCGCGTGCGCGCGGCACACACGTCATCAGCGTCTGTTTACTCCATTCTGTCCAGACTGGCAACGACTGCGAGATGGCCCCGAGATTAGTACGGAACCGGAGTCACTCGGGCCACTGAGGGGAAGACTTCCGAAGCCACTCTGGTCCAGTTCTAGATTGGCCTCAAACTCGACTCAGGTCGGTCGTAAGAGTGAGACGGTACCCAACGGTCATTGTCTTTTCGCCGGCGGGGAGTGTAATCGCGCCCAATCTGACTTCATTATCGATTCCAACCGAAGTCCGCCGGCTCTACGAACCGGCCATTGCGCAGAACGAGGCCGGCGTACGTCATCGTCTAAGCAGCGATCTCAATACGGTTTCCGTCTGGATCGAGCGTTACGCTCTCGTAGTAGCCATCTCCGGTGCGACGGGGCCCATCAAGAACAGCGTAGCCATCCCGACGAAGGCGCTCCGTCAACTCGTCAACGCGCTGTTCGGAGCCGATGGCGAACGCTAGGTGCGTTAACCCCATCCTTTGAGCGGCGGGTTCGTACTTGACCGGAGAGAAGGCTGTCGTTCGCATGATCTCCATCCTCGCGCCTGACTTGAAGCTCAGGAATTGTGATTCGAAGCCTTTGACTTGATTCACGTACTTCTCTCCAACGGAGGCACCGAAGTAGTCCCTGTAGAAGGACGCAAGTCGTTCAAGGTCCTCCGTCCAGAGCGCGACGTGTTCAATTCGCATTTGGGAGATCATAGGACCGACACGGCCACCGTCGACTGGGGCTCGGCGATCCGGGTGCCCAGAAGCGGTCAGTCGGAGCGCCGATCCGGAAACTTCTTGATGCCACTGAGCACCAAAAAAACACGCCAGCCTCGTGAACGCCAGCCTCGACCTTCAGGTTCATAACCCCGCATCATCGCCATATTCACATTCAAGCGCGAAGTTTTCCAGTACGTCATGTACTTCCGCGGGTCGGCATTTACATTACGTGGATCTTTTGTCTTTGCGCCGACTTGCCACTGAGTGTTGTCATAGAGCGGCGCACCGTAGATCGAGACCAGGAGATCATAGGCGTTGTGATAGCTCGTTACCGCCGTCTCTAACTGCTCGATCGGAAAGAGATAATTGCCGCTGAAGAGTGCCCCTTTTGGGCAAAGATACATCAGAGTGAGGTCGCGGCCGAAGTCTCGTCCCCTGAAGGCGTAAACGTCCGAGCCCGGGATTTTTTTCCAGGGGATCGAGACCGAGCCGCGCGCTTGCTCGCGCGCTTGCACGCCGTCGCATCTTGCCCCGAAGTCCAAGGTACGAAAGTCGGCGGCGCCGACTGGCGCTGAGATTACGATTACAGCGAGCAGATGCGCTAACACGAAGGGTGCGCGCAAAAGCTGACGGGAGCGAGCGGACATCCCAGTTTGCGTAGGTTTCACTCGAGCGCACTCTCTTGCAGCTTGTCTGATAGAGCGCAGACTACAGCTCCCTGGGACGCGGTGCCAGGGCCTTCATTCCGCCCATGCTCCGTTTCCAAGTAATTGGCCTACGCCGCTCTTCGACTCCACTTTAGTCGGGGATCTCAGCCGCGCGCCAGCGCCTTTCAGCGGCAGAAGGTGCCGATCCTCTCACGCCACTCGTCTCAGGAAACTCCGGCGTCGTGGTTCACGGCCGCGCCGTTGGTCAGATCCAAGCCCAAGTGGGCTGGGAGAAGATCGGGCTGCGCAGCGAAAGCCCGCCTTCGGCGGGGACGATTTCAAATAAACCTGGCGAGCTTGGCCTCTCCGATTTCCGTTTCGTCGAAGCGCCGCTCGTGCACGGGCGCTTCCTTCGGCGGATCGGTGTCGGCGTACCCCCTCGGGAACCCCGCCGGCGTTCGACAGTTGGGGCTGTTACGGAGGATTGCCCGTTAAAGGACCATGACCCTATCCGATGCCGCCACCGTTGCAGCGATTCTGCGCGAACTGTCCCAGCGCATGGAGCTGGATGGCGGCAATCCCTACCGGGCGCGCGCCTATGCGAAAGCGGCCGACAACCTCGCTTTGAGTCCGCTGCCGCTGGACCAACTGATCGCCCAGGGGCGACTGAAAGAGATTCCGGGCATCGGCGACGCGCTGGAAGCGGTCATTGCGAGGATTCACGAGACGGGACAGCATCCCGGCCTGGAAGCCTTGCGCGAAAAGGTCCCGGAAGGCGTGCTGGAGATGTTGCGCATCCCCGGCCTGAAGCCCGACCGCATCCGTAAGCTCTACACCGACCTCGGCATCGATTCCGTCGCAGCGCTCGAAGAGGCGGCACGCGCCGGCAAGCTCAAATCCCTAAAAGGGTACGGCCCCGCGTTTCAGGCGAAGATGCTGCAAGGCATCGCAATGAGCCGGCAACCGCAGGGACGTCATCTGCACCGTGCTGCTGCCGCGATCCAGTACGCCACAAACGAAATCGCCCGCGCGCATCCGGACTGGACCAACATCACTCCCGCCGGGGACTTCCGCCGCGGCTGCGAACTCATAAGAAATCTGGCGCTCGTCGCTGTCTGTCGCCAGCACCACGGCGACACCAAAATGATCAAGTACGGGGAGCTGACCCTGCACCTCGCCGGTCCCGGGCGCTACGGCATCGCGCTGCTGCGCGCGACCGGCTCCCCGCAGCACCTCGAAGCCCTCACCAAGCTCGCGCAAAAGAAGGGCATGACTCTCGACGCCAGTGGCCTGAGCAAAGAGGGGCGCATTGTGGCGCAAGCGACGGAAGAGGGCATCTACGCGGCCCTGGGCCTGCCGTTCATCCCGCCAGAGCTGCGCGAGACCAGCGAGGAAGTGGAACGGGGCCTGAGCAGCAGGCCACCTGAACTGATCACGCAAGACGATCTGCATGGCGTCCTGCACGCGCACACGACCGAGTCGGATGGGGCCGATACTCTCAAAGACATGGTCGACGCCACCCGCCAAAGGCACTATCAGTATCTCGGCCTCACCGATCATTCCCAGACCGCGCATTACGCAGGCGGGCTCAAGGCCGATGAAGTGCTGGCACAGCAAAAAGAAATCGACCGCCTCAACAAACACTCGAGCAAAAACTTCCATGTGTTCAAGGGGATCGAATCCGACATCCTCGGCGACGGCTCGCTCGACTATTCCGATGACATTCTCCAAACCTTCGATCTCGTGATCGCGAGTGTTCATAGCAAATTCCGAATGGGCAAAAAGGAACAGACCGACCGCATCATGAAAGCGATCGAAGACCCCTACACCACAATCCTCGGGCACGTCACCGGCCGCCAGCTGTTGAGACGGCCCGGCTACGAGGTCGATATGGAGCGCATCCTGCGCGCTTGCGCAAAGCATGGCGTCGCCATCGAAATCAACGCTCACCCGTGGCGTCTCGACATGGACTGGCGCTGGTGCAAGCGCGCCTTGGAGCTGGGCTGCCTGTTGAGCATCAACCCCGACGCCCACTCGACCGAAGAAATCGACAATATCCAATGGGGCGTCCTCATGGCCCGCAAGGGCGGCGTACCCAAAGAGCGCGTTCTCAACGCTCTCAACCTCGAGCAATTCACGGCACATCTGGAGGCGCACAAAACTCGGCGCAAGGCGATGAGCAAGGGCCGATCAACGCCGCGCAGCCGCACCAAGGGGATTGAGCTTGCCCGCTGAAACCGCCCTTACCATCAGTCCGGAACTCTGCGACCGCGCCCAGGCAATCCTGAAAGCGCTGAAGGATGCCGGGCTATCGATCGTCACGGCGGAATCCTGTTAATCGGCGCGTAACCATGACCCCCGATCGGCGTGCAATATTGACCCCTGTACTGTGAGCGGTTGAGGGGCTTTATCCACGTAGTCCACAGGGGCGACGCTTTTGTGGACGGCGCTCCCTGTGGACCCACGTGGATAAAGCTCTGGGTGGGGGTCTGGGGAGGGATCAGGCGGCTTGGCGATTTTTGAAGCGCCAACTTTCGTTTCCGGTCTCGACGATGTCGCAATGATGCGTGAGACGATCGAGAAGCGCCGTGGTCATTTTGGGGTCTCCGAAGACAGTGGGCCACTCGCCAAAGGCGAGATTGGTGGTGACGATGACCGAGGTGCGCTCGTAGAGGCGGCTGATGAGGTGGAAGAGCAGTTGGCCGCCGGCCTGGGCGAAGGGAAGATAGCCGAGCTCATCGAGGATGGCGAAGTCGAGCCGGGTTAAGTGATCGGCGATGCGGCCCTGGTGGCCGGAGCGGCTCTCGGCCTCGAGCTTATTGACCAGGTCGACCACATTATAGAAGCGGCCCCGGGCGCCGGCACGGATGCAGCTGCGGGCGATGGCGATGGCGAGATGGGATTTGCCGCTGCCGGTCAAGCCAGCGACATACTGCTCATCCTCATCTTTTCGAGGTTACGGTCCACTATCGCTTCCATCCGCGACACAGCGAGCAGCTGAGCGTCTGGCGTACGCACAGCTTCCGGAAGGAGCGAGCGTATGTCGTTGCACAACGGGATGGATCCCTGACACATCTGCCGACCTGGATGGCAGAGCCAGAGGCCGCAAAGATGGGCGTCGTCGAACATCCGCGGATCGAAGCCTCGGCACTAATGGAACTTCGGCGGCTGGTGGACGCTGCCGTATCTTCTCCAGCGAACCCAGCTGGAGGCGCCCGCGATGAACAACGAAGCACGACTCAGGCAGCGGAACCTGTGGGACGACGATCCCGCACCACTACCCAAGGAGATCGAGGCAAAGGTGCTCGAGTTACTCATCGAGCTGCTGCTCGGCGCAGTGGGCGTAAGCGTCGGAGATCAGGCCGATGAGTAAGATCAGCGCTGAGCATCTGAGGCGGCAGGCCGTGGTGTACGTCCGTCAGTCGACCCTCGATCAGGTCCAGCACAACCTGGAGAGCCAGCGTCGACAGTACGCTCTGGTAGACCGTGCTCGCGCGCTCGGCTGGCAGGAAGTCGCGGTCATCGATGATGATCTCGGTCGCTCGGGTGGCGGGGTCCATCGTCCGGGCTTCGAGCGGCTCTTGGCCGTCCTCTGCGAAGGGACTGTCGGGGCGGTGCTGTGCATCGAGGCGTCTCGCCTAGCTCGCAACGGCCGGGACTGGCACACGCTGCTAGAGTTCTGTCGCCTGGTCGACGCGCTCATCATCGATGAAGACGGTATCTATGACGCTCGGCAGGCCAACGACCGGCTGCTTCTGGGCATGAAGGGCACGCTCTCGGAGATGGAGCTCTCGACGCTACGCCAGCGCTCCTTCGAAGCGCTGATGCAGAAGGCCCGGCGCGGAGAGTTACTGATGAGCGTGGCCGTCGGCTACATCCGAGCGCCGAACGATCGGATCGAGATGGATCCGGATCGCAGGATCCGCAAGGCGATCGAGCTCGTCTTTCGCAAGTTCCGCCAGTTCGGCAGCGTCCGCCAGGTGCTGGTGTGGTTGCGACAAGAACGCATCGAGCTGCCGGCCATTGTGTACGGGGCGGAAGGACGTGCGGTGCGATGGAAGCTACCGGTCTACAATGTCCTGCACCACATCCTGACGAACCCGATCTATGGGGGTGCCTATGTCTTCGGGCGGACGAGAACGGTTACCCGGATCGAGCAGGGCCGCAAGCACAGCGTTGGCGGTGTTCGCGTGCCGCAGGAGCAATGGCAAGTTCTAATCCCCGCCCACCACGAGGGTTACATCGAGTGGGATGAGTACCAAGCTAATCAACGCCAGATTACGCAGAACGCGGCTATGAAGGGACACCTCGTGCGCGGTCCCGCTCGCAATGGCGGGGCACTGCTCGCTGGCTTACTGCGATGTGGACACTGTGGGCGCAAATTCCACGTCACCTACTGTGGCACCGAGGGCAATTGCCTGCGATATGCCTGCCAGGGTGCGATGATCAACCATGGAACGGACCGCTGCATCTCCTTCGGCGGTCTCAAAGCCGATCGATTGGTCGAAGAGGAACTCCTCCGGCGCCTAGGACCCTTGGGGATCGACGCGGCGCTCGCCGCCATCGACCGTCGCGGGCAACACGACGATGATCGGATCGCGCAGAAGCAACTCGCCCTCGAACAGGCACGCTTCGAAATCTCTCGAGCACGCCGCCAGTACGACGCGGTGGACCCTGAGAACCGCCTCGTCGCGGCCGAGCTTGAGAGAAGGTGGAACGAGGAGCTGAAGCGGCATCGGGAGATCGAGACGGAGCTTGAAGCACTAAAGGCGATCCGACCCGCATCCCTGACCGACGACATGCGGGGTACCTTGCTGCAACTTGGAGAGGATCTGCCGGCCCTCTGGCATGATCCCAAGAGCCCAATGGCGCTGAAAAAGCGCATCGTGCGCACAGTGCTGAAGGAAATCGTGGCCAGAAAGGATGGCGAGAAGATCACCATGCTCGTGCACTGGCATGGCGGTGATCACACGGAGCTGGTGTTCCAGAAGAACAAAACAGGCCATCACCGCTACGCCGCCCCTGCTGACATCGTGGAGTTGGTTCGCCAGCTCGCGCGGGTGCAGCCTGATCCGGGCATCGTCTCTATCCTCAATCGTCTTGGCATACGCACCGGTCGCGGGCACACGTGGACCGAGGTTAGAGTGCGCTCCTTCCGAGACACCCACGCGATCGGGGTATATGTCGAGGGCGAGCGACAGGCTCGAGGGGAGTTGACGATGGACGAAGCGTCCACGATGCTTGGCGTCAGCACCGAGACGATCCGGCGGCTGATCGCGCAACAACAGCTGCCGGCGAAACAAGCGTGCCGTTCAGCGCCATGGATCATACAACGCACCGAGGTGGAGAAGCTGATGGTCGATCCGACGCAAGGCCGGCCGCGCACAGGAAATCTGAATCAACTTCTGCTTGAACTTCAATGACGTAGGAAGGTGTGCATCATGAAGCGTGCTCGGTGCCGCCGACCAGTACGATGTTGCGCTGCTGGGCGATGAAGCCGCCAGCGGCGAGGTCGTGGACGACGGCAGAGTTGATCGGTGTCTCATCAAAGACGAAATCGCTCAGGTCTTTGGCGAGGGGAAACTTGGCGATGGTGA